>CAZKXB010000020.1:0-39043 GCA_964556595.1 uncultured Ruminococcus sp. | reverse complement strand
TAATCATCTTTCTGATTTCGTCCTCGTCAGTTACCTGCGCGATAAGTCCGCGCGCGACAAGCTCGTCATAAAGTTCCATTTTGTTTTCTCCTTTGTGTTTTGTATTGTTTTGGTAATTTGTACTGTATTATCGTCCGTTCAAAAACGGCGCATAAGCAATGAGAGCCGCGGGGATTCTCATGTTTATCACAACCTTTCAAGCAAATCGTTAATTAAATCTAAAGCTTTCAAGCGACTGCGTTATAATCGGCAGAAGTTCGTCCGCGTTGTCCGCCCAAAGCGAATAGCACGCCGTAACCATCTCGGTATCCGAAATGTGGTACACGCCGTAGACATATACTCTTAGATGCTCGCTTTCCACCTTGCCTGTATCCACAAAGCGCAGAACGTATATTTCAGAGGGAATTCCCGTCTTGCCGCTGATATCCGTTACGGTGTGGCTTTCGCCCTCGATATGGAAAAGATTATCCCCATCAAGCCAGCTTTGGTTCACATTATCGCCGCTGAGCAGGTCGAAATTGCAGTAGATATCATCACTGCCGTTGCAGAATCCAAGACTTCTCTCGGTATAGCCGCCCATGTCAAACTCGGTAGTGCCGTAATAACTATTCGGCTTTGTGCAGTCGGGAACAAGCATTGTGAAGCCTGGCTCGCCGTCATATTCAAACTGCGCAAGACCTATATCCTCAATACCTGCCTTCTGAGGGAAATTATCGGTATCGCTTTCCTCGGCGGGAACATAGGCTTCCTCGGAGAGCGTACCGCTCCACTTAAAGGATTTAAGGCTGTCAAGGCACTGTTCGATAAGGTCGCTGTCGCTGGGGTCGGAAATGCTGTAACTGAAGCTTATAAGTTCATTGTCGCTCAGTTTCACCTGCAAAATCAGCGAAACACCGACCGCTCTCCCTCGTGAGGACTCATCAATATCAAATCGGTAAAGATTAGCCTGCGCGCCGTTTTCAAACTGAAAATCAAGCGCGGAAACCTTCTGCTTTTCGTCAGAATTATAGATAATCCGCGCCCAGTTGTCGCACTCGGACTGCCACAGGTTTTCATCATAGCGATAGACGGCTTTGAAATATGGCTCGTCATCATGGCTTTCGGATTGGGCGATACAAACGCCTGTCTGCTCATAATAGCCGTTATAGGCGTTTAACAGCTTGACGCATTTCGGCAATATCATGCTGAACTCCGGCAAAGCCCAGCCATTGCGCTCCTCAAAGCCATCGCCCGTGAAATATATATCGTGGGCGTAATCCTCCACATCATAACCCCATGCCCGAAGCCACTCGTATCCGTCCGCAAGCATATATGCGCCGCCCCGCGAAATATCAAGCGAAACGGTACACAATGCCTCGTTAAGCTCGCCCTTAAGCTCCATGTAATTGCTGTTCTGCTCGTCATACCAAAGCACAACCAGGTTCTGCGGCGGGACAAGGTTCATGTTGTCGCTGTCATAGGTAAATACTAAGCGCGCGCCGTCAAACTCGTCTGCCGAAACCTCCACAGGGCAGCCGAAAAGTCCCACAACGCCCGTATGCAGAAAATTAACGCCATACACATTTGTAAGCCGTGCGTTATCCGCGCCCAAAACCTCCACAGATACAACCTGCGGTCTTTCGCTGTCGCCGAGATAAAGGCGGCAGGCTTCGTCCTCACCGCCGAACACGGCAAGCTTGCCTATAATAATGTTGATTGCCAGATAGAATACGCACAGCAGCTTCATAGTCTTATCCTTTCGCAGCAGCCTTTTGTACAGGCTTGTCACCCAAAACCAAAAACGCCCCCTGCAACAAAGCAGAGGGCGACATTTTACCGCGGTACCACCTCAGTTACTCCCGCAAGGGGAGCTTCTTAAAACAGCTTTAACGGGCTTACCCGTGCCGTGCTACTTGCAAAGCCGTTTCGCACAGCCGCTCGGGGAGGTAATTCGCACACCGCTCACCTGCCGATTTGCACCAACCATCGGCTCTCTGAAAAGGAAAAGCGGGACTACTGTGTTCCCCTCAACGCTTTAACTATGTAAATATCTTACTCATTGTATCACATATTTCCGCTCTTGTCAAGCCCGCCGCGAAAAAAATCCGCAAGCGCCGCACAAAATTGCACGGCGCTCGCTTGCGTATTAAAGAATTTGTAGAAAGTTTCAACCTATTGAAAAAATCTGTTTGCCCCAGAAGCGGGCTTTTCCGACGGTTTTAGTATTTATCTATACTCGTCAAGGATAGAGTCAATTGCCGGAATTGCCTGCTGGGAAAGCTGCGACCAGCTTTCGCCGCCAAAGGTGCTGTTGTATACGGACTGGCAGACGTTTACCTTTACGTCCTCGCCGAAGCCGTACAAATCGTCCTGAACATACTCGAACTTATCCGAGGTGCAAACCTCTCTCCAGAGGTCGTAAACGTCCTCGTCCCAGATGATTTCCCACTTCTGCATACCCGTGTACTTGCCTGCGGTGTAGTAGATGGGGGTGGGGCTTACATGGTCGGTTCTTTCCTGCTCAATAATGGACTGGTCGGTTTCGTAAAGACGGTTGCAGTGGATAAACTCAACCGCGCCGTCTATGTTCTTCGCGCCCTTTGCTATCATGTAGCCGAATGTGCCGTTGTTCAGATAGTAAGCATCCGCCTGCGGGTCTTTGGGATAGGGAACAAACGCGAAGTCGGAAACCGTATTCAGAATATCATTCTCTACGCCAGAGGGGTTCTGAATTTCCTCGGTGGCGGCTATGTAAGTCCACTCAGGCTCCATGCCGAGGAACAGCAGCTTGTCGCTTATCTTTGCCCAGTCCTGCGGAGAAACCCAGCCGCCCTCTGTATGCAAAACGCCGTTTCTGCCGAGGTCTGCAAGGAACTCAACCGCCCTTGTTATATCGGCGTCAGCAAGATTGTTTGTGATTGTGCCGTCTGCGGAGTAGTCTATAAGAGCCTTGCCCGTAGTGTTGCAGAACGCGGCGGCGATTGTGTCGGTAGCGTACCAGCCGATATTGTCATCGCTTAAATTGCAGAAATCAATCATCATCTGACGCCATGCGTCCCATGTCCACTCGCCGTTCATGTACAGCTCGTAGGGGTCTTGAAGTCCCGCGTCCTCAATGGTTTTTCTGTTGTAGTTAAGCGCGAACGAAGTTACAATGCGGTGGGGAACGTAATAAATCTTGCCCTCGTATTTATTCTGCTCGACAAAGGGCAGCATTTCCTCCCACATGGGGTCGTCAAGGTTGAAATAGCCGTCAAGCGGCTCAAACATATTCTTGCTTACCGCATAAGGAAGCGCCATAGCCTCATGGATAAGTATATCGGGGGAATCATCACCCGAAATCAGCGTAGCAAGCTTTTCGTAATAAGCATAGTCATTTGGTGCGGAAATCCACTGAATTTCGCCGCCGTAAAGGTCGGACTGGAAAATCATGCACTGCTCCTTGCCCTTCTGGTCGGTAGTGATATCGAAATAGCCGAGATATTTAACAACGCCCGCGTTGCCGCTTGGGGTGTAGTCGCCCGTGTTCATGTTCTTGATTTCCTCGTCGGTTGCGGCGTTTTCATCGGGGTCGGTGGTGGTTGCCATTGTGGTGGTTGTGGCAGCGCCGAGCGAACCGCTGCTTGTGCCGCCCTGCGCGGGCGAAGCGTCCTCGCACGCCGTTATTCCCAGCGTAAGCGTAAGCGCCATTGCCGCCGCCAAAATTCTTTTGGATTTAAGCATGATAAATTTCCTCCTGTGTTGCCTTTACTTGTACTCGCAGCGGAAGCCGCGGAAGCCTGCCCTGCCGCCGACTGCGTAAATTCCCATAACAACGCCCGTGAAGCCCTCGGCAACCTCGCTTGAAAGATACTTTGTAAAGCCTGTGCCAAGCTCGGTATACTCGCCGTTTTCAACCACGCCGAAGCCGTAGGCGTAATTGCTTGCCGCGATTTTAAGCGCAGCCTTGCCGCTTTTAAGCGGAACAGTCTTTTGTATATGCTTTATGCCGCCGATATTAAGCTTCAGCACCGCTTCATAGCCGCTTTCGGTCTTTCTTACGGCGATGTCGTAATGCTCGTTCTCGGTCATGTACATTGTAAATCCGCCCTCGCCGTCAAGCACGTCCGCTTCAACGCTGATGTCCGCGTTAAAATCGCGCTGGCGCAAGCCGACAAATGTGGGAGAATCCACCATATCAAGCGTTATATCCGTGCCGTCAAGCACAGCGTAATCAACGCCGAGGTCGTAATTCTCCTCATGCGGGTGGCGCATAAAGCACCAGTCTATATCCCAATCGGTATTTTCAAAGGTGAACAGCTTCTTCTCAATCTGCTCAGTGCCGTAGGGACTTTCGTAGCTGTCGGCGGTTGTGCCGTCAGTTCCCGCGGTGAACCAGCCGTCCTCGTGGAACTGCACGGGGGTGAGGAATACCTCGCGTCCCAGATGGTGGAACGGCTGCCATATGCCAATCTGCCTGAAGCCAAGGCAAAGAATGTGCCAGTTGCCGTTTTCATCACAGATAAGGTCGCCGTGACCTATGCCCTGTATGATGTTGGGCGCTTTGTTGCGGTTTGTCAGCACGGGATTTTTGGGATAGCCGACAAACTCTCCCCACACGCTTTCGCCGCGCGCGTAGGTAATCATGTGACCGTACTCCGTGCCGCCCTCTGCCGCCATAAGATAATAGCTGCCATTTATTTTGTACATATGCGGGCTTTCAAGATAGCGTCCGCCCGAACCCTGCCACAGGCAGCGCCTTGCGGAGAGCCTTTCGCCCGTTGCTATATCTATCTCACACTGGATAACGCCGCTTTTGCCCTCGTCATCAGTACCGTTGCTCATGAAGTAGGTGCGACCTTCCTCGAAGAAAAGCGAGGGGTCTATGCCGCCCTGGTCTACATATATGGGGTCGCTCCACTCGCCGTGGATATCCTCAGTCCAGACGTAGAAATTCTGGTGGGTGGTATCGTTGGTTGTCACCATGTAGAACCGCCCGTTGTGATAGCGGATTGTGGGCGCGAATACGCCGCCGCTTGAGTTTATCTTCTCAAGCATTACCTGATTTTTTCTGGTAAGAACGTGACCTATCTGCACCCAGTTTACCAAATCCTCGCTTTCAAACAGCGGAACGCCGGGGAAATACTGAAACGAACTGCAAACCATGTAATACTTTCCCTCCGCGAAGCACACGCTTGGGTCGGGATAAAAGCCTTTCTGTACGGGATTGTTGTAGATTGCCATAATTAAGCACTCCTTGAAAACGTTTTCGATAAATATATTTTATCACTTAATAACCTAACGCACCTTGTATTTCCCGCCGAAATTTAGCACTTTTTTGCCATCATCAGCGCGAAATATAGCTTAATTCCTCAAAACGGTCAGCGCGGATTGGTGATTATCAACAATTTGCGGCACTGCGGAATATCATAATTGTAAAAAAGTCTACAAAAATTTAACGATTTTATGTTTTAAAGTGTTGAAATGAATTGACAGCGGAGAGTAAGCGTGCTATAATACATTCATAGACATAAAGCAAAGGAGAACAAGGCAATGTCAATGAATTTCAAAAGAAAACTTCCCATACCCAAAGAGGTTAAGGAGATGTACCCGCTTACAGATGAAATTAAAGCGGTAAAGGCGGCGCGTGACGCTGAAATAGCAGACGTATTTACAGGAAAAAGCGATAAGTTCCTGCTGATTATAGGTCCGTGTTCCGCGGATAATGAGGACTCCGTTATGGATTATGTGGGCAGACTTGCGCGGCTTCAGGAGCAGGTTAAGGACAAAATTCTCATAATCCCCAGAATATACACCAACAAGCCCCGCACAACGGGCGAGGGCTACAAGGGCATGGTTCACCAGCCCGACCCCACAAAGGGCGAGGATATGCTTGAGGGCATTGTAAAGGTTCGCAAGCTGCACACCCGCGCCATTGCGGAAACAAAGCTTGTCTGCGCAGACGAAATGCTGTACCCCAGCAACTACCGCTATCTGTCGGATTTGCTGTCCTATGTGGCTGTCGGCGCGCGCTCGGTTGAGGACCAGGAACACCGCCTTACCGCAAGCGGCATGGACTGCCCTGTGGGCATGAAAAATCCCACGGGCGGCACGCTTTCCATCATGCTTAACGCAATCCGCGCGGCACAGGCGCAGCATACCTTTATTTACAGGGGCTGGGAAGTTACCACGGACGGCAATCCTCTGGCGCACGCTATTCTGCGCGGCTTCCAGAACAAGCATGACCAGAGCCTGCCCAACTATCACTATGAGGATCTCAAAATGCTGTTCGATATGTACAGCGCCATGAACCTTAAAAATATCGCCTGCATAGTTGACACAAACCATGCAAACAGCGGCAAAAAATATCTGGAGCAGGTGCGTATTTCCAAGGAAATACTGCACAGTATGCGCCACTCCGCCGAAATCAAGAGCATGGTAAAGGGTCTGATGATTGAAAGCTACATTGAGGACGGCGCGCAGAAGGTGGACGAGGGCTGCTACGGCAAGTCCATCACCGACCCCTGCCTTGGCTGGGAAAAATCCGAAAGACTGGTTCTGGATATCGCAGACCTGCTTTAAGGCAAAAACAGACTTTTTCAATGCAAAATAGGGCGCGGATTTCCGCGCTCTTTTTGTACAGTTCGCAAAGTTTTTCCACAGTTGTGCAAAAACTATTGCTTTTTCGGATTAAATATGCTACAATGAAAGGACAGATAAAAAATACAACAAGGAAAAGTAGGAGATAAGCTATGCAACTTTTTATCACAATTATCGTCTGCCTGCTCGCGGGCTGCGGCGCGGGACTTGGAACAGGCTTTGCGGGCATGAGCGCCGCCGTTGTTATAACGCCCATGCTGACAACGTTTCTTGGCGTTCCCGCATACAGCGCGATAGGAATTGCGCTTGCAAGCGACGTTTTGGCAAGCGGAATAAGCGCCTACACCTACTACAAAAACAAAAATATAGACATCAAAAACGGCATTATCATGATGGCGGTTATACTGGTGTTTACGCTTTTGGGAAGCTATGTGGCAAGCTTTATGCCAAATGACGCTATGGGCGGAACTTCGGTATTTATGACCACCATTATGGGCATTAAATTCATAGTAAGACCCGTAAACACCACCAAGGAAGCCATGAACGCGGTTTCCCCGAAAAAAAGGCTGGTGCGCTCCATTATATTCGGCACGCTGATAGGCTTTGTGTGCGGATTTGTGGGCGCGGGCGGAGGTATGATGATGCTGCTTGCGCTGACAACGGTGCTTGGCTATGAGCTTAAAACGGCGGTAGGCACAAGCGTATTTATCATGACCTTTACGGCGCTGACGGGCGCGGTTAGCCATTTTGTGATAGATACAGTTACCCCCGACCTGCTTATAATGGCGCTGTGTATCGTGTTTACGCTGATTTTCGCCCGCATAGGCGCGGTAATCGCCAATAAGGTAAGCGCCGTAACGCTTAACCGCGCGACAGGCATAATTCTGGTGCTGCTGGGTATCGCGGTTATCGGTATAGGCGCGATTGCGGGATAATTCCCCGCGCGGCGGAAAAATTCAACAAGCATTCAACAGGCACAAAAAACTTGCTTTCCGCAAAAAGAAAGCAAGTC
This sequence comes from uncultured Ruminococcus sp., assembly GCA_964556595.1. Lineage (GTDB taxonomy): Bacteria > Bacillota > Clostridia > Oscillospirales > Ruminococcaceae > CAG-115. The sequence continues at coordinate 31,473 of CAZKXB010000020.1, read as the reverse complement.
AAGCTGTTGAAAAAGTCTATTTTGCCCGCGTAGCGGGCTTTTGAAATACATTTTTTGCCTCGGCTTTGCCGAGGCAAAAAATACTTCTATCCGCACAACTGTGCGAACTGACGGCAAAGCCGTCAGTGAGTGCGGGCAGTGCGGATGTTTCGGCGGAAAACCCCGCAAGGGGTTTTTCGACGGTCTAAGCAAGTTTTTTATTAAGCTATTTGTGATATTTGGAATTATTCAGTATGGAGTAGGCTCTGTACACCTGCTCAAGCAGCATTACTCTTGCAAGGCTGTGCGGAAAGGTCATGGGCGACATGGACATACGCAAATCCGCGCCGCGCTTTATTTCCTCCGACAAGCCGTGGGAGCTGCCAATAACGAAATTCACCGTGCTTATGCCGCGGTTTGCGATATCGCTGAGCTTTTCCGCAAGCTGCTCGCTGGAAAGCTCCCTGCCCTCTATGCACATTGCCACCGTAAACGAGGCGGGCTTTATATACTCGCGTATGCGCTCCGCTTCAAGCGAGAGCGCCTTTTCTATCTGCGATTGATTGGGGTTCTGCGGCAGGTCAACGGGCGCAGGCTCATACACCTTTGCCGCGGCAAACGCGCCCAAGCGCTTAAGATACTCGGCGCAAGCCTCGCGGTAGTAGCTCTCCTTAAGCTTGCCCATGGCGATAAGGTTGATATTCATGCGCTTACCACCTGCCCGTTTTGTTCTTGGGGGATTTTTTCTGGGCGGAAAGATTTATCTTGCGGCGGCGGTTCATCTCCGCAACGCGCCGTCTGAACCTCTTGCGCAGCGCGCTTGTAACCGCGCACAGAATAATCAGCAGCACCACAAGCACAACTATGGTCTTAAACTGCCATGTGTCAAGCACAATGCCGATTTTTTCCTTGTAATACTCGGTGATATCAAGTTCCACGCGGGTTTCCGTCACGAGGGGAAGCTTCGCCAGAACCTCGCCGTTAAGCTTAAGCTCAAGCGCGCCTATTTCCATGCCCTTTTCAACGGGGGCTTCCAACTCCTTGGTATCAAGCGTCACCTTGCGCTGAATGGTGGAAGCGTCAAGCGATTTAGGCAGCAGGGTGTAATAATTCTCCGTTACAGTAAGTCCCACCTTGTCGTAGTCCTTGCCCTTGTCAACATCAACCTGCGTTATCTGCTCGTTTTTCTCAATAACGCGGGTGTACTCAAACTCGTCAAAAGCCCAGTTGTACAGATTATAGTGGTCGGAAAAAGAGGATAAAACCTCCATTGCGCTGCCGTCTGCATTAAAATACGGCGCGTTAAGCGTTACAATGATATAGTGGAAGCCGTCACGCTCCGCAGTGGTTACAAGCGCGCGGCTGCCGTATTCGGGGTTGGCAGTGTCAAAAGTGCCGTCTGCGTTTTGGCGGTAGTAATAATCAATGCTTCCCGTTTTAACGCCGTGAACGCCCTCAAGGTAATACTGGCTGTCGGGCGACATCATCTTGTTGGTCTGATATTTGGTGTAGCCGTCTGGATTCCACTCGTTGGCGGGCATATCATAGGAATAGGTGTCGCATATCTCCATAAAACGGGGATAATTGTCAATCGCGTATTTTGTGATAAGATATAGGTCATAGGCGGTGGTGTAGTTATCCTCGTCAAACAGACCGTGCGGGTTGGAGAAATGCGTGTTCTTGCAGCCGATTTCAGCCGCCTTATCGTTCATCATGCGTACAAAATTCTCAATGCTCTCGCCGCCGATATTGTAGGCAAGGATATTTGCCGACTCGCACGCGGAGCAGACCATCAGCGTGTACAGCAAATCCCAATAGGTTATGTTGGACTGCTTAGGTTCTATCGCGGCATTGGAAACGCCGCCGCTGAAGTTGGGGTTATCGCCGCTGAACTCATTGAACGCAGTATACGGACACAGCGCATAAGCGTTGAAATCCTTTATATTCTCCAGCGCGACAAGGCAGGTCATAATCTTGGTGGTGGAAGCGGGATAAAGCTTTTTGTTCTCGTTCTCCGCCACAACCACGATATCCGTGTCGGTATTCACCATGTAGACAGCCTCGCTGTAAAGCTCAAAACTCGGCTTAAAAGCGGCTGAGGCGGCAAAATTACCAAAAAAACATGAGCATAGTAAAATTATCGACGTAAATAATGAAAAAATTTTTGCTTTTCGCATATAGACAAATCCCCCGATATGAGTTATTATATTATATAGAACTAAGACAACGCTTATCTGTTTACGCTGTCTTTTACTATTATAGCAAATAAACCGCTTCATTGTAAAGTGGTTTTTGCAAATTGTAACCGAATTTTAATAAATTATGGACGGATTATAAGAATGATTTATATTACAGGCGATATCCATGGGGATTATTCCCGCTTTAAGTCCCCTGCCCTGCGCAAGCTGAAAAAGAATGACGCGCTGATAATCTGCGGCGATTTCGGCTTTATCTGGGACGGCGGCAAGGCGGAAAAGAAGCTGCTGAAAAAAATCGGCAGAAAGCGCTACAACGTGCTGTTTGTGGAAGGCTCTCACGAAAACTACGACCTGCTGGAACAGTATGAGGTAAGCGAATGGTGCGGCGGCAAGACCCGCGTTATCAGCGGCAGACTGCGGCAGCTTATGCGCGGACAGGTTTACGAAATCGCGGAAAAAACAGTGTTCGCCATGGGCGGCGGTCAGAGTGACGACTCCGCAGACCTTATCGAGGGTCAGAACTGGTGGCAGAGGGAAATTCCCACAGAGGAAGAACTTGCCGAGGCTGCCGAAAATCTTGAAAAAGCAGGAAACAGCGTGGATTTTATAGTTACATATGAGCCGCCCGCAAAGCTGCACGATTTTATAGACCACAAAAGCGGCGATGTAAACCACATCAACACTTTTCTCAACAGTATTTACGAGAATGCCGAGTTTTCCAAATGGTTTTTCGGCAAGCTTCATCTCAACAAGCTTGTCCCGCCGAAATATCATGCGGTTTATGACAGCATAATCGTTGCTGATAAAACAAAAATCAAAAAGAAAAAAGAGCCGCGCGCGGCTAAAATTAAGAAAGGCAAGGACAAATAAATGGCAGAAATTAAGTACGAAATCACTAGGGAGCTTGGCGTTATCTCCGAGAACGCAAAGGGCTGGACAAAGGAACTGAACATGGTTAGCTGGAACGACCGCGACCCCAAGTTCGATATCCGCGAATGGTCGCCCGACCACACCAGAATGAGCAAGGGCGTTTCCCTCACCGAGGACGAAATGAAGCAGCTTGTGGAGCTTTTCAACGCCCGCGATGAGGAGGACAGCTTTGAATAATCCGCACTGCGCGGGTTTTTGCAAGCCCGCTGCGCGGGCAAATCGGACTTTGTATGCAAGCTGAGCCAAGCTTTCCGCTTGGCTTTTCTTTGCGTATAAGGCGGCAATGTTGTAACCTATTTCTCAAACCGCGCGCGAAGCTTATCCAGCGCCTTTTTCTCGATACGGGAAATGTACGACCTTGAAATATCAAGCTGCTTTGCGATTTCCCGCTGAGTAAGCGGCTTGCATACCCGCCCGTTTTTATCGGGTATGCCGTAGCGCTTGGCGATAATTTCCCGCTCGCGCTCGTCAAGCTCCTCGTTGATATAGCGGTAAAGCTTCTCGGAATTTATGCTGAGCAGCGCGTTTTCCTCAATGTTTATATCGGCGCTGCAAATATCCGCGAGGGTAAGCGCGTTGCCCTCGCTGTCGCAGTCGATAGGCTCGCTGATGGATACCTCGGTAAGCTGGTGCTTTATCTTTCGGAAGTACATTTTTATCTGGTTGTCTATACACCTTGAAGCGTAAGTTGAAAAATGGTTGCCCTTGGTGTAATCAAAGGTTTCCGCCGCACGGATAAGTCCTATTGTGCCTATGGATATAAGGTCGTCAGGGTCGGCGCGGTCGGAATAGTTTTTGTTTACGATATACGCCACAAGCCGCAGGTTATGCACAATAAGCGTGCTGCGCGCTTCGCTGTCGCCCTCGGCAATGCGACGGATACAGTCGGCTTCCTCCTTTTTGGAAAGCTGCTTTGGAAACATATTGCGGCTGTCAAGATGAAGCCCCAGAAACAGAAGATTCTCAAGCGCAAGCTGTAAAAATATATCAAGCATTTATATCACCCCGATATATTTTATTAGCAGCCGCCTGTACAAAATTACAATCTAAATACGGAGGACATATGGAAAATACAGTAATATTCAGCAAAAGCAATCCAATGGATAAGGAGATTTTTGAGCAGTATTTCGCGCTGCTTCAGCTTTCGTTTCCCACAAGCGAGCGCCGCGACTATGCGGGACATCTTGGGGAATTTTCCGAGGACAGGTTCAGCAGCCTTTGCTATATCCCCAATAAACTGGGTGGATTTATAAATTGGTGGGATTTCGGGGATTTTGTGTATGTGGAGCATTTCGCGGTTGACCCGCAGCTTCGCGGAAACGGCACAGGCTCGGCGCTTATGAACGCGCTTCGCCGCGCCGTTGGCGAAAAGCCGCTTGTGCTTGAAGTAGAACCGCCGCAGGACAGCGAAATTGCCGCACGCAGAGTTAATTTCTACAAGCGACTTGGCTTTGAAATGAACAGCTTCAAATATATTCAGCCGCCGCTTATCAAGGGTGAAAAGCCGATACCGCTGTGCATAATGTCCGCGCCTGCGGCGCTCAGCCAAAGCGATTTCAGCCGCATTGTAAGCGCAATACACAAATATGTGTACAAAGCGGACGAGGGTATGTTCAAATCTTAACAGTCGGCGAATAATTTAGTGTTGACATTTGCACGGGCTTGTAGTAAAATTGTGTAGACAAATAAAAGAAATCAGGTAAAATTTTTATGGCGACATATACCAAAAGCATGACCGAGGGCAGCGAGCTTTCGCAGATACTTCGGTTTTCAGTACCGCTGCTGGTGGGAAATGTATTTCAGCAGCTTTATAACATTGTGGACTCCGCGATTGTGGGAAGATACCTCGGCAGCGGAAAGCTTGCCGCGGTGGGCGCGACAGGCTCTATTACATACCTGTTTTTCGCGCTTTGCATAGGACTTGCAACGGGCGCGGGCATACTTATAGCGCAGCGTTTCGGCGCGGGCGATTTCAACAGCGTAAAAAAGCTGATAACAAATTCCGCGTATATGCTGGCGATTTTCGGCGTGGCGATAAGCGTTATATCCACGCTGCTTGCCGAACCGCTGCTTAAGCTTCTGGGAACGCCGCAGCACCTTTTATCCGACGCCGTGGCGTATATGCAGATATCCTGCGGCGGCACAATTGCGGTTGCCGCATACAACTGGATAAATTCCGTAATGCGCTCGCTTGGCGACAGCAAAACGCCGCTGTATTTTCTTATCGCGGCAAGCCTGCTTAACGCGGGACTGGATTTGCTGTTTGTGGTTGTGTTTCAGATGGACGTACAGGGCGCGGCGCTTGCAACCGTAATAGCGCAGGCTATCTCGGCGATAAGCAGCATAATCTTCGCTTTTAAGAAAAATCCCTGCTTTAAGCTGCACAGAAGTCAGTTTGCCATAAGACCGCGCATTTTTGCAAAATGCCTTGCCACGGGCGCGCCTATTGCGCTGCAAAATGCGTTTGTGTCTGTTTCCATGATATCGCTGCAAAGCACCGCCAACAGCTTCGGCGAGGACGTAATGTCCGCCTACACCGCTTCAATGCGCGTGGAGCAGCTTGTGCAGCAGCCGTTCTCCTCGCTTAACGTGGCGGTATCCACCTTTGCGGGACAGAATATCGGCGCGGGCAAAATGCAGCGCGCGGTTCGCGGCTACCGCAAAAGCGTGCTTGCGGGACTTATGTTTGCGCTGCTTATGCTTGCGGTGTTTATGCTGTTCAGTTACAATATAGTGGGAATTTTTGTGGATAATCCCACGGTGCTTGAAATAGGCGAACAGGCGCTTAAGCTTACGGCGCTGTTCTACTTCCCGCTTGGACTTATACACATAACGCGCGGAATGCTTAACGGCGCGGGTGACGTAGGCTTCGCGCTGCTTAACGGCATTGCGGAGGTTGCGGGAAGAATTGGCTTTGCGTTTATTCTGGTTAATTTCACCACGCTTGGCAAATGGTCGGTATGGTGGACTACCTGCCTTACATGGGTGCTTACGGCGGTGATGAGCCTGCTGCGCTACAAATTCGGCAAATGGAGAAAAAAGGCGGAGCAGATTTAAGCAATACGGCGCAAAGACCATCTTTGCAATCCACGCACTTAAGTCTTACATAAAAAAACCGCGTCCGAACCAAATCGGGCGCGGGATTTTTTATTAGGGAAACACTAAAGGGTACAACGCAGCTACTCTGCAAACTTTGGTCAGTCTTGCCCTTATTATTCTACCGTTTAACATACAACATAGCAAAATTCAACAAGGAGCTTACCCACGTCATGCCGCAAAAGTTGTGTAACGCGTGGGAGTGTGCCTAACTTCGTTCCGCGCCGTATCCCCTGCCTAAAGGTGAATGAGTTGTACTTTATTCAACGCTAGGCAGGGGAACATCTTGCCTAAGTCATATAAAGAACGGCAATACAAATTCAAAAATCCCGCACCTCAACAGGCGCGGGATTTTTGCCGTTTATGCTTATTTCTTCTTTTTCTTAACCGCGATTACCGCGCCGACTGCCGCCGCAGCCACAACTGCCGCGCCGCCTGCCACAACGGGAATTACAGGGAAGCCGCCCTCGGCTTTGTCGGAAGCTTCGCCCTGCGAAGTGCTTTCACCGCCGTCCGAAATTTCGCCGTCCGAAACGCTTTCCGTGCCGCTTTCGGTCTGAGAGGGAGTTTCATCGGGAATTTCGGTGCTGTCCTCGGCGGGCTTCTCTTTCGGGTAAGGCACGCTGTCGCCTGTTACCTCAAGCGCGTCAACGCTGAGCGTTCCCGAAACAACCTCAACCGTTACGGTGTGAGCGCCGCTTTCAAGTCCGCGAAGCTGATATGCCGACTCTCTGAAGGTGGATTTCGGCAGGGTCAGCGCTTCTTCAATCATCTTGCCGTCAACCGTGACGTTTACAACAGTGTCCTTTTCGGTGTTGCCCGTAAGAGCCGCGCCTGTGCCGTTAAACTCGAATGTCACGCTTGTTCCCTCGCCGCATCTGAACACCGTGCGCTTGTAGCTTTTGAAGCTGCTCATGGTTTCGTACTTCATATTCTCGCCTGTGTAGGAAATAAAGCAGCTATCGGTGTTGTCATAGCGGGTGATGTAGCTTTCCGCGCCCTCGACAGGGGCAATTTCAATATTGTCAAAGCAGTTCTGATTGTAGGAGCTGTTAAGCGAAGCGCGACCCGAATTGAATATGGAAACGTCCTCCGCGATATATTCCGTTACCTGTTCCCCGTTTATATACGCTCTGATTACGTTGTCCACCGCTTCTATTTTGAGGGTATTCCAGTCGTAAACATCTGCGCTTGTTTCGCCGTCAACAAGCTTGCTGCCGTTTTTGAGCAGAGTCCATTTGCCGCTTTCGCGGATTACAAAACGATAGCCGCTGTCGCCGTTCGCCGCAAGCACATATCTTAATCCAACGCCCGCATAGTTGCTGTCTGTGCCGTCACCCTTGCAAAGCCTTACATCAGCCGAAACGCTGTAATTGCTCCAGCGGTCGTCACCGAAATTCGTGGTGGGATTGGGTGTTCCACCCCACTCGTTAGCCTTGGTTTCGGGGGTGATAATCTGCATGAGGTAATGACCGCCGTTTTCGTCCGTCTGAACCTCAAAAGCGCCGCCCTGGTCGGTTGTATATCTGGGCGCGCCGCCGCGGGAGGAAATATAATCCTCATCATAATCCGCATACTCAAAATCATCGGAATAAGGCAGTTCAAGAACAGTTTTTTCCTCTGCGGGAGCATTTTCGTAATCCTCCGCATTGTAGTCAAGCTTTACCGTTGACAGCGTAACCATTGAGGAGGGAGTAAGCGTTACCGAATAGCTGTATGTTCCGTCACCGTTATCGGTGGGAGTGATGGTATCAATATGCTTGAAATAATTTTCGTCATACACGCCGTCACGGCTGTCGGGACCCTTGGTTTCCCATACATAAACCTCTGAGGAAGCCTTGTCGAGATTTGTAACCGTGATGTTGTAGGTAATATCGCCGTCAGTTGTGTTGGTGATAACGGTGGAATAATCGTCCGTTGCGGTGTCGGTAGCTGTTACATAGCTGTAAACCGCGTCAACGATAGCGTGACCGTCACCGCCCGCCTTGCCGTCACCGTAGCAAGCGCCGTCCACAAACGCCCAGCCTTTTTTGATAAACTGCGAGAAATGCATCTGCATAAAGAAGCCGCTGTCAAGATAATAATAGCCGCTCCAAGGGTCGCTTGCGGTGATAAACTGCTTGTGGCAGTAGTTTACGCCGTCATAATAGGCGGAGATTACGGGCTGATACTCGCACAGCGTCATAGCGCCGCCGGAATACATTGTGATATAGCGGTTGGCGATATCCAGAACGCCGTTAAGGTCAGAAAGCCCAGAGCCTGTTTCATCATAACGGAAAGTTCCCTGCGCGTAGCCCATAGAGGTGCTTGCTTCCGAGAACCACAGCTCCTTGCCGTATTCTGCGGCAAGCTTCTGAGCCTGTTCCGTAGACCAGCTTGTGTAGTGCGAACCGACAACGTCTATCGCTTCCATAAGCTCCTCATCTTTAAGCATAGCCTTGGCAATGTTCCATGTGCATACCTCGTCACCCGCCACAATTTTAATTGCGGAATAATCGTAAGGGCAGTCGGTTTCAGCCTTAAGGCTATTGGAAAGATACTTTATCCAGTCATTATCGGCGGCGCGCTCGTTCTGCGTGGCGCTTACATAGTCGAACTTAAGCCCGTAGGTTTCATATGCGGCGTCAAGCGTTTCCTTGTACCATTTGTAGCGTGCGGCGTAAACGTCCTCGGCGTTTGTCACCCACAGCGGCTCGCTCCACCACAGCATATCAAGCGTAAGGTCGGGATTTATCGTCTTTGCGTCCGCCGCAAGCTGATAGCCCGCGCCGCGGGTTGCGTCAGCCTTTTCGTCCTCGGTACGCTTAACGGCAGGCTCTGTTCCCGATGAGGAATTTATATCAGAACCCATTTCAAGCTTAAGGTGCGCTATGGCAAGACCCTTTTCGCCGAAAAGGTAGTTCAATATTTCCCAGTAAGCTTCGGGATTTTCCGCCTTATAGTCAAGCAGCAGGCGGGAGGAATTGTTTCCCGATACCATTCCTGCGCCCCTGTACAGGTAATTTTCGCCTGTGTTTGCCTTGTTTCCGTCAATGGTGATGTTCATTGTAAGTTCCTCCGCATGGGTTGGTATGCACGGCATTGAAGCCGTCATAATTGCAGCGCCCATTGCGGCGGCTGCAAGCCTTTTGAATTTTCCCATAAATACTTACCCCTTTGTGTAATTTTACGGCAGCGCCGCGTAATAAGCGCTTCCTTAGTTATCATTATACATAAACAGCGGGATAATTTCAATCGTAAATTTTACTCACACCATTAAAATATGAACATGGCAAGCTCCATAGGACAGACAGCGTTTTCTCAATAAGGGGCTTGCCCCGTCATTATATCGCAAGGCTGCTGCTTCTTTTTCTGTACTCAAGCGGGGAAATTCCCTCATACCTGCGGAAAACCGCCGCGAAATATGTGGGGTCGGGGTAGCCCGTCTGCGAGCCGATATCCGCAACCGACTGCCGCGTGGACTGAAGCAGCAGCTTTGCCTGCGATATTCTTCGGCGCGCGATATACTCAAGCGGGCGCATTGCCATCTGCTTTCTGAACAGGCGGCAGAAATGCTGCGCCGATACGCCCGACAGCGCGCAAAGCTGCTGAAGCGTGATATCCTGCATATAATTATTATCAATATATGAAACCGCTCTGCCCACAATGCTGTCGGGGGCGGCTTCGGTGCTTTCGCCCACAACAAAGCGGCGCGCGCTGAGAACATATTCATACAGCAGCAGCGAGCTTTTCTCGCTGCCGTATACGGGGTCTTCCGCAGCCATAAGCATATCAAAAAGGCGCTCAAGCACAGAGGGGTCGCACATATCGCACACGCAGTAGGACGGAAAACCAAGCTGCTGCATAAGCTGTGCAAGATACTCGCCCCTGAAAACCACCCAGCAGGTTGACCACTTTCCACCATCGGGATAATATTCATGCGGGATTGAGGGAGAAACATAAAACAGCTTGCCGCTGTCAAGGCGATACGTCCTGCCGTCTATGTTAAGCCTGCCCGCGCCCTCTTTAGTGAAAAGAAGCTGGTGCGAAACAAGTCCGTTTTCCCTGTTGATGTGATATTCATACTCGGTTATCCCAAGACCCGACACATACATCGGCAGAATGGTCTGCCTGCCGATTACGGGGTATCTGATATTTTCCATACTGCACCTCCGACAGAATACATCGTCATATTGATTATAGCACTAAATACCAACACAGTCAACCTTGCAATTGTAATTTGTCCGACATAACAAAAAGGGACTGCCGAAGCAGTCCCCTATTATTATGTTGCAATTCCCGCGAACTGGCTCTGGTACAGATTATAGTACGCGCCGCGCTTTGCAAGAAGCTCCTCATGGTCGCCCGCTTCAAGCACTCTGCCGCCGCCAAGCACCACAATTTTATCCGCGTCACGGATTGTGGAAAGGCGGTGCGCTATAATAAGGCTTGTTCTGCCCTTCATCAGCGCTATCATTGCCGCCTGAATGTGCATTTCGGTGCGGGTGTCAATGCTTGAAGTAGCCTCGTCCAGAATAAGTATCTTGGGGTCGGCAAGCACCGCCCTTGCTATGGAAATAAGCTGGCGCTGTCCCTGTGAAAGGTTGCTGCCGCCCTCCGTAAGCACGGTATCGTAGCCATCAGACAGCTTTGACACAAAGTCATGCACGCGTGCAAGCTTTGCCGCCGCTATAACCTCCTCGTCCGTTGCGTCAATCCTGCCGTAGCGGATATTCTGCGCTATGGTTTCGGAGAAAATAACCGTATCCTGAAGCACTATGCCGATACTGCCGCGCAGCTTCTGCGTGGGAACGCTGCGAATATCCCTGCCGTCAAGCAGTATCTCGCCGCCGTCTATATCGTAAAAGCGCGTAAGCAGGTTTATTACGGTGGTTTTGCCGCTGCCCGTTGCGCCGACAATGGCGATTTTTTGTCCGCTTTTAACCCACAGGTCAAAATCCTTAAGCACAGGCTCGCCCTTGACATAGGAGAAGCTTATATTCTTGAAATTAAGGTCGCCCTTGACATTTTCAATCTCAAACGGCTCTGTGCCGCCCTCGTCCTCTGGCTGTGCGTCCATAATCTCAAAGACGCGCTCCGCGCCCGCAAGCGCAGACTGAAGCTGAGCGTACTGGTTGGCGATTTCGTTTATCGGGCGGGTAAACTGCTTTGAATACACGATAAACGCCTGTATTGTGCCTATGGAGATTATTCCCTCTATCGCAAACCAACCGCCGAACGCCGCGATAAGCAGAAAGCCGATATTGCCTATACAGTTCATGCAGGGTCCCATGCTTCCGCCCAAAATCTGCGCTTTTATGCCGATTTTTTTAAGGCTGTCGCTGGTCTGGTTGAACTCGCTGCACACAGTCTGCTCATGCGTAAACGCCTTTACGGTTTTGTAGCCGCTTACCGCCTCCTCAATCTGACCGTTAAGCTGACCAAGCTTTTGCTGCTGCATGGGGAAATATTTCCTCATCAGCTTTGACAGATTTTTGGAAACCACAAGCGTCAGCGCAATTGTCACCATGCTGATAAGCGTAAGCTGCCACGAATGTACAAGCATCATCACAAAGCAGCCCACCACCATTATCACGCCCGAAACAAGCGAGCCAAGCGACTGCGAAACGGAGTTTGACACGTTTTCAACGTCATTGGTCATACGGCTCATTATATCGCCGTGCTTGTGGGTGTCAATGTACTTTATCGGCAGGTGGGAGATATGCTGAAACAAATCCTTGCGCATAATTCTCACGGTATACTGCGAAAGCTTCGCGGCAAAAATATTCTGGAAATATGTAAGCACCGCCGAAAGCAGATACGCCCCGCCAAGCACTATAAGCCAGCGCACAAGCGCTTCCAAATCAACAGCGGGGTTGTCCTCTGTGACGGTTATGGTATCAATCGCCTTCGCCTGTATCGTGGGCGCGATTACGTTAAGCAGCGTTGCCACAAGCATTACGGCAAGCATACCGTAAAGCAGGTGCTTATTTTTGCCGATATACTGTATAATTCTTTTAAGCGCGCCTTTTACGTTTTTAGCCTTTTCCTGCGGCATTCCCATAGGTCCGGGGCCTCTGCCGGGGCGCAGATTTATAACGGGCTTGTTATTATTTTCAGCCAACCTGCTCGTCCCCCTCTCTCATCTGGGAGTTATAGATATCCCTGTAAACCTCGCAGTTTTTCATAAGATTTTGGTGATTGTCAAAAGCCGCAAGTCTGCCGCCCTCTATAACGGCTATCTTATCCGCGCCCATAACGCTCGCCACACGCTGCGCTATCATTATTACGGTTGTGCCGCGTAGATTTTCGCGCAGCGCCCGCTGAAGCTTAGCGTCCGTTGTAAGGTCAAGCGCGGACATACTGTCGTCAAAAATAAGTATCTCAGGCTGCTTTACAATCGCTCTGGCAATGGAAAGCCTTTGCTTTTGTCCGCCCGAAAGCGAAGCGCCCTTTTCCGTGACGATATCCTTATAGCCATCGGTAAAGCCCTCTATAAACTCCGCCGCCTGTGCGATTTCCGCAGCGGAGCGCACCTGTGCGTCATCAGCGTCGGGATTGCCCCAACGGATATTGTTCTCGATTGTATCGGAGAAAAGCTCGCTTTTTTGCAGCACAAAGCCAAGCTTCTTTCTGAGCGCGTCAAGGTCGTACTGCTTTACGTCAACGCCGTCCACAAGCACGCTGCCCTCGGTGGCGTCATAAAAGCGCGCTATAAGGCTTACAAGCGAGGTTTTGCCGCAGCCTGTCGCGCCGAGTATAGCGACAGTTTCGCCCTTGTTTACCTTGAAGCTGATGTTCTCCAGCACATTTCCCGCCTGAACGCCGGGATAGCGGAAGGAGATGTTTCTGAATTCAACAGTACCCTGCTCCGCTGTTGCGCCGTCAAAATCTCCGCCCGCGATTATCGGGTCGGCGTCAAGAATTTCCCTTATGCGCTTTGCCGAAGCGGAGGCTCTTGTAACCTGCTGAAACATCATGCCAATCATCATAACGGACATAAGTATCTGCGTGATGTATGTAATGCCCGCCATTATTTTGCCCACCTCAAGCTGCGCCGCCTGCACCTGAAGTCCGCCGATATAGATAACGGCAAGCACAGAGGCGTTCATAAGTATGGAAAGCGCGGGGGTAAGCAGCGCCATAAGCTTCTGCACGCGCAGATTGGTGCTGCAAAGCTGGTCATTCGCGCTGCCGAAGCGGTCTATCTCATACTGCTCGCGGGTATACGCCTTTACAACGCGCGCGCCCGAAACATTCTCCTGCACAACGGAATTTACCCTGTCAAGCTTGCTTTGCACAATGCCGAACAGCGGCGCGCCCTTTTTAAGCACCACAGCCACTATCACAAGCTGCACGGGCAGCGTGACAAGCAGGATAAGACCAAAGGTTACATCAATTTTAAGCACCATGTAGATGCCGCCGACAAACTGCATAAGCGTGCGCACCATCATGCGCAGCGCCATGCCCACAAAATCCTGACAAGCGGTGATATCGTTGGTAAGACGGGTTACAAGCGAACCTGTGGTAAACTTGTCCGTCTGCTGAAACGACATCTGCATTACTTTTGCGAAAGCGTCCTTGCGCAGGTCGTTGGAAAAACTCTGCGCCGCAATGTTGCCGAACACGCCCGAAAGTATACCGCCAATGCAGCCTATCAGCGTGAAAATAATCATCTGCACGCCAAGCTCAAGAATAATATCCATATTCTTAGCAAGAACGCCGTCATCGACAATTCTTGACATAAGGTCGGGCTGGATAAGATCCATGCTGACCTCAAGTATCATGAAAAGCGGTGACAGCGCCGCGATATACCAATATTTCTTCAGATATCCTAATACCTTACTCAACGTAGTCTTCTCCAAGCGCAGTTCTGAGGTTATCGGTCATCTTTCTGATAAGTGCGCTTGCCGCTTCGCGCTCCTCATCGGAAATGCCCTCAAGCATAATTTTCTCTGCCTTGTCATAAGCCTTAAGGATTTTTGAATAAAGCTTCTTGCCCTTTGCGGTGATATATACATGGGTTTCGCGGCGATCCTCGCCGTCCTTTTCGCGGCGTACAAGACCCTCGCGCTCCATATTGCGCAGGGTTATGCTGATTGTGGGCGCTTTAAGCCTTGTGATGTTCACAAGCTGAAGCTGGGTAAGACCATCTCCCGCCATCAGCGGCTTTATAATATGACGGTAGGACGCTCTCATGCCGATAGCGTCAAGCTCCTTGCCGACAAATGCGCCAAACAGGAAGGAAGCGTCATTTACATCTTTAATGGTTTCGTTGCCTTTGAACAGATAGGTGTTGTTGTTGCTGTTTTTCATAGCTGTTTCCTTTCTATGCCGCCGCCCCCGATGGTGGGATAGCGCGCCGCAATATCGTTTATTTTTGGGGAAAAATTTTTGTCGGTTTATCACAGCGTCTGTTTTGCTGTAATCCCGTATAATTATTATAACTATTTTTTTCGTTAATGTCAATAAATATTCAGTGAAAAATTGATGAAAATATACAATATTCCCGTGAAATAGTTTTATTGACATTAACGAAAAATAATTGTATAATAATCTCAGACCGCCGAAAAAGCCCCATTGGGGATTTTCCGCCGAAACATACGCACTGCGCAGACAAAACAGGCTTTTTCAACAAGCTGCAATAAGCTAAGGTTAATTTTCAGAAAGGGGCGGCATATTTGAGGGAATTTATCTACACTCTGCGCGAAACTGCGCTGCTGTCGCAGCGAGATGAGCGGCTGGGCGCATATATCGCGCAAAAGGGATATATCCGCCGCATGATGTTTGAGGATATTTTTGAGGGACTTTGCTACAATATAGTAAATCAGCAGCTTTCCATGAAAGCCTGCGACACGCTGTGGGCGAAGCTGTGCGCGCGGCTTGGCGGGATATCGCCGCACAATTGCGCCGACGCTGAAACGCTGAAAACGGCGGGGCTTTCGCGCGCAAAGGCGGAATGTATTTCCCGCTGCGCGGGGCTGTTTATTTCAGGGGAACTCACGGCGCAGGGGCTTTGCGCAATGCAGGACGGCGCGGCAAGGGCGGCGCTTACCTCCATAAAAGGCATAGGCGCATGGACTGCCGACATGACGCTGATATTCTGCCTTGGGTGCGCGGACGTGCTTAGTCTTTCGGACTACGGCATACGCAAGGGAATTTCACTGCTGCACGGAATTGACATCAAGGACGTAAAGGCAATGGAAAAATTCAGGGCGCTTTACTCGCCATACGGCACGGTAGCTTCCTTTTACCTATGGGAAGCGGCGCGGGAGCTTTAAGGCAACACCGCCAGAATAAGGAGAACAAAATGCTTAAAAAGATACTAAATCCCGCTTCATGCGGGGAGTGCCGCGTCTGCTGCGGCTTTGACGAAAGCGACAAGTGGGAAATTCCCCTGATATTTGAGGAACTGCGCGGATTTATTGCGCAGCATTACCCCGATGTGAAGCTTATTGCGCGCGGGGGCGAGTACGTTTTTGATATGCAGTTTGAGGGCGACAGGGTTGTGTATTGTCCCATGCTTACGGAAAAGGGCTGCGCGCTTGGCGACAACAAGCCGTTCGACTGCCGCATATGGCCGTTTCGCGTAAACAGTCTTGACGGCAGGCGCGTTATCACGGTTTCGCCTGTGTGCGGGGAGATTTCCGCGCTTCCGATAAAGGCGCTGTGCGATTTTGTCAACGCGGACGGCTTTGCAAAGCGGCTGTTTGAAGCCGCCAAGGCTCACCCCGATATGGTGAAGCCGTACATCAGCGGTTATCCGATAGTTGCGGTTGAGGAATAGGCGCAAATTTCCGCACAAAATGTATACAAAACTTAACACAAAAGCAAGCACAGGTTGGTGGAAAGCTCCGCAAGCCTGTGCTAACATTTATTTTATTCGGGCAAATGGAAGCGAATAAAAATTTGCTAATAAAATTGCCCTCGACATAGGTCGGGGGCAAAATATTTTTAATAATATCATGAATTGCAATAAATTTAACTTTTTAACAAGTTTTATAAATTCTCAAATCATTTTCTCGAAAAAATCAGCAACGGGTTCAATCCCCGCCCGCGCCGCTCGCCATTTCCCCGCAAACGGGGGAAAGACCGGTGGCGCATGATATTTATTCCATCTCCTCGTCAAGGGCGTCAGCGTCGGCGGGGGCGGTTTCCACTGCGGTGAGCCACTCGCTGTCGATGCGGCACAGCAGGCGCGCGTCAATATACGCCTGGGGGATTGTAATAATCGTCTGACCCTGATAGTTGCCCGAATTTGTAAGCTCCACCACTAGCGCGACATCAGGCGTGACATCATCAACAAGGCACAGCGGAAGCATAAGCGACATACTGTCATTCTGCGGATAATAGGACGGAATGGCGGTTTTATAGTTCCAGCGAACGCGCTTTCTTGCAAGCTCTATCGCGTCCTTTATGCGGTTTTGTATGCGCACATACAGCCTGCCGTTATCGCGAATTATTTCCTTAAGCTGCTCGTACAGTTCCTTTTTGTCATAATAATCGGCACATTCAATATCACGCACAAGCTGCTGCGCTTCGGGGCAGTCCATAAACTGGTCGGACAAAAAGCCGAGCGGCAGACGTCTGATGTTGTCTATAATAATATGGTCGAAATCGGTATGCATGGGTCTGTCGAGGTCAAAAATCAAATCCTCGCTGCGGCGCACATATTTCGGCGGCTGCGGAAGCGGGTTGAAGTTGGACACAAGCTGCTTGCCCAAATCTCTAGAAGCTGCGGTACAAAAGCCCACGAACTTCCACCGTGTTTCCTCGCCTGGGTCGTTGGGATAAAAGCAGGCGTAAATATCATCATAATACTTATCAACCAGACCCGTGTTGAACGCCGCAAACGCGCCGTCCGAGGAAATGCACACCTTATTCTCACGCTGAAGGCGGTAGAACGTATACTTGATATACTGTATAAGAATATGGTAATCCTTGACAGGGGATTCGGCAAAATCCCAGTCCTCGCGCACTGCCTTGTCCGCAAGCTCGGACAAGAAGCTTGACCAACTGCCAAGAAACGCAAAATTCTCGAACTGTCTGCCGGGGTGGATAAGCTTTGTGGCGTTTCTTACGCGGGTGTCAACAAAGTGCAGAAACCACGGCTTGCCCTCATAGCTGCTTCTTTTTATGGTAAGCTCCACGGGTGTTCCGTCTGCGCGCAGATAACGGCTGGGGAATATAAGCTTGCCGTCAAATATGCGGATATTGCCGCTGCGCGCAAGCTCAAAGTCCTCACAGATGGCTTCGCGCACCTGCACGGGGGAAACAGTCTGACCCTGCATTCTGAGGTAATTTACTATAATGGTAACGGGCTTTGGCGGCAGGTTGCAAAACTCCTCAAAGCGCTCTGCGGGAATTTCATCTTGTGTGGAGGAAGCGGAACGCGCAAAGTCAAAATCGGCGCTTTCAGCCACATGAGAATATTCGGCGGGGCGGGCATACTCGCTTTGACGGGCATACTCGCTGCGTCTGGTATACTCGCTCTGATGAGTATACTCGCGACGGGGCGTGGCGGGATAATCCTGACTTCTGTTTATGGTCACCATAATCTGCGGAACGCCGCCAAGCACGACATCTTCAAGCGTAAGATAGTCCATCTGCGCCAGCAGGTCTTTCATTTTATAGCAGCCGAACTCCGACCTGTCTATGCCGTTATCGGAAAGCACCTTGCTTACTGCCGCCATGTGCTGAGGTCTGTCAAACGGGAAGTGCGCGGTAAGTATACGGTAGATATCGCGCTTTACATCCTCGCCGACCGACTGCGGCTGTGCGGTATAATGCGGCACAATATTCTTAACAGATTCGGGAGAATAGATGCGGGTCTTTTCAAACGCGAAGTACAGGCTTTTTCCATGCAGGCTGAGATTTTTGGTGACAATTCCGTTTACAAGGAAGCCGTCTGTACAAAAGCCTATGGGGAAAGTATATCTTTCCGACACAAAGGCAAGGGTATTTTCTTCCTTGGCTTTTTCAAAGCTGTCATAGACAAACTGCTTCATTTCCTGCACGGACAGACCTGTGCCCATAACCTTTGTAAGGGCGTACAGCGACTGCTGCGACATTTCAATAATATCATCATTAAGTATAATTTTGCGGCTGCCATAAAAGCTGTCGGCGGGGTGTTCGTTCCAGTTGGGAGGGGCGCTTGTGCCTTTCCAGTCCGCGAGGATTATGTAGGGGCTGTCCCCGCCGTCGGTATGCTGACGGAACGCCTCGGGGAAATCCTTGGCAAAGGCATTGAAGTCATCATAGCCAAGCCCCTGAATGGTGTAGCCGTTGGTTGCCAGCCACTCCCTTATGCGGGTGATTTTATAGATACCCGGGTCGGGAAACTGTCTGCGCAGGCAAGCATAGATTTCTGATTTTTTTTCTTTTGTAAGCATAATTTTTTTCCTCTTTCTTACGATTTCCTTGTGCTATCTCAACGACTAATCACTATATGTATTAGCCGAGTGTGACGTAATTTTGTAATTTTAAGACCTTATGTTTCGTTGGTTTCAGATGTTTCCGCCAAAACAAAGTCCTCCAAATCGGCGATATAATCCATATCCTCTATGTAAATATGGCGAACCTTTTCCGCAAGCTGAGCCTCGGAATAATCCTGCATAAAAAGCCCCTCGACATCAAGCATGAAGGAATGAAGCCGCGTGTCGCTGACAAAATGGAACTCTGTCACGGGGATACCGAGAAAACGGTAGCCGTCTATCACCGCCTTACATTCTGCGGCGAAATCGTCGGGGTCTTTATAGCTGCCGCTGAAAGTAACGTTAATTATAACCACATCATCAGCGGAAAGCGCGTCTATGCCCGACTTGCTGGCAGCGCCGCCCGCGTTAAGGTCAACCTCTACGTTTATTTCCTCAATATCTGCGACATGGCGAAGTTCATGATAGCCTTTTTCATAAATCTGGGCGGCAACGGTGCGGCTGCTGTACTCCACAGTGCTTTCGTTATAGGAACTGTTAAGCGCCGCCGCAAGCGCACAGCACCCCGCCACAAGCAGCGCCGAAATAACAATGGCGGGAATATTTACGCGAAACTTCCTGCGCGAAACCAGATAATACGCAAGCAGCTCCACCCCTATCAATATCGCCGCAACGGGCGAAAGCTTAAGCGGCAGCAGGTAATCGGGCTTAGGCGAAAAGAAGCAGCAAATCACCACAACGCCCATAAAAATCAATATAAGGCACAGCGAAATTATGCCCGCGCCCTTGCGCACCACGCCAACGCAAAAGCGCTCTATACCGCTTTCCTCCTGCGGTTTTGGCGGCGCGGGGGGATTATTTTTGGCAAGCATTTCATCAAGCGCGGCAAGAATACTGCGGTCGCGCGCGTCAAGCTGCTGCGTATCAGCCGTTTCAGCTATCGGCGGCGCGGATAAAATTTCCTTTTCCTCCTGTGTCAGGAGCGTTTCCTCGGCAGGCATGGCGCTACCCCCCCTTTTTTTCACCCAATCGGCGGCTTTGCCGTCATGGGTTTCCTGTGTTTTCCAAAACTCAATGTCCTCTACCCTTTCATTATAGCAGAATATCGGCTTTCTGTCAATGGCGAATATGTCGAATTCGGCGATATTATGCGCAGCGGAAATGTCTTAGCGCCCGACAAATAATAATGGGAGAACCACAAAGCGCGGTTCTCCCACTGTACAAATCAGAAAAGCTCCTTAGCAAGCCATACATAGGCGGTATCCAGCGCCTCATAGAAGCCCGACATCTCGCCCTTTCTTATCTTGGAAAGGTCAACCTCCTCGGTGCCTGTCGGCACAAGCTGAACCATAACCTTTGTAGGGACGTCCTCGTCATGAATCCTCTCGGTTTCGCGCACGGTAAGCCTTGTCACAAACTTATCGCCCATGCTTCCGTAGTACATTTCGTTGCCGCTGCGAACAAGCGGGAAGCCTCTGTAATAGAAAAACTCGCTTTCATTCATTGCTGATACCTCCGTCAATTCATATTTTTTCACAGCATTTCTGCTGACTGCTTATGGGATAGTGGCAGGCTGCGCCAATCACCAGTCAAGCTTAATTTCGCCGCCGTTAATCAGTGCGTCTATATTTTCTATAAGCCTGTCTGTAAACACCTGACGAACCTTGAACAGCACCTCGCCGTTTACGCTGACGATATTCTTGCGGTCGTCGGACTTATAAAAATCAAGCCTGTCATGGTCTGTGCCGTAGTTTTCGTAATATTTTTCGCGGTAATTGAACTGTATGCTTACATACGGCTCGTAATCGCCCTCAACGCGGTAAAGCTCCTCGCCCACCGAGCTTACAAGGTGCTGATAAAGCTGCTTGAACTTATCATTGTCAAGCTCTACGCCGTCCAGCGTAAAGGTGCTGGCGCTTGCGTCACCCTCTATAATAAATTCATATTCCCTTTCGGGCGTTGTAATAACAACCGACTCGCAGGTGTAAATATACGAGGATACGGGACGTCTTGCGACAAGTTCCTCCATCTTTATGGTATACCACGGGGTGGAATCCGCCGAGAAAGCGTAGAGAATATTGCTGCCGCTTACCATGCCATAGTAGCCCGTAACCGTCTTAAGGTCGGGGGTTTCGCCGTCCTCGCTTTTGGTGACGCTTACAATCTCGCTGCCAAGCTTTATCACATATCTCTTGCCGCCGTATTTGAACGTAAGCGTGCAGAACGGGTCGTTCATTCCCGCTTCGGCAAGCAGTTCCTCTGAGGGGTCAACGCTTATGCAGTCCTCGGCGTAAATGCCGTAAAGACCGTAGCATATCTCCTTGCCCATGGTGTAGTCAACCTCCGCCACAAACGGGCTGGTGATACGGTGGGAATTAAAGGTTGTGATAACAATATCATCGTCGTCGGAGTCCTCCTCCAAATCGTACATATACGAAATTTCAACAGGCTCGTCAAAATCCTTGCGCTCAATGATAAAGTAGTCCAGTTCTTCGGGGTCGTTGGAATTATAGCTTTCCGTAATGCTTAACACCACAAAATCCGTTATGGGAAGATATGCGTAGCTTGCGGAATAATAGCTTGCCATATACACATCGCGGCTGTCGCCCACGCGGCAGTATACATAGCTTGTATCCGAGGGATTTATTATGCCCAGATGCAGC
Source organism: uncultured Ruminococcus sp. (assembly GCA_964556595.1). GTDB lineage: Bacteria > Bacillota > Clostridia > Oscillospirales > Ruminococcaceae > CAG-115. Next base: position 10,194 of record CAZKXB010000020.1, on the reverse strand, counting down.
GTAAGCTTCTCTGCGTCCTCAAATGTAACGTTTACGGAAGCTTCGGGCTGCGCCAGACCGTACTGCGCCAAATCCTCCGCGTTTTCCTCAACAAGCTGATATGCGTTAAAGCCCGCGAGGCAGTTCATAAACGCCCTTATGGTGCTGTCGCTTGAGGGCGCGCCGCAAAGCTGCTCGCTTGTCCAGTAATATTCGTCGGAGGAACTTACCGTGCCATCGTCATTTTCGGTTGTGACAACGCGGCTGTCGCGCTGGAAAGTATAGCTTCCCTTGGAGTTTGTAACCTCCGCGCTGACAACCTCGTCAGCCTGTCTGTTGGAAAAGACAAGGGAATTATCCTCCGCCTGCGAAATCTCCGACTCGCTGTGGGAGTGTGAATTATCGTTTTCATCAGAGCCTTTGGTAAGCATAAGCACAAGGCACACTATGCCAAGCGCCAGCAGCACCGCCGCCGCGATGATAACCGTGCGGGTTGATTTTGAAAGCTTTGCCATTTATCTGTGCCTCCTGCGCACCCAGATAACAATACCAAGCGCGATAACAACAACGGGGATAACAATGCACAGGAACACCGCCAGGGTATCCGCCTGCTGCGAAGTCATATCAAAGCCCGTGGTTGCAAAGGATTTGGAGGTAATGGTAACACCCTCGTCCTTGCCGCTGATATTGTTGAACATATTTATAAAGAATTTGCTGTTGTTTGCGTTGCTGTAACTCATAAACATACTGCTTGCCAGCTTATCCGAGCCGAAAACCGCAACGCGGCTGAATGTATGCTTGGTGCTGTGTACGCGGTAAGCAAGAACAGCGTCATTGAACACGCCAGTGTCTGCGGCGTCAATATCGTAATCCTCGTCAGCGTCAAGCGGAACGGAGAACGCGCCGTCATACGACTGCATAAGGATTTCCTGCTCTATGCCGCCGCGGTTGCCGCCCTCCCAAATCTGCACAACGGGGCGCATATTTGAACCGTAGGTGTACAGGCTGTTTCCATAGGCAGAGCCTGCGTAATCCGTTTCAAGAATTTGCTGCATATAGCCGTACATATAATTATAGCTGTCCTGGTCGAAGTAGGAGAACACATAGTTGGAGTCGCTTTGACCCACAAGTGAACGCTCCACGGCAAGTCCCCAGTCGCTTAAAAATGCGTCAATATTGGGAGTTTCGGGCTGATAAGCGGAAGCAAAGTAGAACACGTTTTTGCCGAACTCGCCGTTGTTGTCAAGGAACTTATCCAGCTTTGTGATATTATCGTTGTCGATATCCATAAGCGGCGCGAAGATAACGATAAAATCTATATCGCTGTCCACCGCGTCAACCTGCATAAGGTTTATGGTTTCAACGCTGTATCCGTTCTTTTCCAGAAGCTGCTGAAGCGCGCTGCTGTCGCCCTCGTCATAGCCCTCGGTAAAGGCTACCCTTACGGGGTCGTCATTGGTGACGAACATAAGCGCGGAAACTACCTCCTGCTCAATATCGGAGCTGATGTAGTCATAAATGCTGAAAGATGTGCCGGAATAGTAAGCCGCATAGTATGCGTTGTAGTAGCTTGAAACATCAAGCTTGAGGTAACCCTCGCTGTCGCTGCCGTAGGAAAGGCTCTGCTGAAGGTCGTCAATAATTATTCTGTGCTGTCCCGTAGCCTCGCACTCAACAACAATGTAGTTATCCGACAAGGTTTCGCCCGTGTATTTTGAAGCAAACGCGGGATTTTGGTCAAGCTGCTTGTAATCAAGCTTTATCAGCGGATTGGCAAGCTGCATTTTCTTAAGCAGCTCGTTTACCTGCTTGTACGGGTCGCCCATGGACTCAAAGCTGCTTTCGGAGTTGAGGACGGTTATGGTTACTTCTTTGGTAACGCCCGAAAGATAGCCTTCCGTGTCCTCGTCAAGGGTGTACATTCCCGTATCGGAGAGGTCGACATCTGTATCGAAACGCTCCGAGATAAGTCCCACGATAACGTTGAACACAACCACCGCCGCAACAAATACTATGGTAAGCACAACCGACATTGTGCCGCGTCTTAACCTGCGCTTGTTGAACGGCTTGCGGGATTTTTTCGGCTTTTCCGCGGAGGGCTGAGCCGTATTGTTTTCCTGCGCCTTTTCGGCGGCAAGCTTTATTTCTGTTTCGTTATTATTTTTTTTCATGCGCGTATCCCCCTTTCTCAGCTCCAACGGCGGCGCTCAAGAATACGCACCGTAAAGAAGTTGAACAATACTATAAGGCTGAGGAAGAACACGATATTTGTAAGGCTAAAAATGCCGTAGGTGAACTCCTGGTACTTATAGAACAGGGAAAGCGACATAAAGATATTCTGAAGCCAGTCAACGGGGACGTAGCTTGCTATAACATCAAACAGGCAAAGCACGATATTTGCGCCTATGCTGCCTATGGCGGCAATCATCTGGTTCTCCGTAAGGCAGGAGATGAAAATTCCCACCGAGATAAAAACCGCGCCCACAAGCGTTATGCCCACAAAATTGCCGAACACTGCCGCCCAGCCGAAGGAAGCCTCTGTTCCCGCCTGCGCCGCCGTATCAGCAACCGCGCCCGAAATAAACACCGCGTACACCAGCAGCACCGCAGCGCCCATCAGGAATATGAAAAACGCCGCAAGGAACTTTCCTGCCACAAGACCCATAAGGCTTACGGGCGAGGTAAGGGTAAGCTGGTCGGTTTTCTGCCTTTTGTCGTCCGCCATAGTACGCATGGTAAGCACGGGGATAAGGATAATCATTATAAAGAACATCCAGAGGAACGTTCCCGACATATCCGCAAGACCCTGCTTAAGCGACAGCATCCACAGAAAAAGTCCCGAAAAGCCGTAGAACACCGCAAGATACACATAACCGAGGGGCGATGTGAAATATGACGAAAACTCGCGCTTTAATATTGCTGTCATTTATCTGCACCTCCGTTTTCGGTATTGCCGTAAAAGTCGCCCGTTGTAAGCTTAAGGAATATCTCCTCCAGCGTAAGCTCGGACGAGCGCATAAGAAGAATGGGATAGCTGCGCTCCGCCATGCGCTTGAATACCTCGCGGCGCACGTCAGCGCCCTCCCTTGCGTCAAGCGAGTACTCCGTAACCGTCTTATCGACAACGCGGTTTACATGAACCTCCACCATCTGCGGGATACCCTCAAGCAGGGATTTTACCTCCTTTTGCGGACCCTCAATCTGAACGGTCAGCTTATGGTCGGCGGAAAGGCTGTGCGAAAGGTTTTCCGTGGTATCGTTTGCGACAAGTCTGCCCTTGTCGATAACCACAATGCGGTCGCACACCGCCTGCACCTCCGACAGGATATGGGAGGAAAGTATAACCGTGTGGTTTTTGCCAAGCTTTTTGATAAGCGACCTTATCTCAATAATCTGCTTGGGGTCAAGACCTACGGTCGGCTCGTCAAGGATAAGCACCTTGGGATTTCCCACAAGCGCCTGCGCAAGACCTACGCGCTGCTTGTAGCCCTTTGAAAGGTTGCGTATCACGCGCTTTGAAACCTCGGTAATGCGCACAAGGCGGCAAATCTCATCAAGGTGGGATTTGCGCGGAAGTTTGCACTTTTTAAGGTCATAAACAAAATTAAGATACTCCATTACCGTCATGTCGAGATAGAGCGGCGGCTGCTCAGGCAGGTAGCCGATATCCTTTTTGGCGGCGATAGGATCCTCCAGAATATCCACGCCGTTGATAAGCGCCTGTCCTCCCGATGAGGAAAGATATCCCGTAAGGATATTCATTGTGGTGGATTTTCCCGCGCCGTTAGGACCGAGAAAGCCCAGTATCTCGCTTTCGGCTGCGGTAAAGCTGATGTCATTGACAGCCAGCTTGCTTCCGTAGCTTTTGCTAAGATTTTTTACTTCAATCATGAAAGCCTCCGAAAATGTCATTAAGGCACAATGCCAAATCTTATTGTATTACACAACCGTGACAGCTTTGTGAATTATTGGTGGCAATCTTTCAAAACATTAGCCGTCTTATACTAATAACCGTTTAAACGAAGGAAAAGATTTGCTGAAAGACAGTGCCGATATCTAGGAAAAGAAACGCAGGCGTACTGTATGTACGTCAAGTTTCTTTGAAGAAGATAGCGGTGCTGGATTTCTGCAAAGATTTCCTGAGTTTAAATGGTTATTAGTATTACTCAATTCCCGCTGCTTCAAGAAGCTGTATGCCCTTTTTAATTCTGGCAACAGACTCCTCCTTGCCGAGGATAACGGCAATCTCCACGCCGCCGCCGGGGGTAAGCTGCTTTCCGCTTAACGCAACGCGCAGCGGCCACAGCATAAAGCCATTTTTCACGCCCTCACGCTCTATAAGGGCGAAAAGCGCGTCATGAACGCTGTCATGGGTGAAGTCCGAAAGTCCCTCCATAACGGGCAGGATTTTCTTCAGCGCGGGAAGCGCGGTTTCGGGACTTGTTTTCATCTTTTTGCTGGTGTAAAGCGAGAGGTCGTATTCGGGAAGCTCGTCAATAAAATCAACCTGCGCGGGGATATCGGTGAACACCTCGGTACGCGGCTGCAAAACGGAACACAGCACCTCAAGATTTATTCCCTCGCGCTTGCAGGTCTGTCTGATGTAGGGCAGAGCGTACTGCATATACTGTTCAAGCGGAAGCGCGCGGACGTGCTGCGCGTTTATCGCCTTAAGCTTAAGCGGGTCGAATATGGCGGGGGACTTGGAAATTCCGTCAAGACCAAATTCCTCTATCATCTCGTCAAGGGTGTAAATCTCCTTTTCGCCCTTGGGCGCCCAGCCCAGAAGCAGAATATAGTTCAGTATGCCCTCGGTAAGGTAGCCCTTATCCAGCAAATCCTGGAAAGAAGCGTCGCCGTCACGCTTGGCAAGCTTGTGCTGCGCGTCCTTCATGATATGCTCCACATGGATATAAACGGGCGGCTGCCAGCCGAACGCTGCATAAAGCAGATTGTACTTGGGCGCGGAGGAAAGATACTCATTTCCGCGCACCACATGGGTAATGCCCATAGTATGGTCGTCAACGACATTCGCGAAATTATAGGTGGGCATTCCGTCAGATTTAAGCAGAACCTGGTCGTCAAGGTCGGCGTTTTCAACGGTGATATCGCCGTAAATCTCGTCATGGAATGTGGTAGTGCCATCAGTGGGGATTTTCTGGCGAATTACGGGAACTGCACCCTCGGCTATGCGCTTCTTTGCCTCATCAAGAGAGCAATTTCTGCAAGCGCATCTGTTTAATGAAGCAGAACCAAGAGGTTTCTGTTCTTCGGCTGCACTATCCTCATCACTCTTTTCGCAGAAGCAATAATAAGCATTTCCGTTTTCTACAAGCTGCTCGGCGTACTGCTTGTACATTCCCATGCGCTCGCTCTGGATATAGGGTCCGTATTCGCCGCCGACATCGGGTCCCTCGTCCCAGTTAAGTCCGCAGTCGCGCAGGGTTTTGTAGATAACGTCTGTTGCGCCCTCCACATAACGTCCGCGGTCGGTATCCTCTATACGCAGGATAAACGTGCCGCCCTGCTTTTTGGCGATTAAATAGGTATACAGCGCCGTTCTCAGGTTGCCTATATGCATATAGCCCGTGGGAGATGGCGCGAAACGTGTTCTTACTGCTGACATCTTCATATTCCTTTCTTGTGCCGCAGACGGATAAACAAAGCCGTCCGCGCTATTTCATAGCCTGTTCCCTGTCGAGAACAAGCTGATTTTTCAACTGCTGAAGTGTGGAAAACCTCTGCTCAGGGCGGATAAAATCCACAAGCGATACCGAAACATTCTGCCCGTAAAGGTCGCCCTCAAAGCCGATTATATGGGTTTCCATCACCGCGCCGCTGCCGTCACGGCGGTTCTGCACCGTGGGCTTTACGCCGATATTGGTTATACCGCGGAATGTTCTGCCCTCTATATCCACAAAGCTTTTGTATGCGCCGTAGCGCGGCACTATATTGGTCTGCGGAATTATCTGGTTTATCGTGGGGAAATCCAGCGTTCTGCCGATATGATTTCCGTGAACCACGGGCAGCCTGTACCACAGGTCATAGCCGAGAAGCGTGTTTGCCTCGGCAATTCTGCCCTCGCGTATCAATTCCCTTATGTGGGTGGAGCTGATAAGCTCGCCGTTGTGGCAAACGTCCGCCACTATTTCAACCTCAATGCCATGGCGCGCCGAAAGCCGCTTAAGGATTTCGGGCGTACCGCTGCCGTTTTTGCCAAAGCGGAAATTTCTGCCGCAGCAGGCAAAGCCCGCGTTAAGGCGCTTAACCAGTATCTCGCTTATAAACTCCTCTGCGGGGAAATTGCAGACCTCCGCAAAATCGGGCGCATATAGATACTGCACGCCGACCTTGCGCATAAGCTCGCATTTATTCTCAAAGGATATTATATCCTCCGGATTGTGGAATTTTGGCAGCGTTGTATCGCAGTTGAACGTAAACACCGCAGGCTTAAGCTGCCGCTGCGACAGCGCCGCTGTTATAACTCCGATATGCCCAAGGTGCAGCCCGTCAAAATATCCAAGCGCAACCGCCGTTTTTTCGGGCGGAGCCTGCACCGCGTATGTTATGTCCTTCATCAAATACCGCCATTTTGCATAAATCTCTTTACCGAAACAAGTTCGTTATCCGCGTTGATTTCGGCAAGACCTATAAAGCCTTCGCCGTAAACGCGCAGCTTTACGCCGCGCGGCGCTTTGTCGGCAAGCCTGTCCGCGTCAAGCCTTACGCCGTTAAGGTAAAGCCGCTGCTGAACCTCGTCCAGCATTACGCAGGGAAGCGCCTCAAAGACCCGCTCGGTCGGGACAAGCAGCGCCCGAAGTTCCTCCGCGTCCATGGTGCGAAGCTGTTCAAGCGTATGGCACTGCGAAATATCAAAGCCGCACGCGCGCGTTCTGCACAGGCTTGTCATAACCGCGCCCGTGCCAAGCGCCTGACCTATATCGTGTATCAGCGTGCGGATATATGTGCCAGAGGAGCAGTCCACCTCGATAACGCCGTCAGCGCCGTCAAACTGGGTAAGTTCAAGGCGGGAGATGGTTATGGGTCTTGCGGCGCGCTCTACCTCTATTCCCTGACGCGCAAGGTCGCACAGCTTTTGTCCGTTGATTTTAAGCGCCGAATACATGGGGGGGATTTGCATTATCTCCCCACGGAAATCGGAAAGCGCCGCCTGCAAGCGCTGCTCTGATACGGCGCTGTCGCCGCAGGGAGAGAGCGCTCCCCAGATATCCTGCGTATCCGAGGTGAAGCCCAGCCGAAATCCCGCGCGATAGCTTTTATCGGTATCGGGCAGGATATCCACAGCCTTTGTCGCGCCGCCGATAAACACGGGCAGCACGCCCGTAGCCATGGGGTCGAGAGTGCCGCCGTGTCCCACTTTTTTCGTGCCGAAGCAGCGGCGCATTACCGCCACCACGTCAAACGAGGTGAACTGCTGCGGCTTGTTTACACATATTATGCCGTTCATGCTATACCCGCCGCCTTAAGCGCGCTTTGGCAAGCCGCGACAATCTGGCTTTCCGCCTGTTCAAGACTGCATTGGAAGGTGCAGCCTGCGGCTCTGGCGTGACCGCCGCCGCCGAACTGCTGTGCAATCTCGGACACGTCAATTCTCTCGCTGGAGCGCAGCGAAGCCTTAAAGACATTTTCGCCCTTTTCCTTGATGGAAATGCCAATGTCCACGCCCTCTATTCTGCGCGGAATTGCCGCCATTGCGCCGACATCATCACTGTCAATGCCGTCAATGGCAGCCACCGTTTCCTTCATAACCGAGATAACGGCGATATGCCCGCCGGCGTAGTATCTTATGCCGTCAAGCACCTGCTGCTCAAGCTTAAGCCGACCTTTCGTCTTAAGTTCAAACATGGCGAAGTTAATCTCCGCCGTGCGCGCGCCCGCAAGCATAAGCATGGAAGCATAAATATGGCTCTGGGGCGTGGTGTTGCTGTACTTGAAGCAGCCCGTATCGGTAGCTATGCCCGTGTAAAGGCAGTCCGCAAGCGCGGGGTCTGTCGGCACGCCAAGCTGCGTTATCACCTGATAGACAAGTTCCGCAGCGGCGGCGCAGTCCTCATGCAGAAGAAGCTTCTCCGCATAATTCACGTTGGAGGCGTGGTGGTCTATGCAAAGGGAAGTTTTCTCGCCAAGCTCCCTCATATCGCCAAGCAGCTTGGGGTCGGCAACGTCTACCGCAACTATGGTTTTGTATTCAAAATCCTGCTCCTGCACGGCTTTGCGCATATAGTCAAAGCGGTGGGGAATCGGGTCGGGGCAGACAGCCTTTGCGCGCTTGCCAAGCCGCTGAAGCGCGCCGCACAGCGCAAAGCCGCTGCCCAGCGTGTCGCCGTCAGGGCTTGCGTGCATCAGTATAAGGTAATCATCATGGGCGGAAAGAAAACCTGCCGCCTCGTAAATCTCAATCCTCATCAGCTTCCTCCGCAGTATCGTCCTCGGACTGCGCGGGGCGCGGCAGCCGCGAAATTATATCCTCAATATGCGCCGCGTATTCAAGCGAATTATCGGGCAGGAATATAAGCTCAGGTATCTTTCTTACCCTTATCGCGGAGGCTATCCGCTTTTTGAAATAGCCTGCCGCCGCCGTCATGCCCTCGACAGCCTTGTCGGTTTTTTCCTCGCCGCCAAGGCACGCAATATGCACCTTGCAGTAGGAAAGGTCATTTGTAACCTCGCAGTGAGTAACCGTCACGAAATTCTTTGCAACGCGCGGGTCTTTCACCCCGCCGACCGCTGCGGAAATTTCGCGCTTGATATCCTCGCTGAGTCTTTTTATATTAAAGTTAGCCATAAAGCCTCCTTTACATATCTGCATACTGCGCCCGCACAGCGCAGGCGCAGCAGCAATTAAAATCAATCTCTGTATTCTTCCATCACATAGGCTTCAAAGATATCGCCTTCTCTGATATCGGTGAACTTTTCAAGGCTTACGCCGCACTCAAAGCCCACGGAAACCTCCTTTACGGAGTCCTTGAAGCGCTGAAGTCCCGCGATATGGTCATCGCCGACAATTATGCCGTCACGTACGATACGAACCTGTCCGTTTCTCGCAACCTTGCCCTCAAGCACATACGCGCCCGCAACTATGCCGACATTGGTAATTCTGAACACCTGACGAACCTCAATCTTGCCAAGCTGAACCTCGCGGTACTTGGGCGCAAGCATTCCCTTCATGGCGGTGGTGATGTCCTCTATTGCGTCATAAATTACGCGGTAAAGGCGGATTTCCACGCCCTCGCGCTTTGCGCTGTCCTCTGCGGAGGGGTGAGGTCTTACGTTGAAGCCTACGATTATAGCGCCCGACGCCATTGCAAGCATTACGTCGCTTTCGCTTACAGCGCCGACTGCGCCGTGAATTACTCTTACGCGAACCTCATCATTGGTGATTTTTTCAAGCGACTGCTTTACAGCTTCCACAGAGCCCTGAACGTCTGCCTTTACGATAATCGGCAGCTCCTTGACAGTGCCGCTTTCGATAGAGCTGAACAGGTTGTCAAGCGTAACCTTCTGGTATGCCTTGAACTGCTCCTCCTTGGCGTCATGCTTACGCTTTTCGACAAGCTCTCTTGCAAGCTTTTCGTCCTCAACTGCGGCAAAGGAGTCGCCCGCCGAGGGAACTTCCGCAAGTCCCATAATCTCAACAGGAACAGAGGGACCCGCTTCCTTGACGGTTCTGCCCTTGTCATCGCGCATTACGCGCACTCTGCCCACAGAAGTACCCGCGATAATGACATCGCCCGTATGCAGCGTACCGTTCTGCACAAGCACTGTTGCGATAGGACCTCTCGCCTTATCCAGTCTGGCTTCTATAACAGCGCCCTTTGCAAGGCGGTTGGGGTTTGCCTTAAGCTCAAGAACATCTGCCACAAGACCTACCATTTCAAGCAGGGTATCCATGCCCTCGCCCGTCTTTGCGGAAACGGGAACGCAGATAACATCGCCGCCCCAGTCCTCGCACACAAGGTCGTACTTTGTAAGTTCTTCCTTTACGCGGTCGGGATTTGCCGCTTCCTTATCCATCTTGTTTATGGCAACGATTATGGATACGCCCGCCGCCTTTGCGTGGTTGATAGCTTCAACGGTCTGGGGCATAATTCCGTCATCAGCGGCAACAACGAGGATAGCGATATCGGTGAGGTTTGCACCTCTTGCGCGCATAGACGTAAACGCTTCGTGTCCGGGGGTGTCAAGGAAGGTAAT
>CAZKXB010000019.1:0-39844 GCA_964556595.1 uncultured Ruminococcus sp. | reverse complement strand
GAAAAGTTTTTAAGAAAAAATTCTCTATTAAACAAGAAAAAACATTTTAAATTCAGAAGGCGCACCCTGCCCGCGCAGTGGCGACCTCCCGCCCACGCACGGGCGACCTCCCGCCGCAGGAACGCGGCAGAAAACCGCCCGCCCCGCGCAGGGGCAAAATCCCCCCTATGGATAGAGCGGCATTTCGCTTTGAAATGCCGCTCTAAAAATATTGTTTATTGTGCTTGCCCTTACTTTACGATAAATCTGGCGATTTCGTCAAGGAAGTCGCCGCAGCTGTCGCTGTGAATGTTCAGCGTAAGCTCCTTGGACAGGTCAAGGGAGAAAATGCCCATTATCGACTTCGCGTCAATGGCATATCTGCCAGAAATAATGTCCACGTCATAATCGCACTTGCTGACGATGGATACAAAGTCCTTTACGTCGTTAATTGTGTTGATGTTTATTTTTGCTGTTGTCATAAAAACACGTCCTTTCTGTCAAAAACCAATACCCTGCGGTTTGCTTTTGGGCAGCGCCGCACCAAATGCGTTTGGCGCTGTCTTTATTTTAGCATACCGCCGCACCGCCTGTCAAGAGTGAACGGCGGCGCTTTTTGTCGCGCGGGGTCAAACCGTGAACTTCTTTATGTCGTCAAGAAATTCCTCTGCGTCAGCCCCGTCAGAGTGTACGACCGCCTTGACTGCCTTGTCAAGATTGAGCGAGAAAATGCCCATTATGGACTTGCCGTCAATTGCATATCTGCCCGATACAAGGTCAATGTCAAACGCGCAGGCGTTTGCCAAAGCAACAAATTCCTTTACCGCCTCAATAGAATCGAGCTTAATTGTTGTTTCTTTCATACTATCCTCGCCGCCTTTCTTTTTTCTGTCCTGTGGTTTATTTCTTTCCACGACTTAACTATATCAACTTTTTTGAAAAAAGTCAATAGCTTATTGCAAAATTCGTAATAATCAAGTATAATAAAGAAGTAAGAGAACATTGTTTTGTTGATTTTGTCAATTCATTTTTTGAAACTTTTGTCGAGGAATCGCTATGACTTATGAAATTATAACGCTTGGCTGTAAGGTGAACTCTTGTGAGAGCGCCGCAATTGCCGAGCAGATGGAAAAGGCGGGGTTTTCTCCCGCAGAAAGCGCTGCGGACGTTTGCATTATAAATTCCTGCGCGGTTACGGGTACGGGCGTGAAAAAGGCGCGGCAGGCTGTGTCGCGGAAAAAGCGCGAAAATCCCGCGTGCGTTGTTGTGCTGTGCGGTTGTTTTCCGCAGGCTTACCCCGAACAGGCAAGCAAAGTTGTCGGCGCGGATATTGTGACGGGAAATTCACAAAAGGGCAGTATTTCCGCGCTTGTTGAGGAATTTCTTGCAAACCGCGTGCGCACTATGCGCGTATCTCCGCTGACGCGGGAGTTTGATGAGCATTCCGCAGGCGCGGATATTGACAGAACCCGCGCCTTTATCAAAATAGAGGACGGCTGCGACAGGTTTTGCACTTATTGTATTATTCCCTTTGCGCGCGGGAGGGTGCGTTCGCGCGCGCCCGAAGAAATTTCGCGGCAGGCGCAGCTTTGCGCCCAAAGCGCGCATAAGGAAATTGTCCTTACGGGAATAAATCTTGGCTGCTATGGGCAGGAGCTGGGGCTTTCTCTTTCGGACGCAGTTGCCGCGGCGCAGGCAGAGGGTATCTCCCGTATCCGCATAAGCTCTCTTGAGCCAGATATGCTGACGCAGGAAGAAATCGACCGCCTTGCGGGCTTTGAAACGCTTTGCCCGCACTTCCATATTTCGCTGCAGTCGGGCTGCGATAAAACGCTGCGTGAAATGCACCGCCGCTATGACTGCGCCGCTTTTGAGCAGACCGTACAGGCGCTGCGCAGGGCGTTTGCGAACTGCGCAATTACTACGGATATTATGGTAGGATTCCCCGGGGAAACGGACGAGGATTTTGCGCAGAGTATGGAGTTTGTGGAAAAAATAGGCTTTGCAAAGCTGCACGTTTTTCCTTACTCAATGCGTGAGGGCACTGTTGCTGCGGCACGCGCCGACCAAATCCACCCGCTGATAAAATCTAAGCGCGCGCACGACGCAGAGGAAGTGGCGCAGCGCCTTTGGGGGCGGTTTTTGTCCGCGCAGGTCGGCACGGTTCAAAGCGTGCTGATAGAAAAGCCGCGTTCTTCGGAATATTCACAGGGCTTTACGGCGAACTATACGCCTGTGCGTATTTACGGTGAGAATATCCCCAGACATTCGCTTGTCGATGTGAAAATAACAGGCTGCAGAAAAGATTACTGCACGGGTGTTTTGGAATAAATCTGGAACTTTTTGCGAATTGCGCAAAAAAATATGCTTTTTGTGTGCGTAAGTAGTCGATTTTTTGATTGACAGGGCGCACAGATAGTAGTATAATATATTATGTGATGTTATGGGCAGATTATGCCCTTATACTAACTAACCGTTTGAAAGAATTATTTTTACAATGGCGTTAGTATTTACATAAAAACAACGGAGGTAACTAACCAATGGCAGTTTATCGTATTTATGTCGAAAAGAAACCCGCTTACGCCGTAGAGGGCGCAGAGGTGCTTTCCGACCTCAACGTTGCTCTCGGAATAAAATCAGTCGAGGGCGTGCGTGTTATCAACCGCTATGACGCGGAAAAACTCCCGCGCGAAAACTTTGAAAAGGCTATCCCAACGGTGTTTTCCGAGCCGCCCGTAGACGAGGTGTTTGGCGAACTGCCAAAGCTTGGCGAAAACGAGCGTATGTTCGCGGTTGAATATCTTCCGGGACAGTTCGACCAGCGTGCGGATTCTGCCGCACAGTGCATTCAGATGCTTTGCAAGGGTGACAGACCCGTTGTGAAATATGCGAAAATCTATATTCTCAGCGGAAAGCTTTCTGACGAGGAATTTGAGCGCATAAAGCATTACCTCATAAACGCGGTGGAATCCCGCGAATGCGGCTTTGAAGAATACGAAACGCTTGAAACAAAGTACACAATCCCGACAGAGGTTGAAACGCTCACAGGGTTCAACGCTTTGTCCGAAAAGGAGCTTGCGGATTTTGTCGTAAAATACGGGCTTGCTATGGATAATGACGACATCAAGTTCTGTCAGGACTACTTCAAGAGCGAACACCGCGACCCCACTATCACCGAAATCCGTATGATAGACACATATTGGTCGGATCACTGCCGCCACACCACTTTCGGTACAATTATCGACAACGCGGATATTGCCCCCAAATATATCGCCGATACTTTTGCGCAGTACAAAATCGACCGCGCAGAGCTTGGCAGAGAAAACAAGCCGCTTTGCCTTATGGATATTGCGACTCTTGCCGCAAAAAAGCTGAAAAAGGACGGATTTCTTGCCGACCTCGATGAAAGCGAGGAAATCAACGCCTGCTCGATAAAGATTAAAGTTGACGTTGACGGCAAGGACGAGGATTGGCTGCTGATGTTCAAGAACGAAACTCACAACCACCCCACCGAAATAGAGCCGTTCGGCGGCGCGGCTACCTGTCTTGGCGGCGCAATACGCGACCCGCTTTCGGGACGTTCCTATGTATATCAGGCAATGCGTGTTACGGGCGCTTCCGACCCGCTGCTTCCCGTTGAAAAGACAATAAAGGGCAAGCTCCCTCCCAGAAAGATTACCACCACCGCTGCCGCAGGCTACTCCAGCTACGGCAACCAGATTGGTCTTGCAACAGGTCACGTTGCGGAGATTTATCACCCCGGCTATATGGCTAAGCGTATGGAGATAGGCGCAGTTGTTGGCGCTGCTCCCATTGAGAATGTGCGCCGCGAAAGACCTGCTCCTGGCGATATTATAATTCTGCTTGGCGGACGCACGGGCAGAGATGGCTGCGGCGGTGCAACAGGCTCGTCCAAGTCGCACAGTGTGCAGTCCCTTGAAAGCTGCGGTGCAGAGGTTCAGAAGGGTAACGCTCCCGAAGAAAGAAAGCTTCAGCGCCTGTTCAGAAATCCCGAGGCTACTCGCCTTATCAAGCGCTGCAATGACTTTGGCGCAGGTGGTGTTTCCGTTGCAATAGGCGAGCTTGCGGACGGTCTTGAAATAGACCTCAACGCAGTTCCCAAGAAATATGACGGTCTTGACGGCACAGAGCTTGCAATTTCCGAGTCGCAGGAGAGAATGGCGGTTGTTGTAGCCGCAGAGGACGCTGATAAGTTCCGCGCGCTTGCTTCAAAGGAAAACCTTGAATCCACTCCCGTTGCGGTTGTAAAGGCAGAGCCAAGACTGCGCATGAACTGGAACGGCAAGACTATATGCGATATCAGCAGAGAGTTTCTTAATTCCAACGGCGCAGAAAAGCACACGACCGTTGCCGTTCCCGCGGTAGATGTAAGCTATTCCACAGGCAGAACCAACACCGAAAAGGACTGGGAAAGCCTTGTTACCGACCTTAACATATGCTCGCAGAGAGGTCTTGTGCAGCGTTTTGACTCCACCATCGGCGGCGCAACCGTGCTTATGCCGTTCTCTGGCAGAACACAGCAGACCCCCGTACAGGCAATGGCGGCAAAAATCCCCATGATAAACGCAACCACAAGCACAGCTTCTATAATGGGCTGGGGCTTCAATCCCGCAATCTCCACACAGTCGCCTTATCACGGCGCTGTCTGCGCGGTTGTCGAGAGTATAGCAAAGGTTGTTGCGGCTGGCGGCGACAGCGAGAAATGCTGGCTTACATTCCAAGAGTATTTTGAGAGAACTCAGGGCAAGGCAGAGCGTTGGGGCAAGCCTTTCTCAGCACTGCTTGGCGCATACAGGGCGCAGCTTGAAATGGGCTGCGGCGCAATCGGCGGCAAGGACAGCATGAGCGGCACATTCGAGGATATTGACGTTCCTCCTACGCTGGTTTCTTTTGCCGTATCCACAGCCAAGGCGGAGGATATAATTTCCGCAGAATTTAAGTGCCCGTACAGCAAAATCGGCTATATTGCGCCCGAATATGATGAAAACGGTCTGCCCGTATTCGACAGCGTAAAGGCGGTATTCAGAAAAGTAACCAAGCTTATCAAGGAAAAGAAGATTATGTCGGCGTGGTCTGTCGCAAACGGCGGTCTTGCAGAAGGCGTGTTCAAGATGGCTCTTGGAAACCATGTGGGCGCAAAGCTTGCCGACCTCACCGACGAGGAGCTGTTCACACCTGTTTACGGCGCGTTTGTGCTTGAAATGGACGGCGATATTGACGGTATACGCACAATCGGTGAAACCACTCCCGAATACGAAATTTCTTGTGGCAATGTAAAGCTTGATATTGCAGGACTTGAAAAGAAGTGGAATGATGTGCTTGAGCCTATCTTTAAGGCACAGCTTCCCGAAATGCCCGCTCCCGAAGCTATCGCGTATGACAAGGGCTGTGAGCTGCTTGAAACGCACACCTGCCCCAAAATCGCAAAGCCCAAGGTGCTTATCCCCGTATTCCCCGGCACAAACTGCGAGTACGACATGGCAAACGCATTCAACCGCTATGGCGGCGACAGCGAGATATTCGTTATCCGCAATCTTTCCGCCAAGGATATGGAGGAAAGCGTTGCAGAGTTCACAAAGCTTATAAAGCAGTCGCAGATGATTGCAATTCCTGGCGGCTTCAGCGGCGGTGACGAGCCTGAGGGTTCGGCAAAGTTTATCAATGCGTTCTTCCGTAATCCTATGATAAAGGAAGCGGTTGAGGAAATGCTGTACACTCGCGATGGTCTGATGATTGGCATCTGCAACGGCTTCCAAGCGCTTATAAAGCTTGGTCTTGTGCCGTTCGGCAAGATTGTTCCGCTTAACGAGAACAGCCCTACGCTTACTTATAACTCCATAGGACGCCATCAGTCGCAGCTTACCATGACAAGAATTTGCACCAACAAATCCCCGTGGCTTATGCACACAAAGGTGGGCGATTTGCATAATATCCCGATTTCCCACGGTGAGGGTCGCTTTGTAGCACCTGAGGCGGTAATAAAGGAGCTTATCGCAAACGGTCAGGTTGCAACGCAGTATGTAGACCTTAAGGGCAACCCCACAATGGACGTTGCATACAACCCCAACAGCTCCATGTACGCTATCGAGGGTATCATCTCGCCCGATGGACGTGTACTCGGCAAGATGGGACATACCGAGCGTCTTACGCCCAACTGCTGCAAGAATGTTGACGGCAACAAGGAACAGCTTCTGTTCAAGGGCGGCGTTGATTACTTCAGAGGATAATATCCCAAGGTTTTGCGCATAAGGGATTACCAAATCCCAATCTATCCGCAATATTAAAATAACCCGCGAGGAAATTCTTCGCGGGTTATTGCATTGTCGCAGGTCTATAAAACCAGATTGCACACAAAGCCCTCCCGCTTTTAAGCGGGAGGGCTGCTGTCTTATATAAGTTTTTAATCGTTGCAGGGAGGAAGCGCGTATTTGTCGCGGTAGATTTCAAATGCCGCGTTGAAGTCGGTCGCTTCGGCGCGTTTAAGCTCGGTCATATATTCATGGGTATCCATATTGTTTTCCTTAACCTGAATCATACAAACCGCTATGTTGGAGCAGTGGTCTGACACTCTTTCAAGGTTTGTCAGCAGGTCGGAGTGGATAAAGCCAAGCTCGATAGTACATTTGCCCTCGCGCAGACGTTCGATGTGGCGGTTCTTAAGTTCGGTACGCAGACCGTCAATAACGTCCTCAAGCGGTTCAACCTGCTTTGCGAGTGTGACATCAGAAGCGATAAAGGCGTCTATGGATTTGTTCAGAATTTCCTCAACCGCAGCCGCGATAATGTTTATCTCGGCAAGCGCCTCGTCGGAGAAGCGTATCTTCTTCTGGTGCATTTCCTCGGCAGCCTCAACTATATTTACGGCGTGGTCGGAAATACGCTCAAGGTCGCCTATCGTGTGCAGCAGCTTGGTTGCAACCTTACTGTCGTGCTGGGAGAGGTCTTTTGCAGAAACTTTAAGCAGATAAGAGCCTATCTTATCCTCATAAATATCAATTATTCCCTCGTTTTCGACAATTTCGGCGGCTTTTTTGGCATCATACTTCGCCACCAGACCAAGCGACTGGATAATGGTCTTTCTTGTAAGATTAGCCATTTTGTATGCAACGCTGCGGCACTGCTCGATTGCAACGCCGGGGGTTGCAAGCAGACGTTCGTCAAGCAGCGGCATTGCGGGAGTTTCCTCGTTGGGGTCGTCCTTGATAACCCAGCAAGCCAGCTTTTCTATCTGCTTTGTAAACGGCAGGAACACCGCGGTGGCAAGCAGATTGAATATCGTGTGGATAACGGCTATACCTGTGGAATTTATAGCGTCATTAAGGAACGAGAAGTTGATAAATGCATTAAGCAGATAGAACAGCGACAGGAACAGCAGCGTGCCTATGATGTTAAAGAACAGATGGACAATTCCCACGCGCCTTGCGGACTTGTTTGCGCCTATTGAGGAAATAAGCGCGGTAACGCAGGAGCCTATGTTAGAGCCAAGCACGATAGGCAGCGCGATTGCATATGTTATTCCGCCTGTCGCGTTTGATACCGACTGAAGTATGCCGACAGAAACAGAGGAGGACTGAAGCGCCGCTGTAACCAACGCGCCCGCAAGCACGCCAAGCACGGGGTTTGAGAAGGTGGTCATAATTTCCGCAAACAGCGGGTTACCCTGAAGGCCCTCAACGGCAACGGACATGGTGTTCATGCCGAACATCAGCGTTGCAAAGCCAAGCAGAACAAGACCAAGCGTGTTTTTCTTATCGGATTTTATAAACATTACCAGCACTATGCCTATAACGGCAAGTATGGGGGTAAATGTTGTCGGCTTAAACAGGTTCATGATACCGCTGCCGCTGATTGAGGAAAGGCTTAGCAGCCACGCGGTTGCGGTTGTGCCGATATTTGCGCCCATTATAACGCCGATTGCTTGGCTGAGCTTCATTATTCCTGAGTTTACAAAGCCGACAAGCATAACCGTTGTTGCGGCTGAGGATTGTATAAGGGCGGTAACGCCTGTTCCAAGCAGCACGCCCTTTATCGGGTTTGAGGTGAGTTTTTCCAGCCAGTGTTCAAGTTTGCCGCCCGCCAGCTTTTCCAGCGCGCCGCCGAGAATATGCATTCCGAAAAGGAACAGGGCAAGTCCGCCCAGCATATCCAGAACATTATAAATTGTCATGATGCGTCTCCTTTTACATCTTGAGCGATCTTTCTTTATCGCTTTCCTTTAACCATTTGCGAACAATTTCATTATACAGGATTTTTTTGTGCTTGTACAGTATTTTTTGCGTTTTTTTGAAAATTCACCATAATCAATAATTTAATTTTCAATAATCCACGAATTTTGTAAAAAATGCGTAATACGGCGCGGCTATTGTGCAAAAACCTTGTATGGCGATTTATGCGGCGCGGGCTGTAAAATATTATGCTTGTTAAAATTCCTGTTTTGCAGCTGATTTTAGGCGTGGATTTTGTTGGTTTTGCCCGAATAAATATTAACTTATTATAAAAAAGCTACATTTATGCGCCAGTCTGTTGCTTTTGGGACAACTATTCCACCTGCGACCATTGAAATTATGGCGCATTATAATGTATAATTAAGGTACTTCGCGTGGAGGTTTGCCGCCGCGTAAGCTTTAATCAACATCGAAAGGAACGTGTCGCGTTACCATGAGCAAAATGCCGAGCGATTTCAGGCAGCCGCCGCAAAACAGAATATTTCAGGCGCTTGTAACGGCTGCGGCGTATATATTATTCCGCCCCAAAGTAGTGTGGGAGGATAAGTCGGATAGGAAAAGGCTTAAGGGTACGCCTGCCGTTTTTGTCGCCAATCACACAAGCCATTTTGACGGCGCTTTTGTCGGCGCGGTATTCGGACGGTACAAGCCTTATGTGCTGGTGCAGAAAAGCTGGTACGAGAAAAAGGGCGTTGGCGGTGCGATACAGCGCTGCCGCTGTATCCCCATTGACATAAACGGCGCGGACGCCGAGTGGTACATAAAAGCAGAGTCGCTTGTAAAAAACGGCGGTTCTATGGCGATTTTCCCTGAGGGCGCAATTGCCCGCGGCGGAAAAATGCAGCAGTTTAAGCCAGGCGCGGCGCTGCTTTCGGCTTCGACAGGCGCGATTATTGTTCCGTGCGCGATATATGGCGGATATGCAAAGGTATTCGGCAAAAGGCAGCGTGTGCTTGTGGGCAGACCCATAGAATGTCGCTGCCCCGATAATGTGCGCCATTCCAGATATGCAAAGCAGCTTGCGGCGCAGTCGGAAGCCGAGGTTAGGCGGCTCTACGGCATTCTTGAACAAAGATACGGCAAGCTTCCCGTGTATAGGGACGATGATTTTTCGGTGCAGACAGCCGAAAAAGAGGTTGTAACAAGTTAAAACAGCGGAGTTTCCGCAGAAATAAATTTATAAAGAGGTATTTATTATGAACATCGAAATCGCAGAAAAAATCAAGGCAATGCTGGTTGAAAACCTGAGAATCCCCGCTGACGAGCTGGAGTTTGACTCTGAGCTGTTTGGCGATGATATCGGTCTTGACTCTATCGACTCCATTGAGATTATCGCAGGTATCGACAGCCTGTTCGGCGTGCAGATGACAGGCGCGGCAAGAGAGCATTTCCAGACAATCGAAAGCCTTGCGGCTTATGTTGAAGCAAATATGGGTGCGTAACATGAAAAATTCAGGCAGATGCGTTGTAACGGGTCTTGGCATAATATGCGCTCTCGGCGAAAACACCGAGCAGTGCTGGAACGCTGCAATAAACGGCGTAACAGGCATACGCGAGGTTAAATCGGTAAATACGGACGGCTGCTACGCAAATATGGGCGCAGAGGTTTCTATGCCCAACGCAGACCTTTCGCATGAGGATTATGACCGCGCTTCGCTGCTTTGCATAAAGGCGGCGGGAGAAGCGCTTGCAGACGCGGGATATACCGCGGACAGCTTTGATGATAAGCGCGTAGGTGTTATCGTGGGAAACTGCGTTGGCGGCGCTGCAAGCATTGATGTTTACTATACGGATAAGAAAAACGGCTGCGAAAAGGCTTCGGATATACTTAAAATGCCCGCTTCCGCTATTGCGAACAATGTGGCGAAGCATTTCGGACTTAACGGCGCAACCGCAAATATAGTAAACGCCTGCGCTGCGGGCACTATGAGCCTTGCATACGCGTGCGACCTTATCCGTGCGGGAAAGGCGGACGCTTTTGTTGCGGGCGGCTCTGACAGCTTCACTTCGCTTGCGTTCAGCGGCTTCCATGCGCTTCATGCGCTTGCGGCAGGACCTTGCTCCCCCTTCAACCAAAGCAACGGCATAACGCTTGGAGAAGGCGCGGGTATCCTTATAATAGAAAGCTATGAACACGCCGTAGCGCGTGGCGCAAAGATATACTGCGAGATACTTGGCAGCGGCGTAAGCTCTGACGCGCACCACATCACCGCTCCCCGTCCCGATGGCGAGGGTCAGATGTCCGCGATAAAGCGCGCGGTTAAAAATTCGGGTCTGGAATTTACGGATATTGACTACATAAACGCTCACGGAACAGGCACGGCAAAGAATGACGAGGCGGAGTTCCTCTCGCTGCACACCCTGTTTGACTGCAACGACCATGTTTCGGTAAGCTCCACAAAATCCATGACAGGTCACTGCCTTGGCGCGGCAGGCTCTATTGAAGCCGTGCTTACTGTAAAGGCGGTGTGCGAAAATCAGCTTCCGCCCACTATCGGATATTCTGATGAGCAGCTTGGCGCGCTTAAGGAAAAGGCGGGGGATATCGACTTTATCGCAAACGCAAAGCGCGAAAAGCAGGTAAACTATGCCGTTTCAAACTCCTTTGCTTTTGGCGGCAACAATGCCAGCATAGTGTTCTCCAAGAACGCGCACAGCATACCCGACCACACCAATAAAAAGCGCATTTTCCTGACGGGCGTGGGCGAGGTTTGCGGCACTGTACCGACAGAGGACGGCAAGGGTATGCGCGCGGAAATCACCTCCGAAAGCTATAAGGAGCATGGCATAAAAATGGCGTTCTACCGCAAGCTTGACCGCTTCAGCCAGCTTCAGCTTATATCGGGCATGAGGGCGCTTGCCAATGCAGGGATTACCGTTGGCGCGGACAATGAAAATGATATAGGCATTATAATAGGCACTGCTGACGGCCCGCTTACCGAGATTGTTAATTTCCAGAAGCAGACTATCGAGCAGGGCACGGCAAACGGCAGCGCGTTCAGCTTCCCCAACACCGTATACAATGCGGCTGGCGGATATTTCAGCATTTTTGCGGGAATAAAGGGCTACAACGTTACTGTTGCAAACGGTATTCAGGCGGGACTTCAGAGTGTTTGCTACGCCGCTGACGTTATCCATAACGGCGAGGAAACTATAATGGTCGCTTCGGGTACGGACGAAAATACCGATGTAACCTATGAGCTGTATGAAAAGCTTGGATATACCGCGGGTGGAGAAAACGGCTTCACTCTCGGCGAAGGCTCGGTATCGCTTATCCTTGAAACAGAGGAAAGTGCGGATAAGCGCGGCGCAAAGAAGCTTTGCGAGGTTGTCGGCACAGCCATGGCTCACAGCGCGGTTGAATTTGGCGCGCTTGTCGGCTCTGAGGACGCATTAAAGCGCGCGATTATCGGCGCTTGCGAGGACGCGGGAATTTCCCCCGACAAGATTGACGCGGTTTGCGGCTTTGCTAATGGCGGAAAGGCTCTTGACGATATAGAAAAGCGCGTTTACGGAGAGCTTTTAGCGGGTGAAATTCCCGTTATCAGCGTAAGAAGCGAGATTGGCGAGGCGAGAGCGGCTGCCGCTGCAAAGCAGGCAGTACGCGCGGCAGAGCTTTTAAGCGCGGCTGACAGCGGCTATACCTATGTGCTGGCTGCGGCTGCGGGAGTTGGCGGTTCATATTCCGCGGTAATTCTGAAAAAGGCTTAACAGAAAGCGGGGCGGGGAAAACCCGCCCCGATGGATAACAGGAGGAAAAAACTTTGGCAAAGGTTGCAATTGTTACAGGCGCTTCGCGCGGAATAGGCAAAGCGTGCGCAATAAAGCTTGCCGAACACGGCTACGATATCGCAGTAAACTACGTCAGCAACGAGGCAAAGGCGGCAGAGGTTGTGGCTGCAATTGAGGCGCTTGGGCAGAAAGCTATCGCCGTTAAGGCTGATACTGCCGACCTTAAGCAGGTGCAGGATATGTTTCGCGAGGTTCACAAGAATTTCGGGCAGCTTGATGTTCTGGTAAACAATGCGGGAGTTGTTGATGACGCATATCTGCTGATGATAAACGAGGACTCTCTCTCCAGAAGCCTTGATATAAACATAAAGGGATACTTCCACTGCGCGCAGCAGGCAGCGCTTAAGATGATGAGAACAGGCGGTCGCATTGTCAACGTTTCGTCTGTAAGCTCGGTGCTTGCGGTTGAGGGACAGGGCGTTTATTCCGCGACAAAGGGCGCTGTAAATTCCATGACCGCTACCCTTGCAAAGGAGCTTGCGCCGCGCGGTATTCTTGTAAACGCGGTTGCCCCAGGCTTTATTGAAACCGAGATGATGGACGCTATTCCTCAGGAGAAAAAGGAAGAATATCTGAAAGCCATACCCATGCACAGATACGGCAAGGCGGAGGACGTGGCAAACGTGGTTGCACAGCTTTGCTCCGACAGCTTTGGTTATATGACGG
The DNA here is from genome assembly GCA_964556595.1 of uncultured Ruminococcus sp. Taxonomy (GTDB): domain Bacteria; phylum Bacillota; class Clostridia; order Oscillospirales; family Ruminococcaceae; genus CAG-115. Next base: position 27,161 of record CAZKXB010000019.1, on the reverse strand, counting down.
GTCAGGTTATTGTTCTGGACGGAGGTTTAAGCTTATGATGAATTTGCTTGAGATAAATCAGCGCATAAAGCAGCGCCCGCCCTTTCAGATGATAGAGCGCGTGCTGGAGCTTGAACCGAATGTGTCCGCAAAGGGCATAAAGAACGTTTCGGTAAACGAGCCGTATTTTGTGGGACATTTTCCCGATACGCCGATTATGCCTGGCGTGCTTATTATAGAATCCGCAGCGCAGCTTTGCAGCCTTGTTATCGCGCCCGACAATGCGGCAAGTGATGAGGAAAAATTATATGTGCTGCTTAAAGTCAAGGATTTCAAGTTTCTTAAGCCTGTTATACCAGGTGATACGCTGACGATTGACGTAAAGGTTACACTGGCTTCATCGGGACTTTATGAGTTTTCTGCCGTTATCTCTGTTGACGGCGTTACTAAAGCAAAGGGCACTATGCTGTTTACGGCAATGGATAAGAGCGCTGTTTATGGATAAGAAAATGGATTTTTCAGCCTGCATTGCTTCGGGCGGAGATAATCTGCGCCCCAGATTGGAGCAGGCGGGCGCGCTTTATTCGCCCATGAGCGAGGAGTATTTTACTCGCCTTAACGCAAGGACAGGGCGCGCTTTTTGCGAAAGCGCCTGCGGCTTTTTGCTGCTGGACGGTCTGCTTTCCAAAAACAATATAGATAAAAGCGGGCTTGTTATCTCGCGCAACGCAGACGGCAGACCTTGTTTTATCAACAGATTTGATTTGGATTTCAGTATTTCCCACTCTGACGGCGGCGTGATGTGTGCGCTGGTTATGGGCGATGAAGCAAGGGTGGGCTGCGATATTCAGTGTGTGCGTACATATCCGTCGGACAAAAATTGCACGCTTGCCGAGATTTTCATGCCCGCAGCCGATTATGCGGAGTATCTTAAAACGCAGGATGAAAAGCTGTTTTATACGATATGGACAAGGCGCGAGGCGTTTATTAAGCACAGCGGCGGTGATGTTTTCGCAGACCTGCGCAGCATAAACTTCCATGCCGACGGATATCGGACGGGGGTTATTTCCTCCTGTGGCAAAAAGTATTATTACAGCATATTCAGCGATTGACGGAGGGCGTATGAGGGTATTAGTGATAAACGCAAGTCCGCGTCCCGAACGCAGCAATACCATGAACATAACGCGCGCGTTTCTTAAGGGCTTCCCCGAGGACGCACAGATTGAGTATGTTACGCTTTGCAGGCTTGATATAAAGCCGTGTCTTGGCTGCTATTCCTGCTGGGATAAAACCCCCGGCAAATGCGTGATAAAGGACGATATGCAGCAGCTTTACGATAAAATCCGCAGCGCCGATGTTATTGTGCAGAGCTTTCCTCTGTATTTCTTTGGAATGCCGTCACAGCTTAAATGCATGACCGACCGCTGCCTGCCGTTTACGCTTCCGTATCTGGGAAATTACGTTCAGGACGAAAGCGCTTCCTTTCACGAATTAAGGGAGGACTCAATGCACGAAAAGCGCCTTGCCGTTATATCCACCTGCGGTTATGTGGACGCAAAGTATATGTATCAGGCGCTTATAAAGCAGTATGACCTTATCGCGGGCGTTGGCAAATATACCGCTGTGCTTTGCTCCGAGGGAGAGCTTTTCGTTACCGATAACGCCAAGCGTCAGCGCGAGGGATATCTTGCCGATGTTACGGCGGCGGGCGCGGAGTTTGCCGCAAACGGAACGCTTAGCGAGCAAACGCAGCAAAAGCTGTCAAAGCCTATCCTATCACAAAAGGGATTTGAAACCATAACCCGCGCGCATTGGGCGCAGTTCAGATAAAAAAAGACCGCTTCGGCGCAGCTTGCCGAAGGGTCTTTTGGTTATTTGCGGGCTAGTTATTCTGTTGCGTTGATAACGGACATGGGGTCAATCCATTTTCCGCCCTGCTTTACGCCGAGGTGAAGGTGTGGCTGCTGTACTATTTCCGCTTGACAGGTATCGCTTGTTTTGCCGATTATTGCGCCCTCCTGCACGGTTTGTCCTGCTTTTATGCTAAGTTCCTTTGCAAGACCGCAGTAATGCACCTCAAGACCGTTGTCCTGTTCGACAATAACCGTAACGCCCCATAACGGGTCCTCGTCTATTTCCTTCACCGTACCCGATGACATTGACAGCACATCTGTGCCGAGTGCGCACAGGATATCGCAGCCGTCATGGGTTTTCCACACACCGAGGGTTTCGCTTTTTACAAGCTCGCCGTTGCTGAACGGGTGTGATATTTCGCCGTTTACGGGCATAATATTTCGGGATTCGATAATAATCGGCTTGTTTACCTCCTCCGCTTCAGTTTGGGCTGCGCTTTCGCTTTGCGAGGTTACGGCATCCTTGGGGACGTCGTTCTTGCTGCCGCCCGTGGGTACGTCGTCAGCCGTACTGCTTGCGTCAAACACCCATGTGTTCTGCTGCGAGGTGTCGGATTCTGTTGGGGTAAGGCGGCTCATGGCGCGGTTGTAGGCGGTAAGCGAGGCTATGCTTACCGCGGCAATGCCGAGAACAACCGCAATTGCCATGCCTTTTCCTGCGGGGAGTGATTTTCTTGACTTTTTCATTGCGTTATTCCTTTCATAATCATGACTATGGAACGACCCTTTGGGGGCTCGTGACAATATTTTTGCCTGATTTTTTCATAAATATACAAGAAAAATCACGTCTTTAATCGGCGCTTACAAGGATTTGCGTTTTTGTGACGATATATTGAAAAATTTCCCCAAGCGGCAGCCGCAGGTTCGCCGCATTCGGGCAAACGGAAAGGAGCGGTTAAAATATGCAGCGGATAGCCCATATACTTGGCAAAACAAGCGGCAGCGCCGCGGAACGCTCAATAATAGATTATTACCGCGCCATTGACAGGACGGAGGTACAGTTTGACTTTTTTCTTTGCAAAGGCTCAGAGTATCTTCCTGCTGAGGAAATAAAAGCTCTCGGCGGCAAAATTTTTGTGCTGCCCCCACCGCTTGAAAAGAAACGATATGGCAGCGTGCTTGAAAGGCTGCTGAGAGAAAATTGCTATGATACCGTTCAGTGCCATTGCGGAAAGCTTGCCGCAATAAGCCTTAAAGCGGCAAAAAACGCGGGTATTAAAAAACGTATACTTCATTGCCACAGCGCTTCGGAGCGTGCGGGCGCGGCGAAAAAATACGCGACCGAGTTTTTGGCGTGCTGTGAAAGCGCGGCGCGCGACTGTTTCGGCGCTGTTCCCGTGTGCAAGCTTAACGAGCAGGCTCCTCCCGTTGCGGTGGCAAGGGTGCTTCCGTTGGCGGTGGATATATCGCGCTGCGGTTATTCCAAGGAAAGCCGCTCAAAAGCGCGCAGGGAGCTTAATATTCCGCAGGGCAGTCTTGTTTTCGGCTCTGTGGGTGAATTGGGCGCAAAGAATAATCAGGCGTTCCTTATAGATGTTTTTAAGAAAATTCTGCAAGATAATAAAAATTCTGTGCTGCTTATAGCGGACGCGGGAAAGGAAAGCGAATATATAAAGGCGCGCATAGCGGCAAGCGGCGTATCCGACAGGATAATGATTCTTAATCATGCGGCAGAGGGCTTTTATGCCGCGCTTGACTGTCTGATGCTGCCGCAAAAAAGCGCAGGCTTTCCGTTTAGCGCGGTTATGGCGCAGAGCTTTGGCGCGTATTGCATACTATCAGACAAAATAAGCAGGGAAGCGAAGCTTACAGACAGCGCGCAGTTTCTTTCGCTTAAGGCGGGCAGCGCCGACTGGGCGTGCGCGGCGCTTTGCTGTGCTGCGCTGAAAAACAAGAAAGCCGCAGAGCAGCTAAAAGCGGCGGGATACGATATCGGCGAAAATGCCGCAGCGCTGCAAAAATATTATCAGACATTGAGGGCATTATGACGAAACTACTTATCAAAGCATTTGTAAAAAATCATCAGAACACGCGCGAGCCTTTGGTGCGCGCGGCTTACGGAAAGCTTTCGGGCTGGGTAGGCATTGTGTGCAACCTGCTGCTTTGTGCGGGAAAATTTATAGTCGGCTTTATTTCGGGCAGTGTTTCCATTACCGCAGACGCGGCGAACAACCTGTCGGACGCCGCTTCAAGCATTATCAGCCTGCTTGGGTTTAAGCTTGCGGAGCGCTCCGCCGACGATGAACACCCCTACGGTCACGCAAGGTATGAGTATATATCGGGCTTTATTATTGCCGTTATCGTGCTTATTATCGGCTTTGAGCTGCTTACGGGAAGCATAGAAAAGATTGTAAATCCCTCGGAGGTGGAGTTTTCGTGGATTATTGTGGGAGTGCTGGGCGCTTCCATATTGGTTAAGCTGTGGCTTATGCTGTTTAATCTTAAGCTTGGGGGAATTATAGAGTCGGGCACTCTTAAGGCGACTGCCGCGGACAGCCGCAATGACTGCATTTCCACCCTTGTTGTGCTGATTGCGGCGCTTGTTTCACATTTTTGCACGGTGGAGCTTGACGGCTACATGGGCGCGGCGGTAGCGCTGTTTATTCTGTACAGCGGAGTAAATCTTGTGCGCGACGCCATGAATCCGCTGCTTGGCAAAGCGCCCGATGAGGAAATGGTTCAGAGAATACGCGATAAAATCATGACCTATGACGGCGTATTGGGAACGCATGACCTTATGGTGCATGATTACGGTCCGGGCAGAGTATTTGCAAGCGTTCATGTGGAGATGGCGGCTGAGCGTGACGTTCTGGAGAGCCATGACATTATCGACAATATCGAGCGGGATTTCTTGCAGAGCGGGCTTAATCTTGTGGTGCATTTTGACCCGATAGTAACCTCGGACGCGGCGGTGGGTGATATGCGCTGTGAACTGACGGAAATTGTTCAGCGCATAGATGAGCGGCTTTCGGTGCATGACCTGCGCATTGTTCCGGGACCTTCGCATACAAATGTGATTTTCGATTGTGTTGTTCCGCACAAATTCACCATGACGCAGGAGGAACTTAAAGCTGAGATATCGCGCTTTGTGCGCATTTCTCACCCGAATTACTTTTGCGTAATCACGGTGGAAAATAGCTATGCGCCCATGCCCAAAACAGCGGGAACGGCGCAGTAATGCCCCATAAATAGCACAAACGCCTGAGAAATTAAAGCTTCTCAGGCGTTTTCTGTATGTTTTTGGGGTTATCAGTCTTTTTTCAGGTAGAAAGCCGTGACGGTTCGCTCCTCGCCCGAAACATGGTCATAGCCTTTAAGTACTATGCCGTCATGCGACATAAGCTCGCCCGCGGAAAGTTCGTCCAGCGTGCAGGCGAACACGCTTTCTCCCGAACAGACTATATGCAGCTTATCGCCGATAATGTTCAGCGCGCCGTCTGTGCCAAGACGTATTTCCTTGTATGTGTTGGGGTCGCGCATGGAAGCGTATTGTATGCGCTTGTAATTAAGCGCGCGGATAGCTTCAATCGGCATACTGTCTTTATTCTTTTTCTTTTTGCGTCCAAGCATTGCATAAACTCCTTTTACGGCATTTTATCAAAAAGCCGCTCTGCAAGCAAAGCGGCTTTGTTGTTCTGTGCGGTGACGCTAATCAGAAGAATGTTCTTTCTTCGATATAAGCCTTAACCTCAGAAATCGGTATTCTTACCTGCTCCATGGTGTCGCGCTCGCGAACGGTTACGCAGTTGTCCTTTTCCACGGTGTCAAAGTCAACGGTAACGCAGAACGGCGTTCCGATTTCGTCCTGTCTGCGGTAGCGCTTGCCGATTGCTCCCGCCTCGTCATAATCCACGGGGAAGAATTTTGCAAGCTCCTCATACAGCTCGGAAGCCTTGTCGGAAAGCTTCTTGGAGAGCGGCAGAACGGCAGCCTTAACGGGCGCAAGAGCGGGGTGCAGGTGCATAACGGTTCTTGTTGTTCCGTCCTCAAGAGCCTCCTCGTCATAAGCGTCACAAACGATTGCAAGGAACAGACGCTCAACGCCAAGCGACGGCTCGATAACATAAGGAATGTACTTCTCGTTTGTTTCGGGGTCGAAGTATTCAAGGCTCTTTCCGCTTGTGTTCTGGTGCTGAGTAAGGTCATAGTCGGTTCTGTCGGCAATGCCCCAAAGCTCGCCCCAACCAAACGGATAAAGGAACTCAAAGTCGGTGGTTGCCTTGGAGTAGAAGCAAAGCTCCTCGGGACTATGGTCGCGCAGACGGAGGTTTTCCTCCTTAATGCCAAGGTTTATAAGGAAGTTCTTGCAGTAGGTTCTCCAGTAGTCAAACCACTCAAGGTCTGTGCCGGGCTTGCAGAAGAACTCAAGCTCCATCTGCTCAAACTCTCTTACACGGAAAATAAACTGACCTGGGGTAATTTCGTTACGGAAAGACTTGCCCACCTGTGCAACGCCAAAGGGTACTTTTTTACGGCTTGTACGCTGAATATTAGCAAAGTTTACAAAGATACCCTGAGCGGTTTCGGGACGGAGATAAATCTCGTTCTTGCTGTCCTCGGTAACGCCCTGGAAAGTCTTGAACATAAGGTTGAACTGACGGATATCGGTGAAATTCTTGCTTCCGCAGTTAGGGCAGCAGATTTCCTTTTCCTTGATGTATGTCATCATCTGGTCGTTAGTCCAGCCGTTGGCGTCGGTTTCGCCGAAATCTTCTATCAGTTTATCAGCGCGGTGGCGGGTTTTGCAGTCCTTGCAGTCCATCAGCGGGTCGGAGAAGCCGCCAACATGACCGGAAGCAACCCATGTCTGCGGGTTCATAAGGATAGCGGAGTCAAGACCGACATTGTACTTGCTCTCCTGTATAAACTTCTTCTTCCACGCATTTTTAATGTTGTCCTTAAGAACTACGCCAAGAGGGCCGTAATCCCATGTGTTTGCAAGACCGCCGTATATCTCACTGCCGGGATATACAAAGCCTCTGCCCTTGCAAAGGGCAACAATTTTGTCGAGTGTTTTTTCGGTGTTATTCATTTTGTCAATTCCTTTCATGCCCTGCATGGCTTGCAGGGACAAATTGATATGCGGCAAACAGCCGCTACCTTTATAGTATAACTCATTGCGCGCATAAAGTCAAGAGCCGTTGGAAGGGGTAGAGCAAAACATTTATTTACATAGGTACAAATCAATGGAATACACTGAATAAAAACCCAATCGTTAGATGATACAATGATAAATTTTTCGGCAAATCGCACAGTATTTGTCGCGCAATATCGTACAATATTACTTTTTTTGCATATGAAAAGGTAAATGCTGCTGTGACCTCACGCGCCCGTTCTCTTGACTCGGCTGGAGATATGTTGTATAATGACTTTAGGATAAATACCGAACGCCTTATCAAGCCTTAAGGAGGGAGTTTACTTGAACATTATAAAACGCATGGTTTGTATCTTTACTGTGCTGTTTATCGCTGGTGTTTACGGCGCGTGTAACGGCGATATTGGGCCTATGCTGCCCGAAATGTCAAACGCTGTTTCATTCGACTTTGTCGGCGGGGACAGCGTCATGCCCATCGCGGGATATTTTGGACCCTATTACGAAGAACACGAGGACGGAACGTACCTTGACTACATCACCGAGGAATGCTGGAAAACCATCAGCGAAAGCGGAATCAACCTCATTTCTTACGCCCCCGTGGATTATTCTGAATATCCCGATAAGGTGATTGAAAACCTGAAGTTCGCCGAAAAATACAACATATCTGTTGTTGTCACCGACTTAGTTGTCGAGAGAATGGCTTTTGACGAGAATCTATCCGAAAATACCGTCAAAGCGCGGATTTCGGAATACGACAAATACGATTCGTTCGCCGGCGTATTTTTGATTGACGAGCCGTGTACGGATTATTTCCTGCCCGAAGGAGAAATGGAAGGGTGGAAATACCTCGATTATTGGAGCAATCTAGCGAAAACCCTAAACCAATCGCTTGGAGTATTCACCTACACCAACGCTTACCCCTGCTGCGGTTACGGCGCAGAATACGAAAGATATCTAAACGATTTTGTTGACACGCTAAAGCCGCAATATCTTCAGTTTGACCGATACCCGTTTTACTCCGCTGAGGAAACTGACGCGTGTGAATACTTTCACGACTTGGCTGTTGTCCGCAAAGTCGCACAGGAGCACGGTATAGCTTTTTGGGCGTTTATTCAAGCGGGGGGACAGTGGAACGATGCGGGAGTTCCGTTCGATTCGGACACAGCGTATTTCCCCACCGAGGGACAAATGGATTGGAGCATTAACACCGCCTTGGCATTTGGCGCGCAGGGCATTGACATCTTCCCGCTGATTCAGCCCTACGGCTACGCGGACGCGGTAAGCCAAGCTCATGACTTTGAACGAAACGGAATTATCGGCGCTTCGGGCGAAAAAAATCAATGGTTCTATTACCTTCAAAGCATTTCCAAACAGATAAAAGCGGTTGACGAGGTTCTCATGAATTCGGTGAACAAGGGCGTTTTGGCTGTCGGTGACGCTGCTCAAGCGGAACTTGCGCAAGCCAAAGCATATGGCGCAGTGCTTGATGGCTGCTCGTGGAGAGAGCTTGAAGCGGTGAGCGGAAACGCGCTTATAGGCTGCTTCAATTACGGCGGGAAAACGGCGCTTTATGTTGTGAATTATTCGACATCAAGCGAACAAAGCGTTGAACTGTCGTTTAAGAAAAAAGCCGAAATGAAAGTTACTCAGAACGGCGTTTCGCACGATACTAATGCAGATGTATTACAGCTGGATTTAGCCGCTGGCGAGGGCGTGCTGATTGTTATTAACTAAGCATTTGCGCTCAAAATCTTGCGCTTCAAGCGCTTTATTACCCAAATATCTTTATTTGCGCGGACGGTTTGAAATTTCCTTCCGCGCAAAATTGCTTTTTCAATAAGGGGCTTGCCCCGTCATTTAACTGTGACCGTAGCGAACAAGTTCGCTACTGGGCGTATTGAGCAAAGCTCAACACTGGCTTTGCAGTGCCGAACTTGTTCGGCACGACCTGCCTAAGTTATACCTCATAATACAGCGCTTGCCCAAAGCGCAATACCTTGGGCAAGTGTTTATTTTGTTTGTGTGTCGATTAAAGCTTAACAATCCAGCCCATCTCATCGGGAAGCTTGCCATACTGCATACCTGTCATGGTATCGTACAGCTTCTGGGAGATAGCGCCGATTTTGTTTCCGTTTATCTCCATAACCTTATCGCCCCACTTAAGATGACCTACGGGGGAGATAACGGCTGCCGTGCCTGTGCCGAATACTTCCTGAAGCTTGCCTGCGTCATAAGCGTCGGAGATTTCCTGAATGGAAATTCTGCGCTCGGACACCTTCATGCCCCACTTGCGGCAAAGCTCAAGAACGGATTTTCTTGTAATGCCAGGGAGGATAGAGCCTTGAAGTTCGGGAGTTACAACCTCGCCGTCAATCACGAACATGATGTTCATTGCGCCGACTTCCTCTATGTACTTGCGCTCAACGCCGTCCAGCCAGAGAACCTGAGAATAGTTCTGCTTGTGAGCCTCGTCCTGACCTGCAAGGGAAGCTGCGTAGTTGCCGCCTGTCTTGGTGTAGCCCATACCGCCCTTTACGGCTCTTACATAGTTGGTTTCAACATAGATGTCAACGGGGTTAAGACCTGTGCTGTAATAAGCGCCGGAGGGGGAGAGGATAATTATAAACATATACTTGTCGCCGGGACGAACACCGAGGAACGGGTCAACCGCGATAACAAACGGACGAATGTACAGCGAAGCGCCGTCATTATGGGGAACCCAGTCCTTATCCACTTCGACAAGTGCGTGCAGAGCCTGAAGCGCGTCCTCGACGGGGATTTCGGGGATAACCAGTCTTTCTGCGGACTGATTAAGGCGCTTGAAGTTTTCCTCGGGGCGGAAGAACTGGATATTGCCATCAGCGGTTCTGTAAGCCTTCATGCCCTCAAAGATTTCCTGACCGTAGTGGAACACCATGGCTGCGGGGGAAAGCGAAATTTCGCCATAGGGGACAATTCTTGCGTCATGCCAGCCCATGCCTGTGTCATAGTCCATAATGAACATATGGTCGGTGAAAACCTTGCCGAAACCGAGCTTGGACTCGTCGGCGGGCTTTGCCTTGGGAGCGGTTGTTTTTTCAATTCTGATATTCATAGTTGTTTCCTTTCCTGCCCGCAGGGGTAAATTCCTGCTTGCGGACATATCCTAAAAATACACTTTTATTATATCACCATTCTTTGCAAATGTAAAGCGGAATTTACTATTTTTTTTATCGGCGGGTAGCGCAAAAACAATGCAGCGTCTTGGTATTGCCTTAAATTTGGGCGGAAAAAAGAGGCTGTATCACGATTATCCTGTTTTTGGATTTTCGTCATACAGCCTCTCTTAAAAAAATAAAGAAAGGTCACTGTGAACTTTTTTATATATGCCGATAGATGAAACGCCTTAAATCAGCAGGTTTACCCAATCGGGGCGGTGAAGCCGTAACGCATCTGCGCGAGGCTACTGCGCCGTATCGTGCTAGAAACCAATTTGTCCGCGTTTGACATATCAGCTTTTTCAAAGAGTGACGCCCTGTCATACAGCCGCCGCTTTATGCGCTTTTGCCCATTGCGCCGTGCCTTTAGCCCGCGGGTCTTTGCGGTAAAGGTTGTGATAGCTGAAAATCGTGAAGATTTTCGGCGCTTTATAAAAAACACATATCGCCGCCGCCTTTTGCAAGGGCTTTGATAACGGATTTGCCATATCGCCTTATGAACGGCAGCATTCCCGATAATGTGCAGAGCATACAGCATTACAGCTTATCCGTCTTTATTTTAACTTATTTTGCGCTTCTTGTCAAGGGCTTCGCCGAAAATTAAGAAATATTTGGGCATTTGCTTAGTTTTTTTGCCCAATAATGGTGATTATGCCGAATTATCGGCAGACCGCCGACAATCAAACCGTGCCGCAAAATGTATGACGGACGCCTGCTGTATGCAAGCGCCCGCCGCTTTATTGGTTATCTGCGTTGAATTAAACTCTCAGCATATCAACCTGCTCCTTAAGCATTCTGGACTGACCCGAAAGCTCCTCGCAGGAAGCCGCAGTCTGTTCTGCCGTAGCGGAGTTCTGCTGAACGACATCGGAAATCTGACCTATTCCCACGGTGACTTGACGGACAGCTTCAGCCTGTTCCTCAGCGGCTGTGGTAATTTCGCCGATAAGGCGGTCGGTGTTTTCGGAGTATTCCATTACCTCCTTCATGGTCTCGGCGGTGTTGCGCGCAATTTGTACGCCGTTTGTTACCGCTTCAACCGTTGCGTTGATAAGCTCGTTTGTGTGGCTTGCAGCTTCTGCGGATTTTGCCGCAAGGTTTCTTACCTCGTCTGCAACAACCGCAAAGCCCTTGCCTGCTTCGCCCGCGCGGGCGGCTTCAATTGCGGCGTTAAGCGCAAGAATATTTGTCTGGAAAGCGATATCGTCTATCGTCTTGTTGATAGCGCTTATTTCTACGGATTTTGTGCGGATATCCTCCATTGCGGAAAGCATTGTTTCCATCTCCTCGTTCTGCTGGGAGATTTTTGTGCGGCTGCGCTCGGAGAGGGAGTTGGCTTCCTCGGCGTTGTGCGCGGTGTTTTCAACCTTGGTGTTTATGCTCTCGATACTAGAGGAAAGCTCGTCTATCGCTGTTGCTTGACGGGTTGTACCCTCTGCCAGCATCTGCGCGCCGTCGGCAATCTGGTTTGCGCCGACCATTACATCATCAGCGGAGGCGTTCATGTTTTTGATTACGCCGTACAGCGTGCTGTTGATTTTCTCGAAGGAGGTTTTTATTTCCGTAAAATCGCCTATGTATTCAACAGACGGCTTCTCGCCGAAGTTGCTGTCAGCCATGCAGGAAAGAACGTGGGAAATATCCCCGATATAGGAATTAAGGCTGTGCTTTGTTTCCTCAAGGTCTTTAACAAATCTGCCGATTTCGTCATCAGCGAAATTGAAGTCTGCGTCCGCAACGGAAAGTTCGCCCGCCTTCATGCTCTGCGCAAGCTTTTCGGCAACTGCGATAGGCTTGGTAACGCTTTTCCTTATAAGGAAGAACAGAACTGCTGCCGTTGCGACGGTTGCCGCAGCCGCGATTATTATCGCGAATATAGTCATAAACATAAAGCTGGAGTCGCTTTCGGCGGAGGAGAAGCCCGCGAAGTACGCGCCGACAACATTTCCGTCTATATCGTACATAGGCTCATAGTCAACAAAATGCTTCTGACCCAGAATATCGGCAGTGCCCTGATAAACCTTGCCGTCATTGATTACCGTCTGGGCAACGTTCTGCGCCATATCTGTGCCGACTGCGCGGTTGCCGTCAGTATTGAATACGGTGGTTGCGTAGCGCGTTGTGCCGTTGAACAGCGTAACTTCCGCGCCGGTAATCTCGGATATTTCGTCAAGGTAAGAGTTTTCGGAAAGGTACATACCGACAACGGCTGTTCCCACCGTTGTTCCGTTTGAGGTTACAGGGGATATGTATTGCAGCGTAAGACCTGCGCAGGAATCCTTAACAACGCCCGACCTTGTTTTTCCGTCCAAAGCCAGCTTGTAGTCATAATCCAGCAGAACATAGTTGGAGGTTTTCCATGCAACAGTGCCATCGCTTTTAATGATAGCCATAAAATCACTTTCCGTGCCGGAGTGCTTCTGCCAGTCGGCTTCAACGGCGGAGGTGCTGCCTGAAATTGCTTCCGAAGCCGCGCCTGAGGATTCCATAGTGGCAAAAATAACGCCAAGGCGGTCTGTCTGGTTATCCACCTCATACTTCAGCACGCTGAGAGAAGCGCTCGATTTTTCCTGCATGATGGTGTCGCTGTGGTTGCTTGCAAGCATTATCGTAGAGAAAATAACAATAAGTACGCTGGCTACAATCATTATACAGGCAGTGATAGTAAGCTTTGTTCCCAATGATTTGATTTTCATTTCTGATTTGCTCCTTGTGTTTGGTTTGTTTATCGCTGGCGGTGCAAATTCGTCAGATAAACGTTATATGTTTATTATACGCCAATACTTTATTGGTGTCAATAGGGAAATCGACTTCAGTTGCCGAAATGTTCATTTAATGCAGCGCTGCACACAATCCTTGTCAGGCGCTGCATTAAGGGCGCATCACGAAATCTTCTGCGCAAATCTCTTGAACGCTTCTATGCCTGCGCTGTCGCGCTTGAATACGCCCGCGTCCTCCAGCACCTGCGCAAAAACCGCGCCGATTTCCTTATGTAATATTTCGGTTACATTTTCGGCGGTGATGTTGTATTTTGGCGCAAAAGCTTCCACCCAGTCGGCGTGCTTTTCCAGAACGTCATTTTCGCGCACAGCGCAGACGCCCTTGCTTACAAGCACCTCGGCGAGCTGCTCCATCTCCGTTTTAAGGCGGGATGGCAGCACAGCAAGACCCATAACCTCTATAAGACCTATGTTCTCTTTTTTTATGTGGTGCAAAGTTGAGTTCGGGTGGAATATTCCAAGCGGGTGCTGCTCGTCCGTGCGGTTGTTGCGCAGCACAAGGTCACATTCGTACTCGCTGCCCTTTTTCCTTGCGATAGGGGTTATAGTGTTATGGGGAGTATTTTCCGTAAAGGCATAGATGCCCACGCTTTCATCGCTGTACGCTCTCCATTGCGCAAGAATATGCGCGCAAGCCTTTTCAAGCTGAACGCGGTCGGCGCTGCGCAGCCTTATAACCGACATGGGCCATTTAACGATTCCTGCGGCAACGGCGGGGAAGCCTTTCATATCAAAGCTGTATTCTATCGGCGCTTTTTCCATAGCAAAGGTGTAGTTGCCGCCCTGAAAATGCTCATGGCTGAGTATAGAGCCGCCGACAATCGGCAAATCCGCGTTTGAGCCGACAAAGTAATGCGGAAGTATTTCCATTATATCAAAAAGCTTGCCGAAAACCGTGTTATCAATTTTCATGGGGATATGCGCCTTGTTGAAAATTATGCAATGCTCGTTGTAGTAGCCGTATGGCGAATACTGAAAGCACCAGTCCTCGTTGTTTATCGTCATGGGAATGGGGATAAGGTTCTGGCGCGCGGGGTGTCCCACTCTGCCCGAATAGCCCGTGTTTTCGTAGCAAAGCTGGCACTTGGGATAAGCTGTGGCTTTGGCGGTTTTGGCTGCGGCGATATCGCGCGGGTCTTTTTCGGGCTTGGAGCAGTTTATGGTGATGTCAAGCGTTCCGTAGTCGCATTGATATTCCCACTTCAGGTCTTTTGCAATTCTGCCTGCGCGCACATAGTTAATATTTTTGTTCCATTCAAAATAATTATCTGTCGCGGTTTTGGGGGATATGGCGTAATCGGCGTTAAAGCTGCTGATTATTTCACGCGGAAATGCGGTAAGCTCGCCCATAACCTTGGTGTCAAAAAGGTCGCGCGACTCGCCCGTGCCGCTTATAATTCCGTTTTCTGCGGCATAGTCCGTAATTGCGTTAAGTATTTCATCAATGCTCATGGTTTCGCCGCACGGCGAAGCGTCATTCCATTCCGTAAGACCAAGACACTGAAGCAGGCGGTTGCGCGCATAAACCTCGTCCTCTTGGCAGATAAGCTTTTTCTCCAGCGCATACTCCAGAAGCTTTGCGATAAGTTGTTCGATACTCATGATGTTTCCCTCTCAAGCAGAATTTGAGGCAAGGTGCGCGCAAAACCCAAAAGACGGTCTTTGCGCGGCATTGCCCTACTGTTTCTATTTTAGCACATAACGGGAAAATAATCAACAAAAATACGGTTTTCTCTTGCAAAAAATCCCCGCGCGTGGTATACTAAAATAGTATAGGTGTGTAAAAATGAAAAATAATGCTGACGGAACTATTGAAAGAGAGGTACAAAATGCAGGTAGTAGCGATAGTGGGCAGACCCAATGTGGGCAAATCCACTCTTTTTAACAAGCTTGTGGGCAAGCGCCTGTCGATAGTTGACGATACGCCGGGCGTTACGCGCGACAGAATATACAGCAAATGCGAATGGCTGGACAAGGAGTTTATGCTGATTGATACGGGCGGTATAGAGCCGAAAACGGACGATATTATACTTGCCCAGATGAGAGAGCAGGCTATGCTTGCCATAGAACACGCAGACGCGATTATTTTTGTTACGGATATCACAACGGGCGTCACCGCAAATGACAGCGACGTGGCGGCAATGCTTATGAGAAGCGGCAAGCCGGTTGTGCTGGCGGTAAACAAGGTTGACGGCATAGGCGAGCTTCCGCCTGAGATATACGAGTTTTATAATCTGGGGCTTGGCGACCCAATCGCGGTTTCCTCGGTTCACGGACACGGCACGGGCGATTTGCTTGAGGCTGTGTTTAATCTTCTCCCGCCCGATGATGAGGACGATTACGAGGAGGAAGCCATCAAGGTTGCCGTTATCGGAAAGCCCAATGTTGGCAAGTCCTCGCTGATAAATTATATCGCGGGTGAGGAGCGCTCCATTGTATCCGATATCGCGGGAACAACGCGCGACGCGATAGACTCCACCGTTGAAAGAAACGGCGAGAAATTTATATTCATCGACACCGCGGGTATGCGGCGAAAAGCAAAGGTTACGGAAAATATCGAGCATTTCAGTGTGCTGCGCGCGCTTATGGCGGTTGACCGCGCCGATGTGTGCGTTATAGTTATTGACGCGACCGTGGGCTTTACCGAGCAGGACAGCAAGGTTGCGGGCTACGCTCACGATAAGGGCAAGGCGTGCGTTATCGCGGTAAACAAGTGGGACGCAATAGAGGACAAGACAGACAAGACCATGAACGAGTTTACAAAGAAGCTTGAGGTGGATTTCTCGTTTATGTCCTACGCACCATTTGTGTTTATTTCCGCAAAAACGGGTCAGCGCGTGAACAAGCTGTTTGAGATGATTAAATTTGTGCATGAGCAGCACGGAATGCGTATTTCCACAGGCGTGCTTAATGATATGCTAAGCTATGCCACCTCCAGAGTTCAGCCGCCCTCCGATAAGGGCAAGCGCCTTAAGATTTACTACATGACGCAGGCTTCGACAAACCCGCCGAATTTTGTGGTATTCTGCAACAGCAAGGAGCTTTTCCACTATTCTTATCAGCGTTATCTTGAAAATCAGATAAGGGAAACTTTCGGTCTTGAGGCAACCCCAATAAAGCTTACAATCCGCGAAAGAGGCGAATGATGGCAAGCGTTTCTCAAAACCGCGAATTACTGAAGAAGCATAAGGCAGTAATAAAACGTTATGTTCGGTTTCAGCTTCCCATGACTTTAGGGCACGTTTTGGTGATAGTCGCTAGCGCAGCCGCGGTGCGTATGTTTATAAAGAAAGAGGATATGCTTTTATCCATAATTGCAGGGGTGCTGCTTGCGTTTATGCTTGTGCTGTTTGAAATACGGCTTATAAGGATAGGTGTTACTGCACCACATAAATATGCGAAAGAAATAAGCAAGCTTCCAAGCGATATTTCCGATAAGCTCCCCGAACAATTTTTATCTGCAAAAATTGTCGGACGGCAGTATTACACCGAAAATGTGCTGATTTACTTTGAAAATAACGCAATTCGTGTTATTTTATACAGCGATATTACGCAAGCTGCCCCAAAGGGGACAGACCTGCTGCTTTATCTTAAGGACAGTGAGCAGCCGCTTAGGCTATCCTGTCCTGCCAATGGCATGGCGGCAATTGTGTATGCTTATCTAAGAAGCAAAAATCCCGATATTACAATGCGAAAGGAAACAACCGTATAATGGAATGGATATGTTATATCATAATGCTTGCCGTGCCGTATCTTCTCGGCGGCATTAACACCTCTATAATAGTCACAAAAATAAAAACGGGCAAGGATATCCGCAGCATGGGCAGCGGAAACGCGGGCTTCACAAACACGCTGAGAACCCAAAGCAAATCAACGGCGCTTATCGTGCTGCTGGGCGATGTGGCAAAGGCTGTGCTTGCGGTATGGGCGGTGCGCCTTTCGTTTTTGTATATAGGGGGAATTGATACCGCCGATATCACACAGCAGATGAACTGGGTGGGCTATGTGGTTACATTTATGGTTATAGTGGGTCATGTTTTTCCTGTTTATTACGGATTTAAGGGCGGAAAGGGCGTGCTTGCGGCGATATCTGCCATATTTACGCTGGACTGGCGCAGCGCGGTGATACTGCTTTCGGTATTTATTGTGCTGCTGGCGATAACGCGGTATGTGTCGCTTGGCTCTTGCATAGCGACCTCGCTGTTCCCGTTTACGGCGTTTATATGGTGCTGGGTTGTTGACAAAGACCCAGCATGGATAATAAACATTATTTTTGCGGTGATGTCAAGCGCGCTTATTATATTTATGCACCGCGCAAATATCCACAGACTTCTTACCCACACCGAAAAGAAGCTTGGGGAAAAAGCAAGCACCTGAGGAGGTTAGTTATGGCGAAAATTGCAATACTCGGCTGCGGCTACGGAACCGCTCTCGGAGTGCTGTACAGTACCTACGGACACGAGGTTATTACATGGACGAAATTTGAGGAGGAAGCCGAGCAGCTTCGCACTCAGCGCGAGCATAAACGGCTGCTTCCGGGGGTAAGGCTTCCGGATAAGCTTGGCGTGACAACCGATGTTAGCTGCGTATCGGGCGCGGACATAGTTGTGGTCGCGATACCCTCGCCGTTTTACCGCGACGCCGTACAGGCGGTAAAGCAGCATATAGATAAAGACGCGGTGGTTATCAACGTCAGCAAGGGACTTGAGGGCGATACGGGTCACCGCCTTTCCCAGATACTGCTTGAGGAGCTTCCCGATAACCCGATAGGCGTGCTTACAGGACCTTGCCACGCGGAGGAAATTGCGCGGCTTGTTCCCACAACGGAGGTATGTTCCGCTTACGATACTGAAACCGCGAAGTATATACAGAAAACGCTTTCCAACGAGAAATACAGAATATACCGCAATGATGATGTGGCGGGCTGCGAGCTTGGCGGCGTGCTGAAAAATCCCATTGCGCTTGCCTGTGGAATTGCGCGCGGTATGCGCCTTGGCGACAACACGGTCGCTGCGCTTATGACGCGCGGCATGACCGAGATAACAAGGCTTGGCGTTGCGCTTGGCGCGAACTGGAAAACCTTTACGGGCATGGCGGGCATAGGCGACCTGATTGTAACCTGCACCTCGCAGCATTCCCGTAACTATCGCGCGGGATTTCTTGTGGGCGAGGGCATGAACGCCGCTGACGCGGTGGCTCAGGTAGGCACGGTTGAGGGCTACACCAGCAGCAAAATTGCGCATAGGCTTGCGCAGGAGCGCGGTATATACACCCCCATAATCGAGGAAATCGTAAATATCTGCTACAACGGCACAGACCCCGGCGAAAGTCTGGTTTCCCTTATGACAAGGAAAATGCGCCACGAGCGCGAAGTATTCTGGATGGATTGATACGGAGGGCGCGGTATGGCAAAGAAGAAGCTGCCGTCAACCATAAAGCAGCAGGTCGCAAAGCTTAAAGAACGCGGCTGTATTATAAATGACGAGAAGTATGCGGAGGAAACGCTTAAATATATCAACTATTTTCGGCTTTCAAACTATTTCAAGCCGTTCTGCGTTACCAAGGACAGGTATGAGGACGGCACAACGTTTGAAAAGATTATGCGCATTTATGAGATAGACCGCAGGCTGCGCAGCATACTTATCGCTGCGCTGGAGGAAATTGAAATTGCGCTGCGTGCCGCGATATCGAACTTCCATTCGCTTAAATACGGCGCGCAGGGGTATCTCAACGCGGAAAATTTTGATTTCAGGCACAACCACAGCGCTTTTGTGGGAAAAATCCGACATCTTGTCGAAGCCAATGACGACCGCGAGTTTGTAAAGCACTATAACAGCAAGCACAGCGGAAATTTTCCGCTGTGGGTTATTATGGAGCTTTTCAGCTTCGGCACGCTTGCGTTTTTCTATAAGGATATGCACAATGCCGACAAGAAGGAACTTGCTTCGGGCTTTTACGGCTGCACCAGCAGCGAACTTGACAACTGGATATTCTGCATGAATGAGCTGCGCAATTATTGCGCCCATTACAACAGGCTTTACGGCAACACTTTTCCTGTGCAGCCTAAAACTCCGCACGGGTTGGAATATGAACTTCAGCCGAATGTTTTCGGCTATATGATGGTAATGAAGCAGGTTTATCATAACGCAGAGGATTGGAACACAAGAGTGGTTCAGCCTGTTTCCAAGATGATTAAGCGCAATGCGGATATTATACGGCTGGAGCATATCGGATTTCCCGAAAACTGGGAGGAAATGCTGATAATGCGGGAATAATGCGGCACAGCTTTTGTTTGTGCGGGCTAGGGGGGATTTTCTGTGGCGGACAACTTGTTCAGGCTGTTTTTTGACAGCAGCGCGAAAACCAAAAAACAGATACAAAACGAGCTTCAGCGCCTTATCCGCGCAAAAATTGAGGACGTTGTCGAAACCGCTATTACCGAAGCGGCGGTAGAGCGCGGCGAAAAAATTCCCGAACGCGATAATCTGTACTACGGCAAGAATGACAGCAGCAATAGACAGCAGAGAGCGGAGAATAGTCTTGCATATCCGCCCGAAATGCCCGATGAAAGCGCGCCCATAACCGAGAAGATACGTCAGATGCGCGAGCTCGGTCAGACGCTTTACAACGGCTATATGGTGCGTCACTGCGCGGAAATAGCCATTGTAAGGCAGGGCGAATTTATGCAGGATGTTGAGGACGATTTCGGCAGAAGCGCTTTCTGTGCGGTAGAGCGCCCCGTTTACGGCGCTTTATCATTTGAGCAGCTTCGCACCTATTTTACATGGCGGACTGATGTAAGGCGGGGAGTATACAACCACGTTGACAAGCCCTATATTATGCTTTACTGCTATGAGCTTTTGAACAAGATAGGCGTTTTGTCCTCGCAGGACGCATTTAATCGGCTTTTGCAGGTGTGGGAGAACTGCCGCGGTTTTTGCCATTCGCTTGATTATGTCATGCCGAAGTGGCTTAAAGATTTCTATGCGTTCAATAAAATAGACGGGGAATTTGGCGATATAGCGGAGAGTTTTCCTGTTAAGTCGAAACTTGCCGACCCGTGTGAAGCGCAGCTTATGAACAGGCAGTATGACAACAAGTTGGACTATCTTATGGAATATTCGCACTACAACCTTGCGCAGAGTATGTTTTTCAACAGCGGCAAGGAGAACGCTAAGCTTATGAACGAGGCGGTCGAGGCTGCGCTTGCGGCGCTTGACGAATATTTTTCGGCGCGCGGCATTTCGCTTTTTGAGCTGATTTGCGGCAAGCTGAAAAAGGATTTCGCGTGGAGTCCTTTTGCGGGCGCATATGTTAATCGTGACCGCATGGACGGCTTCCGCGCCTGCCGTATCAGCGGCACGGAGCGGTATTGCATAAAGCGCGGCAAGCCTTGTTTTGAGCATCTTGAAAGCGCGCCGTACAGGCGCTTTATCGGGTATGTGCTTAAATCCGTTGAAGCCGTGCTGCGCACACGCACAGGCTTCCGATACAATGTTTCACCCAATTTGTCTATGGTTGTGGACGATTTTTACAATCGCGAAAAGCTGTCCAAGGCGGTGAAAGAGCCTGAGTTTTGCGAGGTAATTCCGCGCGCGGTGAACGAATTTTGCGACAGGCGGGGAATATATCCTCCCGCGAAGCCGTCAAAACGCAGCAAGAAGCCCGATTATGGCGATGCGCCGCAATATACTCCAGAACAGCTTAAGCCAAGAAAAGTGGAGATTGACATTTCGGCGCTGGAGCATATCCGCCGCGAGGCTGATGAAATCGCCGAAAAGCTAATTGTTGAGGAGTATGAGGACGCATTATCCGAGGAGCAGACCGCGCAGGCTGCTGCCGCAGCGGCGGACGAAGTGTTTGAGGAACTAAGGCAGCAGGCGCTAAGCGAAGCGGCACAGCAGCATGATTTTTCCGCACTGCCGCAGCAGTGGCGGGATTTTGCGGCGGCGCTTGACGAACGGCTGCTTGATGTGCTGTTTGCCATGCAGAATGGCACAGTGGAAACGCTTTGCCGCGATATGGGCAGACTTCCCGAAACGGTTTTTGAGGAAATAAACGCGCTCAGCCTTGAGTATATCGGTGATGTTGTGATAGAGAACGGCGAATTTGTCCCCGATTATTGCGAGGATATCGGGCGTATTCTGGACATTGCCAGATAGAAATTGTACAATAAAAATTCCCTCCTGTTGTAAGGAGGGATCAGAGCGTAGACAAAGTCCATTTTGCCCGCGCAGCGGGCTTTTGAAATCCGTTTTTTGCCTCAGCTTTGCCGAGGCAAAAAACACTTCTATCCGCACACTTGTGCGGATGTTTCGGCGGAAAAGCCCCAACGGGGCTTTTTCGACGGTCTAATCCCTCCTGTTGTAAGGAGGGATTTTTGTATTAGTCCTCGCCAAGCTTCAGCGCCTTGTTAATGTTTATGCGCCGAATAATTCCGCCAAGCACGGTGAAGCCGCCAAGCAGCATAAATCCGATGATTATGTACATCTTGATATAGTCGCCGCCGTCGCCGTTTACGATAAAGGGCGGGGTCTGGTTGGCTGCGTCATACATTGTGCGGAACAGCGGCACGAAAAGGTCGCTTGCCATGCCGCCGACCACAAAGCCCGCCGCGATAGAAGCAACGCTTACCAGAAGCTGCTCATAGCCAAGGGTCGCGATAATTTCCTTGAATGTCACGCCCATTGCGCGCAGCACGCCGAATTGCAGCGTTCTGCCGCGTATGGAAAGTATCCAGTAGATAAGAAAGCCGATTACGGTCATCAGCATTATTACCACAAAGCCGAGCGTCAAAGCGCCGTTCATGCCTTGAAGTTCGGGGTCGGTTTTTTCCTCTATAAGAAGCTGGGAGCTGTCCGTAACCCTTTGAAGCTTTATGCCTTTAGCTTCTATATCGTTGTATACCTGTTCGCTTGTCGCGCCGTCCGCGAGCTTAAGCCAAATCTGATATGGCTGGAAATCCACAAGCTTTCTTATATAATTGTAATTGCAGACAAGGAAATCCTTTGCGGCGGTTTCGCCCGTGCGTTCGTCAAGCACGGTGGTTTCATCGGGATTAAGACTTGACCAGTAATCCACAAATGCGATAACGGTAAGCTGTACGGGGTCGTTTCCGTTCCAGCGGACGGTTATCGTGTCGCCAAGCTGCACGCCCTTTTCCTCCCACGAGCGGGAGCAGAGTACGCCCGACTGACATTCCACAAGCGCGGTGCAGTAGTTCCACCAGTGTACGGGCAGCAGGTCATCTCTGAACCATGCCGTCTGCGAGAATTTTCCCGGCTCTATGCACATAAGGGTCGTGTCGCCCTTGTTCTTTACCGAGCCGATTGAAGCCGTAACGTCTGCCTTAAGCACCTTTGTCGCGGTTTCAACGCCGTCAAGCTCCTCGTATATGGAGAAATCAGGCTCTACATAGCTTGCCTCGTCATCGGCGGATTCAAGCCGCCAGAATGCGTCAAGAACGATATCTGTGCCTGTGGAGTAATAAATCCTGTCGGCTTTGCTGTTGTTTATTGCGCGCGCGGTATTCGCGGAGAATATGCCAAGACCGAAAGTTATAACAAGAAACAGCATAAGAAAGCGCTCCTTGCCGCCCTGCGAACGGGCAACGGCGGTTATGGCGATATACTGTGAGGCGCTCCATATACGCCTGCCGAGGTGATATATAAGCTTCAGCAGATACGGGTACAGGCGGATAAACAACAGTCCCGCACCCATGATAAACATGGTGGAGAATATGAAATACAGCGGGTTTATTCCGCCATCGGAAACAAATGAGCCGTCCTCAAACTGCGCGGTTATCTTTTTGGCGGCGAAATAATACCACACAAGCGAGCCGCCAAGCAGCAGTATATCAATGCAGAACTTTTCCCACATCGACATTTTTACTACCTTTGCCTTGCTTTGCTTGTATTTTACTATCGACAGTTTGGAGGCGGGGATTATGGGCACCATTGTGGTGACAAAGAATATAACAATGGCTATCAGCGCATATAATACCGCGTCAAGACTTAGCTTTGCGGCAAGCCCCGTCCTGTTTACAAATTCAAGAAAGCCGTTGGAAACGCCGAGAAAGCTGCAAAGCAGCAATCCGATAAACGGGGCGACTATCAGCGTCACCGCGCCCAGAAAGCCCGCCTGCATAGCGTAAATGCCGAAAATCTGCTTTGATGAAGCGCCGCGGCTTTTGAAAACCGCGATTTCGTTTTTCTCCTGCTCTACATTCAATTGCGATACCATAAACAGGTAGAAAGCAAGCATTACTATTGTCGGTATCTGGAGAATCCACAGCATGGATTTGAGATTTTCCGCGCGGACGGTGTATTCCGTGAGAATATCGTATATTCCCATGGAGAATTTATAGCCGTAGGAGGGATAAAGGCTGAAGTCCTCCTCTATACTGGAGGTTATGCTTTCAAGAGAGTTCAAATCCATCTTCTGATAGTCGAAAGCATAGCGCGCCGTTATATCGGACAGCATTGTCGTACCCTCGGCGAGATAGCCGGAAAGGAAAGTATCGTAATCCATTATCAGCGCGTTTATGTATGAGCCCATTGTTTCGGACCAGTAGCTGTCATTTTCGCTTGACTGTTCAAACACGCCAACCACCTTAACGGTAAGCGGCTCTGTTTTGCTGTAAAAGTTGTTCTGTACGCTGTATGTTTCGCCGCACACTATGTCAAGCACCTTAAGGCACTCGGCGCTGCATATAATTTCATAGCTGCCGTCCTCGGTCTTGCCGGGGTTATACATACGTCCGTCTATGATATTTATATGTTCCTCTATATTTTCCATCGCCATCATTTTTATGCGCAGATTTGACGAGGCGAAAATATAAACATATTCGTCCGACAGAATGGTCTTGCTGTTTGCCTGCGGTATATCAATGGCGGCAGTGCGGCGGCGCAGCAGGCTGTCGAGCGTTTCTACGGCGTTTATGCGCTCGTCATAGCTTGATTTCATCTGAAGCGAAGCGGATACCACATACTCGCCGGGATAAAGCCCCGTTTCTGTCTGGTATTCCTGCATATCCTTGATAAGGATACGCTGAAGCGAAGCGTCCATGTATATCGGCACGGTACTCATCATGCCCGCCGCCAACAGGAAGCCTATGAAAAGGCACAGCACCATCCATTTGGTGTTGCGCATTTTTCTGAAAAGAAGTGTAAACAAACCTTACCTCCGAAATACTGTATATTTTGCAGCGTCAGCGTATAACCACGCGGTCGCCCGCTTCAAGACCTGTCAGTATCTCCGCCTCGGTGGCATTGGTTATGCCCACCGTAACATCGACCTGCTTTTTGCTGTCGTTTTCATCAAGAATTGTCACGTATTGGCGGTCATTGTCCTCTTTTATAAGATTTTTGGGGATAACCACCGCGTTTTCGTGTACTTCATATACCGCCAGTATTTCGGCAAGCTTGCCCACGGTAAGGTAGCTTGGTATATCGCCGCTGAATTCGCAGAATATGGACTGGGTGTCAGCGACAACGGAAGGGCAGTCGTCATACAATCCCTCAATCACGGCGGAGGGAGTTTTGGATACATAGCCCTTATATTCAGCGCCGTCAACGGTGATGGTGACTTCTGTATTAAGCTGGAATGCCCGCGGCGAGGACGAGGTATACTTCACAAAAAGGCTAGTCGGGTCAACGATTTTGACTATTGTCTTATAGGCTGTTATTTTAGTGCCGGGCTTTATATCCTGTATAAAGCATACCTGTCCCGACATTCCCGCGCGAAGCTGCGAAACGCTCAACTGGCGCTCATACTCGGCAAGGGTATTCTGCTCCATTTCATAATCAAGCTTGTCCGAAGCACTGCCGCTTGCCAGATATGTAAGGCGCGCTTTTTCGGTTATCAGCTTCTGCTGTTCGTAGAGATAGTCAAGGTTTCCTGTGTCGAGTTCGGCGAGAAGCTCGCCTTCCTCCACATACTGTCCTACTGTAACGTATACCTTTTTCAGTGTGCCGCCGCTTTCTGTAAAGCTGCATTCGTTTTCCGACTTGCTTGTGATATATCCTGATGCCACGGTCTGGTTTACTATATCCTTTATTTTCGCTGTGTATGTGGAATAAGCCACGTCCTCAATCGGCACGGTGGGCGGTTCGAGAAGCTCCTCCTCTGCGGGGAAGAAATAGCAGCCCGAAAGCGACAGCGCCGCAGCCGCGGCTGCGATTATTCTTATAATTTTGTTTTTCATTGCGTTACCTCTATAATGCTGTGGAATGGATTACATAATAATACAATGTATATAATAGCACGGATTTAACAAAAACTCCAGTAGAAAAAACGGAAATCGTGACAAATAAATAAAAACGCACGTTAAGTTTGTGCGTTTTTACTATACTTGTTCAGATGCGGCGCGTTCAGGCGGCTGCTTGTGACAGCGGAGCGACAAGCTTTTTGTATGTGCGCAGCATTATTATGATGGACAAAACGCAGGCGACGAGTTCTGCGGCGGCATAGGCATACCATACATAATCCGCACCGAAAATATTAAGCAGCAGTATAATTGCGGGCAGCAGCACAATTGCCTGTCTTATTGCTGAAATAAGCAGGCTGGAAAATCCCCTGCCCAGCGCTTGGAATACGCCGCTGCACACGATTGAAACTCCCGAAAACAGAAAGCTCAGGGAAATAATTCTGAAGGCGCTGCAAGCGGCGGTGACAGTTGCGGGTTCGGGATTGAACAGCGCAAGAAGAATTTCGGGGAAAACCCAGAACAGCACAGTTCCGACAGCCATAACCGATAATGCGATAACAAGGGCGAAGCTGAGCGTTTCTTTTATGCGCGATTTGCTGCGCGCGCCGTAGTTGTACGCAACTATCGGGATAACCGCGTTGTTAAGACCGAAAACTGGCATAAATACGAAGCTTTGTACCTTGAAATATACGCCGAGTATCCATACGGACAGTTCCGAAACAGGCATAAGCAGCGCGTTTACAATCATTATAATGAACGAATTAAGCGACTGCATTATAATTGACGGAAAGCCTACTTTATATATGGTCAGTATCATAGCGCCGTTGGGCTTCATCAATCGCGGCGATATTCTGACTTCCTTTGTCTTTTTGATGATTACCATTACTGCGACAATAGCCGCGGTGAACTGCCCTATTACCGTTGCGATAGCAGCGCCCGCAACGCCCATGGCGGGAAATCCGCACAAACCGAAAATAAGTATAGGGTCAAGTATAATATTGATTATAGCGCCGATAAGCTGCATAATCATGCTTGTCAAAGCAGCGCCTGTGCCTTGCAGTATGCGCTCGCAGTTAATCTGCACAAAAACGCCCAGTGAGAATATGCAGCATATACGCAGATACGGTATACCCATGGAGAGTATCTCCGCATTATCTGTATTTGCTTTGAAGAACATATCGGCGAAGAAAGCACCGAAAATCACAAAGGCGGCAGAACTGCACAGGGCAAGAAAAAAGCCTTGGTTTGCGGCAATGCCCGCGTCGGTGTAATTTTTCTCGCCAAGTTTGCGGGACATAAGGCTGCTCATGCCAACGCCCGTGCCAACGGCAAAGGCGATTATAAGCATCTGGATTGGAAACGCAAGCGATACAGCTTTTGTTGCGTTCTCGTTAATCTGCGCAACGAATATGCTGTCAACTATATTATATAGCGCCTGCACAAGGTTTGAAATTATAAGCGGCAATGCCATGCTGCCGACAAGGCGGCGTATGGGCATAACACCAAGCTTATTTTCCTGCGGCTTAACCGCGGTTGAATTAGACAAAATAGTTGCACTTCCTTTATTATTTGATTTTTTCACAAAAGACAGTTTAACATATATGGGGCATTCTTGTCAAATAAAATCGCCATTTATATGTGTGGTGGAATAATACGTTGTGCAAGGTGCTTATAAACTTTGTCTAAAAACGATATTTAGTGATGAATTTGCACAGACTTGAGAAAAAACACAAAAAACCGCTTGACAAAATTCGCGGATAGTGTTATAATACAAAAGCTGTCCGCGAGAAGCGGTGAGCGACATCGAAGGAAGTCGAAAGATCCGAGAGAAATAGGTTTTGAAAAGCTTGAAAAAATTTTTTAAAAAATATTTCAAAAAAGGGTTGACAAATCCGAAACGATGTGATATAATATAAAAGCTGTCGCGAAAGACAGCGAACAAGCTCCTTGAAAATTGAACAGTAAAGTAAACGAATTAACATTACCTTG
>CAZKXB010000018.1:0-40096 GCA_964556595.1 uncultured Ruminococcus sp. | reverse complement strand
TCAGCACGAGAACATTGCCTGTATAACCCTCTGCGCCATTGGGATACCATGCCCATACGCTGTTGCCGTTATCATCGGGCGTAGCCTTGCACTCGGTAGCAGTTCCCTTAAAATCGCCGAAGAACCACCAAGCGTTCTCGTCCGCTTTGGTGAAGTCAAGGGTGACATTTATGTTGGTTGCTGTAAGCTTACCTGTTGCCGTTAAGCCATCAACTGTTACTGTTACGGTGTAGTCCTTCGTGTCAATATTTTCCTTAAGAGCAAAGGTGAGTTTAATCTCGCTTTTGTCGTCTTCGTCAACATAGTCTATGTCAATATCGAATTTATCTGTATAATCACTGCCGCCTGCTGCTACTGTGACATCTACGGTATCAAGATCCGTTATGTCATGCGAGCAGAGGAACTCAAACTCTGCGCTGTCGCCGTACACCTCTTTGCATATTATATTAGCCGATTCGGTAAGCGCGATAAGCTGTGCTGCAAATTCATCGCCTATGTAGACAGACTTAGGTTGATTTGTGGTGCTGGTTTTCAGCAAGTTACCGAAATTATCCGCAGAATAGACAGCTAAAGTTCTTCCGTAGCTTTCAGCTGCTTCTTTAGAGGCTGCCGCTATTGTGCTGAATGTGTCATTGTCTATCATTAGGCTGTTTTGGCTGTTGGAATATGCCGCCGCAAACTGTCCGTACTCGCCGCTGACAACTATGTTTTTCTCTGTTTCAGCGAAAGGAGCGCTGTTGCTGCTTGCTTTAACAGAGAAGTCGCCGCTTACTGTCAACGTCTTGTCGTTAAAATTGAGGGTTTTAGTAGTATTTGTGCCCTCCAGTGTGGAGTACACGGTGATAGCGCCTGTCTGGGCATTGTCACGACCGCCGCTGCCGGTGCAGCCTTCAATAGTGCAGTCGCTGTTTAATGTAAGCGTATTTGTGCAGTAAAGTCTGCCGAAATTACCTATCAAAGAGCCGTTTTCAAGCTTTAATGTTACATCGCCGCCGATTGTGCAGCCGTTTATAATTTTATCTGGATCATTGCTGGTGTATTCCAGCTTGTCGGCGTAGACGGTAGTGTTGACATTGTTACCATTAATGCGGACATTGTTAAGCGTAAGCTCGCCTGCGCAGACAATTGTTGCGTCTTCATCAATTTCGCAGTTGCTTATCATAGTGTCATCTTCAAGGTAATATGCCTTGCCGGGGATATCACCTGACGGAAGTTCTGTGGGATAGTCATCGCCGTATCTTTCACTTGTTGAATAGTATATAGCGTAGCCTGTAGCGCCGTCATATTTACCATCAACAAAATCAGAGGTTTTATCATTATAATTTGTCGGGGGAATAGCAATGCTGCCATTGTCGTCATATTTCATAAGCACAACGCCGTTGCCTAAACCAAAGTCGGAAAAATCGCTGCAGCTGCCGTTGTAGCCAAATAACATATATTCGCCCTGAATCACGGCACTGTAGATTGTAGTGGAGTCAGAGTCAAATGTTGTTGGATAAATAGTGCTTGTAAGCTTGAGGTAGCCGCTTTCCAAAGTAACATTTGAACCTATAACAAGCTGCGAAGCGGTTACATAGCCGCTTTTCATGGCGAAGTGGTCTACAAATTCTATTGTGGTGTCTGGAATGTCAAGCACACAGTTGGAGATGATTACGGTTGCATTATCACTGCTATCCATATTATAAAGAAGATTTTCGGCATTGTCAGATGTGATATAGCCGTTTGAGAGGGTAAGCTTGAGCGTGTTGAACATCTCGGCATCTGAAACATCAAAATCCAAAATGCCCGAGCCGATAACCTCAATGTTTTTGGCTTCGATATAGCCATTTCCAATAAGGTTATAGCCTATCTGGTTGATTTTCAGCGTACTAGAGCCATCGTATTTGAATATGGCATTATTAGAAAATTCGTTCCGGATACACGCATTGTACAGCGACAGGGTGTGGGTGGCGCTGTTCCACGTCCAGTTGTCGCCGCTTTGGTCGGCATTGTCCTCAAGCGTAATGCCGCCATCTGCGGCGAACGCCGTTAAATCAATGTCGATAACAGGCACAAAGCCTATCATAATCGCCAATGCCAAAAGCAAAGATATAATCCGCCTTGGCAGAGATTGTTTGGTAATTTCCATAAAAAACCTCCTGTTTTTGCAAAAAACCGATTTCGCCGCTTGTGGCTAATCGACCGTTCAAGTCCCATTTTATCACAGTGTTTATAATTTGTCAATAGAATATGCATGAAAAGCCGCTTTAATTGCACAAAAAGCGATTTTATGCACTGCCAAAGTAAAGCATTACCGTGATTCCGCAGACAAGCCAAGCGGTTAAATCCGCCGTCAGCGCCGCGGGAACGGCATGGCGCGTGTTTTTCACCTTAACCGAGGAAAAGTACACCGCCACAGTGTAAAACGTGGTTTCGGACGAGCCTAACAGCACCGCCGCAACTCTCCCCGCGAAGCTGTCTACGCCGTTTTCAGCGGCGATTTGGTTATACACGGCTATCGCCCCGCTGCCCGAAAACGGGCGCAGAAGCACCATGGGCACGCACTGTTCGGGAAATCCCACCGCCGCGCAAAGCGGACTTAAAAGCGAAGTCAGCGCTTCAATCGCCCCGCTTGCCCTAAGCATGGAAATAAACACTATCAGCAGCACAAGCGCGGGCAGAATATCCGCACAGGTTTTGAGTCCCTCAGCCGCGCCCTCGCAGAACACGGAAAAAATATTCACGCCGCGTATAAATCCCGCAAGCAATATCCCCGCGATTATTACGGGTACTATTATAATAGTAAAATCGGTCATTTTTTCCTCCCGAAGAACCGCGAGAGCAGCTTCGCCGCCCCTATCGCCACAGCAAGTGAATAAATCGACACAATCCACACGCAGGGAAGTATCGCCATTGGGTTTTCCGCGCCGTTTGCCGACCGCAGAGCCGCCGCCGTGGTGGGAATTATTTGCAGACTGGCGGTGTTAAGAACCGTTAACATTACCATGCTGTCGGTGGCTTCGCCGTTGGCGTGTTCCTCCTCGGCTATCGCCTGCATTGCCTTTATGCCGAGGGGAGTGGTGGCGTTCCCAAGCCCGAGGAGGTTCGCGGTGACGTTCATCGCGATTAGCTGCATTGCCGCGCCGCCCTTTTTAAGTCCCTTGAACAGTCGCGACAGAACAGGCTGAAGCAGCTTCGACAGCAGCTTTACAATTCCTGCGCGTTCGGCTACTTTCATAATTCCGCACCACAGGCACATTATCCCGCACAGCGACAGGGCAAGCGTTACCGCGCTTTCTGCGCCCTCCAGTATCGCGGAGGACATCTCCGCGCCTTTGCCGTTTATCAGCCCGAATATAACCGCCGCGCAGGGCAAAATTCCTAGTAGAATTTCCATGGAAATATTAACTCCTTTGTAAATTATTTCAAAGCCAATTGGAAGAAATTGCAGGTTTTTGTTTTTAGAGGGCTTTTTTACAGTTTAGGTTTATCCTTTTTGCAATACCGATTTTCTGATTTATAATCCATATTTTCGACACTTTTGTTAATGCTTGTTCGGTGGAAAAATATCTTTTTCAGCTTTTTTCTGTCATATGGGAAGTTGACAAATATTTGGGCTTGTGTTATAATTATGCCAGAATAAAGGAAACAATGTCGGAAACGGCAGAAACAGTGCAGCGCCGCGCGTTTCCTTTGGCGGTGCTGTTTAGACACAATATGGGGGTAAGTAAATCATGGTAAAATCCACAGGAATTGTAAGAAAGGTTGACGAGCTGGGCAGAATCGTTATTCCGATAGAGCTCAGAAGAACGCTTGATATTGGCATCAAGGATAGCCTTGAAATTTATGTTGAGGACGAGCAGATTATACTTAAGAAGTATATGCCTGCCTGCGCTTTCTGCGCAAAT
The DNA here is from genome assembly GCA_964556595.1 of uncultured Ruminococcus sp. GTDB lineage: Bacteria > Bacillota > Clostridia > Oscillospirales > Ruminococcaceae > CAG-115. Next base: position 36,209 of record CAZKXB010000018.1, on the reverse strand, counting down.
GCAAGCGGCATTACCGTTTTTAAGGGCAAGAATGTATGTGCAGACTGCCTTAAGGACCTTAAGAAGCTTTCTTAATTAGCTGCGTTTTTTATATTAAGCCACATAGTTTTTTTATATATTTTTCATTTTTTTCTCGCATTCCGCGCAAGTGGGCTGCGAGTTTTTTTATTTCACAAAACCGTTTTAAGCTGAGCCGCCGAATAAAAGCGCGAGAGTATTTCCTCGCATGAACAGCCGCTGCGCGCCATTTCTGCGGCGGCGTTTACGCTTAGTCCCATGTTGCCGCCCCAGCCCTTTGTGGTAAATACGAAGCGCTGCTCGGTGTATTCCACAGTGATGGCGGCGCTGCGCAGTCCGAAGATATGCTGAAGCCGCTCTCCCGAAAGCCGCACCCCGCCGAAGCTGATGAACTCAAGCGTGCCGCTCGGCAGATACTGCGCGTCCGAGAACCACTCGGCGCAGTCGCTGTCAAGCGCGGCAAGACTAAGTTCCTCCGTCAGCGTGCGCATGATCGTCTGCGGGGTAAATGCGCGGGTGGATATAAAATCGGCGGCGGCTTCGTCCTCGGGGATTTCCGCGGATATGTAGGGGAAGTCCTCGCCGCCGCTGTCCGTAACTCCCGCAGAGCAGCGGCAAAGCTGCGCGGGAATTATTTCGCCGCCGTAATAAAGTCCACGGTTTATGCCGAAATCCACCGCGCGGCTGACTTTTTCGTAAAGAACGTCATACTGCGCGCCGTGAAGCAGCCTTGCGGATTCCTCCGTCACATAGGGCAGGCAGGGGTCGGCGCTGTCGCTGAAATCCGCGCCGCAGTATTCGGCAGGATTTGGGTCTGACATAACGCACAGCGCGCGGCTGTTTATCGCGCAGGCAATGGCTTTGAGAGCCTCCTCGCCGCAGTCGGACGGCGCGCAGCCGAGTATGCAGCCTGTGATAAAGTCGCGGTAGGGCATGGTGATTATGCGGCTTTCCTCCGTAAGATACACGCTTACGCGCCTGTGTTCGGCGGAACTTGCGCAGGCGCTCAGGATAAACACCGCCGCCGCAAGCAGTATCAAAATCGGCTTTTTCATTTTGGATTCCTTTCCCGCCCGCAATATTTTTGTGGATTATGCTTGACTTTGCGGGTGAAATATAGTATAATTAACCTGTATCTATATATTTATATGAGAATATTTATACGAGAAAAAGAACAATCGGGAGGCATAATGTTATGCAGAAAATGGAACAACTGAAGTCCTCCGCCGCACTTAAGAAAATGTGCGAGGACTTCGTTGCAAACACTGTTATAGACAATTCACTTTACAATAAATTCGGCGTGAAGCGCGGACTGAGAAATTCCGATGGCTCCGGCGTTGTTGCGGGCATAACGAACGTGTGCTGCGTTCACGGCTATGTAATGAGCGAGGGCGACAAGCAGCCGATAGAGGGCGAACTTATCTACCGCGGTTACAGCGTCAAGGACCTTGTGAGCGGTGTGCTTTCAGACCAGCGCTACGGTTATGAGGAGGTTGCGTATCTGCTGCTGTTCGGCAGACTGCCCGATGAGGAGCAGCTTACCACATTCTCCCGCATGATTGCGGAGTACCGCGAACTTCCCATGTACTTCAGCGAGGACGTTATCATGCGCAATCCCTCGCCCAATATCATGAACAAGATGTCGCAGGCGGTGCTTGCGCTGTACAGCTATGATTCCTCGCCTGAGGACAAGTCTATCGAAAGCGAAATGCTTAAGGCTATCTCGGTTATTTCAAGACTGCCCGCGATTATGGTAACTTCTTACCAGACAATGCGCCGCTTCTACCACAACGATTCCATGGTTATGCACCAGATTAAAAAGGACGAAAGCCTTGCGGAGAGTATTCTTTCCACCCTGCGCGATGACCGCTCCTATACTCCGGAGGAGGCAAAGCTGCTTGACCTTGCGCTTATGCTTCATGCGGAGCATGGCGGCGGAAATAACTCCACCTTTACCTGCCGCACGGTTTCTTCTTCGGGCACGGACGCTTACTCCGCCTATGCGGCGGCGATAGGCTCGCTTAAAGGTCCACGTCACGGCGGCGCGAATATCAAGGTTATGGAAATGCTTGAATATATCAAGAACGGCGTTAAGGACTGGGACAACGAAACCGAGGTTAAGGAGTTCCTGCGCAAGCTTCTGCGCAAGGAGGAAGGCGACCGCAGCGGTCTTATCTACGGCATGGGTCACGCGGTTTATACGCTGTCCGACCCCAGAGCTGTTATTCTGAAAGAAAACGCAATGAAGCTTGCCAAAGGCTCGGAGCTTGAAGCTGAGTTCAGACTTCTTGACACCATAGAGCGCCTTACGCCCAGCGTATTCGCGGAGGAGCGCGGCGATATTAAAGATATATGTGCGAATGTTGATATGTATTCCGGTTTGGTGTACAAGCTGCTTAAAATTCCCACCGAAATGTATACGGCGCTGTTCGCCTGCGCAAGAATGGCGGGCTGGTGCGCGCACCGCATGGAGGAAATCATCAACGGCAAGCGCATAATCCGTCCCGCATACAAAACCATAAATCTCAACAAGGAATATATTCCCCTTAACAAGCGCGGCTGAGCTGTGCGTTTCTGAAAGAGTGTACAAATGAGTAAAAACAGTAAATTATCGCTTTTGGCAATTATTCCCGCATTTGTGCTGTGCTTTGCGGCAAGGTATTTTCAGATTGCCTACGGCACGGATTTCAGCACGGGTTGTCTGTATGATGACAACGGGTTTGCGCTTAATTTCTCGTTTTATGCGCTGCTGATAATCGCGCTTGCGGCGGCGATTATTCTCGGCATAGTGGATAAAAAGCGCGGCTCGGCGCTTTACCGCCGCGGAATATGCACAGGCATGACGGATTCGCGCGCGGTTATGGTCGGCTTTCCGCTGCTGGTTGCGGGCGCGCTTGCTGCTTATGAGGGCTATGTGCAGACAAAGGCGCTTACTCCATCGGGATTTCTGATTTTTGTGGATTTCCTTTTCGGCGCGGCTATGCTGGCGCTGGCGTTTGTTATACTATATAAAAAGGAAATAACCGCCGCGCTTGGTTTCAGCTTTATAATCCCCGCGATATATTACACGCTGCGCGGTATCGCGGTATTCAATGACCGCATGGTTATTTCGAGCATTCCCGAATATCTGATTGATTGCCTTACCGTAATCGGCATGGGCGTGTTCTTTATGCTGCTGGCGAAGCTGCTTTCGGGCAACGAGGGAAAGAACACCCGCACCGCGCTGTGCGCCGTAGGTTCGGTTACGGCGGTGCTTACGCTTTCAAACGCTGCTGCTGTTATTATGGCGGACGTTATGCACCCCTCGGATATCGGCACGCGCATTGTGTCCTCCACCGAGGAAGCGGAGCGCTGCAAGCAGGCGCTTATTTCCCAGACGCTGTTTAGCGCTTCCGACCACGGATATTTCATGGCGTACACCTCTTGGGTGGACGTTGTGATGGCGGTTATGGTTATACTGACCCTTGCGGCGATGTTTGCAAAGCCGAGGTGCAGCGAGGCTGCGGAGCAGGCGGAAATTCCGACAGATGGCGAGGCTTCACTCGCAGAGGAAATTTCCACTGAACAGGATAATTCCACAGAACAGAATATTTCTGTGGAACAGAACGTTTCTGTGGAACAGAACGTTTCTGTGGAACAGGCAGAAATTCCAACTGACAGCGAGAATAATTCTGGAGAACAGGATAATTCCGCAGAGCAGAACAATTCCGAAGGACAGGACTGATTTTATCGCCCGACTTGCATGGCGCAGGTCGGGCGGTTTTGCGTTTTGGGCAAAAAAATCCCATAGTACTTGAAAAATACAGGAAAATATGATATACTAATAAGCATAATGGGATAATTCTCAAAAAATATAATTTTGCAGGAGTAATTTATGATACAGTATGATGAAATAAGACTTTCAATGGAAGCGCTCACAAAGGATATAGAGGATTTGCGCGGCGCGCTTGACCTCGACAGAATTAAGATAAAGCTTGACGAGCTGGAAATGAAATCCACCGAACCTACGTTTTGGGACGACCCCGAAAAATCGCAGGCGATTTTGCAGCAGATAGGTCAGTACAAAGGCACTATCAGCGGCTATGAAAAGCTGCGCACAAACCATGAGGACGTGCTTACCATGATTGAGCTTGCGGAGGAATCCGAGGACGAAAGCATGGTTGACGAGGTGCGCGAGCTTGCCGAAGCTGTAAAGACCCAGATTGAGGAGCAGAAGCTTGCCACCCTGCTTACGGGCGAGTATGACAGCAGCAACGCTATCCTCTCGTTCCACGCGGGTGCGGGCGGAACCGAAGCGCAGGACTGGGTTTCCATGCTGCTTAGAATGTACACAAGATGGGCAGACCGCCACGGCTTCAAGACCGAAATTCTGGATATTCTTGACGGCGATGAAGCGGGAATAAAGAGCGCTTCAATCCACATTCAGGGCTATAACGCATACGGCTTCCTTAAAAGCGAGCATGGCGTTCACAGACTGGTAAGAGTATCGCCGTTTGACTCCGCGGGCAGACGCCAGACAAGTTTCGCTTCGGTGGAGGTAATGCCCGAAATTGAAAAGAACGTGGAGGTTGATATCCGTCCCGACGATATTGAGATGGAGGTTTACCGCGCAAGCGGCGCGGGCGGTCAGAAGGTCAACAAGACCTCCTCTGCGGTAAGACTTATCCACAAGCCTACGGGTATTGTGGTTGCCTGCCAGACCCAGAGAAGTCAGGTGCAGAACCGCGAATTTTGTATGAAAATGCTTGCCGCAAAGCTGATTGAGATTAAAGAGCGCGAGCATCTCGACAAAATCTCCGATATCAAGGGTGAACAGCTTAAAATAGAATGGGGCAGCCAGATACGTTCGTATGTATTCATGCCTTACACCCTTGTAAAGGACAACCGCAGCAACTACGAAACAGGCAATGTTCAGGCGGTTATGGACGGTGAGCTGGACGGCTTTATCAACGCATATCTCAAGGGCAGAAGCCTTGGGGAGTTCTAAATGAACAATGAATAATGAATAATGAACAATGAACGAGCGTTTGCGCTTCGCGCGCCACAAATCATAATGAATAATGAACAATGAACTATGGAAATTGAAAAGAACGACATTATAAAGCTTGAAGTCACGGCGCTTACAAGCGAGGGAAGCGGCGTGGGCAGATATGAGGGCATGGCTGTGTTTGTGCCTATGACCGCCGTGGGAGATGTAATTCTCTGCCGCATTGTAAAGGTGCTGAAAAGTTATGCCTACGGCAAGGTGGAGGAGCTGCTTCAGGCTTCCCCTGACAGGGTGCATAACGAGTGTCCGCATTACGGCAAGTGCGGCGGCTGCACGTTCCGTCATATCGGCTATGAAGCGGAACTGCGCGCAAAGGAGGGTTTTGTGCGCGACGCTTTTGAGCGTATCGGTGGACTTTCCCCCGAATTTATGCCGATTTGCGGCAGCGAAAGCGACAGCGGCTATCGCAACAAGCTTCAGATGCCTGTTGCGAAGTCCGACATAGGCGAGGTGTTCTGCGGATTTTATTCCGAGCGCAGCCACCGTGTTACGCCTGTGAGGAAATGCCTGCTTCAGCCGGAGATTTTTTCCGAGATAACAGAATTTATAATTCAGCAGGTGAAAAAGCTGAATATTTCAGTTTACAACGAGCATAAGCACGAGGGCGTGCTGCGGCATATTTTCCTGCGCAGAGGGCATTACAGCGGGGAAATTTCGCTGTGCCTTGTGGCGCGCAGAAAGACCCCAGAGCTTGTTAAGCTTGCGAAATGCACAATGAAGCGCTTCCCCGAAATAAAGGGCGCGGCGCTTAACATAAACAAGGACAAGACCAACGTTATTCTCGGCAGGGACGAAATAACGCTGTTCGGCGACCCTGTAATCCGCGATACCATGTGCGGAAATGTGGTAACGATTTCCCCAAAATCCTTTTATCAGGTGAATACTCCCGCGGCGGAGCGTCTGTATGCGCAGGCTGCCGATTTCGCCGAGCCTGCGGGAAAAACCGTTCTCGACCTTTACTGCGGCGCGGGAACGATAGGGCTTTCCATGGCGAAGCAGGCAGGGCGCATTATCGGGGCGGAGATAATTCCCGAAGCGGTGGAGAACGCCCGCCAGAATGCCGCGCTTAACGGCTGCTTAAACGCGGAATTTATCTGCGCGGACGCGGGCGAAGCGGCTGAAATGCTTGCCGAGAAAGGCACGCGCCCGAATGTTATAATTCTTGACCCGCCGCGCAAAGGCTGCGACGAGAAAACGCTGTGTGCCTGCGCAGAGATGAACCCCGAACGGATTGTGATGATTTCCTGCAACCCCGCCACCGCCGCAAGGGACTGCAAGCGCCTGTCGGAGCTTGGCTATGTGACCGAAAGAGTGAGGGCGTTTGATTTGTTCCCAAGGACGGGGCATGTGGAGTGTGTGGTGTTGATGGAGAAGGTACAATAAATTGATAACAGAGGACAAAAAGAATGAAAATTATTGAGTGGAATATTAATCATAGACTTGGTTATTCAAAACAGAATATGCCCGAATGGGTAAAAACAGTAGTTCAAGAGCAGAAAGCTGATATTATTATTTTGACGGAAACTTCGTTCAATGTACCAAATTGGGATAAGGAGTATAATAGTTTAGTAAATCGTGAAGAATATTATGTTTTTTCTAGTAATAACACCCAAGTTAGTAATAATGAAGTAACTATAGCAATAAAAAAAGACATTTTTGATATAGAATATGTTAAGAGCTTTTTATCTGAAGGTAATACTTACCCAGATCATTTAGAAGTTCATTGTATTCACAAAGAAACAGAAAAGAGATTGGTGATTGTTGGTATGCGTATTCATACATCAGCATCAAAAATAGATAAACAACAAGAATTCAAAATTATTTTGAAATCTTTAGAAAAAGATGAAAATGTAATCATTGCAGGAGATTTTAATAATTATAGAAGAGGTTATTCTTTGGATGATTGGTGTTTGGGTAAGGTGAAAAACTTGGCAGATGAAAACGGCTTTAACATGTTCACTCCCTCCGGAGGAAGTATATATAAAGATAACGATGGAGATTACTCATTTCCGGAAGATCATATTTTTATAAAAGGTAATGACATAAAAATGGTTAAGTTGTATCCTTATGATAGAACATTTGTAGAAAACGACACCATCTATACTACGTGGGGAAAAGATTTTCAACGTTATAAAGGCAAAGATAAGAATGGGAAGAATTTATATGATTCTATTAGCGATCCATTTCCTGATCATGCTATAATTAAAATGGATTTTACAATTGAATAATTTATTCGACCATTTCCCACAAACGGATAAAATGGTAGTAGATATGCTCCCCTGAACCTAAAAACAGTCGGGAAATTCAGCATATCCAGACGAGCCACGTTGAGTGTGTCGTGTTGATGACGAGAGGGAAGATAACGCTTTTTTAACGGGGGTGCTTAATTTGGAAAAAAGAAAGCCAAAGCGCGGTACTTATTTGTAACAAACCGCGCAAAAGGTCGTTTTGTGCGGAAAAATAAACGGCTGCCGCTGAGCTTCGTGCGCGGCGCCGAAAAAATCAAACCGGAGGTAACCATGAAGAAGCAAAAAAATTCTGTCGACAAGAAAAAGCCTATCACCCATCAGACTATTTTCAAGATAATGCTTTGGGTGTCATTTCTGGTAGCGGGGGCGTTCCTGCTTATCAACCTGTTTAAGCTTAACGTTCCTGGTATTATCGCGATAGGAAGCTGTCTGCTGCTGTTTACGGGCGTGCTGCTGTTTATGAGAAAGGTTCATATACGGCTGACGACGCAGGAATTTGTTGTCGCTATCGGGCTTGAGGTGATGGTGTTTTCCATTTCGCTGTTCAGCGGCGACTGTTACAGTGACGATTTCCCTATGTTCCTAGCGGTAATCGCCATGACGGGTATGTATATGGAGCCTGCGTTTACCAAGGTGCAGATAGTTGTTGCGGACGTGCTGCTTGTGCTGATGTACATTATAAATCCGTGGAAAGCTGAGAGCCTTTCGCAGTATATTCTCTGCCTTGCGATTTTTACGCTTGCGGGATTTTTGTTCCAGCTTGCAATCAAGCGCGGACGTGCGTTTATCGACCTTAATCGCGAGCAGGCGCTGGCTTCTGAAAATATTCTGTGGGATATGCGCGAGATGGGAAATAAAATTCAGCATGATTTTGATAAATCCTCGGTAAGCATAAACGAGAGTACCTCGGCGTTAAGGCAGGATTCCGCCGCGATAAGCGAAAACGCGGCTGCGGTTTCCGACACCTGCGAGCAGGCTCAGCAGAAGGTGAACGATACCTCGGCGCAGATTAACGAGCTTAATCTGCGGCTTAAGCAGTTTGAAGAAGCGCTTTGCGAAAACCGCGACAGCATGAACGCAATGAAAGAGCAGCTTCACACCGCTATCAGCGGAATAGAGCAGACAGGCGGCGCGGTTTCGGCGATGAAAACCCAGATGAACGAGGTTGCCGCAATTGCGGGACAGCTTGGCGATATTTCCTTTAAGACAACGCTGCTGTCGCTTAACGCGGCGGTTGAAGCCGCTCATGCGGGTGACGCAGGCGCAGGCTTCGCCGTTGTTGCCTCCGAGATGAAGGATTTGTCCGAAAACAGCGACCGTTTCTCGGACAGGGTTGCGCAGGTTGTAAGTCAGCTGCTTATGCAGGTGGAGAATATTTCTGAGGAATTTGAAAGCAGCACGCGCGCAATAGAGCGCTCCGAAACCTTTATGGCGGAGCTTCAGGATAGTTTTGTGCAGCTTAGCAGCCGCTTTGAAGCGCTTTATGACAACATAGGCGTGCAGAACGAGAGTATTGAGGACGTAAGAAGCGTGTTTGCACAGCTTAAGGGCGATGTTTCCGACATGATGGAGAAATCCTCGGAAAACAGAGAAACCGTGGAACAGATTGCAAAGGCAATGGATACATATAGGCAGAATATCGACCGCGTTGTTATGAACACGCAGGTGCATAGTTAATAAGCTGTTGCGGAGGTGGGCGGAGTGAACAGGTACAAGGTTTTGGCGATATACTCCGCCTTTGCGCTTGGCTTTGCGGCGGTGTTTGCGGTGCTGCTGGCGGTGCTTACGGCGGCGGCGCTGTGTCTGCCTGCGGGACTGCTGTTTGCGGTACTTGGCGCGGCTATGCTGATTTTTAACGCGGATTTTGTGGTGACTGAGCTTTCGCCGCTGATGATATTTTGCGGCGGGCTGTTTGCCGCCTGTGCTTCGGGATTTCTGGGGCTGCTTGCGGTAAGGGCGGGCTTTGCGGCGGCAAGGCTGTTTTCGAGAATACGGCGGCGCTGCGACAGGCTGAGGGGCTGGTGAAAATGGGCAAGGTATTTAATCGCTGGCTTATCGTGCTTGGCGCGCTGACGGTTATTTTCGGCGTGTGCGTTTTTCTGCTGCGCGACAGCAAGGGAAACGCGGTTTATTACGAGGGCGACAACACAGTTCCCCTTTGCAGAAATATTGAGCTTGATTTGCTTAAATGCGATGTGCGGCTTGTCCCGTATGACGGCGAGGATATCCGCTTTTGCTACAAAAGCGCTGTGCCGATTACGGTTATGCGCGGCGACAACCGTCTGGTGGTATCGGAGAGCGATGAATTTCGGCTTATGCTTCTTTCGGACGGGCGGCAGGATTTTAATTTTACACTGTATCTGCCGCAGGCGGTTTATGACGTAATAACGGTGTATGCCTCCTCTGGGGAGGTTTCGGCGAGCGGGCTTACGGCGGAGCAGCTTAACATAGTCACCAAAAGCGGCGCTATTGATGTTGAGGACTGTGACGCGCTTACAAGGCTTACAAGCGGCACGGGCGATATCCGTCTGTGCTTTGACAGCATAACGGCGGGCAGCGGCGTTGAAGCCAGAAGCGGCAACGCTGAGATAATCCTGCCAAAGGGAAGTTCTGTTGCGCTTAGCTATGAAACGCAGACGGGAGATTTTCAGTCGGACATGATAAGCGGCAGGGTAGAGGGCAGCTATATGTTCAGCTTCAGCGGCGGTGAGACGCTTATCTACGCGGAGGTTGAGCGCGGAACGCTTACGGTAAATGAGAAATAGGAGAACTTTATGAAAAATTTCAGACAGGTGCTTACAATAGCTTCGGACGAGTGCGAGCAGTATTTCAACCTTTCGTATGAGGTTGAGCAGTGCGTAAGAAACAGCATGGTGACAGAGGGAATTTGCGTGGTTATCTCGCAGCATACAACCTCGGCGGTTTTTCTGGAGCATGATGATGAGCAGCTTTACAAGGACTGGTCTGCGCTGCTTTCGAGAGCCGCACCCGAGGGTGAATCGGTGTACAAGGTGGATTATGCTCCTGCGGCGGCGGGACATCTTAAGCAGATGGTACTGGGCGCGTCCGTCACTATTCCCATATCGGACGGAAAGCTTGAGCTGGGGCCTCGCCAGTATATAATGTACGGCGATTTTGACGGCTGCCGCGAAAAGGAAGTTGTTGTAAAAATCATAGGAGAATAATAGATGCTTTCGGTGATAATACCTGCATATAACGAGCAGGAGAATATAAAAAACACCGCCGCCGTGATTGCGGAAATACTTACGGCGGCGGAAATTGCATACGAAATAATTTTTGTGGACGACGGCTCGGCGGACGGCACATGGGCAGAAATAAACGCTGCCCGCGGCAATAACGAAAACGTGCGCGGCGTCCGCTTTTCGCGTAATTTCGGAAAAGAGGGCGCGATATTTGCGGGACTTAAGGCGGCGGCAGGCGACTGCGCCGTGCTAATAGACTGCGATTTGCAGCACCCACCGCAGCTTATTCCCAAGATGTACGCCATGTGGGAGAGCGGCGCGGAGGTTGTGGAGGCGGTTAAAGCCTCGCGCGGGAGAGAAAGCTTGTTTTACAAGCTTTTTGCCAAAAGCTTTTATAAGATTATGAAATCCTCGTCGGGCATAAATCTTGACGGCGCAAGCGATTTTAGACTGCTTGACCGCAAGGTTATAGACGCGCTTAACGAACTGCCCGAGCGCATGACCTTTTTCCGCGCGCTTTCAAGCTGGGTAGGCTTCAAGGCAGAGAAGATAGAGTTTGACGTTAAGCCGAGGGCGGCGGGAAAGACCAAATGGAGCTTCAAAAAGCTGTTTAAGTTCGCCGTAAATTCGATAACCAGCTTTACAAATCTCCCCATACATCTTATAACTCTGGTGGGGGTTATATTCGGAATACTCGCGGCGGTGCTTGGCGTGCAGACGCTTGTCAACTATTTCTGCGGAAATGCCGCAGAGGGATTTTCCACCGTTATTCTGCTTATACTGATAGTGGGCGCGTGCGTGCTTGTGGGAATAGGCGTGATAGGCTTTTACCTGTCCAAAATATACGAGGAGATTAAGCAGCGTCCGCGATATATTGTATCCGAGCGCGCGGGAATAATCCCCAACCGAAAGGAAGATGAAAACAGATGAGTACGGATAATGCGCGCAGAGGTGCGTCTTCGGTGATGTATTCTGCGCTGCTTAAGGCGGCGTGGTTTTTCAGAAAAAATTACGCATATTTTCTGTGCTTTCTGCTGCCGACAGCGCTGCTTTTTGCGGCGTATGCGCTGTTCAAGGTATGGCCTTTTGGGGAAAACTCGGTTCTGTCGCTTGACCTTAACGCGCAGTATGTATACTACTACGATTATATGTACGATGTTTTCGCGGGCGAGGAGAGCCTGTTCTACTGCTGGAGCAGAAATCTTTCGGGCGAATTTATGGGCATAATCGGCTATTATCTGGCAAGCCCGTTCAATTTGCTTGTGTGGATATGGGACAGGGCGTGGATAACCGAAGGACTGCTTACAATGATGCTTGCAAAGGCGGGAAGCTGCGGACTGGCGATGTGCTTTCTGCTGAAAAAGCACCGCGGCTATGCCGATGTAACGGCGGTTTCGTTTTCCGTGATGTACGCGCTGTGCGGATACTTTGTGGTGCAGACCATGAACCCCATGTGGCTTGACGGGCTTATCGCGCTGCCGCTTGTTGTTATGGGCGTTGAGCGGGTGTGCGACAAGCGCCGTTTCAAGCTTTATGTGCTTGCGCTGGTTTATGTGTTTGTGGCAAATTTCTATATCGGCTATATGGTGGGCATTTTCTCGGCGATTTATTTTGCGTATTACCTTGCAAGCGGCAAGGGCGGCAACAAATGCTTCGGGGAATACTGTGGCTCGGTGCTGCTTTACGGAGTTTCCTCGGTGTGCGCGATACTGATGTCTGCGTTTATGATACTGCCTGTGTACAAGTCGCTTTCCAACGGAAAGTTCACCTTTTCCGTTCCCGACTACTCCATTGCGGAGAATTTTGACATCGCGGATATTTTTATAAAGCTGTTCCCGACAACTTATGATACCGTTCGCATGGAGGGTATGCCCGCTCTTTACGCGGGTACGCTTGCGCTTATCTTCGCGGTGGTTTATTTCATGTGCCGCAGGATTTCCGTGCGCGAGAGGATTTCGGGCGCGGCGCTTATCGGAATTATGGTTCTGTGTATGTATATCCGCCCCGTGGATATGATGTGGCACGGCGGGCAGATGCCGAACTGGCTGCCCTATCGCTATTCCTTTATGATAAGCTTTATGATAGTTCTGCTTGGCGCGCAGGCGTTTGACGGAATTAAATCCGTGCGCGCTAAGCATTTCGGCACGGCGTTTATTATCCTGCTTTGTATGCTGCTGTTTGCGGATTTGAACAACGATAGCTGGGGCTATGAAAGTGTGTTTACCTTTGTGCTGCCGCTTGTTGTGCTTGCGGTGGTGTGCGTTATGGCGTATGTGTACAAGAAATATTACAGGACAATGGGCATGAGAATAGCGGCTGTGGCGCTTGTGTGCGCTGAGTGTCTGCTTAACACAACCGTTACGCTGTACGATATGGACGAGGATATCGTGTTTTCTACCCGCGCTTCATACCGATTTGATATCCCCGTGACAAGGGAAGTAACTCAGCAGGTGCATGAATATGATGATGGCTTCTACCGCATGGAAAAGACGTTCCACCGCTGTGTAAACGACCCTGTGGCGCTTCAGATGTACGGCATGAGCCATAGTTCCTCAACGCTTAATTCCAAGGCTATCACGCTGCTTAAGCAGCTTGGTTTTGCTTCAAGGGAGCATTACACGCGCTATGACGGCGCAACGGTGCTGACGGACGATATTTTCGGCGTGAAGTATGTTCTGGCGAAGGACGGCAGCACAGTCCCCTATACGGATACGGCGGAAATTCAGCGCGGGGAGAATTCCTCGGAGGAGATAACGGTATACCAAAACAAGGACGCGCTGCCCATTGCGTATCTTGCTTCGGCGGACGTGCTGACGCTTGACGTCAGCGACTACGCGATAACCGAGGAGGAAAAGCAGGCGGCGGCGCAGCTTGAAACAACGCTTACCGAGATTGAGCAGCCGTTTTTGCTTCAAAACCAGCTTGCAAGGACGCTTGCGGGAGATGAGGGACTTGACGATATCTTCAAGCGGGTGACGGATATTGAGTTTGACAGCGACAATATCCGCAGCGGCACAACCACCGATTCCCACCACAGTTACCGCAAAAAGGACGAGGACAGCGAGGCATGGCTTACCTACACCATCACCCTGCACGAGGACGGCCCTGTGTATATGTACCTGCCGACAAAGTACGAGCGCGAAACCGAAATGTATATAAACGGCGCATATCACGGAAATTACTATCTGTACGAAAATTACGGCATTGAGTATCTTGGAACATACTCTGAGGGCGAAAGCTTTGAGCTGAAGTTCAAGCTGCTTGGCGACGCGGTTTATTTCAAGGAGGCACAGTTCTACTACGCGGATACGGCGGCGCTTGAAGCTTTTAGCACGGCTATGTCCGCAAGAAACGCCGAAACTCAGCTTACCCGCACATCGGGCGACACTCTGGAATTATCGGTCAGCGCCGAGGAGGACTGCGTGCTGTTTACCACAATTCCCGCCGAGGAGGGGTGGACGGTGCTTATTGACGGCAAGGAAGCCGAATGGATAACCACCATGGGCGAAGCGCTTATCGCTGTTCCCGTCAGCGCGGGAGAGCATACGGTGGTGCTTGATTTCTTCCCCGCGGGCATGAAGCTGGGTCTGGTGCTTACCGCAATCGGCGCGGCGGCGTTTGCGCTGCTTATTGTGGTGGTATGGCTTGATAAAAAACGAACGGCGCAGATACAGGCTTGCAGTTCGGACGGGTCAGACGGTGATGAATAACAATAAAATGGGGGGACTTTTTAAGTCCCCCCATTGTTTTATTTGTTTTATCGGATTGCAACAGCAGGCTAAAATAAATCCAAAAGCGTTGTGCTTTGCGCGTGTTGAAACTGCCGCTTTATTTTGCAATAAAATCAACTATAATCCGTCCAAGCATTTCGTACTGTTCGGCAGAAAGCCTGTGTTTCAGCTTTGTGTTTTGTGTGCGGAACAATTCTGTAAGGTCGGTTATTATCTTGGCTTGTTCGGCAGTCAAGCCGTGCAGAGATACATTGCCCGATATCTCTAAGCCAAGCAGGAAATCGCTGGATACGCCGAACTCTTTCGCAATTTTACGAACCATAAGCGCGGGCGGCGGGGTGTTTGATACTTCATATTTGCTTATGGTGGAGTTTTTAAGTCCAAGCCTTTGCGCAAGCTGGTTCTGCGTCAAGCCGTTCTTCTCGCGCAGGGACAATAAAATCTCGCCGAAATTGTACTCATTGTTCATAGCAGCATCTTTCCTTTCTGTAAAATAATATCACAAAATACTTGACAAATCATAGAGTATATGATATAATTATCTACGAAATATAGATTTTTTCGACAAAAAGTTGAAGAAATGTGAAAGGGGTATTTATATGAAAAAGATTATTGGTATTATTTTAGGGTGTGCTATTTTATGCCTGACAGCTTGCAATAGTACATCAAATGAAGATTATGTTCAAGTTAAAAAACATACCAAGATTAAAATGTCAGATGGCGAAAATGAAATCGAGTTTAAATTAATTGATATCAACTTTCAAAATGAAGTTCACAGCACTTCTGGTAGTACATATTATCTTTCTGACGTAGATGGCGAAAGCTACTTTGTTGCAAAAACAACTATCAAGAATATTGGCGGCAATAAGATATATGATTCTGACTTTGATGATATAGAGGTAACTTTTGGTGAAAAGTATAATTATCATTTGTCTTCATGCTATTTAGAAGACGACGTCTTTGGGTTTTGGGGTTGCGATCCGTTGATAACAAAAGAAATCTATTTGGTAAAATCTGTACCTGATGAAGTAATATCAATGGACTACAGTATATCAATTAAGTTTGGGGACACTCTGTACAAGTATATTGATTAAACAGATATATCTTAGGCAAGATGTACCATATCCGAACTGAACTTTATTCGGTTTTAGGCGGCGGATTTAAATTACCATTCAGTGGGGCAAGAATGTTGAATTTATTAAATGCGTTCGCTGAATGGAAAGCAACTTTGCTACGTTAAATGACAGGGCAAGTCTTTTGTTAAATATACGATTAGAAAAGCAATTGTTTTCTATGAATATAGTATTTTCGACAAAAAGTTGAAGAAATGTGAAAGGGGTATTTATATGAATAAAACAATTAAGGCTATCATTTTGACTTCTGTATGTATTTTGCTTACTGCTTGCAATTCCAATATTCCAAGCGAGGCTTTTATTACAGAATTAGATGCGCTTGTTGACTCTACTATCGGAGAATCCGAAACCATTTATGACAAAGAAGCTGATGAAATTGTAATTACTCAAACTGCGTTTGACGGTTCTGCTTACGCTATAACCCACCGCAAAAATGACATCAAGTCTAGTTGGAATGATTTTTTAACTGCTTACAGATTGCTTAGTGAAGTGACATATGATGGATTGCAAGAAGATTATACTGCTTCATGCCGAGTAATTATTTACAGTGATGAAGACCCAAGCTTTGTATTATACGAAGCCCTTAATGGTGATGATATTTATAATGCCATTGATGACACATCTTATGCAAATCATATTTTAACTGAATCTGAAGCATATAGTATTGCAAAAGCTAAAATAAAAGAAGATGCATGTGGTTGGTTCATGGCTGAATCTGTTTCTGCTATTGATTATATGGACTTTAATTTGGAAAGTACTAAGAAAACTGATGAGGGTTACATATTTCATGTTACAGGGACGGTATCTGGGCGGATACAATGGTGGAGTGGTAAAGAAGAAAGAGAATCTTATATCTTTGATGTATATGCTAAAACCTATAGTGAACGCTGCTATGTTACTAAAGGAATAGTAAAGTACAAATTGAATCCGAAAGAAGTTTATAGTGAGTGGGATTATTCTTGATTAGATTTGCGAATGAATGGATATTTTCGACAAATGGTTGAAAAGCTGTTGTGTATTGGCGCAGAAAGGAAATGATTGAGACTATGGATTATGAAGCGTGGTTAAACAAAGCCGTTCAACGAATAGCAACCCTTAGGGTCGGTACTGAATTTGTTGTTAAAGAACTTTTCAATGGCACAGACTGGAACTCGCTGCCAAGGGGAGATAAGTTAGGATTTGGAAAGTATTTCAAGAGCGCAGTGACTGATGATAAGTTCAGTAAAGTTGAATATATAGGAAAAGCTGAAAATAATTCGGCTAAATATCGCAAGGGGGAGTAATTGTTTAATTCTAAACAAGAATTAAGTCCCCACCATGAGGACAACTCTTTTAGCTCCTTTGCAAATCCCACCCTCATCGCAGCCTTTTTTCCCCTCGCCAAACAAAATCGGCGGAGAGCCTTAGCTCCCCGCCGATTTGCATATTTACAGCAACACTATGCTATTTCCTGCCCGCAAGCTTGATGATATCGCTGACCTTAATTCTGTTGCCGTTGTGCAGGATAATCGCTTCGTATACCTTTGCAACAAGCATTGCGACAAGCACCACGAACACCGCCAGAATAACTATCGCAATAAGCACCTGCGCTGTATCCATAGTTCCCATAAGCAGCGCCGAGGGCAGCGCAAACGGCGAGGAAAGCGGGAAGAAGTAGGAGAATATCTGCATGGGATTTATCGCAGCCGCGCCTGTATCCATGGACTCAACATTTGCAATCAGCGGGAAATACGAGAGGTAAAGTCCCACAACGCCAAGGATGGAATATGGCTGCATTGCCGCCGTGAGGTCCTCCATGCGGCTTACACTCGCGCCCACAAGCGCCGCGATAAGCGCAAAGAACAAAAATCCAAGTATGAATATAACCAGAATAAGCACTATATCAAACGCGCTTATGCTGCCAACGGTGTTTTCAATCGCTTCAACCACCATTGCGCCCTCGCCTGTCAGCGTTTCCGTGCTGTTCATCATGTCTATGATTTCACCGCCTATGCCGAACGGCGCTGTCAGCATAAACGCGCCGCCGCCAACCAGTATCATGACGATAAACTGAAGCACCGAAACCAGTCCCATGGCAAGCACCTTGCCGATTACCACTGCAAGCGGTCTTACCGAGGTAAGCAGCAGCTCCATAACGCGGGAGGTTTTTTCCGTAGCGATAGACTGCGCCACCGTCTGACCGTATACAAATATCAGCAGGAACAGTACTATCGACACCACAATCGGCACAAAATAGTTAATTGCGCTTTCAAAGATATTCCATTCGTCCGTTCCCGCTTCTATTTTGGAGGTGGTTATATATCTCTGGGTTGCCGCGTAATTATCGGGAGTAACGCCGCAGTTCAGCATATTGCGGTAATTAACAACCTGCTGCACCGCAAGGGTAATGTAGTCAACCGCGCTGCCCTCGGCGTCGGGGGAGTAGTAGGTCTTTACCGCAAAGCCAAGCAGCGCGCCGTCGCTTTCCAGTGCGGAAATTGAAACCATAGACTCGTTCTGGGCGGTCATAAGCTTGTCGAGCATTTCGTCCGCCTTTAATTCCGTTGGCGCTATTTTAAGACCAAGTTCCTCAAGCGAAGCCATATCCTCATCGGAAAGAATACCGCAGTTGTCATAAATATAAACCGCATTTGTGGAGGAGGGCTGCTGCTCGCTGTCGCCGCCAAGCACGTTTTCCTCGCCGCTCATAAGCGAGGGAAGAATATTCGCGCCCGCTGCAAGCAGCGCAATAATAAGGCATATAACAATAGTGCCGACTATAAACGATTTTGTTTTTATGTACTGAATAAATGTAAAGCCGAATACTTTCTGCCAGCCCTTAGTTTTCATTTTCAGCACCTACCTTTTCGATAAATATTTCGTTAAGTGACGGCTCGCGAAGTTCATAACGGATAAGCGGAATTTCGTTCTGCATTATCTTATTAAGTAGCGAATGTGCCTGCTGCTCGCTTGTCACGTTGTAGCTTATGCCGTTTGGCGTTACCTCGGAAGCCGAAAGTCCGCAGTCCTGCGCAAGACTTGTGATATCACCCTCGCACTTTACGGTAAGCTTAACCCTGCCGTAGCCTTTCTTAATCTCGTTAAGGTCGCCCTGAAGCACGGTTCTGCCCTTGTTCATAATTACGATATCACGGCAGAATTCCTCGATAGTGGACATCTGATGGCTTGACATTATAATAAACTTGTCTTTTTTGATTTCCTCGCGTATAACCGTTTTGAAAAGCTCGGCGTTTACGGGGTCAAGACCGCTTAACGGCTCGTCAAGAATTATAAGCTCCGGGTTTGGGGCAAGCGCCGCGATAAGCTGTATCTTCTGCTGATTTCCCTTTGAAAGCTGCTCTGCGCGCTTGTCGCGGTATTCCGCAACATTAAGGCGGTCAAACCAGTAGTCAAGCGCCTTTAGCGCCTGCGGCTTTTTCATGCCCTTAAGTCCGCAGAAATATACAAGCTGGTCGATTATTTTGTATTTGGGATAAAGTCCGCGCTCCTCCGCAAGATAGCCTATCGGCTGCTCTGCCGCAAGAAAACGCTTGCCGTCCCATGTAACCTCGCCGCTGTCGGCGCTTAACATTCCCAGAATAATGCGTATCGAAGTGGTTTTGCCTGCGCCGTTTGTTCCAAGCAGCGCAAACACGCCCGGCTGTGTTATCTCAAAGCTGAGGTTGTCCACCGCGGTATATTCGCCGTATTTCTTGACAATGCTGTCAACTTTTAAAGCCATAATACCTCTCCCTTTCAGGGCAGCGTTATGCTGTCCGTTAATATGTTGTATATACAGTATAACCTGTTAGTGCAGATTTGTCAAGAGGTTTTTGCGGCGATTTGTATATTTTTTATCAACGCATTAAATCTCCAGCAGCGAGCCTATCAGCACTGCCGCTATAAACAGCGGCGCAATCCACTTTACAATAAACTCAAAGCTTCTTTTGCGCTTAAATCTGCCGCTTTGCTCTATCTCCTGCGAAAGTACGCGCGGTTTTATTACCCAGCCGATAAAAATGCAGGATATCATTGCCACAATGGGCGTTATCACAGAGTTTCCGATATAATCAAAGAAATCCAGAAGCGACATTCCCAAGGGCTTTGCGGCGCTCCACACGCCATAGCCTAAGCTTGATGGAATACCGAGTATAAGCAGCACCGCCGCCATTATCAGCACGGCGTGGCTTCTTTTAAGTCCGAAACGCGCAATCAAATTTGCAACATTTACTTCCATCATGGATATTGCGGAGGAAATAGCGGCAAAAAATATCAGCACGAACACAAGCGCGCCTACCGCGCTGCCAAAAGGCATTGCCGCAAACACGGAGGGCAGCGTTTCAAAAAGCAGTCCAGTTCCAGCGGAAAGCGCAGTACCCTCGCCGCCTGACACCGCAAACACTGCGGGGATTACTATAAGTCCGCTGACAAAGGCTATGCCGAGGTCAAACAGCTCTATCTGCTTTACCGATTGTTCCACGCTGTCCTCTTTTTTCAGATACGAACCGAACGTCACCATTATGCCGCTTGCAAGCGAAAGCGAATAGAACATCTGTCCTGTCGCTGCAAGCACCGTCTTGAACGAAAACCGCGACCAATCGGGGGTAAGATAATATGCAACGCCCTCAAAAGCGCCGTCAAGCGTCAGCGTGTAACCCGCAACTATGACAGCAAGCGCAATAAGCGCAGGCATAAGAAAGCGGTTTGCTTTTTCTATGCCGTTTTTTACGCCGCAAAGCAGTATCGCCGCCGCCATCAGCAAAAACAGCGTCTGAAAGCCGACGGGCTGAAGCGTCTGCGAGGTGTATTGCGCAAAATAACCCTCGCCCGCGGTCATTGCGCCGCTGCCCGTTACATACATCACCGCATATTTCAGCACCCAGCCGCCGATTACGCAGTAATATGGCAGCGTTATCAGCGTTACAACAGCGGTAAGCACGCCGATAAAGCTTCCGCGCCTGTCAAGATTTCCATAGGCGATAAGGCTGGGCGCGCTTGTTTTCCTGCCGATTGAAATTTCCATCGCCATCACGGGAAAGCCGAATATCAGCGTAACCGCAAGGTATGTCAGCAGAAATATACCGCCGCCGTACTCCGCCGCAAGAAACGGAAATCGCCATATATTGCCCAGACCCACCGCTGAGCCTGCCGCCGACAGCACAAAGCCAAGTCGGTTTGAAAAGGTTGGTTTGCTCATAATCTAAAAAACTCCGAAATAGTATATAGCAATGCCTAAGTTATACGCTTAATTTGTCACATATTCGGCGATTTATTCCGTATTGTTGACAAAACGCATTTTGTCTGCTATACTTTAATAGGTATCAATTTTGGATTTTTACTGTTGCACTTTTCCGTGGAGGTTTTCATGGCTGATTTCTTTATCGGCTCTGATAACAGGCTGGAGCTTTTCGGACCGCTTCATATTGTTATTTCTGCTGTATTTGTGCTGCTTTATACGGCAGTATTTGTTTTTAGAAAAAAACTGAGGCGTTTCGGGCATTTCAAGGCTGTGCGTATAGCCGCCGCAACGCTTCTGCTTGTAAATATGGTTATCCACTATGGCTCAAGAATAATCCTTGGCATATGGAGCTTTGAGTCAGACCTGCCGCTGCACCTTTGTTTTCTGACAAATTTCTTTATGATTTATATTCTGTACACGGATAATAAGGGCGGTCTGTACAGGATAATATACTATTTCACGTTTATAGGTCCGCTGCCCGCCATGATATGGCCCGACCTCCGCAGCAGCTATGACAGCTATATTTTCTATCAGTTTATAATAAGTCATCATGTTATGCTGCTGATAAGCCTGTACTGTCTGTGCGTGCTGGGTTATAAAACGGGTGTGCGATACTCGCTGCATACGCTGCTTTTCGGAAATATCGTTGTGGGCGCGGTTATGCTGTTTAATATGCGCTTCGGCACAAATTACATAATGATGTCGGAATTGCCCGCGCAGCTTTACGAAATCTACCCGTTTCTGTATGCGCTGCCGCCGCTTGTCTGGCTGGAGCTTGTGGGAATTGCGGCGGTGTACGCTTCCTGCGTACCAATGGCAATAGTACATAAGCTGGACAAAAACGGGAGGTGATATCTATGCAGATAGGCGTTTCAACCGCTTCACTATATCCTCTTCATGTGGAGGACGCGTTTAGGGAGCTTGCCCTGCGCGGAATTAAAACCGCAGAGGTGTTTGCCAACGCCACCTGCGAGGGACATGAGCCGTATATCTCCATGATACGGGATACGGCGCGGCAGTATGGAATTTCCATACCCTCGTTTCACCCGTTTTCATCGCCGATGGAGTCGGTGTTCCTTTTCTCCTCCTATGACCGCAGAATTGACGAAATGCTCGCCCTTTACCGCAGCTTTTTTGAAAGTATGCAGAAGCTTGGCGCGAAGATATTTGTGCTGCATGGCGCTATATTAAGCAGCAAATGCACGCCGCAGCATTATGTGTCACAGTTCCGTTTACTGGCGCAAACGGCGGAGCAATACGGAATTACGGTCGCACAGGAGAATGTGTGCTACTGCCTTTCGGGCAGCGTGGAGTTTCTTTCCATGATGAAAGAACAGCTTGGCGGATATGCCAAATTTGTTCTTGACCTTAAGCAGGCGCGCCGCAGCGGTACAGACGTATCGGACTATATAGACGCGCTTGGTGAGAGCATTGTACACTGCCATGTAAGCGACGCGAACGGGGACAGCGACTGCCTGCCCGTAGGCAAGGGCAGCTTTGATTTTGCGGAGCTTTACCGCCGCATGAGCGCAAACGGCTTTGACGGCAGCTATATAGTGGAGCTTTACCGCCATAATTACGGCGATTTTGACGAACTTCGCCAAAGCGCAGACCGCCTTGCGGAAATATTTGCCGCGGCGCAGTAAGGCTAACCATATGGTTTGTCAAAAAAATCGACAGATTTTACATTTCGTACTTGACATATCGGGAAAAAAAGCATATAATAAATATGTTATTGTATTTGCAAAATTAAGCGGTACGCCGCTATAAAAATCAGGAGGCAAACTTATGAGCAGAGTTTACAACTTCAGTGCAGGTCCCGCTGTTCTCCCTGAGGAAGTCCTCAAAGAAGCAGCAGACGAAATGATGGACTACCGCGGAACAGGAATGTCCGTTATGGAGATGTCCCACCGTTCCAAGGCTTACGACAATATCATCAAGGAAGCAGAAAAAGATCTGCGCGAGCTGATGAATATTCCCGACAACTACAAGGTGCTGTTCCTTCAGGGCGGTGCTTCCCAGTTCTTTGCAGAAGTTCCCATGAACATGATGAAGAACAAGAAGGCTGCTTACATAATCACAGGTCAGTGGGCAAAGAAGGCTTGGCAGGAGGCTAAGATTTACGGCGAAGCTATTGATGTTGCTTCCTCCGCAGACAAGACATTCTCCTATATTCCCGACTGCTCCGACCTCGATATCCCCGAGGACGCAGACTATGTTTACATCTGCGAAAACAACACAATCTACGGCACAAAGTTCCACCAGCTTCCCAACACAAAGGGCAAGGATCTGGTTGCTGATGTGTCCTCCTGCTTCTTGTCCGAACCTGTTGATGTAAGCAAGTATGCTGTAATCTACGGCGGCGTTCAGAAGAACGTAGGCCCTGCGGGCGTTGTTATAGCAATAATCCGTGAAGACCTTATCACAGATGATGTTCTGCCCGGCACTCCCACAATGCTTAAGTGGAAGACACAGGCTGACAACGATTCTCTTTACAACACACCTCCCTGCTACGGTATCTATATTTGCGGCAAGGTATTCAAGTGGCTGAAGAAGATGGGCGGTCTTGAGGCTATGAAGGCGCTCAACGAGAAGAAGGCTAAGATTCTGTATGATTTCCTCGACAGCAGCAAGCTGTTCAAGGGTACTGTAAGACCTGAGGACCGTTCGCTGATGAATGTTCCCTTTGTTACAGGCAACGAGGAACTTGACGCTAAGTTCGTCAAGGAAGCAAAGGCTGCTGGTCTTGAGAACCTTAAGGGTCACAGAACCGTAGGCGGCATGAGAGCCTCCATCTACAACGCTATGCCTATCGAGGGCGTAGAGGCTCTGGTTGCATTTATGAAGAAGTTTGAGGAAGAAAATTCCTGATATTTCGCACTGAATGGCGGGCGGCTTATTGCCGCCCCCTGTGATATATTTACTTTTAAGGAGAACATGACAATGTATAATATTCTTACGCTCAACAAGATTGCCGCGTGCGGCACAGACCTTTTCGATAAGAGCAAGTATGCTTTCAGCGAGGATATGGCTAACCCCGACGCAGTGCTGGTTCGTTCCGCTTCCATGCACGAGATGGAGCTGCCTGAAAACCTGCTTGCCATTGCAAGAGCAGGCGCAGGCACAAACAATATCCCGATTGACAAGTGCAGCGAAAAGGGCGTTGTTGTTTTCAACACCCCCGGCGCTAACGCTAACGCAGTTAAGGAGCTTGTTCTTTGCGGTCTGTTTATGGCTTCCAGAAAGGTTGCAGCTTCTATCGACTGGCTTAAGACCCTTAAGGGCGAGGGTGACAACGTGGGCAAGCTTGTAGAAAAAGGCAAGAGCCAGTTTGCAGGTCCTGAAATCAAGGGCAAAAAGCTTGGCGTAATCGGTCTTGGCGCTATCGGCGCACTGGTTGCAAACGCTGCGGTTGACCTCGGCATGGAGGTTTACGGCGCTGACCCGTTCCTTTCTGTTGACGGCGCTATCCACCTCTCCAAGAATATCCACTATGTAAAGAGCAATAAGGAGATTTTCGAGCAGTGCGATTATATCACCCTGCATGCTCCCGCTACCGCTGAAACAAAGGGCATGATTAACGCGGAAACCATCGCCACCATGAAGAAGAATGTCCGTATTCTCAACTTCGCAAGAGCAGACCTTGTTGACAGCAAGGCAATTATTGACGCGCTTGCAAACGGCGGCATGGCTGCTTATGTAACCGATTTTGTTACAGACGACCTTATCGGTATCGACGGTGTAACCGCTCTGCCGCACCTTGGCGCTTCCTCCCCCGAAAGCGAGGATAACTGCGCTGTTATGGCGGTAAACGAAATTAAGGCATACCTTGAAAACGGCGATATCATCAACAGCGTGAACTTCCCCAATGTTTCCATGCCCATGACAGGCGACGCTAAAATCTGTATCCTGCACAAGAATGTTGAGGGCGTTATCAATAGCTGCACAGCCGCTGTTTCCGCAGCAGGTCTTAACATTGAGAACATGATAAGCAAGTCCAAGAAAGAGCTTGCATACACCGTGCTTGATGTAACAGGCAGCGCTGACGGCGTTGAAACAGCTATCAAGGCTATTGCGGACGTTATCTCCGTAAGAGTTATCAAGTAATCGCCAATAAAGGACGAATGACAAAGAAAAGAACTGTAACCTTGCTTTAAGCGAGGTTGCAGTCTTTTTAATAACGCAGGAATGGACAGCCGAACTTACAGCCACAAAAAGCGGAGAACCTAAAAATTCTCCGCTTTGTTGTATTTTATTCTTAGCACTGTCGGATTAAGCGCAGGGGGCAGGCTTATCCCCACCAGATGGTAGCGCCATCATAGTTATCGGAATAGATGTTCTCTGCCAGCGCATAACCCATTTCCTCGGTTATGCCCATATCTCTTAGATAAAGCTCGCTGTAAACCTTCATACCATACAGTGTTGTAATTATATTGCTGTCCATAATATTTCCGTCCAGATAAACCGTACCCAGATACTTAAGCTCCACCAACGGCGAATAATCCGAAATATAATTATAACTGAGTGTTACATCAACAAGGCTTATGCAGGCGGAAAGCGCCGATATATCGGATATTCCGCAGTTATAAAGGCACAGATTATAAAGCGAGTTCATTTCCTTAAGCACGGAAATATCGCCGATAGGGGAGTTGTTAAGACCCAACTCCACCAGATTTTTGCCCTTAAGCGCGGAGATATCCTTTACCGCATTATCGCAAAGCCACAGCTTTTTTAGCTTGGTGCAGTTTTTCAGCGGGGATATATCCGTGATATTATTGCTGTTCATTATCAGAACAATGAGATTTGGCAGATTTTTTGCAAAGGATATATCGGATATGGCGTTGTTGCTGGCTTCTATCTCGACAAGCGTGGGTATTTTGCCAAGCACGGAGAGGTTGTCAATATAGTTGTCATTGAGACTTATTCTGGTTAGCGAGGTCATATATTTCAGATTTTTGATATCCGCGCTGGTAAGATTTTTGCCCGACAGGTCAAGCGACTTGATGTTCACGGAAGTATATTCTCCCGCTATCCAGACCTTGTCAACTTTCTCAGGCTCTGACACAGGTTTTGACTCTGGTTCTGCGGGCTTTGATGTTGTTGTCGTTGTTGTTATGGTGGGTTTGCTTTGTGATGAATTGTTTCCAGACTGCGTGGTGCTGATACCATCGTTGTTTCCCGAGATTAAGCTTACCACCAGAACAATAACAGACACAACAACTGCGGCTGCTACACCCGCTATTATGGCAATTTTCTTCCCCGCAGGCTTCGCTTTCTGCTGTACAGGCTGCGCCGATTGGAAATCGGGCGTATCAAGCGCAACAGTCACGCCAAGCCGTTCGTTAGTCTGCGGCGGCTGAGCGTAAGCGGCTTCGGTTAGGGGAATGGGCGCAGGCGCAGCTATCGGCTCTGGCTGAGCGGTTATCGGAGCAGGCTGAACGGCTATCGGCTGCTGAGCAACGGGCTGCTCTATTGCAGTGGTTGCGGAAAGTGGCGCACTCGCCTGCGGCGGGGTTTGCTCTATTGCAGTGGTCGCGGAAAGCGGACTGCTTGTATTTGCGATGTGGGTGTAAAAGGGCTTTGCGGTCTGAAATACGGGCGCAGGCTCGGTTTCCACAGATTTGGGGGCAACTATCGGTACGGGCATTATGCCTGTCGCGCCAAGTGCTTTTCGGAAAAGGAATATATCTTGATATCTTTCGGCTGCTTTCAGCATAACAGAGGTGCGGATAACCTCCCACAAAGGCTCGGAAATGCCGTATTTGTTGGACTGGAACTCCGTATCGTCCTCCATACGCGACATGGGGTCGTCAATGGTATCCAAAGTAAGCGCGTAATAAAGCGTAGCGCCCAAGGAATATATATCCGTCCACGGACCTTGTTTGCCTTTTCTCTGATATTGCTCAATCGGGGCGAAGCCCTGTTTAAGGATAACGGAAAGATTTTGCGACCCCTGCGATACAAATTGGCGGGCAGCGCCGAAGTCTATTATCTTTACCGTGCCGTCGTCGCAAAGCATGATATTATCGGGGGAGATATCGCGGTGCATAACATTTGCGCTGTGAGCCGCCAGAAGCGCAGAGGATACGCTGTCCGCAATAGAAACTGCCTGCGCTTCTGTGATAGCGCCGTTTTCGTCCAAGTGCCTTTTAAGGGTTTTTCCGTGCAGATATTCCATGGAAAAATACACGGTGTCATTTTCATAAAAGAACTCATAAACGCTGACTATTCCGGGATTTCCGTTAAATCTGGCTACCAGCTTTGCTTCGTTATAGAACTTTTCCGCGCCTTTTTGGAATACGTTTGCGTCCTCGGCGGTGGAAACGGTGACGGTGGGATTGCCTGTTGTGCGGTTAGCAATACCGTTGGGGTAAAATTCCTTTACGGCAACGGTTTTATCGGTTCGGATATCATATGCAAGATAGGTTATGCCGAAGCCGCCCTTGCCAAGCGTTTTGCCGATTATATAGCGACCCATGAGGATACTGCCGCAGGGCAGAACGGACGGATCGTTTATGTAGCCGCTTTTGCTGAAGCCGCAGCAGCCGCATGGCTCGGCGGTGATTTCGGCAAAACAGCTTTCGCATATATGTTTGTTATTTATTTCTATCATAAAAATCCCTCGCTTTCGGGAGCTGATTATATTTGTGTATCGGGGTTTGTGCCGCTTTCAAAATCAGACTGATTTTCAGCGGCTGGAGGAAGCGGTTCGCTGTCATAATCAGGGGCTTCGCCTGATGTAACAGGTTGTTCTCCGCTTTCGCTTGGCAGACTTTCGGCAGGCTCTGCGGTTTCAGAGGTTTCGCTGCTTTCGCCGGCGCTTGTGCTGAATAAGTCCTCAAAAATCCTGCTGCCGCCAAGAAACCAGAACGCAGCCGCACCCGCCGCAATAAGCAGCACAATCAGCGCGGCGATTATGCCCTTTTGGCTTTTTGGGGGCTTCGGCTTCTCGTCATTTATAGCGATGGTGGAGGGAAGCGGAGCTTCCTTAACGGGAACTTCCGAAACAGCAGCTTCCTCGATGGGAATTTCCTCCACAGCGGCTTCCGATGCAGGCGGAATGTCGGCAAGCGTTCGCTCCGAGTGGACTATTCCGCATATAAGCGAGTAATTATCGCCGCTGTTTTTGGCTTTAAGCAAGTGGCGCTTAAGCATAAGGCGCTTCCAGCTTTCGGCGCTGTCGGCTTTGAGCAGGTCTGTTTCCATTTCGCGCTCATGCACATATTCCCAGAAGCCGTCGCTGCAAAGCAGAAAGGCGTCGCCGTCGCACAAATCAATCGGCTTGTATTTGGTTTTAAGGCTAAGGCTGTCCTTGCCGCCCAGCACCTTAAGCAGGCGGGAGCGGTCGTCGCTGAAGCGGATATCGTCATACGACATCTCTCCCATATCCACAGCCGCCTGACATACCGAATGGTCTTTGGTAACGGTATGCACCCTGTTGCCGCGGAATATATAAACTCTGCTGTCGCCAACGTTTGCGATACGCATACGCTCATCGCTGACAAACGCAGCAGCAAGCGTTGTATGCGAATCGTCATTAAGCTTGTTTACGGCGTCATTAGCGGCTTCAAGCAGCTTTTCAATTTCGGCGTCCGTGATATCTCCGCGATAGTTTTCCGATATGCACCTTACAGCCGCGGCTGAAGCGTTTTCTCCGCCGTGGTGACCGCCAAGCCCATCGGCGACAATAAAAAGGTCGGTGGCGCAGTATATGCTGTCCTCGTTTATCGGACGCCCACCGCGGTTGGTATATTTTGCAGTTTCAATCATCATGGCTTACACATTCTTTATCTGGAACATCTGCTCGGTGGAAGCAAGGTAGAAGTATGTTCCGTTTGGTATGCTGACAGGTACGTTGGGCTGAAGCTTCTGACCGCTGCCGAGGAAAGTGCCGTTGGACGAGCCGCAGTCTATAATCTCAAACAAGCCGTTGGGGGTTTTCCTTATCTCGCAGTGAATGCCCGAAACGCCCTTGGTATCAACAGGATAGCAAACCGTGCATTTTTCGGGATTTCTGCCTATGATAACTCTGTTGTCCAGTGCAAAGGTGCTGCCCGCAAATTTTCCGCTTATGCCGATTACCATTGTGCGGCTGCCAAAATTGCTGACAGGCTGCTGTATCTGCTGCTGTTGGATTTGCTGTTGCTGCAACTGCTGCTGGATTTGTGCTGAAATATTGTTGTCTTTGGTTTTTTTGTTTTTGGTGGTTGCTATCACTACGATAACCACGCCGATAACAGCCGCTGCCGCAATGATTATTATAAGCAGCGTGTTGTTTTCAATGTCCTGTGCAAACTGGTAGCTTGCGCCCGCGGAATTAAGCGCGGGGACAAGTTCCCCAACGGTAACGGCAAAGCCGCTGTGCGCTGTGGAAGAAGCGGCGTTTGTGGTGGTTGCGGTATTTATGCCGATAAGAGCGCCGTTTTCGTTTATCATAGGTCCGCCCGAATTGCCCGAAGAAATAGCGGCGTCCGTCATAAATACGTTGGTGTTTGCTGAGGAAGCGGAGTCCGCCAAAGACATATCCGCTCTTGTTATTTTGGATATAATACCTTTTGTGACAACGATGTCCGATGTGTCAAATTTGTTGTAGTTCTGACCCACAGTGCCATAATCGGGGTAGCCAAGCGCGTAAACGGTGCTGCCTGTGCTTACATCGTCCACCTTGCCGAGGGGAAGCGCCTGACGCTCGCTTGTGGGTTCGGGCAGTTTAAGCACGCAGATATCCTTTGATATGTCGAGATAGTACACCTCTGCCACCATATACTTGTTTGCCATTACGTTGAAGTACACCGTGACATAATCGCTTGTCTGACCTGTTGTGTCATCATGAACCACATGGGCGTTGGTTACTATGTATTCCACGGGCTTGCCCTTTTCGCCAACGGCAAAGCCTGAACCGAAGCTGTAATACGCCCAGAATTGCGACTGAATAAACACCACGCTGTTGGAAGCCTCTGCTATCGGGTCGCTTGCGGCAAAAGAAGTAAAGCTTATGCAGCAGAACGTCATTATCAGCGCCGCCATCAAAGCGGCAATTCTTTTTATTGCTTTCATTACATTTATCCTCCGTTAGATAAATTCGAGAATTATAGCCGTAAAATTATCTTGATTTTCATATCCCTTATTAAGCACGGCGGCGACTATGCCGTCCGCACAGCGCTGCGGCTTTTTGACAAGCTGTATAAGAAGCTCGTTTTCGGGCAGCGCGTTATATACGCCGTCACTGCATATAAGCAGCTTGTCACCGATTTGGGGTACAAACGGCTTGATATTAACATCGGGGTGAAGCGTTTCGCCTGAGCCGATATATTCGGCAAGGCTGTCCTTTTTGGGGTCGTCGTCCGCTTCGGCAAAGGATATTTCGCCGTCAATCACCCTGTCAAACAGCCTGTCGGCATAGTCAAAATCGCGGGTAAGCTGGTACAGCCTGCCGTTTCGGCAAAGATAAATCCTGCTGTCGCCCGTGGAGCACCAGTATATTCCCTGCGGCGTGCAGTACACGGCTGACAGCGTTGCGCCGCCGCCCGCATAGCTTTGGGATACTGTGGCGCTTATCCCGTTTATGGCATTGATAAAGCGGATATGCACAGGCTCTGCGCTGAAGCCGCTGAATATGTTTTGCGCCGCCAGAACGGCATAATGGCTCACCTTATCGCCGCAGGACAAGCCGCCCATTCCGTCTGAAACCACGGCAATCAGACCGCAGCGGTCGATATCGGACTGCTCGGTTGAGGAATATCCGAAGCTGTCCTCCTGATAGGGGCGCATTCCCTGATGTTGTGAATTGCCCAGCGCGATACGGGTGATATCCGTACCGCTTATCGGCAATGATACAGAAAAATTCTCTGCCATGGCTTAATATGTGAAGCTTTCGCAGCAGAAGCTTCTGAAAACAAGCTTTGTAGCGCCTACCTCGATAGCGTCAAAGTCCTTTAATTCCGTGGGCATAAGCAGAAGCTGGTCATTGTGATAGACATTGTTTTTTCCAACCGAGGGAGAAACAAAGAACTTTCTGTTTCTTGCATCATAGGCAACAATGGCGTTGCCATCTTTGGATACCGCCCTGTCAAAAGAGAGGTTTATGTCAAACTCCTCGCCCCTGCCGATGGTGTTCTTTTCGCTGTGAACCACAAAGGAAAGTCCCATCTTATCGCCGTTTACAACAACAAGCCAACCTCTTGTGGGATTTATTCCGCTGTCGGATACGTTAAGGGCAACGGTTACGCCCATTTCCTTTTTTATCGCAGGAGCAGGCATGGGCGCGGGTGCAGGCGCGGGCGCTGCAACAGGCGCGTTGAGCGGCTCTGTTTTGGGGAATGTGGGAGAAGCTGCCGCCATAGGCGCATTAAACGGCTCTGCCCCAGGGTACATGGGCTGAGCGGCTTCGTTATTAAGAGGACGCGCGCCGATATTTCCGCTGCTATTGCAGTAGGGGCAGCTGACGTGCAGAAGTTCATCGTAGATATGACCGTTAGTACATTGTTTCATGGCGTATTTTTCCTTTCGATTATTTGGGAAATTATTTGCTGCGCACAAACGCTTTATGCGCGGGATATTACACAGCCTTATTTTATCACATAACGGTAAAAATTTGGTGTGCTTATTTGCATACATTATGCAATACCGCCTTAAAAATTGTGCAAATTTGCATTCCATTTCCGACCGAAATAGTGTATAATAAATAATGTATAATTGGCTGTTGCCTTAAACACCTACGAAAGAGCGTATACCATAATGAAAACAACCGACCTTGAACAAATGCTGCGAGAAGCTGATGAATTTGATGAAGAAATAATAAAAGCCAACCCTGCGCCGCATTTTTATGAGTTTATAGACCAATTTCTTGAAGAACGGAACTTAAAGCGCGCCGACCTTATCCGAGGGGTGAATTTTGACCGCACATACGGACATCAGATATTAAACGGCACACGCATTCCCACCAAGCGCCAGATAGTTCTTATCGCGCTGTATCTGGGCATCAGCGTGGAGCAGTTGCAGCATCTGCTGATGGTATGCGGCAGAGAGGGGCTGTATGTGCGCAATATAGAGGACGCCAAGGTGATGTTTGCGCTTAAGCATAAATATCCCTACGAGCAGGCGGTGGAGTTTATATATTCCACATAAAAATCCGCATAAGAACAAAAGAATACCGCCCTTTCAGCTAAGAAAGAGCGGTCAGACCGTCGAAAAAGCCACGTTGTGGCTTTTCCGACGAAACATCCGCACTGCCCGCACTCACAGACGGCGAAGCCGTCTGTTCGCACAGTTGTGCGGATAGAAGTATTTTTTGCCTCGGCAAAGCTGAGGCAAAAAATGTATTTCAAAAGCCCGCTACGCGGGCAAAATGGACTTTGTCTACAGTCTGTACCGCCCTTTTAGCTAAGAAAGAGCGGTTTTGTTTATTTGGGGGATTTGCGCATTTGGCTGATAAGGCTTTTTTCAAAATAGATAGTGCCGTAGTCCATAATCTGCATAAGGCGCTGTGCCTGCTCAACGGTGAAGCCGTTGTATTCGGCGGCGACCGTGGTTTTTACCGAAACGCCCGCAAGGCTTTCCACTCCCTCCGACATCATATTATTGTCAAAGTAAAGCTCTGAAAGCTGCTTGCCTTTCAGCGGGGAGAGGTCTGTAAGCTTGTTTCTGCCGACATATACCTTATCCAGCTTGTGGCAATTTTCAAGCGGGGAAATATCGCGCAGCCCGCAGCCCGAAAGGCACACCATTTCAAGCAGCGGCTTATCCCTTAGCGCTTCTATATCGCCTATCTGCGCTTCGTTAAAGCCCACCATCACAAGCCCCTTGCTGTCCTTTATGGGGGAGATATCCGTTATTTCCGTATCGCCGAAGAAAACGCACACAAGCTCGGTTTTGCCTTTAAGCGGCGAGATATCCGTAATTCCGCTGTTTTCGCCCGAAATGCTTTGCAGCCCTGTCATATCCCCTGCAAATTCTATATCCTGCACATTATTGTTGTTGAAGTTTATTTCCTTAAGCTGGGTAAGTCCGCTGAGGCAGGACAGGGAGGTGATGTAATTATCCATCAGGTTAAGCTTTTCAAGTCGCTTAAGGTGGCGCAGATTTTGTATCTGCGCGTTGGTAAGCTGCCTGTCGGACAGGTCAAGTTCCACAAGGTCAATAGGCATCATTTCGCCCGCGATTTTAACAAGCTGCACCGATGATTCTCTGATATAGGTCAGCTTGGTGCGCGGATAGCACACTTCGCTGCGGCGCAGTCTTATTTCCTCAAAGCCGCGGGGAGTTACGCCACAGCCTGCGAGCGCTTTGCAAAGCTCCTCGGCGGTCTGGTAGCGCTCTTTTGCGCGAACACAGCAGCAGCGGCGTATAAGCTCCGCAAGCTTATCGGGAAGCTGTGAAAGCTGCCGCTCAAAATCGCTGTCGTCCTCAAAGCGGGACATTGGGTCATCGGGCATACACAGCGTAAGC
Organism: uncultured Ruminococcus sp.; assembly: GCA_964556595.1. Lineage (GTDB taxonomy): Bacteria > Bacillota > Clostridia > Oscillospirales > Ruminococcaceae > CAG-115. The sequence continues at coordinate 3,163 of CAZKXB010000018.1, read as the reverse complement.
GCGTAGTATAGTGACGCTCCCAGAGAATATATATCCGTCCATGCGCCCTGTCTGCCGCTGCGCTGATACTGCTCCAGCGGGGTAAAGCCTGCTTTTAGCATTACGGAAAGTCCGTTATCATCTTCCGCAAAAGACCTTGCCGCGCCAAAATCTATCAGCTTTACGCCGCCGTTTCTGCACAGCATTATATTGTCGGGGGAAACGTCGCGGTGTATAATTCCGCCCTTATGTATAACCTCAAAGGTTGCCGATATGCGCTGGGCTATCCATAACGCCTGCTGCGGGGAAATCCTGCCGTATTTGTCGGTATAGGCTTTTAAGGTTATGCCGTTGAAATGCTCCATTACATAATAGGCTGTTCCGTTTTCCTCAAAGGCGTCATATATACCCATTACTTCAGCGGCGGCTGCAAACATGGCTATATATTTTCCCTCATGCAGAAATCTTTCTATGCCCTTATGGTAGAATTCCGCATTGGCTGAGCCGAGCGGTTCTACCGTAAGATTATCATTGCTGCGCACAGCTACGCCATGGGGGTAATATTCCTTGATGGCGATAACCCTTTCCTGTTCGGTATCATAGCCGAGATAGGTTATACCGAAGCCGCCTATGCCTATCACCTTGCCGATAACATAACGCGCCTTAAGCATCGTTCCCGCCGCGATTGCGTATGAGGCGGTCTGCGACTCGTCACAGTCAAAGCCGCAGTACGGGCAGATTTGTTCATTTATATCCACTGCCGAAAAGCAGTTTGCACAGGCTTTTTCCATTCACTCACCGTCCCTACGTCAGAATGCCGCGCAAAGACCGAACTTTGCGCGGCACTGTTTATATTTTATCAGAGTTCATTGGGCTTGTCAAGTGTTTTGACCGCCTTATTTTTATCCTTGTTGTAGCAATCAATCAGATGGGTTTCGTAGTACGGAAATTCGTTTTCCTTTGAGGGGGATATAAGATTTTTTGGCATTGGTCTTTTGCCCAGCAGTATCTCCTTGGCGTATTTTAACAGATTTGCGCCGTCTTTTTCCTGCTGCATATTTGAAAGCTCATTGTAAAACGCCGTCTTATACAGCTTTAGGTTTTTTTCCTTATCAGTGGCGTTTTCTGCGTTGTTATCTAGGCGTGTGTTTACATACATGGACGATAAAGCCAAAGCAATGGACGTCATAGTGCTATCCGTAGGGATTTTCAGCGCGATATTAGGTGCGGCAAGTGCTGGGGTATATGTCGCAAGCTGTGTTTTGAACATTGACTCGCTGGCGAAGTTATATGCCGTGTTACCTACAATGTTGTTTCTGAGCGGGGATTTTGCTATGGACTGCATAATGTCACAGCACGCCTGTGAAAAAAACTGGTGCGCGGGCAGTGCTTCTGCGACAGCCTGCATATCAGTGTAGTCGACAGCTTGAATATTCTGCTGAAATCTAATCAACGTATTTGTAAGAGCGCCGTACATTTCGATTATATCTGAGGATTTGGCTTTAACGGCGTTATCGTAAGCTTCTCTGAACTGCTTATCATCGGTTTTGATAACCTTGTTAAGCTGCTCTGGGGTGTAGTCGGGGTAAACCTGCTTTGCTATATCCTCGCGTTTGGGAAGCGTAACGATATTGATAAACTCTCTGCCGTATTCCTTAAGCTGCTGCTTATCGGCTTGTGTGGGATTAAGTATAGCGTCAAGGCTCATGCCCTTGCCCATGGCATACGCCATAAACATTGAAGTGCGGGTGTGCTGGCGGTTTAGGATACCTACATACACTTCCTTAGTCGCGTGCTCTGTGCCGTTAAATTTATTATAATATTCGGAAGCTTCCGAGAAATAATTTTCGGGATTTCCAAGCTGCTCTCCAAAGACCAGATCGTCAAGCGCCACTATCTGTCTTGCATGATTTTCTTCCGCGTCGCGCACAAGAGATACCTTTTCGGCAAACTCACGGTCTATAAGGTTGTATTCCTTTATTTTGGAGATTGCGTCCTCGTTGCCGAGCTGTGCGAATGAGATTTTTTCCTCCGCTTTCTGCTTATCCGTCTTGCCGATTCCAAAGAAGCGGAGAATTGCCTTCCACAGGCTGAACTTTTCCTCGCACACAACTTGAGGTTTAACGTTTACGGGAGCCACTTCATCTGTATGGACGAAGTTTCCGTTTACTTCCTTCATGCCGACTACGTTTATTTTATGCTCGCCGCTGAGGACATTGCTGATTATTTGCGCGCACTTTGCCTCGTAGCTTGTTCCGTTTTGGCACATGAAAGAGGCAGGCTTGCCGTCAATGTAGATGGAATTGATAATGTTTTCCTTATCAGCCGACAGCTTTTGGTATTCCTCGTTGCTGTAAAGACCCTTTATCATGTTTTCCACAGCCTCTGTCGCCCAAGCTAGTTCGGTTTTGTTGTCCGCATTGCTCAAACGTCTGGCGTAGTTATCCATAGTGAGATTTTTACAGGCATACATATTAAGGGTCATGTCTGCGCGCTTGAAACGCACTCTGCGCAAATTCTCCTCGGAGAACTGTTCGGTGATATCGCCAAGGCTGTCCTTTGCCTTTTCAAATTCGGCTTCGTTCTCACCGTAGGTGATATAGTTAAGCACGGCAAAGTGTTCGTCAAGTGCCTGACGCTTTTCCTCACACTTCTTCTGATATTCTGCGGCAGCTTGCTTGATTTCCGTTTTCAGCTCGTTTGGTACTTCAAATTTAACGCCGTCTATACCATGGTTGTTGTCGCAGATATTTGCGGCTACAAGGTATGCTATATGCTCGCCCAGTGCGCTGGTATATTCCGCCAGATGTTCGTCAGCGGAGTTTATGAAATCCCATGCGCCGTTTTCGGGGGTGATATCCTTGATTTTCTGAAGCTTGTCGGCGTACTGGTAGGTGTTCTCTATTACCGAGGTATCAATAAGCTGCTCCAGATTGCTTTTCAGCACCATTTTGCTTGCGTGCTTCAAAAGCTCCTCTTTGGTGTTTATCTTGAATACTTCCTTAGCCATAGTATTATACTCCTTTGTTGAATTTATGGATTTTGGGTGCTTCTGTTATTTTATACGCAGCATTTGCCGAAACGTAACAACCGAAAACATCGGAGAAGGATTTAACCTCCCCCGATGTTAGACCGTCGAAAAAGCCCCGTTGGGGCTTTTCCGCCGAAACATCCGCACTGCGCG
>CAZKXB010000017.1:0-40608 GCA_964556595.1 uncultured Ruminococcus sp. | reverse complement strand
AATATATAATTTAAATGAATCGATGAAACATTTTATTTCAAAAGGTTAATGTAGACAAATTCCAATTTATCCAGGAAGCAGAGAAAGCGAAAATCCCTCCAAAGACCGCACTCCCGACGGGCATAGGTCGGATAATTGTTTTGCGGATATCGGCAGTTTGCGTGGGTGCGTTTTTTTGTAAAAAGGACTTGATTTTTTTCTGGATATAGAGTATAATAAAGAGGTAAATGCTCTCGCTTATGGGGGCAGGCCCTGTGCAACGGTGTGCCGTGAACCATGTCAGGCGGGGAACCGAGCAGCATTAAGCGGATTTAACTGTGTGCCGCAGTAAGCCTGTTCTCATAATCGAGGGCGTTTATTTTTTGCGTACTATTTTCGAGGGGGTGTTGATGTGTATCTTGCTTTGTATAGGAAATATCGTCCGCAGACCTTTGATGATGTTGTTTCACAGCCGCATATCACCACCACGCTGAAAAACCAGATAATGGGGCATAAGCATGGTCATGCGTATCTGTTTACAGGTTCGCGCGGAACGGGCAAAACCACCTGCGCCAAGATACTCGCCATGGCGGTAAACTGCCTTTCCCCCAAGGACGGCAATCCCTGTCTTGAGTGCGAAGCGTGCCGCGAGATAATGAGCGGCGCGGCGGTGGATATTACGGAGATGGACGCCGCTTCCAACAACGGCGTAAACGATGTAAGAATACTGCGTGACGAGGTTCAGTATACTCCCGTAAGCTGCAAATACCGCGTATATATTATAGACGAGGTTCACATGATGTCGGCGGCGGCGTTCAACGCGCTGCTTAAAACGCTTGAAGAACCGCCCGCGCACGTTGTGTTTATCCTTGCAACAACGGAGCTGCATAAAGTTCCCGCGACCATTGTTTCGCGCTGCCAGAGGTTTGAGTTCAGAAGAATAGAGATATCGGACAGCGCCGACAGGCTTATGCAGGTGGCGCAGACCGAGGGCATAACGCTTAAGCGTGACGCGGCGGAGCTTATTTCCCGCCTTTCGGACGGCGGTATGCGTGACGCGCTCTCGATACTTGACCGCTGTATAACCGCCGAGGGCAATATAACCTGCGAGGTTGTCAGAAGCTGCGCGGGTGTTGCGGATAACCGACACCTTTTCGCTTTTGCCGAGATGATTGCGGCGGGCGATATGTCGGGCTGCCTTAATCTGCTTCAGCAGCTTTACAGCCGTTCCATGGATTTGTCGCGGCTTGTTGACGAGTTAAGCGGGCATTTCCGCGACCTTATGCTGTATAAAACCGTGCCCGAGGACAAGGCGCTTATCGGCGCCGCTCCCGATGAATATGACGAGCTTTCGCGCGTTTGCGGTATGTATTCCCTTGAGGATATACTGCGCTGTCTTGAGCTTTTGCAGAAATGCGCCGACAGCATAGGCAAAACGCGCCACCGCAGAACCGCTGTGGAGATGGCGCTTATAAGAATGTGCCTGAAATCTCCCGCCGACAGCGGCGAGCCAAGGCGCGCTGTTTCAGAGCCGATAAAGAAGCCCGCAAGCCAGCCCATGGGACAGGAGTTTGCACCGCTTCCCGATGAAAAGCTTTCTCCGCAGGTTGCGGCGATTGTGAATAAAACAAAAGAGTTAAGCGAGAAAATGGCGGGCGGCGCTTCGCAGTTGCCGCAGGAAGCTGTTCCTGCGCCGTTTGCGGACGAGCCTCCGCTTCCTCCGCCGCCCGCAGAGGAGTTTTCCGTGCCGCTGCCCGAAGCTCCGCCTGAGGAGTACGAGCCTGCCGCAGAGCCTGAGGTTAAGCAGCAGCTTCCCGCGCCCGCTGCGAAGCCGCAAAGCGCGGAACAGCTTGTTCCCAAAGCGGAACGCCTTGCCGATATAACGCCCGATTACTGGAAATCCTGCGTTGAGCTTATCCCCGGAATGATAAGCTTTATGCTTGACGATTCGACAGCCCGCGTAAACGGTGACGGCGTGCTGGAGATATACTCCGACAATCTGCTGCTGTTAAATCAGGTTAAAGAGCATGGTTATGGCGAGTTGGAAAGCGCGCTTGGCAAAATTATGGGCAAAAGCGTACACGCAGTAGTGGTAAGCAAAACCAAGGAAGAACCCGAGGAGCAGAGCATTACCGCGCCGAATGTCAATAAGCTGCTGGAAAAAGCAAGGCAGCTTGGTATAGATGTTGAAATTAAAAACTGAAAGGAAATAGTAAAAATGAAAGCAAGATTACCTAAGGAATATCAGAATTCTGCCCCCGGCAATATGAACGCAATGGTAAGAAAAGCGCAGAAAATGCAGGAGGATATGGAGAGAGTTCAGAACGAACTTGCCGTAAAGGAGTTTACAAAGCAGGTTGGCGGCGGTGCGCTTGAACTGGTTATGACAGGCGACAAGCAGCTTAAATCCGTGACTCTCAAGCCCGAAGTGGTTGACCCCGACGATATTGAAATGCTTCAGGATTTGATTATCAGCGGCGTAAACGAGATACTCAAAGAGGTTGACGAGTACGGCGCTTCGGAGATGGAAAAGGTTACAGGCGGCGTTTCCTTCCCCGGTTTTATTTAAGGCAACATAAGCGGTCTTTTTATAAAGACCGCTTATTAAATATGGACGATACAGCTATTTTCAAGCTTTTCCCAATAAGAACGGTGCCGTTTTTCGCGCTTGGTATATTGTTTTGTGCGGGTGGCGGCGCAAGCGCGTTTGTGCTGGTTATAACTGCGGCGCTGATTTGCATTGTCGCAGGCAATGTGCAGAAAAAGCTGCTGGCAAGCGCCGTGGCGCTCTTGGTGGGAATGTTGTCGATAAGCTGCTACAACAGCCTTGTGCGTCAGCCGCTGCTTGACGCCGCAGGGACAACGCAGACGCTGGAATGCAGGGTTACGGAAGCTGTGGATTATAACGGCTATTGGCTTTATAATTGCAGCACAAAAATCAGCGGGCGTTCATGCAGCATAAGCTTTTTCGATGGCGAAAGCTTCGCAGTAGGCGACATTATAACTGCGGATATACAGCTTGACGAACTTAACAGAACCTATGAAGCGCAGCGGAAATATCTTTCCGCCTCGCTTAAAGAAGTCCATTCTGTTTACAGTCCCGATTTTGATTTTCAGCGCGGGCTTTATGATTACCGAACGAAGCTTTGCGGTGATATTAGGCTTGGTGTGTCCCGCGGCGGCAGTCAGCTTGTGGGCGGTTTGATTTTTGGCGATACAAGTCAGTTTTCAACGGAGCTTACAATAGCGGCAAAATTGTGCGGAATTATGCACTTCACCGCGGTGTCAGGCTCGCATTTTGTCATTATTATGACTGTGCTTCTGGAACTTCTGGGCAAGGAACGACCTAGGCTGCGCGCGGTGCTTGCTGTTGCGTATATCCCGCTTGCGGTGCTGTTTTTCGGCGCAGAACCAACTGTTATGCGCGCGGGAATTATGCTTATGCTTAACTACTGCGGCGATTTATTCGGCAGAAAGGCGCAAAGCCTTAACTCGCTGTGTGTTGCCGTATTTCTTATGACGGCGTTTTCGCCCAATGTAATGCTGGACAGCGGCTTTCAGATGTCCATATTGGGCGTTTTTGGCGTGTCTGTTCTGGGCGGAAAGTGCTGTTCGCTGGCGGGTGTTTATACCATCAGGCTTCCCGCCGCACTGCGCATACTGGCGGAGGCGGTTATCACCTCGGCGTGTGCGGTGGTTTGCATTGCGCCTGTCAGTATTTATTGCTTTGGCGGTATTTCGCTGATTGGCGCGTTTGTTACGGTTGTGCTTACGCCGATATTTGCCGTTGTGCTTGGGCTTGGCGTTGTTTTTGCCGCCACCCAATTGGATATATTGCTTGTGCCGATGGATTTTCTGCTTAACTGCACATACAATTTTATTATTGGCGTGGGTCGAAATCCTGCATGGTGGCTTGCTTTTGAGCATGACAGCGCCGCACTGCTTGCCTGCGTTGCTGTTGTGGGCTTAAGCGCGGCTGTTATATTGCCGAAAACGCAGTTTGATAAAGGCTTTGCCGTGGCGGCAGCCGCCACAGTGCTTTCACTGGCGCTGTGTATAAATAACTCGCTTACGCGCAGCAAGATAGATTTTGTTTCCAATGGCAGAAGCGGCGCGGCGGTTGTTTGCAGCGGCGGCACGGCAACGGTAATAATATGCGGAAGCGGGTCAAATTTTGCGGACGAGCTTTCCGACTGCCTTATGAGAAACGGCATAGTGAAAATCGACCGCGTTATTGTGCCTGAACTTGATTATCAGGGCGCGGTTTCCATTTCGTACCTAAGCAATCTGTACGGCATAGACGAACTGTATACCGAGCAGACGATGAATATAATCCTCAATAGATGCGGCTGCGACAATATAAATACAGGCGACTGCGCAATGGTTGAGGTTGACGGAATTTCGATAGCCTGCGCGCATACAGGAAACGACCAATGCGCCGCCGATATAGTAATGTACAGCGGCTACAAGAAATCAACGCCGTGTGATGATGTTGGCATAGCGCTTTATGTTTCCTCCAGAATGAACAAGGACAAGCTGCCGCAGGGCGGCTATATACGATACTGAATTTGAAATTAGTTTGGAGAAATGATATGGCTGAATTTATTTCTGCTCCCCTTGCGCTTGCGGCGGAGCAATTTGCAAAGCTTCCCGGTATTGGCATAAAAACCGCGCAGAGATTGGCGTACTATATGCTTAATTTGCCCGCAGAGGAGGTGGAGGATTTTGCTTCCTCCATTGTAAAGGCGCGGCGCGGCGTGCAGCTTTGCCGCTGCTGTCAGAATTTCACCGACCGCGACCTGTGCGAGCTTTGCAGTGATGACAGCCGCGACAGGGATATAATCTGCGTAGTGGAGTCCCCAAAAGACGTTTCGGCTTTTGAGCGCTGCGGCTGGTATAACGGCTCTTATCATGTGCTGCATGGTCTGCTTTCCCCTATGGACGGAATAACCGCAGAAAACCTTAAGATAAAGGAGCTTCTGGCGCGCCTTTCCACCGCCAAAGAGGTAATTATGGCGACAAATCCCACGGTTGAGGGCGAGGCTACGGCGGTGTATATCAGCAGGCTGATAAAGCCAATGGGAATAAAGGTGTCGCGCCTTGCCTACGGTCTGCCCGCAGGCTCTGCATTGGAATTTGCGGACGATGTAACGCTTCAGAAAGCGCTTGAAAACCGCAGCGAGCTGTAATGGATAAGCGCAGGATATCGGTGCGCGCGACCGTTTTTGTCGCGGTTATGGCGGCTGTTATGTGTATATTTGCGCCGCTTAGTATTCCTGCGGGCGCGGTGCCGCTGTCGCTTGCAACGCTTGTTGTTTATCTTGACGGCGCGCTGCTTGGACGGGCGAAAGGCTGCGCCGCGGTTGCTGTGTACATACTTATCGGGCTTGTGGGAGTTCCTGTTTTTTCGGGATTTATCGGCGGCTTTGCGGCGGTTGTGGGCGTTACGGGCGGCTATATAATCGGATATATCCCGTGCGCGTTTATAACCGCGCTGTTTACGCAGCGCTTTGGCGGCAGAATATGGGCTATGGCTGTGGGAATGGCGCTTGGCGCGGCGGCGCTTTATGCTTTTGGTACAGTGTGGTATATGCTGCTTACGGGCGTGGAAATTGCGGCGGCACTTGCGGCGTGCGTAATTCCGTTTCTTGCAGGCGACGCAGTAAAGATAGCGGCAGCCTGCGCGCTTGTCGTTCCGCTGAGGAAAAAACTGCTGCCTATGATAAATAATTTCAACTTTAAGTAATATTGTGTAAATTTATACAAGAATTAAGCCATCGTATCAAACTATACGATGGCTTTATACTAATAACCGTTTAACGGCAATATTCCCTGATTTTATCCAGAACGGCTATAAACCGCTTGTCATCACGGATTGCATCATACCTGCCCGTCTGCATTTTGTCGTACAATTGCTTGCAGTCTGTGAAATCGTAATTCTTGATTGTATCAAGCGGATTATACTCAAGATTATTCACAAGAAGCGATGTATGCCGTGCTTTTTCGGGGAGCGCGTCTGACATTATTGCCAATTCAGCCGCTTTTTCAAGGCTTGATAATGCAAGCGCATAGTCGCCCTCAAGCATAGCCATGCTTGCGATATAACGGTGCGTAACCGATACTGTATGACTGTAATCAAGATAGTCGCCGTTTTCGTATACAAGTTCAAGAATTGCAAGCGCCTTTTTCATTATCGCTATTCTTTCTGCGGAGGACATGGTTTCGTCCTTGTATTCGGTGTCAGCCAGATTTCTTAACGCGCCCCAGAATATAGCGGCATACCATTTTATTGCGCATTTCAGATGTGTTTTTTGCTGTTCTCCCTCATATAAATCCCCAAGAACCAATGTGCTGGTACACCCTATATGCGGAAGCTTCATGGCGTATTCAATTGCTTTTTCTTTTTCTCCAAGCTTTGAATAGATATAACATAGCTGCTGAGTGGTTTGGTTAATAATTACACCGTCTGTACAATGTGACAGAATACGGTTCCCGATTTCGGCAGCCTCGCGATTAAGGCTGATTTGTTCATCTTCTGATAACCCATGACCGTTTTTGTACTGGCAGAACATAAGCTGCTGAACAAGCCTGAACTGAAGCTGATAATTTGTGGGATAGGTTTTTACCGCGTCACGCAAAAGCAGAATGTTTTCATAGATAAAGCCCTTTGAGCCGTTCTCGTCAAGCTTTGCGGTCAACTCTTTAAGCTGCTCCTCGCTTTTGAAATTCTCCATTCCCATAAGCTCGTCAAGAGTAATTTCAAAATAGCTGGCGATAGTCGGAAGCAGCGTTATATCAGGATATGTGGTTGCGTTTTCCCAGCGGCTGACCGCCTGTGCCGAAACGCCCAGAATATCCGCAAGCTGCTCTTGTGTAAGTTCGCGGCTTAATCTGTATTTCTTCAGGTTTTCGCCGAGTTTAAGCATAGTGTTTTCCTCCGTATCATTTATTTGGAGCTCCTGCTACAATAATACTAGATTTCAGCGCATTTGTCCATAGCTTGATTGTTGAGAAAAATTCAACCTGAGTGAGAAGCGCAGCCGCACATAAAAAGACAGCACTGCACAAAATCCACAAAACGGTATTTGTGCGGTGCTGTCTTAAAGTTTGATAGCCGCCAGCTTATCGTCCGATACATACGCGCTTAGTCCAGAGGTAAGCAGCTTTTTGGCGGCGTCGGTTACATGGTCGAGATTGCCGTGGCAGCCGTTGTCAAACCAGTCCGCATACAGGGCAAGCACGCCCGACACCGCAAACTGCGATACGGCTTCCAGTGTTTCGCGGTCGGTTATCGCGCCGCTGTTCTTTAGGGAAACCTCAAAAGTCCTTCGCAGGATAGCCTTTATCCTGCCCTTGCTGAACAGTTCGGGATTAAGCTTGGTCATTTTGGCAAAATATTCTCTGCGGCGTACTAACAGCTCGCTTATATCGGAAACCAGAATACCCACGTCAAGGCAGCTTTTGTTTGCGCGGCGCAGGGCTTCGGCAAATTCCGAAAGAATTTCGTTTTCAAGTTCCGTAACCACCTGTGCTATGCTGTCATAGTGGCGGTAAAAGGTCTTGCGGTTTATAAGCGCCTTTTGCGACAATTCTGTTATTGTTACGGAGGATAATTCTTTCTCCCCCATAAGTTCGATAAGCGCGTTTTTAATCAGCCTTTTGGTTTTTATTACGCGCAGGTCGCCGTTTTCGTTCATGTTTTCACCACCATAAGTTTAATTCTTCTGGTGTAATTATACCACGATAGCGCGCAGCTTGTCAATCATCTTCCCACCGAAACCGCTACCACGCTTATATCGTCCTCTCTGCCGTTTTCGGCGGCTCTTGCGGTTCGCGCGATTTTCTCCGAAAGCTCCTGCGCGCCGCATTTTGACGAAAGCTCGTGCGAAAGCCAGTGTTCGTCAAGCACTGCACCGTCGGTAGTCATTATGATGATGTCGCCGCTGCCCACCGTAAATCGCTGTGCGGGCACGGTAAGCCGTCCGCCCGTACCCGCAGGCGGCGAGTCAAGGCTTGCCCTGACAAGCTTGTCCGCACATTTTATGTAGGTTGTGGCAGCGCCCGCCTTAAATACCATGCACTCGCCCGTGTTCAGGTCGATACGGCATATATCAAGGGTGGCGAAGCTTTCGTCTGCGGATTTTACAAGCAGCGAGGTGTTCACCGTTTCCAGTGCCGCGCCCATGGAAATTCCGCTTTTAAGCAGCTTTGAAAGCATAGAGCAGGCAAGCGCGGAATCAATTCTTGCGCGGCTTCCGCTGCCCATTCCGTCCGAAAGAATTACATAAAGCTGACCGCATGGGTCGGTGAAACTGTCGAAGCAGTCGCCGCATATCCTGTTTTTGCCCTTTGAAAGCTGGCACACACCTATTTCTGCTGAAAACAGCGTGCGCTCCACGGTTGTTATGCGCAGGCGGTCTGAGCCGCCGCTTACTTCGGGCAGTTCCAACTCGCGCCCAAGCGCGTTTATCAGCAGTTCCCCAAGGTATTCCTTGTCGGTTTTGAGTTCGCCTGCGCCATATGCTTCAAGCTGCATACGTCCGCGCCTGTCATGGCTGATAAAGGCGGTGGGATTTTTAAGCCCACATTCTGCAAGCGCTTTTTCTGCGCGCTTTTCGGCGGTGCGGCTTCTGCTGCTGCCCCTGCCCGCAGAATATCCCATATCCTCCAGAATATCATGTACAGAGGAAAGCTGTTCTGTATATATGCGCCTTAATTCGCGTATCCTGCGTTCGTCTGCGGCGGCGCTGCAATAGCGCGCGTATGCGGCTTTTATGCCGCGTATAACAGCCCCGCGCCCTATACATTCCTGCGCTATTATGGGGGATATGGACTGCTCTGTAAGCTCCGCTCCGCTTCTTTGCAGCTTAACAAGGCGGTTAAATTCCGCGTGAACCAGTTCGTATTTCTCGCCCCAGCATATCATGCTGTTGGGGCAGTTTTTGCAGGCGCGCTCCTCGGCGTCCTCGGCAACCTGCTGCAAGGTTGTGCAGTAGCGTCTTTCCAGTGTATCAGCCGCCGCATTAAGACCGCTGCTGACTCCCGATATGGCGTCCGCCGCAAAGCACAGTCGCTCGCGCAGCATCATGGCTATGGTTTTGTCGGCGAAGTCGCTTTCCGCCGCACCAAGCTTTTCCACGGGAAGCAGTACGAATAAAATTCCCCCCGTAAGCATATCGGCGAACAGCTTCCATGTGCCTATATCCGCGCGGGAGATAAGCGCCGCCATACAGCCGAAGAACATATATCCTACCGCGCGCGTAAGCTTGCCGTATTTTGTAAAGCAGCCGCTTATCAGCACGCCGAGCATAACGCACGCTGCGCCGCTGCCGATATCCGCGTTTGCCGCGCATATTCCGAACAGCGCGGAAATTCCCACAACAGCCGCCGCCGAAAGTCCCCGCCGCGCGGTAAGCGCAAGCGTAAGAAATCCCGCCGCCGCTCTGCCTAAATTAACTGCGGGATAGTCAAGCGCGGCAAGCGTCATAAACGAGAGCGCCGAAACCGCGGCGGCAAGCGCGCAGTCGCGAACTTCGGAGTAATCAAATCCGCGCAAATGTATCGTGTCAAGCAGCAGATACACGCACATTGCAAACGCACCCGCCGCAAGAGATGAAATCAGCGCCATTGCCAGCAGCGACGGCTCGTTTGCCTGCGAAAGCCGCGTGAAAAACACGGCAAGCGCCGCCGAAAAAAATCGCACAACCGCGTTGGCGGTACTGTTTTTTACATCAGGAATAAGCCGCGCCGCCATCACGATAAGCAGCGCCGCAAGCCTTGGAAGCGCCTCGTCAAAGCCGTGCAGCAGCGCCCCGAATACCGCGCCGCCCGCCGCATAAAGCCGCCTTGTTCCGTTAAGTCCCGCTGCAAGTGCCGCGCCGCCGATTGCCGCCGTTTTTCCGTCAGCGGCAAGCTCCAGCAAAAATCCCGCAGCCGCCCACGAAGCGCTTTCGCGGCAAAATTCCCATACTCTCCCCCATATCGTTTCTCTTTTTATTGCTTTCTCTGTCATAGCTTTAACGTCCTTTCCGGCACTGTATTTCCCCAATATCAGTACGCAAATTCATATTACCATAAAAAGGCGGATAATTGTGTCGCTTGGCGCTGTAAAAAAAGCATAACTTAGCATGAGTTTTACGGATAAATAAAAATAAATTGACAAAGGTATATAACCATGGTATAATTAACGTAGTGCTTGACGATAAATATGATATATTGATTTGTGAGGTGCATTATGACGGAATTGTTTTCAACCAAAAGGTTGCTGGTAAGAAAATTCATGCCCGCCGACTGCGACGATTTGGCGGATATCCTGACCGACCCTGAGGTTACATATTTTGAGCCTTACGAAACCTTTACAAAAGAAGCGTGTGTGCAGGAAGCGATAAATTTTTCCGAAAGCAATGAATTTTATGCCGTTGTGCTGAAGGATAAGGTTATTGGGAAAATATACTTTTCCGATAAAGGCTTCGGCAGCTTTGAAATAGGCTACACATTTAATAAGGCATACCAAGGCAAAGGGTACGCCTGTGAAAGCGTAAAGGGCATGATGAAATATGCGTTTGCTTCGCTTGGCGCGCGGCGCATATTTGCGCAAATAGATACCCGAAACGAAAAATCAATAAAGCTTGTCGAAAGGCTTGGAATGCGCAGGGAAGCTGAGCATAAGGAGTTATTTCCACGCAAGGAAGATAATAATATTTACAATGACTTCTTTGTTTATGCAATTCTTAAAAAGGAGTACTGCGCTGACGCGGGTTGCTGATATATGCTTTTTGCCGTACAAAATGCCGAACGTGGCTTTGTGCGGCATTGTTTTTTGCGGATAAAGTGTGTATTGCATTTTTACAGAAAGTGTGATATAATAATCATGTGGCGATTATTCAATAAGGGGCTTGCCCCGTCATTTAACGTGGCAAGGGTTGGCTTCGCCAACCTACCATTCAGTAGGGGATTGTATCCCCTACTGAATGGTAAATGGAACCCTGCCGCTGAGTTGAACTTTGTTCAACGCTAGGCAGGGGGACATCTTGCCTAAGTTATACGTTTATTTCAATTGCCTTGCACATTATATCATGCGGTAGACATTAAGCGTTAAGGCATATTACAAGTTTCCGCAGACCATTTGGCTGTCGGAGTAATTTTATCAATAAGGAGCATATAAAGATGAATGTAAATTTACAGAAAGCATTATCCTATATCGACATGGGCAGCTATGCAAAGGCGGTAGACTGCCTTGAAGCCGCTATAAAGGACGAGGAAGCCGCAGGCGACGGCTTTGCCGCAACACAGTACAGATGCGTACTTGGAGAGCTTTACGCTCAGCTTGAGATGGATTCACAGGCGAGAGATACGCTGGAGCAGGTTGTAAAATTCTGCGACGATAATCACTGCCTTAGCGAGCAGCGCGAGATTGCGCAGAAGTACCTTATTGCTTATGAAACAGGCACAATAGATTCTGTTCTTAACGAGCAGCCCGAAGCTGCGCCTAAGGGCAAAGCGCCCGCTGCAAAGGCGGCGCGCCCCGGATATCTTCCGCTTATACCCAAGCCCACGCAGGACAAGGGCTTTATCTCAAAGCAAATGAACAAAAAGCGCCGCTGATTTTTTCGGCGCGTGGCTGCGGAAAGGCGGTTTAGCAACATGGAAAGACGCGATAAAACCAATTATTATCTTGATATATCACAAACCGTTGCGGAGCGCGGAACCTGCTTAAGGCGCAATTTCGGCGCAATTATCGTGCAGAATGATGAGATTATCGCAACGGGTTATAATGGCGCGCCCCGTGGCAGGCTGAACTGCTCTGACGTGGGAAGCTGTACGCGCGAAACGCTTAATATTCCCAAGGGTCAGCGGTATGAGCTTTGCCGTTCCGTCCATGCGGAGCAGAACTGCATAATCAGCGCGCCGCGCACCAGAATGATTGGCGCAACGCTTTACCTTGCCTGTCTTGACGCAAAGACTGGGGAGCTTTTCGGCGAGGTCGAGCCATGCTCCATGTGCAAGCGTGTTATCATCAATGCGGGTATTGAAAGCGTGGTTATCCGCACGGCAAAGGACGAGTTCAAAATTCTTTCAGTAAACGATTGGGTGGAAAATGATGACAGCCTTACGGGCAGCGGGGGATATTAAACAACAATGCAGCTTACAAATATCGGCGTTATAAAGCAGCTTTTTCAGCGCCACGGATTTTCGTTCACAAAATCGCTTGGGCAGAATTTCCTTATAAATCCCACTGTGTGTCCCAGAATTGCGGAGCTTGGCGGCTGCAAAAGCGGCGTATGCGCGCTTGAAATAGGCACGGGCGTCGGCGTGCTTACGCAGGAGCTTGCAAGGCGCTGCGACAAGGTGGTTGCTATTGAGATTGATACGGGGCTTAAGCCTATCCTTGATGAAACGCTTGCGGAGTTCGATAATGTAGAGGTGGTTTTCGCTGATGTTATGGAAATCGACCTTAAAGCGCTTATTGCCGAAAAATTCGGACAAAGCGAGGTTGTGGTGTGCGCAAATCTGCCGTATTACATAACCTCTCCCATTATCATGCGGGTGCTGGAGGAACGGCTTCCCGTAAAATCGCTTACGGTTATGGTTCAGAAAGAGGCGGCGGACAGAATATGCGCAAAGCCGGGTACGCGCGACTGCGGCGCGCTTTCCTGCGGAGTTTCGTATTACAGTGAGCCTAAGCTGCTGTTTAAGGTAAACCGCGGCAGCTTTATGCCCTCTCCGAACGTTGACAGCGCGGTTATAAGGCTTGATATAAAGCGGGAAACAGGTCTTGAAGTAAGTGATGAAGCGCTGTTTTTCCGCATTATACGCGCCGCGTTTTCGCAGCGCCGAAAGCAGATTATAAACCCGCTTGCGGGAGAACTTGGCATTTCAAAGGACGTGCTTGCAGATGTGTTTGACAAAAGCGGTATAAAGCAGACCGCAAGGGCAGAGGAACTTTCGCTTGAGCAGTTTGCGCGGCTTTGCGGCGGTGTGTCGGCGCTGAGGGCGGCTGATTAAGCATGATTTATGGATATCTTCGCTTTTGCGGAGATATTTTTTTGCAATACTATTGATTTTTTTGAAAAATTATAGTATAATAGCGTATGTGGGTTTGCCGAGTATTGTAAAATCGCGGCGGCTTGCTGATATTATTGCGGAATGGTTGATTTACGTTCCGTAAAATTTTGACGAGGTGTTACTATGAAAAAGACAATCAAAGCTATCACCGCCGTTATGGTGGTACTGACCCTTTGCCTTGGTCTGCTTGCAGGCTGTGGCTCAAGTCCCGTTGGCACATGGAAGATAACTTCCGCAGAGGCAATGGGCGTAACTGTTGACCCCGCTGAAATGGGTATGGACGATTCCACATCTACAATGACCCTTAATGCGGACGGAACAATTACCGCAGGCAGCGAAACAGGCGGCAGCTGGACTCTGGACGGCAATGTACTTACCATTTCCGAGAGCGGAGTTTCCATGGAGTTTGAGTACACAGGCTCTGAGATTATCATGGATATGGGTTTTGCGAAGGTTACATATACCCGCGCTTGATTTGCTGACTGCGCTGCGTGAAATTTTTGACGAGGTGTTACTATGAAAAAGACAATCAAAGCTATCACCGCCGTTATGGTGGTACTGACCCTCTGCTTTGGTCTGCTTGCAGGCTGTGGCTCAAGTCCCGTTGGCTCATGGAAAGTGGTTTCTGTTGACGCGAACGGCATGACGGTAGATGTTGCAGAAACAGGCATGGACGTTTCCGACCTTGCAATTACCGTAAATTCTGACGGAACGGTTTCCTCAAACGGTTTTACAATCGGCAACTGGACGCTTAACGGCAACACGTTCACCATTGTAGAGGACGGCACTTCCATAGAGTGCGAGTACACAGGCAGCAATATCATCATGGATATGGGTATTGGCAAGCTTATATACGTTCGCGCTTAATCCCGTTTTCTCCCCGCTTAACGGCGGGGAGATTTATTTTTGCGGCTTTTCAGCGCATATACCTACATTTGGTCGCATAAATTAAAAAAGCTATTGCTTTTTTCAAAGAATTATAGTATAATAGCAACATGTAATTTAGCCGTGTGTTGTAAAAGCGCGGCGGTTTACTGTGTTATTGCGGAATTGTTGATTTGTGTTCCGCAAAATTTTTAATGAGGTGTATCACTATGAAAAAAACAATCAAAATGCTCACCGCCGTTATGGCAGTGCTTACTCTGTGCCTTGGTCTGCTTGCAGGCTGTGCGGCTTCAAGCCCCGTTGGCACATGGAAGCTTGCTTCTGCCGAATCATACGGTGTAAAGGTAGACGCTTCTGAACTGGATATGGACGCAGATTCAATTATGGTCATCAATCAGGACGGAACAGTTACCACTGACGGCGAGCCTAGCGGCGAATGGACTGTGGACGGAGATGTGCTTACAATTTCCAACAGCGGCGTTTCCTTTGATTTTGAGTACACAGGCTCTGAAATCATTCTGGATTTGGAGTTTGCAAAGGTTACTTTCGCCCGCGTTTGATTTACTTAATCCCGATTTCTCCCTGATTTCTCCCCGCTTAACGGCGGGGAGATTTATTTTTGCGGCTTTTCAGCGCATATACCTTATTCGCCTGATAAAAGCTTCAAATTATTCTGCGAAGCTGACGCGGGCGCCCGTTCTTATATTCTTCTCTTCTTATATTCTTTTTTTCTTATATAATAGTAGGTTTGTCGAAATTAACAGAATTGGTTTGCTGCATGGATTGTTGTTTGTTTGTTGTTTGATTGTCGGTGGGTTTGTTAATCTGCTTAAGAAAATCATAATTATTTGGCGCTGTAATGCCGAATTGCGGGACTGCTTCGATTGTTATATCGTTTGTCGAAAGAAAATGAGAAAGAGTTGTTCAGGTTTGCCGAATAGTAAGCTGATTGTTTGTTGGCAATTAGTATGCCGTTTCGCTCCTGCCTGACATCTTTATTTTAGTGCATATTACACTGAATTTTGCTGAAACGAAAGGCTTTTGACCGATAATTTGCAGATAAATATTATTTCACATTTGTGAAAAAACTCTTGATTTATATTGGAAAATGTGATATTATAGTAGTGCTGGCATTCAAAGCAATTATAGTTTAAAATCCGCTGCTGCGGATACTGAAAGGAGTGCGCTTATGGCAAAGGAAAGAAAAATGTTATCAAAGCTTGCGGAGAAATATCACAATTCAAACAAATCAAGCATAGCGGTATATCTTGTTATACGCGGACTTATTATCGCGGTTATGATAAGACAGGTGTTTATAGGGGAGTGGCACAATGTGTTTCTTTGCGCCCTGTCGCTGGCGCTGTTGTTTATACCGTTTTTCCTGCGCTCAACGCTGAAAATAAATCTGCCGAGCGTGTTGGAAATTGCGGTGTTTGTGTTTGTATTTGCCGCCGAGATATTGGGCGAAATTGCAAATTTTTATGGGCATATTCCAATGTGGGATACAATGCTGCATACGGTTACGGGATTTTTGGCGGCGTCTGTGGGCTTCGGTGCAATCGACCTGCTTAACAACAACTCCAAGCGCCTTAATATGACTCCGCTTTTTGTGGCGCTGGTTTCGTTCTGTTTTTCAATGACGGTGGGAGTTGTGTGGGAGTTTGGCGAGTATACCGCCGACCGTGTGTTCAAATTCGACACCCAGAAGGACCGCATTATATCCGAAATATCCAGTGTGGAGCTTAATCCCGACGGCGCAAACAAGGAGGTTATCATCAGCGGCATAGCCTGCACGGTTCTGCTTGACGAAGACGGTAACGAGCTTGCGCGCATAGAGGGCGGATATCTTGATATAGGTCTTATCGACACTATGAAGGATATGATGGTAAATATGCTTGGCGCGGTTGTATTTTCGGCGTTTGGCTTTTTGTACATACACCGCCGCGACAAATACAAATTCGCCGAGAACTTCATTATTACTCCGCTGGAGGAGGAAACGGCGGAAGTCACAGAATAGCATAAACGCACAGGCTTTGGCTTGTGCGTTTTTTTGTATTGCCTTAATATTTCTCTTGAAAAATTGGAATTATAGTGTTATACTTAATATATACAATATCCGAATAGAGAGGTGCGGTATGGGAGAAAAATTTTACGACAATCGTGAACTTTCGTGGCTTAAATTTAACCAGCGCGTGCTGGAGGAGGCGCAGGACTGCGCTGTTCCGCTGTTTGAGCGGCTGCGCTTTGTGCAGATATTCTGCTCCAATCTGGACGAGTTTTTTATGATAAGGGTCGGCAGTCTGCACGATACCATGATGTTTAATCCCAAAGAGCGGGAAAACAAAACCAACATGACCGCAAAGGAACAGCTTGCCGAAATCGCAAAGCGCGTAAAATCGCTTCTGCCAATAAAGGATAAAGCGTATGCGGATATAATAAACGGCATTAAGCCATACGGAATACAGCATATAACGGGCGACGCGCTTACTTCTGACGAGGACGCGTTTCTGCGCGCGTATTTTGCAAGGGAGATACAGCCGCTGCTTTTTACGGGTGTTGTGGATAAAAAGCACCCAGTGCCGTTCCTTAAAAGCGGCGAAATATACATAGGCGTAAATATCCGCAGAAAGGACGAACCTGCGGGTAAGGTGACGTTTGGTATTCTGCCTGCGTCTGAGAATTTCCCGCGCGTTATCTGGATACCAAACACGGGCAAATTTATTCTGTGCGAGGAGCTTATCGCGCGCTATGCGGAACTTGTTTTCAAGAATTTTGAGATTATTTCGCGCTGCATTTTCCGTGTTACGCGCAACGCCGATATTGCCCCTGACGAGGGACTTTATGACCATGACGTGGATTTCCGCGACATAATGAGCGAGCTTGTGAAAAAGCGCAAAAAGCTTCAGCCCGTTCGTCTGGAACTTCACGGCAAGCCCTCGGACGATATAGTCGAGATTATCGCAAAAACGCTGCGTATAAAGGAGAACTTTATTTTCAGACAGTCTGCGCCGCTTGATATGGGCTTTATATCCTCGCTTGAGCGCAGGCTGGAAAAGCAGGCGGAACTGTTCTTCAAGCCGCTTACTCCGCAGAGGTCGCCCGAAATAGATTTGCAGAAGCCCATTATCGGGCAGATTAAGCAGCGCGATATAATGCTGTCGTATCCATATGAAAATATAAATCACTTTATCAAGCTTCTTGACGAGGCTGCTGATAATCCTGATGTGGTTTCCATAAAAATAACGCTTTACCGCGTGGCGAGGGACAGTAAAATTATCAACGCGCTTATCCGCGCCGCCGAGAACGGCAAGGACGTTCTTGCGCTTGTGGAACTTCGCGCGCGCTTTGACGAGGAAAATAATATCGGCTGGTCAAAGCAGCTTGAGGAAGCGGGCGTGAATGTAATTTACGGACTTGAGGAGCTAAAGGTTCATTCAAAGCTTTTGCTTATAACACTCCGTGAGGGAAATGATATCTCCTACATAACGCAGGTCGGCACGGGCAATTATAACGAGCGCACCTCAAAGCTGTATACCGACCTTACGCTTATGACCGCCGACAGAGATTTCGGCTCAGACGCGTCTGTGGTGTTCAATGCGCTTACGGTGGGAAATACCGTGGAAACCACAAATAAGCTTCTCGTTGCGCCCAAAGGGCTTAAAAGCCGTATAGTGGAGCTTATCGACAACGAGATTACCTATGCTGACAAGGGCTATATCGGCATAAAGATGAACTCGCTTACGGATAAGGATATAATCAGAAAGCTTGCCGAAGCAAGCCGCGCGGGCGTTAAGATTGAACTTGTTGTGCGCGGAATATGCTGCCTTGTGGCGGGAATTGAGGGCGATACCGAAAATATCCGCGTTATATCTATTGTTGGAAGATTTCTGGAGCATAGCCGCATTTACATCTTCGGCAGGGAGCAGCGCCGCAGGGTATACATATCCAGCGCGGATTTTATGACCCGCAACACCGAGCGCCGCGTTGAGGTTGCCGCGCCCGTGCTTGACCGCCGTCTTGCCGACAGGATAACCGCAATGTTTGAAACAATGCTGCACGATAACGTAAAGGCGCGCGAGCAGGGAAGTGATGGCAAATATCGTCATGTAAAGCGCAGCGAGGGCGAAGCCGAACTTAATTCGCAGCTATATTTCTACAACGAAGCCTACAAGGCAGCCGAAGCCGCACCCGCAGAAACCGCCGCAACAAAAGCCAAGGCGGTAAGGGTAAAGCTGAAAAGGGTGAGGAGATAGCGCTTTTTCGGCGTTCTGACCATAATACACAAATCATATTAAAATCCCGCGTTTTTTTGTGTGAAAATGCGGGATTTTTGCTTTTTGTGCTTGACAAGCGCGGCAATATCTGATATAATAACAGTGTTGCTGTAATGTAATTTTACTTGACACCCAAGAAAAGGCGGTTATCCATGGAGCGCAGCTTTGATTTTGTAATTCTGCTTGATATTTACGGCGAGCTGCTTGCAAACTCCCAGAGAGAGGCTTTGGATATGCGCTATAATGCGGATTTGTCCCTTTCGGAGATTGCCGAAGAAATGGGCGGCGTTACGCGGCAAAGCGTGCTTTACGCCATAAAAAACGGCGAGCGCAAGCTGTTGGAGTTTGAGGAAAAGCTTGGCTTTGCTAAACGGCTTGAAAGCGTTTCGTCAAAGCTTGAAAGGGTGCAGACGTTGCTTGAAGCGAATAGCGGCACAGATGAAGTGAAGCTGCTGCTTAGGCAGATAAAAGAAGAACTTTGATAAAAGGCGGTGAGGATATGGCTTTTGAGGGACTTTCGGGAAAGCTTAACGGCGTTTTCGGCAAGCTGCGCGGTCGCGGCAAGCTTAGCGAGAAAGACATCAAGGACGCAATGCGCGAGGTTCGCATGGCGCTGCTTGACGCGGACGTAAACTACAAGGTTGCAAAGGATTTTGTGGCGAGGGTAAGCGAAAAGGCTGTCGGCGAAAAGGTTATGGAGAGCCTTACTCCCGCGCAGCAGGTTATAGATATAGTTCATCAGGAGCTTATCGCGCTGATGGGCAACACAACTGCAAAGCTCGACTTCCCGTCAAAGCCGCCCTGCGTTATTATGATGTGCGGACTTCAGGGTGCGGGTAAAACTACCCACTGCGCAAAGCTTGCAAAGCACCTTATCGCGCAGAACCGCAGACCGCTGCTTGTCGCTTGTGACGTTTACAGACCTGCCGCAATAGACCAGCTTAAAATCGTAGGCGAGAAGGCGGGCGCTCATGTGTTTGAGATGGGTCAGATTGACCCTGTAAAGATAGCCAAAGAGGGCATAAAGTACGCTAAGGACAACGGTTTTGATGTTGTTATGCTGGATACTGCGGGACGTCTGCACATAGATGAAACGCTTATGACGGAGCTTAAGAACATAAAAGCCGAAACAAATCCCAACGAGATACTGCTGGTTGTTGACTCTATGACGGGTCAGGACGCGGTAAATGTTGCGGAAAGCTTCAATGAGGCGCTTGATATTTCGGGCGTTATTCTGACAAAGCTTGACGGTGATACCAGAGGCGGTGCGGCGCTTACCGTGCTTGCCATTACGGGAAAGCCGATAAAGTTTGCGGGCATAGGCGAGAAGATTGAGGATATCGAGCCGTTCCACCCCGACAGAATGGCAAGCCGTATTCTTGGCATGGGCGATGTGCTTACCCTTATCGACAAGGCGAAAACCGCGCTTGACGAGAAAACGGCAATGCAGACCATGCAGAAAATGCAGGAGAATAAATTTGACCTCAACGATTTGTACGCGCAGTTTGAGCAGATTGAAAAGATGGGCAATATCCGCTCCATTCTCAAAATGATTCCTGGCGCAAACAAGATTGACGAAAGTCAGATTGATGATAAAAAAATGCCGCGCACCAAGGCTATAATTTCCTCAATGACGAAGAAGGAGCGCGAGAAGCCCTCAATTATTGACGCGAAGCGCAAGCGCAGAATTGCCGCAGGCAGCGGAACAAAGGTTGAGGACGTAAACCAGCTTCTTAAGCAGTTTGAGCAAATGCAGAAGATGATGAAGCAGATGGGGCTTGTTGGTAAGGGCAAGAAAAAAATGCGTATTCCCATGAACATGATGAAGCAAATGGGCAATATGGGCGGCGGTATGGGCGGCTTCCCGATGTAAAAGAATATTCATTGCAGTTTCTGCATGAAATATAAATCTACGAAAGGAGAAACTAAAATGGCAGTAAAAATCAGACTTAGAAGAATGGGCGCAAAGAAGGCTCCGTTCTATCGTGTAGTTGTTGCAGATTCCCGTTACCCCAGAGATGGTCGTTTTATCGAGGAAATCGGCTACTATGACCCCACCAAGGAGCCTGCTGTTGTTAAAATCGACATGGACAAGGCTAACGAGTGGATTAAGAAGGGCGCACAGCCTACCGACACCGTAAAAAGACTTATGAAGTGATTTGCGGTTCGGCTGATGGCGGGCATTCTGCCCGTTTGAGCAATTACCCCAAGGAGGGATAATATATGAAAGAGCTTCTGATAACTATCGCTTCCGCTCTTGTTGAGGATAAGGCGGCGGTACAGGTTACAGCAGACGAGCCTGACGCAGAGGGCGTTGTGGTTTATCATCTGCACGTTGCCCCCGATGACATGGGCAGAGTAATCGGCAAGCAGGGTCGCATTGCAAAGGCGATAAGAACCGTTATGCGTGCAGGCGCAGTCAGAGCCGATGAAAAAATTTCGGTTGAAATTGACTGATTAAGGGATTTAAGCTTCGCAGTTTTCTGCGGAGCTTTTCTTTTGCAGAAAAATCCCCGAACAATTTGGTTCGGGGATTGGTTTTCTGTAAGCGCTTTTCTGCCGTTTGACATAAAATGTCCCCCGTCTTTTGTGGACGGGGGACGTCTTGCTATATGTTTGGGGAATTAAACCTCTGCGCCCTTGGAAATAAATACGGGGTAATCCTTGGAGCCGGTAATTGCGCGGTTCTTGCCGATAGTTACGTCCTTGTCGGCGATAGCGTCCATAAAGGAAGCCTTTTCCTCAATAACGCTGCCCTGCATTACGATACTGTCCTTGACAACTGCGCCCTTCTTTACAACAACGCCTCTGAACAGCACGCTGTTCTCAACCTTGCCCTCGATAATGCAGCCGTCCGCGATAAGCGAGCCTTTAACGTCAGCCTCAATACCGTATTTCGCGGGAGCAACATCGCGTATCTTGGTGTAGATGGGACGCTCAAGGTTGTAAACCTCGTGGCAGATATCCCTGTCCATCATATCCGTATTAGCCTTATAGTAGGTTTTCATGCTGTCGATAATCTCAAAGTAGTTCTCGTACTTGTAGCCCATTATCTTGTAGTCATGCAGCTTGTGCAGCAGGATATCTGTTTCAAAGCTGTACAGACCGCGGCACTCGGATTCTCTTATGATATCCTCCAAGAACTTCCGCTTCATTACATAGATATCAAGAGCAACATTCATTTCACCGCTGATTGCGGGTCTTGCCAGAACATCAAAAACAACGTTATCGTCATTTACGCACAGTACAGTCTTGGACATAGCCCTTTCGGTGCTGTAAACGCCCCTGCCGTATACGCAGGTGATATCTGCGCCGCTTTTCTCGTGGAAATCAACAATTGGCTTGATATCCATGTTTGCGATAACGTTAGCGTCTGCCATTACAACGTATTCCGCTGCGGATTCGCGGATAAATTCAGCCGAGCCTGCAAGCGCTTCAAGCCTGCCGCGGTAGATGCCGCTGCCCTCTCTGCCATAGGGAGGCAGAATATGCAGACCGCCTGTCTTTCTTGCCAAATCCCATTCACTGCCCATGCCCAGATGGTTCATAAGGGAGTAGTAATTCTGCTTGGTAATAATGCCAACCTGTGTTATGCCCGAATTTACCATGTTGGAGAGGGGAAAGTCAATCATGCGGTATCTTGCGCCGAACGGAACGCTAGCCATCGCTCTGCCCTTGGTAAGTTCGGGAAGGTTTGCTTCGTGCATATTAGCAAAAATAAGTCCTAAAACATTAGCCATACTTGCCATATCAAAAACGTCCTTTCCTACATCAAATATCCTTGGAAATCATAGCCTTGGGAGCTGCAACCGCATTTGCGGACACATTTACGTTGTGTCCTATTACGGCAACGCCCCACTGCGATTTATCCTCAATGCGTTCGGGACGGTCGCCAACGTGTGCGCCCTCGCCGATAACGCAGTTCTCGCCGACTATGGCATACTCAACAACAGCGCCCTTTTTGATAACCGAACCCGGCATGATAATGCTGTCGGTTACAACTGCGCCTTCTTCAATGGTAACGCCCGCAAAAAGCACGGAGAAATCAATTGTGCCGTAGATTTCGCAGCCCTCTGCTACCATTGAGTTTTCAATCTTGCTGTTCATACCCGTGTAGTGCGGGGGCATTACGGGGTTTCTGGAATAAATCTTCCAGCTATCGTCAAGTAAATCAAGCGGAACATTGGGGTCAAGCACGTCCATATTTGCTTCCCACAGGGAGTCGATTGTTCCAACGTCTTTCCAGTAGCCGTCAAAGTGGTATGCAACCATCTTTTCGTTGTTTGCAAGCATCATGGGGATTATGTTCTTGCCGAAGTCCTTTGTTGCGCCCTCGTCATTTTCGTTGTCGATAAGGTGCTTTCTCAGCTTCTTCCATGTGAATACATAGATACCCATTGAAGCAAGGTTGGATTTAGGCTGTGCGGGCTTTTCCGCAAACTCATAAATTGTGCCGTCGGGGTTTGCGCTCATTATGCCGAAGCGGGGAGCTTCTTCCCACGGAACTTCAAGCACCGCGATTGTAGCGTCCGCATTCTGCTCCTTGTGATAGTCAATCATCTTGGAGTAGTCCATCTTGTAGATGTGGTCGCCCGAAAGGATTACAACGTATTCGGGGTCATATCTGTCAACAAAGCCGATATTCTGGTATATTGCGTTCGCCGTGCCGGAGTACCACGCCTTGCCCGCTGCGGTTTCATACGGCGGCAGAACGTGTACGCCGCCGTGGGTTCTGTCAAGTCCCCATGGCTGACCGTTGCCTATGTACTCGTTAAGCACCAGCGGCTGGTACTGCGTAAGCACGCCTACGGTATCAATGCCCGAGTTTACACAGTTTGAAAGCGGGAAATCAATAATCCTGTACTTGCCGCCGTAAGGAACGGCAGGCTTTGCCATATCCTGTGTCAGCGCGTAAAGGCGGCTGCCCTGACCGCCCGCAAGCAGCATGGCTACGCACTCTTTTTTGATGTGATTCATATATTCCTCCTGTTCCGACATAAAGCCGTGATTTTTTAATTATTGTTTTTGGGATTATTCAGCCTTTTCTGCCGCAATCTGGCTTGGCGGCTTGCGCTTGTTTTTTATGGTGAAATAAAGCGTGGACATCGGCGGCAGGTTAAGCGTAATGCTAAACTGCTCGTTATGCAGCGGCGCTTCCTTTGCGGTAAGCGTGCCGTTCTTTATGCCCGCACCGCCGTACTTTTCATCATCTGAGTTAAATACCTCAACATAATCCGCATAATACGGAACGCCGATATCGTACACCTCATGGTGAACGGGCTGGAAATTGCAAACGCAGATAAGCTCGTCGCCGTTCTTGGCTATACGCCTGAACGCTATAACGCTGTTTGCGTTATCCTCGCTGGATATCCAGTGGAAGCCTTCCCAGCTTGTGTCGCACTGCCACAGCGCGGGAGTATTCTTATACAGCTTGTTCAAATCCTTTACATACTGGTGCAGCTTGTAGTGCGGCTCAAACTCCAGAACGTCCCAGTCAAGACCTGTCTGGAAATTCCACTCCTTATACTGGGCAAACTCCTGACCCATAAACATCAGCTTTTTGCCGGGGTGCGCCATCATGTAACCGAGGAATGTTCTCATAGAGTTGAAGCGATACTCGCGCGGACCGCCCATTTTATCCAGCATGGAGCATTTTCCGTAAACCACCTCGTCATGCGAGATTGGCAGAATGAAGTTCTCCGAAAATGCGTAGTAGAACGAGAACGTAACCAGATTGTGGTTATACGGTCTGCCGAGCGGGTCCATGGACATATAGCGAAGCATATCGTTCATCCAGCCCATGTTCCACTTGAAGTTGAAGCCAAGACCGCCTATATCCGCGGGCTTTGTAACCATAGGCCATGCCGTGGACTCCTCCGCAATCATCATGATATTGGGGTGTTCGCGGAACAGCGCGGCGTTAAGCTTCTGCAAAAACGCTATGGCTTCAAGGTTGCCATGGTCACCGTAGCAGTTGGGACGCCACTCGCCGTCCTTGCGGTCATAGTCAAGATAAAGCATGGAAGCCACCGCGTCCACGCGCAGACCGTCTATATGGTATTTATCAATCCAGTAGTTTGCGTTGGAAACAAGGAACGACTGCACTTCGGGCTTGCCCCAGTCGAAAATATGCGTTCCCCAGCTTTTATGCTCGCGCTTAAGCGGGTCATCATACTCGTAGCAGCTTGTGCCGTCAAACTCGTACAGACCTGCCGCGTCCTTGGGGAAGTGCGCGGGAACCCAGTCGATAATAACGCCGATACCCGCTTTATGGCAGCTATCCACAAAGCTCATAAAATCAAACGGCGTGCCAAAGCGGGAGGTGGGCGCATAGTAGCCAATCTGCTGATATCCCCAGCTTCCGTCAAACGGGTGTTCCGCAACGGGCATAAGTTCAATATGGGTGTAGCCCATTTCCTTTACATAGGGGATAAGTTCCTTCGCAAGCTGTTTGTAATCGTAGTATTCCTCGCCGTTTTTCTTCCAAGAGCCGAGATTTACCTCATAAATATTGGCGGCGCTTTCATAGACGTTTTTCTTTGCCAGCTCGTCCATGTATTTTTTATCGCTCCAACGGAAGCCCTCTATATCATAGAACCTTGTCGCGGTGTTGGGACGAACCTCCATATAGTAGCCGTATGGGTCTGCCTTAAGTTTGATAAGACCATCGGGTGTTTCTATGCTGTATTTGTAGCATTGAAGCGCCTTTACGCCCTCAATAAACAGCTCCCATATGCCGCCGTCGCTTATTTTGTTCATCATGTGGCAGGCTCTGTCCCAGTGGTTGAAGTCGCCCACAACGCCCACGGAGCTTGCGCGCGGCGCCCAAACTCTAAAGACAACGCCCTCTTTGCCGTCCACAACTATTTTATGAGAGCCGAAAAACTCGTATGCGTGTGAATTTTCGCCCTGATGAAACAGATGCAGCGGGACGCTGTACTTTTCCGGCACGATAATTGACATATATATTTACCTCCTGCAAATAATGAAAGTGCCGTCCTTGACGCATTTGCCAAAAATCACAAAAAGGACGCACAATTCGCTATGTTTATTGTACCACATTGCCGATTTTATTTCAATAGTTTTGTGAATATTTCATGTTTATTGCTATTTTTTTATCAACCATTTTGTCACTTTTCGCCAACAAGTTTCAACAAAAATCCCCCAAAACAGCGTGTTTCGGGGGATTTGGCGCAATTAAGACGATCATTGATACATAATTTTGTCGGTATTAAGCTTGTCATTATAGCCCATATAATAGCCAAGCTGGGTAACGGCGGGGATAAACGCATAATAAACCAGCATAAGCACGGGGAACAATACCGACATATTGTCTATTTGTCTTGTCTGAGCAGCTTCAGACCAGACATATTTGTCGATTTCGGGTACGGGGATAAACGTGCTTATAAACGGAAACGCGCTGCCGTTGATGAATTTATAGAAAAACAGCGTATCCGCTTCGGGGAAAAACAGCACGTTAAGCAGAAGCACCACGGTAGGTATTATCGCAAAGCCAAACATGGCAATGCCTATCAAAATCCAGCGGTATTTCAGCGGCGCGCCCACACGTCCGTTTTTCACAAGCGAGCGCTCGGCGGTGCCGTCCTTCCACGCGACCGTGAATACAAGCAGGTAGAATATCAGCACGGCGATTATCATGCCGAGGACGTTTGTAAACAGATTTTTGCCGAACATTGTAAGTCCCATTGTGGCGATAAGGCACATTACATTTCCCAGTACGATAAAGCCTGCGCCCTTAAGCCACAGCTTGAAAAACGAACATCTTTTCATGGTATTTCCTTTCGGGATAATATATCATTTTTTGAGGAATAATAGCAGTGAAGCCCCGCAGCATGACCGCAAAAACGCGGCTGCGCTGTCAGGCAAGCACTGAAACAGTGCTTCTCTAATTCAAGGAGATTTTTGTTATGAATGATTTTAAGAACAGGCAAAGCGCCGAAATACTGAAAAGCGTATACAAAAACGCGGACATGGCATATGATTCCAGCGGCGATGTTATACGTCACTGCCCTGACGAGGGACTGAAAAACGAAATTAAAGCCGAGCGCGAGCGCTATCGCAGCGTTGCAAACCAAGCGCGAACCGAACTTGTGCGGCGCGGCAGCGTTCCCAAGCCGTATCCTGCCATGACCAAGATGATGGCGAAGATGGGCATTGCCATGAAAGCAATGCAGGATAACTCGGCGCAGCATTTATCCGAGCTTATGATACGCGGCACAACCATGGGCATAATAGATATGCAGCACGCGCTCAACCGCTCAGAAAAGGCGGACGAGCGGGTAAAGAATGACGCAGCCGCTTTGCTTAAGCGCGAGCAGCAGTTCTGCGACGACCTTAAAAAGCGTCTATGAGAATACACGCAGCCGCGGGTGAATATGTGCCGCGCGATATTTTGCCCGACCGCGCATTGCCGCAGGAAAAAAATCCGCTGCCATCTGCGGCAAAGCAGCCCGAATTTTAGGGTAACGCCGCACAAAGAGCGTCCTTTGTGCGGCGCTTGCTTATGCATTTCTTATCGCATTGCGCAGTATTGGGTTGGCTCAGTCTTTTTCGTCTGGGGCGGGATTTACGATATTTCCGTTGACAATGTTGTCAAATACGGTCATGGCGCGGTCGCGCTGCTCCTGTGCGGCGTCGCCGTTTCCTGTCATATCCTTATATTCCCCGCGGACGTAAACGGCAACCTTATCTGGGCAGCTTGCCCAGCGCGCAAGCTCCGTAAATCCCGTGGAGTTAAGCCTTAATCCTTGACCGTCATCACAGAATTCCGCGTTGGTATACTGCTCCGACAGCGGCTGAAAATACTGAATTTCGCCCTTGCCGATTTCGTTCATTATGGCGACAATGCCCGTATCGGCGATATACATCTGGCTGTCGCCCGTGGCGATTTCAGACGTGAACTTCAGATTTTCCGCGTTGGTGTAGTCGCTTACGCCCGTTTCGGTGGAAAGGTTGATAAAATTCACGCCGACATGGACATATCCGTTGCCGTCAAAATCAGGGCAGTAGCGCTCCAGAGTCTTTTCTATATCGTCCCTTTTGGTGTAAAGACCAGAATCGTTTGAGGTGGAAATAACAAGCACATACAGGTCGTTTCTTTCCTTTGTAAGGGCTTGCACTGTCATAACTCCGATAAACACAGCGGCAAGGCATATCGCCAGAACGCGCCATTTATAGTGGTAAAAGAAGTTTTCGACTTTTTTCCACCCGTGCAGTTCAACCTTTTCTCTTACGGTAGGCTCGTCGATAACCTCGCTCTCCTCAACAAGACCCTGCTTAAGCTTAAGCAGCTCTCTTTTTTCCATCAGCAGTCTTTGTTCTTCCTCAAATTTCTTGTTTGCCATAACACGCGCCTCCTGCGCTATTGGTTTGCCGAAAAGCCCGCCCTGCCCGCAAAGCAGACCTTTGAAATAGTTTTTTGCCTTGGCATGACCGAGGCAAAACGTTTTTATCGCTTATCATGTCCGTATCTGCATACCGATTTCAGCGTGCAGTTGTCGCACTGCGGCGCTCTTGCAGAGCAAACTTCTCTGCCGTGCCACACAAGCCGATGGCAGAAATTAAGGCTTTCCTCTGGCGGAATTATCTCGCGAAGCTGTTTTTCCACTTTAACAGCGTCCGTACCCTCCGCAAGCCCAATGCGATTTGTCAGCCTTATAACATGGGTATCGCAGACGTAGGCGGGTTTTCCGTAAAGGTCGCCTACAATAAGGTTCGCTGTTTTCCGACCCACGCCAGCAAGCTTTGTCAGCTGCTCAATGCTGTCGGGAACAACGCCGCCGTATTCATCATGCAGACTTTTGCACATAAGCACTATATCCCGCGCCTTGGTTTTGAAAAGCCCGCAGGTGCGCACAAGCTGCTCCACCTCTGAAATATCCGCCTGCGCAAAAGCTTCAACGGTCGGAAACTGCTCGAACAGCGCGGGCGTAACCATGTTGACCCGCTTGTCCGTGCATTGCGCGGAAAGGCGCGTTGCGATAAGCAACTCGTGCGGCTGGGTGTAATTGAGCGCGCATTTCACCTGCGGATATTGCTTTTTCAGCAGCGAAATCACTTCGGCGGCAAGCTTTTTCTTATTGGTTTTCATGTTCATCTTCCTTATCGGAAATCTCTGCGGGGGCAGCCGAAACGCGGATTTTTTCAATCATTCTGTCTTCAACGGCTATAACCACCAGCCTTACGCCCTCGTAATCAACGGATGGCGGCTTTATTTCGCCTTCTTCGGGAATATAACCAAGCTTGTCGGTGACAAAGCCCGCTATGGTTTCATATTCGTGACCTTCGGGAAGCTGTACGCCAAACAGCGCGAAAACCTCATCAGGGTCTGCCTCGCCGTCTATATCATACTGACCCTCGCCTATCCTTACTATCTGCGATTTTTCGTCATCGTATTCGTCCTGAATATTTCCCATAACGGCTTCTATTATATCTTCAAGGGTGACAATTCCTGCCGTGCCGCCGTATTCGTCCACAACAACCGCCATGCCCGAACGCAGGGCGGTAAGCGATTTGAATATATCGGGGCAGGGACAGGCTTCGGGAATAAAAATAACGTCGCGCAGAAAATCCTTTACGCTGAAGTCCGAGAGGTCTTTTTTGCCGATAAGGCAGAGCAGGTCTTTCACGATAATTATACCCACAATGCGGTCGATAGAGCCGTTATAGACGGGTATGCGCGAAAATCCCAAATCAAGCGCAAGATAAATCAAATCATCAAGCGTTATGGAGTTGATGTCCACGCCCGCAATGGCAGTACGGTGGGTCATTACGTCCCCCGCCGTAAGTCCGTTGAACTCAAAGATGTTGGTTATCATCTGTGCGGATTCTTCCTCAATGGCGTCATCTCCATTGTCCTTGGCAAGCGCGTCCACCATGTCCATTACCTCGTCCTCGGTAACGTCCATGTAGTCATTGCCCAGTGCTTTTTTCAGCAGGCGCGTTACGCCCTTGTTAAGCGCAACAAGCCAACCAAGGAAAAATCTGCGCGCCCTGTGCCTTTTAGGCTGTTCTGCCGTTTCTGTTGTGTTTGAACTGTGACTGTCAGCGTCCATGGTTACTCCTTTGCATAATTTGCGCTGTCGGGATTAAACACCAAACAGCCGCCGCGCGTTGTCTGCGGCAATTTCTATCATTTCTTCTTTTGTAACGCCCTTTATTTCCGCCATTTTTGCCGCCGTAAAGTGCAACATTGTGCTGTCGCAGCGCTGTCCTCTGTGCGGCACGGGTGCCATATATGGGCAGTCCGTTTCAAGCAGCAGCCTGTCAAGCGGCACTGCCGCGCACGCGGCAAGCGCTTTCTTGGCGTTTTTGAATGTAAGCACGCCCGTAAAGCCAACGTACATTCCAAGCTTTACTACCTCTGCGGCAGTTTCCGCGCTGCCCGAAAAGCAGTGGACAACGCCGCGCGGCTTGTATTGCTTTAGTATTTTCATAGTGTCCTCGCAGGCGTCCCGCGAGTGAATTATAACAGGCAAACCCAGCCGCTGCGCAAGCTGAAGCTGAAGCGCAAACACCTCTGCCTGAACTGCTTTATCGGTATTATCGTAGTGGTAGTCAAGCCCTATTTCGCCAAGGGCGCATACTTTTTCATCTGCAAGCATTTCCGCCAGGCGCTGAAGCCAATCCTGCGGCAGATTATAGCAGTTTTCGGGGTGAACTCCCGCCGCCGCGCGGATATAATCAAACCTGTGCGCCAGCGCTATTTCCTCCGCGCTTGAAGCAAGGTCATAGCCAACAGCGACAATTTGTTCTATCCCGTGCTGCGGCATACTTTCAAGCAGGGGAATGAGGTCATCACCGAAATCTTCTTTCAGATAATGTGCGTGTGTTTCAAAAATTCCCATAACTAAACCGCAGCCCTCGCATTAAAATATTTTTCCTGAATGATAGCTTTGGTTTCATAGCTTTCAAGGGGAAGTCTGCCCCTGCCGCCGAAAAGCTCCTCTGTTTCTCTGAATGCACCGTTGAACGAGCGGTCAAGCATAGCCGTCTTGTCATCATCAATCGAAACGCACTCAAAAAACAGCAAAATTCTGTCCGCAGTAGGCTCTGCCTGCCAGTAATCAGGGCTGTTCTCCTGCGCTTCATCGCTGCCGTACAGCTTTCTTAGCTGTGAAAGCAGCTCATCCGCATACAATTTCGCGCCAACGCTCGGCACAGCGCCCGACAGCACCTCGCCCTGCTTTACAAACATTGCGCGTATAATGTGCTGCACACCCTCGGTCATAAGCTCCGCCTTGGTTTTACCCTCGCCTTGCTTTACAGCGCCGACTTTATCCTCCGCGTCCTCGCGCTGAAGCAGGTTGTTGTCGCTGTTTTGCTTGTGCGCGGAAGCCTTTGTATATGCGGGAGTATAGGTTTTCTGCGATTTTATAAAGCTGTCCGTATGCTCGGAGGCAAGCGTGGAGTTCTTTTCCGCCGTTCTGTGTTCTGCGGATTTTGTAAGATTTGTCTGGTTTACCGCCGCGACATTCGCCATTCTGGAAATATCCATGCCTAAGCCTCCTTGTCATTGGATTTTTGTGGTTATCTTATAGTGCTTCCGTTTGGTACGTCCTTATCAAGGAACAGCACGCGCACATCATTGTCGCCCGCGTCGCAAGCAAGTATCATTCCCTCGGAAAGCTCGCCGCAAAGCTTAGCGGGCGCAAGGTTTGCAACAAACACTATTTTCTTTCCGATAAGGTCTTCGGGCGCATACCACTGCGCAATGCCCGAAACAATCTGTCTGCCGTTTCTGCCGTCATCTACAGTAAGCTTCAGCAGCTTCTTGGCTTTTTTGATTTTTTCGCAGGCGGTAATTTCGCCGCTGCGCAGTTTAACGTCGGCAAACTGCTCTATGGTTATAACGTTCGCCTTGTCCAAATCCTCGTCCTCGCGGAAAGTCTTGGCGGGCGCGAGCAGGGAATTAAGTTCCTCTATTTCCTTTTCCATGTCAATTCTGGGGAACAGCACCTCGCCCTTGCATACCGTAACATCAGCGGGCAGAACGCCGAATTTGTCAAGCGTATCGTATGCCGTGCATTTTTCGCACGCGCCTATCTGCTGCCATACCTTGGGCATTGTCTGCGGCATAAACGGATACAGCAGACCCGAGCAAATTCTTATTGTTTCAAGCAGGTTATAGAGAACCATGGCAAGCCTTGGCTTATTTGCCTCGTCCTTTGCCAGAATCCACGGAGCGGTTTCGTCTATATACTTATTCGCGCGGGATACAACCTTGAAGATTTCCTCCAGAGCCTTTGAAAGCTGCGCTTCGTCCATAAGCGGCGCAACCTTTTCGCGCAGCGCGGAAGCCATGCCCTTAAGCTCCTCATCAAGCGGCTCGGCAGCCTTTTCTGTGGGCAGAGTGCCGCCGAAATACTTGTCAACCATTGCCACCGTTCTGGAAACAAGGTTGCCGAGGTCGTTTGCGAGGTCGGTGTTGATTCTGCCAATCATTATTTCGTTGGAGAAGTTGCAGTCGCTGCCGTAGGGCATATCGCGCAGTATCTGATAGCGAACCGCGTCAACGCCATAGCGCTCCGCAAGCACAAACGGGTCTATTACGTTGCCGAGGGATTTCGACATCTTCTGTCCGTTGAAGTTAATCCAGCCGTGACCGTAAAGGCGCTTCGGAAGCGGCAAATCCAGCATCATGAGAATGA
Organism: uncultured Ruminococcus sp.; assembly: GCA_964556595.1. Classification (GTDB taxonomy): domain Bacteria; phylum Bacillota; class Clostridia; order Oscillospirales; family Ruminococcaceae; genus CAG-115. Next base: position 8,735 of record CAZKXB010000017.1, on the reverse strand, counting down.
TGGGCCATACAATGGAGTGGAAGCGTACAATTTCCTTTGCTGTCATGTGCATATCGGCAGGCCAGTATTTCTGGAAATCGTTGTACTCGTCATTCTCGTAGCCGAGCGCGGTGATATAGTTGGAGAGCGCGTCAACCCAGACATAAACAACGTGACCCTCGTCAAAATCAACGGGAACGCCCCATGTAAAGCTGGTTCTGGAAACGCACAAATCCTCAAGACCGGGCTTTATAAAGTTGTTTACCATCTCGTTTACGCGGCTTTTCGGCTGCAAATAATCTGTTTCGGTGAGGAATTTTTCAACCTTGTCCGCAAAATCCGACAGGCGCAGGAAGTACGCTTCCTCGTGCGCGTCAATGACATCTCTGCCGCAGTCGGGGCATTTGCCGTCCTTAAGCTGGCTTTCCGTCCAGAAGCTTTCGCAGGGGGTGCAGTATTTTCCGCTGTATTCGCCCTTGTAGATGTAGCCCTTGTCGTAGAGCGTTCTGAATATCTTCTGCACGGATTTTACATGATAATCGTCGGTGGTGCGGATATATCTGTCATAGCTTATGCCCATGGTTTCCCACAGGCGCTTGAAGTTTGCCACAATGGGGTCTACATATTCCTTGGGGGTAACGCCTTTTTCCTGCGCTTTAAGTTCGATTTTCTGACCATGCTCGTCTGTTCCCGTAAGAAACATTACGTCATAGCCCTGCATTCTCTTGAAGCGCGCAATGCTGTCGCACGCAACGGTGGTGTAACAGTGACCGATATGGGGGTTGCCGGAGGGGTAGTATATCGGTGTGGTTATATAAAACTTTTCTTTCTCGCAATTACACATAGTATAATATACCTCGTTTTCTACAATTTTTAATATATGATGATATGGTCTTTGCGCAGCGCTGCCTATATCTACTCCATTTTATTATATTACTTTTCTGCCGAATTTTCAAGTATGATGAAAAAATTAAAGAAACTTTTACATATTATATAAAAAAGACTTGATTTTTTTCATTTTTTTTAGTACAATATAGATTAGGGTATTAGGGCAACGCCGCACAAAGACCATCTTTTGGATTTTGTACGCGCCTTGCTTGCATCTTTTCCGCCATATTGCACAACTTTCGCTTGACGGGCGCCAGCCCGCCTGCGCTCAATTTGTACAATCTGACGAAAAATCTGACGGCGCAATCCGCGCACAATCTTTGTGCGGTGTTGCCTTAAGCTCTATGCGGCAGCTATGTCATTTTTCGGAAAGTGCCGCAGAACATAAACCACATAACACGGCGGAGGTGCTGTTGCGTTCGTCCTGCCGACCCAGAGGGGTCATGCCAATGGCGGGGGCGGGGGATAGTGCGTCCGAACGGCATTCGGAAAGAGGTAAAAAATGTCTAACAGATTGTTCCAGGGTATTGTTCATCAGATGAAAGACGCCGTAAACAGGGTTATAGGCGTTATTGACGAAAACGGCACCATTATTGCTTGCAGCGACCTGACAAGGGTAGGCGGCGGCAACGACTTTTTTTCAATAGAGCTTGGCGACTCGCATGACGCGTTTATCCGCGACGGCTATACATACAAGCCCTTTGGCGTTCATGTTAAGCCGGATTACGCTGTGTTTGTAGAGGGTACGGACGAGCTTGCCGCAAAATATGCAAACATTATAGCAATTTCGCTTTCGGGCATCAAGCAGTATTATGATGAGAAGTATGACAGAAACAATTTTGTTAAGAATATCATTCTGGATAACGTTCTGCCCGGCGATATAAGCCTTAAGGCGCGCGAGCTTCACTTCAATGCTGATATCAGCAGGGTTGTATTCCTTATCAGCGTTATCAGCTCAAATGATGTATCCGCTTATGACGTTATACAGAACCTTTTCCCCGACAAGAACAAGGACTTTGTTTTCAACATCACGGAGAATGATATCGTTCTTGTCAAGGAAGTAAAGAACAATATAGATGTGCGCGACCTTGAAAAGCTTGCGCGTTCTATCTCCGATACGCTTTCGGGCGAGTTCTTCACCAAGGTCAACGTCGGCATAGGCACGCCAATTATGGGCGTAAAGGACCTTGCACGCTCGTTTAAGGAGGCGCAGACCGCGCTTGAGGTAGGAAAGGTGTTTGATACCGACAAGAATATTGTAAGCTATGACAATCTCGGTATCGCAAGACTTATCTATCACCTGCCGACAACGCTGTGTGAAACATTCCTTAAAGAGGTTTTCAAGAAAAACTCCATAGAGTCGCTTGACCAGGAAACGCTTTTCACAATTCAGAAATTCTTTGAGAACAGCCTTAACGTTTCGGAAACCTCCAGAAAGCTGTTTGTACACAGAAACACACTGGTTTACCGTCTGGACAAAATCAAGAAGCTTACGGGACTTGACCTGCGTGAGTTTGACCATGCAATCATCTTCAAAATCGCGCTGATGGTTAAAAAATATCTCGCAGCCAACCCCACTAAGTTCTGATATGTCACAAAACGACAACTGCGGCTGCCCCGAGTGACATCGGGACAGCCTTTGAATGTGTTCGGGGGTACGGTAAGAAGCTGTGCCGCGTCAATAACGGCGGTTTTTCCGTCATGATATACAAAAGCAGCACGGCGTTCCGCAGTGACATATTCGCTTATAGATGTTAGGAGTGGAAAAATGGTAGAACTTAAAAACGTCAATGTTCACTATTCCAGCGGAGTTGACGCACTTCAGGATATAAACCTAAGAATAAACAACGGTGAGTTCGTATTTATCGTTGGCGAAAGCGGCGCGGGAAAATCCACGCTGATGAAGCTGCTGCTCAGGGAGATAACTCCCACATCGGGCAGAGTGTTCGTCAACGGCTATAACCTCGCCAAAACAAAGGGAAACAAAATCGCTAAATTCCGCCGTTCCATAGGCGTGGTGTTTCAGGATTTCCGCCTTATACAGGAGCTTAACGTATACGAAAACGTTGCCTTTGTGCTGCGCATTGCCGACCAGCCGATGAAGTTTATAAAGCAGCGCGTTCCGTATGTGCTTAACCTTGTGGAACTTGCGCATAAGGCTAAAAGCAAGCCCAAGGAGCTTTCGGGCGGCGAGCAGCAGCGTGTGGCAATCGCCCGCGCCCTTGCAAACGACCCAGAACTTATAATCGCAGACGAGCCAACCGGAAATATAGACCCCAAGCTTTCCTACGAAATAGTGGAGCTGCTTAAGGAAATAAACCGCTGCGGCACTACCGTTGTTATGGTAACGCATGAGCATGACCTTGTAAAGCACTTCGGCGGCAGGATAATAAATCTTGACGGCGGAAGCATTACATTTGATGAGAATATCGGAGGACAAGATGAGGACGAGTAATGTAACATATCTTGTAAAAAAAGGCATATCCTCCGTGTGGAAAAACTTTGTTATGTCCTTTGCAAGCTTTAGCATACTTATGGTAAGCCTGCTGCTTGTAAGCTGCTCCGTGTTGCTGATGGTAAACGTTGGCATTATCATGGGCAATATTGAGGACACAAACGAAATTTCGGTTTTTCTTGAGGAAGGCGTGACGGCAGAGCAGGTTGAGCACGTCAGAAGCGTGCTGGAAAACAACAGCGACCTTACCGATATCAGATATACCTCCAAGGAAGCGGCTCTGGCTGACTTCCGCGAAACCATGGACGAGTATGCGGAGCTTCTTGACAGCCTTGAGGAAAACCCCATGCCCGAAACCTTTCAGGTGAGGGTTACAGACCTCACAAAAATAAAACACGTTGTTGACCTTGTTTCCAATGTGGAAGGCGTGGAAAAGGTTAAAGCGCCGTACAATTTTGCAAGCGCGCTTATAAATATCCGCAATACGTTTACCATTATCGCTTCGGCGGTGCTTGTGGCGCTTATAATAGTGAGCGTTGTTATCGTTTCAAACGCGATACGCACAAGCGTTTTTGCGCGCCGCAATGAGATAAGCATAATGCGCTATGTGGGCGCAACCAACGGCTTTATTAAAGCGCCGTTTTTTGTCGAGGGTATGTTTATAGGCGTAATTGCGGGCGTGGCTTCGTGGGGACTTTCGTGGATTATCTATGACGCGGTGTTCTCCATGTTTGGCAATGACATCACGCTTTGGCAGATGTTTGGATTTTTCGACCTTATACCCTTCAGCGAAATAAGCTGGATTGTGCTTGCCGTAAACTGTGCCGCGGGCGCGCTGCTTGGCGCAGTGGGAACGGTAATCAGCACAGGAAAATACGTTAAGGTTTAATAAAAAGGGGATTTTCAGTTTTGAATAAGAAAATATCGCTTGGCGTAGCAATAAGCCTTGTGGCGATAGGCTGCGCGATAACCTTTGTACTGACGTGGGCGGTGTCGCTTAACGTGTACAATTCCAAAATCGGTACTTCCGAAAAGTATGAGGGTATGTATGCAAAGCTGCGCGAAATTGACGCCGCCGTCAGAACCAACTATATAGATGTCGCCGCATACAGCGAGGACTCTATTGAAACCGCCGTTATCAACGGATATGTCAGCGGGCTTGGCGATAAATACGCAAGCTATATGACAAGTTCCGCCTATTATGAGATAGAGCAGACCAACAACGGTGTTATTCACGGCGCAGGTTTTGAGGCGGAGGACGACGGCAGCGGATACCTCAAGATAACCTCGGTATACAGCGGAAGTTCCGCCGAGCTTAATGGTGTTCTGGCGGGCGACGTAATTACCGAAATCGACGGAAAAAGTCTGCTTTCGATGGACGCTGGCACCGCAAAGGAAAAGCTGTCGGGCGAGGTAGGCACGCGCATAAGGCTTAAGCTTCTGCGCGATGGCGAGGAAGTCACCGTAAACCTGATAAGGCAGCAGCTTGAGATTACCTCTGTTTCCAGTAAAATACTTGAAGGCGATGTCGCATACATTAAAATCAGCAGCTTTAACGCCAAAACGCCGGAGCAGTTTGTTTCAATTCTCAATGATATTATGGGTGGAGAGGTAAAAGCTATCGTTATTGACGTAAGGCAGAACGGCGGCGGCGTGGTAAGCGCGCTGAAGCCTATACTTAACCAGTTTATCACCGCAACTGTTGTAGCCAGCGCGGAGTATGCTGACGGCAGCCGCAAAGCGCTTGTTGAAACTGACGCGGAGGTTTCCGTATCGGGTATACCGATTGCCGTTCTTGTGGACGAGGGTACAGCTTCCGCTGCGGAGCTTTTTGCGGGGGCAATGAGAGATGGCTGCGGCGCGGTTATAATCGGCACGCAGACTATGGGCAAGGCTGTTATGCAGAACACCTATGAATTTTCCGATGGCAGCGCGCTGACCATTTCAACCGCCAGAATATATCTGACAAAATCGGGAACATGGGACGAAACGGGAATTAAGCCCGACTACACAGTGGAACGCAACGTAGATATCCTGCCCGAATATCTTTCGTTTGAAAACGACACCCAGCTGCAAAAGGCGGTAGAAATAATCGCGGCGGCATAAATCATAACCATTTAGAAGCGCGGATAAAATCAGCGTTTCCTTAAAAGTCACCTCGGAAAGCCAGCTTTTTAGTCGGCTTAAGATGTGCCATAAAATAACAATATGGAGGACAACATAATATGAACAAGCCTATTACAGTACTGACCAAGGACGGCGTAGCAAAGCTGGAAGCGGAGCTTGAAAACCTTAAAACCGTGCGCCGCCGCGAGGTTGCGGAAAAAATAAAGGTAGCGCTCTCTTTCGGCGACCTTTCGGAAAATAGCGAATATGATGAAGCTAAGAACGAGCAGGGTATAGTTGAATCCCGCATTGCGGAAATAGAGGCTACACTTGCCCATGCGCAGATTATTGACGCAGACGATATTACAACCGAAAAAGTAGGCATAGGCACAGTTGTTAAAATATTCGACAAGGATATGGACGAGGAAATGGAGTTCCAGATTGTCGGCACAAGCGAGGCGAATATCGACAAGGGACAGATGTCTGATGAGTCGCCTATCGGTTCTGCGCTTCTGGGCAGAAAAATCGGAGATGTGGTTGATGTTGAAACTCCCTCCGGCATAATTCAGTTTGAGATACTTGACATCAGCAAGAAGGAGGAAGAATAATAAAATGGCAGACGAACAGATTGAAGTGACGGAGTTTTCCGCGGAGGAACTTGACGAGCAGCACCGCATAAGGCTTGAAAAGCTTGCGGCTTTGAAGGCGGCAGGCAAGGACCCCTATACAATAACAAAGTATGATGTAACAATCGCTAATGCTGAGATAAGAGAGCGCTTTGACCAGCTTGAAAATACAGATGTTGCCATTGCGGGCAGAATGATGACCCGCCGTATAATGGGCAAGGCAAGCTTTATGGATATCCGTGACGGCTCTGACAGAATGCAGGTGTATGTGCGCCGCGATGATGTTGGCGAGGACGCTTACGCCGAGTTTAAAAAGTGGGATTTGGGCGATATCATAGGCATTAAGGGTAAGGTTTTCCGCACAAAGATGGGTGAAATTTCCGTTCATGCCGAGGAAATCGTGCTGCTGTCAAAATCCCTGCTGCCCCTGCCCGAAAAGTGGCATGGACTTAAGGATAAGGAGGAGCGTTACAGAAAGCGCTACCTTGACCTTATCGCAAACCCCGAAAATAAGGATACCTTTGTAAAGCGTTCGCTTATCCTGCGCGAAATCAGAAGCTTCCTTGACGCGCACGGATATCTGGAGGTTGACACTCCCGTGCTGCACACGCTTGAAATCGGCGCTGCCGCACGTCCGTTCAAAACTCACCACAATGCGCTTGATATAGATATGTATATGCGCATTGAAACGGAGCTTTATCTTAAGCGCCTTATCGTAGGCGGATTTGACAAGGTTTACGAGGTGGGACGTATCTTCCGCAACGAGGGTATGGACGCAACGCACAACCCCGAATTTACCTCCATAGAAATGTATCAGGCATACACGGATTACTTCGGCATGATGGATCTTATTGAGGAACTTTACCGCACCGTAACGCTTAAGGTCTGCGGTACGGATACCGTTCCGTATATGGGACAGCAGATTGCCGTAGGCAAGCCGTGGGAGCGCCTTACAATGATTGAGGCTGTCAAGAAATATGCAGGCGTTGATTACTTTGACTGGGCTGATGACGCTGCGGCAAGAGCCTGCGCAAAGCAGCATCACATTGAGGAAGAACTTGACGAAAATTCCACCAAGGGACATGTTCTTATCGCGTTCTTTGAAGCTTTTGTTGAGGACAAGCTTATTCAGCCTACCATCATTTATGATTATCCTGTAGAAAACTCGCCGCTTGCCAAGAGAAAGCCCGATTTCCCCGCTTTCACCGAGCGTTTTGAGTATTTTATCAACGGAACTGAGTTTGGCAACGCATTCTCTGAACTTAATGACCCCATTGACCAGAAGGAGCGCTTTGTTAAGCAGGTTGCCGCGAAGCGTGCGCAGGGCGGCAATGACGCACAGGTGGACGAGGATTTCATCACCGCGCTGGAATACGGTCTGCCTCCCACAGGCGGTCTTGGCTTCGGCTTTGACAGACTGGTTATGCTGCTGACGGATTCCGCAAGCATAAGAGATGTGCTGCTGTTCCCCACAATGAAGCCCTCCAACTGATAAAATCCGCAAAATTAAACGCATAACATCAAACGGTATCGCTATGATTTGGCGATACCGTTTCTGTTTATTGGAAAGCCGTTTTAGCGGCAATAATGCTCATTAAAAAAATGCGTGTGTATTAAAGCAAATGCATGGATTTTTTCAGAGAATTGTTATTGACTTATTGCAAAATATAATGTATAATGGTATACGTGGAGAAAGTTTTGTTGTATGCTGTGGCTTGAAAAAAGTTACACAGGCGGCTTTCCTCTTACCTTGTTAAATAATTATTGAAAAAGGAGATAAACATTATGGCAAGAAACCCCGGCGTTTTAACGCAGAACCCCAACATAACCAAGTGGGTAGATGAGATGATTGCTCTGTGCAAGCCCGATTCCGTAGTATGGATTGACGGCTCTAAGGAGCAGCTTGATGAGCTTACTGAGGAGGTATGCTCCCTCCCCGCTGACAGCAAGGACATTATGTACAAGCTTAATCAGGATAAGCTTCCTGGCTGCCTGTATCACAGAACACTTCCTAATGACGTTGCCCGCGTTGAGGACAGAACCTTTATCTGCTCCAGAGAAAAGGAAAACGCAGGTCCTACAAACAACTGGATGGACCCCAAGGAGATGTATGCAAAGCTTACACCCCTGTATGACGGCGTTATGAAGGGCAGAACCATGTATATCATTCCCTATTCCATGGGACCTATCGGTTCGCCTATCGCTAAGGTCGGCGTTGAAATCACAGACTCCATCTATGTTGTTCTCAATATGAACATCATGACCAGAATGGGCAAGCAGGTGCTTGACTGCTTCGGCAACGAGTCCAATGACTTCGTTCGCTGCCTGCACTCCAAGGCTGACGTTGACCCCGAAAAGAGATATATCGTTCAGTTCCCTGAGGATAACGCAATCTGGTCTGTAAACTCTGCTTACGGCGGAAACGTTCTGCTTGGCAAGAAGTGCTTCGCACTGCGTATTGCTTCCTATCAGGGTTGGAAAGAGGGCTGGATGGCTGAGCATATGCTTATCCTCGGCGTTCAGAAGCCCGATGGTGACGTAAAGTACGTTACCGCTGCGTTCCCCTCTGCTTGCGGCAAGACAAACCTTGCAATGCTTATCCCGCCTGAGTGCTATACAAAGCAGGGCTACAAGGTTTACACGGTAGGCGATGATATTGCTTGGATGAAGCCCGGTCCTGA
>CAZKXB010000016.1:0-41393 GCA_964556595.1 uncultured Ruminococcus sp. | reverse complement strand
ATGTGTCAAATATAGGTGTATATCAAACGAAGTTTCAGCAAAACTGGTATTGCAGTGAGTGCGGATTCAGCAATTTAGGAACTTCATCAGAATGTAAATCCTGCGGCAGATACGGTCGCAATTGACTTCAGCCGTTGCTAATAAAATTTTCATATACAAAAAGCCGAGGCTGTCCCCGAACAGGAAACCTCGGCTTTGCTTGTGTTTATGTGCAGCAGTATCTAGCGGCAGAACGCACTGCGGCTGCTATCAAAGCGGCAGGAATACAATGCCCTCCTTGCCGATGGTAGCCTTGCTGCGGGAGGTGTACACATTAACCTGATGTACAAATGAATTTATGCGTATCATAACGCCGGGATAAAACTCCTTTCGGCAGGAAACCGACAGGTTCTGTTTAAGTTCCAGCGTTTTTTCAATCTCCGCTATGCGCGAATTGTTACGATTTACCTCGCCCCGAAGCTGAAAGCGCGATTTCATCGCGTCAACCTTCATGCGCTCTCGCTCCGGCGTAAGCTTTGCCGCCTTTGCAAGCTCTGTAAGCGTGGTAAGTATCTTGCCAAGCTGGTCAATTTTGTCCTCCAGTTCCTCGTTTTTATGGGTAAGCTGATCCATTTCCTCCGAAAGAACCGCATTGTTGCCAAGTGTGATAAGCGTTTTCGCATAACCGTCCGAGCCGAAAGTCGCAGCTTCGATATTTTTAAGCGCGGTATATTTTCCGCCCATCATAACGCCCTTGCCCGTGGCAAGTATGCTTTCGCCGGCATAAACCTCGCCGCCAACGAAAGTAGCGGCTTCCACATTTCCGTCACAGCGGATTTTGCTGTTTTCGCAGAAGCCTAGCTTTACGTTGCCCTTGCAGTCAATATCGGAATTTATGCTGCCAATGCGCACGGTTATATCGCCGTCTGCCTTAATTACAGCGGAGGTGACAGTTCCGTTTATCGTTATATTCTTTTTGGAGGTTACAGAGTAGCCCTCAAGCACATTGCCCTTTATTATAACATTGCCGATAAAATCCACGTTTCCCGTTTTAACGTCTATATCGCCGCGTATAATCAGTTCTTCCTCTACAACGAATGTGCCGCCAAGATACCGCAGATTTCCGTCAACTGCGGCGATAATCTGTGTGCCGTCCTCGGTAAGCACAGTGCCATTGCCCAGATTTACGCTTACGGCAACGCCTATATGCTGATGGACAGGCTTGCCCGAAATATCCGTGCCGGGCTTGCCTTGGGTGGGCATGGTTATATCGGCGATAGGCTCGCCGCGCAGAATGTTCTTTACAAGACCCAGGTTCTTATAATCAACCGTGCCGTGTTCGTCCTCAACAGGGGCGATAACGCTTTCTTTGTCATAGCGATACTTTATCGTGCCGTCAATGCCGTCCTCTGGCGGCAGCCAGCTTGCGATGCAGATGTTTTCGCCGTAGCGCTTTTTAGCCACTATATCGGGAAGTGCGTCCTCATAAATTCCGTAGGATATGTTTTTTTCCGCGATAGCCGATTTTATCTGCTCCAGTGTTACGTCCATTCCGCCGTTCTGGGGAGCGGAAATTTCCATAAAGGCATTTGTAAGGTTGGGTGTGACCGATATTTCAACCAAAGCGTGGACGGGGATACCGCTATTCGTATTTTCTGACATATAATCGCCGCCTTTCGTGCCTGTAATCTGCATGGACTTACAGACATTTAACTGTACATTTATTATATCATAAACAGCGCAATTTTTCAACAGGTTATCGAATAGTGATTATATACAAATATATCGCATGGTATTTGTGCGCATAACAGAACCGTTTTCCGTCACTAACATGGCGAGTTTGCGTTTTGCGCGGTTGCAAAACAAAACGCCCGCCTTTTTCGGGTGGGCGCAAAGTTATGTAATAATCGCGGAATTACTGGTTATTGCCGCAGAACGGGCAGAACTTAGCGGCTGCCTTTATCTCCTTACCGCAAACCGTGCAAGCCTTTGTCGCGTCCTCAGCGGGAGCGGGAGCAGCCTCAACGGGTGTAGGAACTGCGGGTGCAGCAGGTGCAACGGGAGCAACAGGTGCAACGGGAGCAGCAGGTGCTGCGGGTGCAACGGGTGCTACGGGTGCTGTGGGTGCAACAGGAGCAACAGGTGCTGCGGGAGCAGCATAACCCTGCTGATAGGGTGCATAAGCAGGATTTACGGGAGCGGGAGCATAGTAAACAGGCTCAGGCTCTTTAACTTCAAGGTGCTTGTTAAGCGCGGTGAACTTGTTTGCGATTTTGTAAATCTGGAGAACTACAACATAAGTCATCAGAGTGCCGAGAATACCAAGCACAAATGTGTTGTAGAACATATACTTAAAGCCGACAAGGACGCCGTTGTCAAAATCTGTGGGTATCATAAGCACTTCAAAGGTGATTTTAGCCAGTGTGTAGGCTTTAACAACACGCTCAAAGAAAGAGCAGTTGAAGTTCAGAATGTTTACAAGGTCATAAGCGGCGCTGTCAGGCTTGCCGAAGGGACGCTTGTGCATTGTGAGAAAGAACATGATTACAACGAATGCAACCGTGAAAACGGAAGCGATAAGACCATAGACCTCTGTCCAGTCCACAAACGAAAAACCGTATGCGTAACTGCTGTAGCTTGCTGCAAATAATGTGTTCAACATAACAAATCTCCTTTTAGTATGTAATGGCAGCACTGCGCGGAAAATGCGTGTGTATTGCCAAAGATTTTTTGCGGCAATAAGCCGCTGCAAACTTAGTATACCATATAACTGAGAAAATTTCAACCACTTTTTGATATTTTAGGACTTGCGTTCATTTTCCGCTGTGCCTGCGGAAATATCAAACGGTGTGGTCTGGTATACAAAGTAGTTAAGCCAGTTGGTGTAGATAAGCGTTGCATGGGAGCGCCACTTCATCAGCGGCTTGTTCTGCGGGTTATCATCGGGGAAATAGTTTACGGGGATATTGGGAGAAAGTCCTCTGTCCACATCGCGGAAATATTCTGCGGCAAGGGTGTCTGCGTCATACTCGGAATGACCTGTGATAAAGAACTGCCTGCTGTCCTCGCTGCAAACGGCGTAAACGCCTGCCTGCTGTGATACTGCCATAATTTTAAGCTGAGGAACTTTTGCGATATCCTCCGCCTTGACCTCTGTATGGCGGGAGTGCGGAACAAAGAACTGCTCGTCAAATCCTCTGAACAGGCGGGATTTAGGCGTAAGCAGCGTATGGCTGAACACGCCGAACATTTTTTCCGCCAATGGGTATTTAGGCACGCCGTAATGATAATACAACGCCGCCTGTGCGCCCCAGCATATATGGAATGTGGAGTGCGAGTGGGTTTTAGTCCACTCCATTATGGTGCAAAGCTCCTGCCAGTATTCAACTTCCTCAAACGGCATTTGTTCCACGGGCGCGCCCGTGATTATAAATCCGTCAAAATACTCGTCCTTTATGTCCTCAAAAGTCTTATAAAAGGTGAGCAAATGCTCGCTTGAGGTGTTTTTGCTTTGGTATGTAGAGGTCTGCACCAGCGTTACCTCTATCTGAAGCGGGGTATTTGACAGGCAGCGCAGTATCTGCGTTTCTGTCGCAATTTTTGTAGGCATAAGGTTAAGCAGCCCTATTTTAAGCGGTCTTATATCCTGATGAAGCGCCCTGTATTCCGTCATGACGAAGATATGCTCGTCCTCCAGAATACTTTGCGCGGGAAGCCCGTCCGAAATTTTTACCGGCATTGTTATCGTCCTTTCATTTATGTATATTTACCTCATAATTATATAATAAACCGCCTCTTTTGTCAAGACGTGGAGCAGGGAGGCGGAAAATCGCTTTCTGCAAAGGCGGTGTTTACTTTTTGACATTTCCGCTAATAACGGCGGGTATTTTTCTACCTTTTCCATGGTTGATTTTTTTGCCAAAATGGTGTATAATAAAATTGTATTTTTAGTTTTTTGGCTATCAATCAGGAAAGGAGAATAACATGAACTATTCAGAAATCACACCCTACATTGAGGAGCTTGCGCAGCTTTCATGCAGCAATAACCACATCACACCGGAATTATACACAAAGCATAACGTGTTCAGGGGTCTGCGCGACATGAACGGCAACGGCGTTGTTACGGGACTTACTGAAGTTTCCCGCATAAAAGCAAAAGACCGCGACGCCGACGGCAACGAGATAACCTGCGACGGTCAGCTTTACTACCGCGGAATTAACGTGCGCGATATTGTGGCAGGCTTTCGCCGCGACAAGCGCTTTGGCTTTGAGGAGATTACTTATCTTCTGTTGTTCTCTCAGCTTCCCAATGAGCAGCAGCTTGCGGATTTCAAAAGCCAGCTTTCGGCTTACCGCACGCTTCCGCCGTCTTTTGTAAGAGATATGATACTGAAAGCGCCCAGCAAGGATATGATGAACAGCCTTTCCAGAAGCGTGCTGGCGCTGTATTCCTATGACGAAACCCCAGACGACATTTCCGTGCCGAATGTTCTGCGCCAGAGCCTTCAGCTTATCGCGATTTTCCCGCTGCTGGCGGTTTACAGCTATCATTCCTATCAGCATTACCACAACGGCAAAAGCCTGTTTATACATCACCCTAAGCCCGAATATTCTACCGCGGAAACTATCCTCGGTCTGCTTCGCGAAAACGGCGAGTATTCCCCGCTTGAAGCGGAAATTCTCGACCTTGCGCTTGTGCTTCATGCGGAACACGGCGGCGGCAACAACTCCACCTTTACCACCCACGTTGTAACTTCTTCGGGAACGGATACCTATTCCTCTGTTGCGGCGGCGCTTGGTTCGCTTAAAGGCCCGCGCCACGGCGGCGCAAACATCAAGGTTGTGCGTATGTTTGAGGATATGAAGCAGAGCATAAACGTTAAGGACAAGGACGCAATCCGCGATTATCTCAACAAGCTGCTTAACAAGGAAGCCTTTGACAGGGCTGGACTTATCTACGGCATGGGACACGCAATCTACTCAAAATCCGACCCCAGAAGCGATATGCTTAAGGGCTGCGCCAAGGCGCTTGCGGTTGAAAAGGGCTTTGAGGAGGAATTTCAGCTTTATGAAACCGTTGCTGAAATGGCGCCCGGCATAATTTCCGAGAAGCGCAAGATGTATAAGGGCGTAAGTCCCAATGTTGATTTTTATTCGGGACTTATTTACCGACTGCTTGATTTGCCCTGCGAGCTGTTTACACCTATATTCGCAGTGGCAAGAATTGCGGGCTGGAGCGCTCACCGCATTGAGGAAATCCAGAACGCGGGCAAGATTATCCGTCCCCAGTATGTCAGCGTTATCCCCGAAAGAGAATACACCGATATGTCGGAAAGATAAAGGCACAAGGCGCAGAATTTTTCTGCGCCTTAGCTGTAAGTATGAGGTCGGATATGAGCATTGAAATAAAACCGCTTAAAAAGCAAGACCACAAAAATGCAATACGTTTCGCCATCACAGGAATGCACTTTGACTGGTATCTTAGCAATAAATTTCTGCTGAATTTGTATGGAAAATATTTCTGGTATCTGGAACTTACCCGTGCAACGCAGATTTTCGCCGCCTATGACGGCGAGCAGCTTGCGGGCGTGCTGCTCGCCGAAATAAAGGGAGAAGCGCCGCAGTTCCGTTCTGTTAGAAAAAAGCTTTATGTGAAAATATTTGATGTGCTGCAAAAGTTGTTATACAAAAACGGCGCGGGGCTTTATGAAAAAACCACAGCCGAAATGCTGGAAGAATACAAAAAATCCCATTCGCCTGAAGGGGAGATAATATTTCTTGCCGCAGACTCCGATTCCAAGGTCAAGGGAGTGGGCAGTCTGCTGCTTTCGGCGTTTGAAAATGCCGAAGCGGACAAGGAGATATTTCTGTTCACTGATGACGGCTGCACATATCAGTTTTATGACCACCGTGGTTTCAGCCGCGCTTGTGAGCGTGAAATAGAACTTGATTTCGGCAGGAAAAAAGTACCGCTGAAATGCTTTGTATTCAGCAAAATTACACATTCGGCGATTTGATGGGTTGCTGATTTTGCGGGTGCATTGCTGTTTGCTAAGACCTGTTAAGCCTGCGAAATTCGCTTGGGGTACACCCCGCAATGCGGCGGAACTGTCTGTTGAAATTTGAAAGGTTGCGGAAGCCGCATTCATAAGCGGTTTCCGCAATTGTTTTTTCTCCCGCCCTGAGGATTTCGCAGGCGGCTTTTATGCGAAGCTGGTTGATATATTCCACGGCGCTGACGCCCGCAAAGCTCTTGAATTCCCCCATAAAATAGCTTTTGCTGAAATGCGAATATTCCGCAAGCTGCTGTATGCTAAGCTCCTCGCGGAAATGCTCTGCGATATATTGCAGCACGGGACGAAGCGGCTCGCTGCCTGCGGCGGGCGGATTTTCCGTGCGACAGATGCCGCCGCTGTCATAAAGCAGCCATAACAGCCGCAGAAGCTGTGATTTCAGCAGCATATCGGCAAGCGGCAGATTTTGCTTTGCGCATGAAAAAATACTCTCTGCCGCCGCTTTTATTTCGCCGTAGTTTTCGCATGAAGCGGTAATATGCGGATTTATTCGGCAGCTTTCGTTAAGAAGCGGTCTTATACATTCCGCAGCGCAGCGGTCGTTATCATAAGCGCCCAGAAGCTGCGGACTGAATACAATCGTATCGTATTTCTGAAAATCACCGCCGTGCTGGTATATCGCGTGTATCGAGTTTGGCGGTATTATCACAATGTCGCCCTGACGCGCGGTGAATTTTTCGCTGCCGCATACAAATTCGCCGCAGCCCTCAAGTATGTAGTTTATTTCAAACTCGCCGTGCCAGTGCAGCGGAACCTGTGCAAAATAGTCGGGTATCATACATTTATAATAGCTGTACGGTCGGATTTCCGAGGTGTGCCGCCGCTTTTCCTCTGCTGCCTTGTTCATATTTCCTCCTGAAAGTAGTATAGTATCATAAAATAGGATTATATCAGTGGATTTTCATACTGTATAGTAGTATAATACCATATAAAGAAGCGCATTTCAACCGCTTTTTGCGAAAGGAGCAATAATATGGGCGAAAAAAACAATTCATGGCTGGATAACGCGGTATTCTATGAGATTTACCCCCAGTCCTTCTGCGACTCCAACGCCGACGGAATAGGCGATTTCGGTGGAATTATAAAAAAGCTGGACTATATAAAACAGCTTGGCTGCAATGCGATATGGATAAATCCGTGTTTTCTCTCGCCGTTTGGTGACGCGGGATATGATGTTGAGGATTACTGCACCGCCGCGCCGCGCTACGGCACAAACGAGGAGCTTGTTCGCGTTTTTGACGAGGCACACCGCCGCGGTATGCACGTTATTCTTGACCTTGTGCCGGGGCATACCTCGGTAAATCACAAATGGTTTAAGGAAAGCATGAAGCCCGAAAGAAACGAGTATTCCGACCGCTATATCTGGACAAATTCTATCTGGGAGTCGGTGGACTGCCTGCCGTGCCTGCGCGGAATTTCTCAGCGTGACGGCAGTGTGGCGCTTAATTTCTTTTCCACTCAGCCCGCGCTGAATTACGGCTACTACAAGCCTACGCTCCCGTGGCAGCAGGGCATAAATGACGCAGGACCTCTCGCCACGCGCGAAGCGATTAAGGACGTTATGCGCTTCTGGCTTGACGCAGGCTGTGACGGATTCAGAGTGGATATGGCAGGTTCGCTTGTAAAAAACGACCCCGATGGCGAGGGTACTATACAGGTGTGGCAGGATTTCCGCAGCTTTCTCGACAGGGAATACCCCCATGCCGCTATGGTTTCGGAGTGGGGCGAGCCTGACAAATCGCTGCGCGGCGGCTTTCATATGGATTTTCTGCTGCATTTTGGGCCATCACATTATAATGACCTGTTCCGCTGTGACGAGCCGTATTTTTCCAAGCGGGGAAATGGCAGTGCAAAGGCGTTTATTGAGAAGTACACCGAAAATTACGAGAAAACTGACGGCAGCGGACTTATCTGTATCCCATCGGGCAACCATGATATGGACAGACTTGCGCGCCGCCTTGACGCGGACGAAATCAAGGTTGCGTTTGCGTTTCTGCTGACCATGCCGGGCGCGCCGTTTATATATTACGGTGACGAAATCGGTATGCGCTTTGTGGAAAATCTTACTTCGGTTGAGGGCGGCTACGGAAGAACGGGTTCGCGTTCGCCAATGCAGTGGAACAAGGGACTTAACGCGGGCTTTTCCTCCGCGCGTGCGGATAAACTTTATATCCCGCTTGATTCAGCACCCGACCGTCCCGACACGGAAAGCCAGATGGCGGACGATAATTCCATATACAGCGAGGTTAAGCGGCTTATCGCGCTGAGAATGGCGAATCCCGCGCTGCAAAGCAAGGCGAAGATAACGTGGCTTCAGTGCGATTATCCCACAATATACCTGCGCGAGTGCGACAGCCAGAAAATAAAGGTGATAATAAATCCCTGCGAAAAGCCATACAGCGCCGACCTTGAGGGCGGCAGACTTCTGTACGCGGTAGGAACTGTTGAAGCAGCCGAAAACACGATAAGCTTATCGGGCTGCACTGCGGCTGTTATAGAATTGCCGTAATTCGGGAAATTTCAAGACCGCGCCGCCGAAAATACAGTCGCGGCGGGGTTTTGAGGCTTTTCAGTGATTGCTTTTGTAGAACGCGGTTCTTTCTCCCGCGCGGCGTCTGCCTGTCCGTACATAAAGCTCGGTAATCTGCTGCGGCTTTGCAAAAATCACGGCGACCGCGCCGCCAAGGCTGTTCTGCTGTATAACGCTGCGCCGCGCTATGCATACAGCCTCGCCGCGCTTTACCTTTTCGCCCACCGAGGGCAGAAAGCTCTGCGATATGCCGTGGTGAAGCGAGATTTCTATGCCGTCGCCCGTGCGCAGCGACAAAAATTCCCCCACGGCGGTAACTACTCCATCGGCGGGTGCGACTATTTCAACATATTCGGGCGGCTGCACAAGCGGCAAAAGCAGCCGCCTTGCTGCGCTGAAAACGTCCGCGCCCCGCGGAACTGCGCGCAGCTTTTTTATCTTAACCGCGTATCCGTCCGCAGCCAGTCTGCGGGCGAATTTTTTATCCGCAAGCTCCGAAAGCATTATAACCTTGCCATCGGCGGCACAGCGCAGC
This sequence comes from uncultured Ruminococcus sp., assembly GCA_964556595.1. GTDB lineage: Bacteria > Bacillota > Clostridia > Oscillospirales > Ruminococcaceae > CAG-115. The sequence continues at coordinate 32,275 of CAZKXB010000016.1, read as the reverse complement.
GACCTTGCTCTACCCGATAATTCCGATATCATAAAAATTCCCCCATGAATTGTTTATCATGAATTTGTTTATTTAATATAGTGTAAGCGAGTGTAACAAAAAATATCCGCGAAAGTCCGCAATAATTGTTGAGAATTAGCCTTGAATAAAGGGCAGAATAGTTATATAATAGTATGGTGCGAAAAATTCAACTGTATGAAAGGCTTAAAAATGGATACGATAACCTGTTTTAAGGATTTGGCAATAATTATAATAGCGGCAAAGCTGTTGGGGCTTGGCGCAAAAAAGCTGAAAGCGCCGCAGGTTGCTGGACAGATAATCGCGGGTCTGCTGATAGGACCAAGCGTTCTGGGATTGGTGGGCGAGTCGGATTTCCTTGCGGGAATGGCGGAAATAGGCGTAGTGCTGCTGATGTTCTCCGCAGGACTGGAAACAAATCTTAAGGAGCTTGTAAAGACAGGCCCTGTGGCGCTGTGCGTTGCCTGCGCGGGCGTGTTTGTGCCGCTTGTGGGCGGTTGGGCATTGTATTCCTGCTTCTATGGCTTTGCACCGATAGGCTCGGAGGAGTTTTTCAAGGCGGTGTTTGTGGGAACGATTATGACCGCGACCTCGGTAAGCATAACCGTACAGACCCTGCGCGAGCTTGGACATCTGAAAGGCAGGGTGGGAACGCTTATCATGAGCGCCGCCATAATAGATGATGTTATCGGCATTATCGTGCTGACGTTTGTTATAGGCTTCAAGAGCGCTGACGCAAAGCCTGTTGATGTTATAGTAAAAACGCTGCTGTTTATTGTGTTCAGCCTGTGCGTGGGCGTGCTGATTTATTTCCTGTTCAAATATCTGGATAAGAAGTTTTTCCATCAGCGTCGCATACCTATTTTCGGACTTGCGCTGTGCTTTATAATGGCGTACTGCGCGGACGAGTTTTTCGGTATCGCCGATATCACGGGCGCATATGTTGCGGGAATTATCCTGTGCAACCTGCGTGACGCGGAGTATATCGCGGGCAAAATGGATATCAGCAGCTACATGCTGTTCGGACCTGTGTTTTTCGCAAGTATAGGACTTAAAACCTCGCTGGATGGCTTCTCGCTTGAGATATTGTGGTTTGGTCTGGCGTTTGTGGCGGTTGCCATGATAACAAAAATAATCGGCTGCGGACTTATGGCAAAGGTATTCAGATACAGCAACCGGGACGCGCTTAAAATCGGCGTTGGCATGATGACGCGCGGCGAGGTTGCGCTTATAGTTGCGCAAAAGGGGCTTGCCTGCGGACTGTTTTCATCGGAGAATTTCACGGCGGTTATTATGCTGATAATCTGCTCCTCGGTGGCTGTGCCGATTATACTTAAGCTGCTGTTCAGGGGAGATAAGCCTGACGGCTCTGGCTCTCCCGAAAATCACCCCGACCATGACGAAACGGACGAGGTGTACGCCGAAGCGTAAACCAAAATCCCCAAAACCGCATATAATGAGATACCGAAATGTTTTGGTATCTCTTTTTTTATGCGGAGGTGCATTTATGATTATTTATACGGTAGAAAGCGGAGATACGCTTAACGCTATCTCACGGAAATTCGGGATTCCCCCGCTGAGGATTGCGGCTGACAACGCGCTGCGCGACCCCTCGCGGCTGGCGGTGGGACAAAATCTGCTTATCATGACGGACAGCGTGCGCTACATACTGCGCGAGGGGCAGACGCTGTACTCGCTGTCGCAGGAATACGGCGTTCCGCTGGACGCTTTGGTAAACGCAAATCCAAATCTCAACCCGCTTAATTTAAGGGTGGGGGACACGGTGATAATTCCCGTGGGCGAACAGCCGCCGCGCCGCCGTGCGGTTGTGAACGGCTATGCCTATCCCACCATCACCGAAAGCGCGCTTAACTGCGTGCTGCCGTTTCTTACGTTTTTAAGTCCGTTCAGTTATACGCTTACGCCTGAGGGCGATTTGGTCGCGCCCGATGACAGCAACCTTGTCAACCGCGCGGTGCGCTCGGCGGTTATGCCGCTTATGGTTGTGACGAATTTGTATGACGGCGGATTTGACACAGACGCGCTTTCCATGATACTTAACGACCCCTTGCTTCAGCAAAAGCTGATTGAGGAAATTGTCACCGAGCTTCAAAGCAAGCCTTACTACGGCGTAAATATGGATATGGAATACATCGCGCCCGCCGACCGCGAAGCTTACAACGGCTTCCTTGAAGCTTTGGCGCAGCGAATCCGCCCGCTTGGCTATATACTTACGGTTGCGCTTGCGCCAAAGGTTTCGGCAGACCAGCAGGGCTTGCTTTATGAAGCGCACGACTACGCCGCGCAGGGCAGAATTGCGGATTATGTGATTTTGATGACATACGAGTGGGGCTACACATATGGCCCTCCGCTTGCGGTGTCGCCAATTAACGAGATACGCCGTGTGCTGGATTACGCCGTGACCGAAATTCCGCCCGAAAAGCTGCTTATGAGCCTGCCAAATTACGCCTATGACTGGACTCTGCCGTATACTCGCGGTACGCCCGCGCAAAGCCTTGGGCTTGCGGCTGCGGCGGAGCTTGCCGCACAGAATAACGCCGAGATTATGTTTGACGAAACGGCGCAGACTCCGTATTTCAGCTATACCGCCGCCGATGGAAAACCGCACGTTGTGTGGTTTGACGACCCGCGCAGCATAGCCGCAAAGCTTGCGCTTGTGGGGGAGTACGGTCTTGCGGGCGTAAGCTGGTGGACGGTAAACCGCTGCTACATTCCCGCATGGCTGATTATGCAGAATATGTTTGATATAGAGAAGCTGTAAGGTATAATCCCCTTGATTTTGGCAAAACTGAAAACTGGAATAAAGGTCAAAATCAGGGGGTATTGTTATGTCGATAAAAGCAATAAATTTATGCAAGCGTTACAGCGTTGGCGGGGCAGAGGTGCGCGCTCTTGACGGGGTAAGTCTGGACGTATTAAGCGGGGAGTTTGTTACCATAACGGGTGTAAGCGGTTCGGGCAAATCCACGCTGATGAATATTCTGGGCTGCCTTGATACGCCCACTTCGGGGACTTATCTGCTTGACGGGAATGATGTTTCACAGCTTGATGATAAGCAGCTTAGCGGCATACGAAGCAAAAAGATAGGGTTTGTGTTTCAAAGCTTCAATCTTGTTCCCGCGCTTACGGCGCAGGAGAATGTGGAGCTGCCTTTGATGTACAGGGGCGTGCCAAAGGCGCAGCGCCGCGCAGCCGCAGCAGAAGCGCTTGAAATAGTGGGCTTGTCCGACCGTGCGCGCCACCGTCCCTCGGAGCTTTCGGGCGGACAGCAGCAGCGCTGCGCTATTGCAAGGGCAATCGCCGCCGACCCCGCGATAATTCTTGCGGACGAGCCGTGCGGAAATCTTGACAGCAGTAACAGCCGCGAGGTGCTGGATATTCTGAGCAGGCTTAACCGCTGCGGCAAAACGGTGGTGATGATTACCCATGACCCGCAGACCGCGCAGCGGGCGCAGCGCCTTATCCGCATTGCGGACGGGCGTGTTGTGTCCTAGGCTATTGGGTGAAATAAAAGCAGCGCCGCACAAAATCCAAAGGCTGGTATTTGTGCGGCGCTGCTTTTATTTATGCTCGTTCAAAAACCGCTTGATATCGTTAAGCAGTTTCTTGTCCTCGGTGGATATAAACTCAAGTTCTTCCAAGTCCAACAGGTATCTCGGATCAAGTCTTAAAATCCGACAAATGCGCGTTAGCTGTTCAATGCTCGGCTCCTGAATATTTCTTTCTATTTTTGAATAGTTGGATTGGTTCATAGGAATAAGCCTTGCTATTTCAAGCTGTGACAAATCCATGTCCTCGCGGGCATTTCTTATTTTTTCTCCCAAAGTCATATTGCCTGCACCCCCAATACTTTTATTATAGCTTTTTTAACTAAACCTATTGACAAAACGGTTAAAAAAGTATATAATAAGTGCATATTAGTTGAAATTTAACTAAAACTTGTACTTGTTTTATGGCAATTTCTGCTTGCGAATCATACGTCCATATTGCACAAATTTATCGACATGCGTCGCTTTGTGTGCAGATTTGCATTATTTTTCCAAACCTATTGACAAAGCAGTCAAAAAGTTATACAATGTGAACATAGCATTAACCAAAAAAATGGCGGTTTATGTCAGACTTTAGGCATAATTGTGGAGGTAGTTATTATGATATTTTGCAGAAATTGCGGTAGGGCAATGAACGAAAATCAAGCGATCTGTCTTGGCTGCGGAGTTAAAAAGGGTACAGGCATATCATTCTGCGAATACTGCGGTTCGGGCGTTTCAAGCGCTGCCGCCGTGTGCTTGAGGTGTGGCGCGGCAATAAAAAAGGGAAGTTCGGGTGGCTCAATCGGAAATGACCTTGCAGGAAACAGCAAAGCCTCAATGCTCGTTATTTGTTGGTTCTTAGGTATGTTGGGTGTACATAACTTTATGATGGGTGAAACCAAAAAAGGTCTTGTAAAGATTATCGGTCTGTTTGTAACGTTTGGCTTAGGAAGCCTTGTTTTGATGTTAATCGACTTTATCAAGATATGCAGTAATTCCTACGAGGCTGACCCCGAGAAGTTCTTTTAATTATAATTTGCCGCTTGCGGCTGATTATAGGGCGGCTTTTGCCGCTGCAATAAATAAATTAAGGAGATTGATTGACATGAAAATCAGAAGAATACTTGGCGCTGTGGCAGCTTCTGCCGTTGCGTTCAGTGCGGTTTCGGTATGCTCTTATGCCGCTCTGGCAGAGGGTACGGCTGACAATCTGGCAGCTTATGAGATGATTCCCGACCCCTATGTTGACTACACAAAGGTAAACGTGGTTGAGGTGGGCATAACCGTTAAGGGCGAATACGCAAATGGCGGCATTGGCGTAACTACCCTTGATGGCGAGTGGGTAAGCACATCATGGGAGTCTGGCGAGGGCAACGTTACCGCGCGCCTTGAGGGACTTGACGGCATATTCGCTCCCGAGGACGGCAGCGCTGCTGTATATGTACAGGGCTGGTCTGCTTCCCCTGACGCTGTTTACACCATCGACTTTGTAACTTTCTATGACGCTGACGGCAAGGAAATTGTCGCAGGTGATGAGATTGTTGAAAGACCCGACGTAAAGTTTGATGACGCTGAACCTCTTAACGTAAACAACGCTGAGTTCACATTCCCTGGCACTATCGACATTGCACAGGCTGTCGGCGAGGATTTTGGCGATATCGCTAAGATTACCGCTACCTTCAAGTGGGGCGAGGGCTGGAATGGCTCAGCAAACCTTGAGGGTCTGGAGCAAGCAGACGGCAAATACACCAACTGGGTTGACAGCGGCGAGATAGGCACAGTCAATGATTATCAGTTTATCTCTGACGAGGGTCTTACAGAGTATACTTATGAGCTTTTCGACCTCAGCGAAAACCCCATTACAGGTCTTAAGGCTATCGGTTCGACAGGAGAGATTGCAGGCTACGGCTGTATCAGATTTAACTCATGGTGGAATAGTGACGAAAACGCAGCACCCGAAATTTCCAACATAACTTTCTACAATTCCGATGGCGAGGTTGTAGCTTCTCTTGACTACGAAACCTCCTATGACGAGCCTGACGCTCCCTCTACTGATACACCCGCAGATACTATTGTTGACACAAACGTTCCCTCTGCCGCAGATGGCAAGGACGGCGTTGACACAGGCGTTGAGGGCATAGCTGCTGTGGCAGGTATTGCTGCAATTGCAGGCGGCGCACTGCTTCTCAGCAAGAAAAGAAACTAATTTTACCAACTCCACTTAACTCCATAAGACAAACGAGAGGGACTGTATTTTCACAGTCCCTCTTGGCTTTATTTGAAGAAAAAAACTTATTCAGCCTTGTCCTCGGTTTCCTCTGCGGAGGTTTCGGTTTCCTCGGCTGCTTCGGCAGGCTCTGCCTTTTCAATCACGGGAAGCTTTGCGCCGCACTTGGGGCAGTAGCTGTTGTCATTTTTGGTCTTTGCCGCACAGCTTGTGCAGGTGATATAGCCGCCAAGCTCGTCAAGCTGCTTATTTACTTCGGAAAGCTTCTCGTAAAGACCGTCAAGCTCTGCAATGGCAGCGTCAAACGCTTCGTTGTCCTTTTCGCCGCTTTTTGCCATCTGGTACATCATATCGCCCAGCTTTTCGTTTTTGGATTTAATCTCGCTGCCGATTTGCGACTTTTTGATTTTAAGCTTTGAGATTTTTACAGCCTCATCGGTTTTTTTGCCTGCGGTTGCGGCAACATTCTTAGTGGTGGATATAAGCTCGTCTAAAAAACTCATTTTAATTTGCTCCTTTCAAAAATGAGATGTCAGCAAAATTGCTTCAACTTTATTGTAGCACATATCAATGGATTTTGCAAGAGAAATTTTGCATGATTGTGCAAAACTGCGGCAGATTTGCGGCTGCTGCCAAAAATCGTCTTAAAAACCTTGCTGCCGCGTATATTCCGCAAACCTCTGCGCACAATACATTTGCGGAAATTCCCGCATATAACCATTCAGGAGGAATTATATCATGTCTAACCGTAATCAAACCAACAATCAGCAGAACAACCAGCAGCAGAATCAGCAGAACAACAAGCCCGAACAGCAGAACACAAGCACCAACAAGCAGTCCAACAGATAAGACTTGCAAATATGAAAATCCGCCCGCAGATAATTCTGCGGGCGGATTTTTAAGGTGATACCGCACAAAATCCAAAAGATGGTCTTTGTGCGGTGTTGCCTTAATTATCAGCCGCCTGCGGGGGTATGCGCGGCGGCTAAATTCTGACCGCTTCTTACGGAAAGTTTTCCGCCCGTGCAGACTACCTCCGCGCTGCTGCCGTTTTTAAGTTCCCCGTTTATCAGCTTGCCCGAAAGCATATCCTCTACCTGTGAGGTTATCAGCCTGCGCAGCGGGCGCGCACCAAGCCGCTGTGCGCCGTTTTCGCCTGTCATGGCTTCATGGCAAAGCTGCTCTATAACTTCCTCGGCAAAGGAAAGTTTTATTCCGCAGGCGGCGGCGCGCTGAATAAGCGAATTAAGCATAAGTCGGCATATGCTCTGAAGCTGCACGCTGCCAAGGCTTTCAAACACAACTATGCTGTCAATGCGGTTAAGAAATTCGGGACGGAAGCGTTTTTTCAGCTCGCGCATAACATCGCTTTTGCCGCCGCTGCTTTCGCCGAAGCCGACCGCGCTGCGCGAAAGAACCTCTGCGCCCACGTTTCCCGTAAGAATAATAATTGCGTTGCGGAAATCGGCTTTTCTTCCGTCTGCGGCGGTAAGCACGCCGTCCTCCAGTATCTGCAAAAGCAGGTTAAGCACATCGGGGTGAGCCTTTTCGGCTTCGTCAAACAGCACCACGGAATAGGGCGAGGTGCGTATACGCTTTATAAGCTGACCCTCCTGCTCGTATCCCACATATCCGGGCGGCGAACCGATAAGCTTGGAAACCGAGTGGCTCTCCATAAATTCCGACATATCAAATCTTATCAAACGGTTTTCATCGCCGAATACCGCTTCGGCAACCGCCTTTGACAGCTCGGTTTTGCCTACACCAGTCTGTCCCAGAAACAGAAATGAGCATACGGGACGTTTGGGGTCGCGCAGACCGCTTCTGCCGCGCCTTATCGCCGCCGCAACCTGTTTTACCGCGCCGTCCTGTCCTATGACGCGCTGTTTAAGGATAGCTTCCGCGGCGCAAAGCCGTTTGGTTTCGTCCGTTGTAAGCTGTGCTGCGGGTATTCCCGTAATAACGGAAGCGGTACGCGCAACCGCTTCGCTGTCAACTGTCACCTGCGCTTCGTTTTGCCTGCCGCGCCTGATAAGGGCGGTTTCTTTTTCGCGCAGCGCGGGAATTTCCGTAAAGCGCTTTTCGGCTATTGCCGCCGCCATGCGGGTGCGGATTTCCTCTATACGGCGTATGCCGCCCTGCTCCTGCTGTGAAATCCGCGCCTGTGCCGCCGCTTCATCAAGCAGGTCTATTGCCTTATCGGGAAGATTGCGGTCGGTTATATACCGCTCGGAAAGCTCCACCGCCGCATTAAGCGCGTCATCTGTTATTATCGCATGATGGTGGGCTTCATACCTGCCGCGAAGTCCCTTTAGTATGCAAAGCGCCGTTTCCTTGCTTGGCGCTTCCACCGTTATCGGCTGAAAACGGCGTTCCAGCGCGCTGTCCTTTTCGATAAATTTGTGGTATTCCTCAGTAGTGGTAGCGCCTATTACGCATATTTCGCCGCGCGCAAGCTTTGGTTTCATTATATTTGCCGCGTCTATCGCGCCTTCTGCCGCGCCTGTGCCGACAATGCCGTGAAGCTCATCAACAAACAATATAATTCCGTTGGCGGGAGTGGCTTCCTCAAGCACGCATTTCAGTCTGTCCTCAAAATCTCCGCGATATTTAGCGCCCGCAAGCATAGAGGTAAGGTCAAGCGAGTAGACACGCTTTCCGCAAAGTTCCGCGGGAACTTCCCGCCGCGCAACCCTCTGAGCAAAGCCCTCCACCACGGCGGTTTTGCCTACGCCCGCTTCGCCGATAAGACAGGGATTGTTTTTATAGCGCCGCAGCAGTACGCGGATAACGCTTTCAATCTCCGCGTCCCGCCCGATTACGGGGTCAAGCCTGCCACTTTCCGCAAGCGCTGTTATATCCCTTGCGTATTTGTTGAGGTTTGGATTTTTGCCGCGGCGTTCCTTTTCGTCAGGAGTGGGTTCAACAAAGCGGCGGGCGCTGTTTTCCTGCGCGATACGTTCGCTGTTTGCGCCAAGCTGGGACAAAATAACGCTCGCGTAGCAGTCCTTATCAAGCACTATTGCGCGCAGAAGATGTTCTGTTCCCGCTGCCTTGCTGCCTTCGGCTGACGCGAGTGAAATTGCGCTTTCCATCAGCCGTCTGCTGCGCGGCGTAAGGTCGGAGACCGAAAGCCGCGTGGGGGAACCTCTGCCGACCAAGGCTTCCAGCTTTGCAAGCACCTCGCGCCGTCCCACGCCGTATTTTTTCAGCACCAGAGCCGAGGGGCTGCCTTCGTCCGCAGTAAGTCCGTAAAGGATATGCTCGCTGCCCACATAGGTGTGACCAAATCCCATAGCGGCGGCAACCGCAGCATTAAGCGCCGCTGAAGCCTTTTCCGTAAATCCGTTGAATGCTATCATAGAAGCTCCTTTCGCCCAAAGGCAGGTAATATCTACTTCTATTATAGGCAAAAACAGGAAAAATATTTGGCACGGGAACAATTTTTGTGGAGATTATAGGCAGTGCCGCGTACAATATTTGCGCGGCGGGGCTCAGGGTAACAGCATTTACTTATATAAATACAGATCAACGGAATATACTGAATAAAAATCCAATCGTTCGATGATACGATGATGAGTTTTTCAGTAAATCGCACAGTGTTTTTCATGCAACATCGTGCAATATTACTTTTTATGACTCTCAGTGAACATATAAAAAAGTAAATGCTGTTGCCGTGGCTTCTGCCGCCGTTTCCGATATACGCCTGTCTGTCATTATACCGCGATACGGCTTCGCCCACGGCGTCACCGTCCATTTCAACAGTTGAATAAAGGGTGATGTTTAGCGGGCGTTCCTCATCATCAGTGCTTGACGGTGTGGCGGCTGTGACATCTCGCCCAAAAGCTATGATATAGATGCGGACAACATTCTTGTCATTGAGGGCGGCAAAATTGTTGTGTGCATTTAATCAATCGGTATTACACCGCCGTAATTGAATAGGTAAACGCTTTTTCCGCGCCGGATTGAAGTATCTCTATGCCGCGTTTTTCTGCGAAAACGCCGGTGCAGTCGTCAAAATCGGCAGAGCCACACCACGGCTCAATGCAGAGGAACGGCGCGTCCTTAGCCTGCCATACGCCAAGGCTTGTAAAATCGGGGAAATCCACCCGCACGCCCTTGTTCTGCTTGTCAAGTAGATAGACAGAGCGCGAAACAAGCTTGTCGAAATAACACACATCACTGTAAAACATTTCATGCGACAGCGGCAGAACGTTGTCCTTTATCGGCAGCGGGCGGCGGTTGTTTTCCTCATGCAGACCTGTTTCAAGGTTGTAATTGGGAACAGCGGCGGTTTCGCGCTTTGCAAATTCAAGGCGATAATCCGTCATATCGCCGTCGCAGGCGAACGCGGGGTGCGCGCCTATGCAGAACGGCATAGGAAGCTCAGAATTATTCCTTACGCGGTATGTAACCGTAATTCCGTCCGCCTTAAGCGTATAGCGCACGGTAAAGCCAAACTCAAACGGGTACATTGCCCTTGTGATATCGTTCGGTTCAAGGCTGAACATAGCGGAGGTGGGTGTGATTTCCTGCGGGGTAAGTTCAAAATCGCGCGCAAAGCCGTGCTTGGTTATTGCGTATTCTTTTCCGTTAATTATGGTTCTGCCGTTTTTAAGCGTGCCTATCATAGGGAAAAGCAGGGGGGAGGTTTTTCCCCAGAACGCGGGGTCTGCGCGCCACATAAGTTCGCGCCCGTCAGCGCAAAGCGATTTAAGCTCCGCTCCCTTTGATATTATTTTCGCGGTTATGCCGTTGTTTTTCAGTGTAATTTCCATAGCTTCCTCCGAATGTTATTTTGCAGCGCTGCGCTTATTCCGACAGGAAAAGTTCCCTAAAGGTGTCGCGGCTGTCCGAGTAGGCAAGCGCCCACATTGCTTTCATTACCGCCATTTCGGTGGTCATGTTCTTTGCCTCTATTATGCCGTATTTTTTGGCGGCGTTTCTGCCCACCTCGTAAAGCGACATATCGCAGCCACCCTCTGGTACCTGCGTGTGCATAATCACCGTAATTCCGCCCAGAACAAGCTGCGCAATTTTGCGCTCAAACGCCTTTTCGCCGTAGTCGGGAAAACCTCCCGCGCCGAATCCCTCGATAATCAGCACGCTGCTTTTCTCCGCCGCAAAATCCAGTATATCCGGGTCAAGCGCGGGAATAAGCTTTACAAGCGAAACCGCCGTATTCATATGGTTGAAGAATATGGGTACGCCGTCACTGCCGCTGTTATTCAGCGTGACTGTTCCGTTTTTGATTTCGCCCGCCTGCGGCATACCGATACTTGCAAAAGCGTCCGCGTTTACGGTGTGGATTTTGCGCGCGCAGCGACCGTCAATCAGCCTGCCGCAGAACACTACACCAACGCCGCAGAAATCGCTGCACGCGGCAAGAAAAGCGTCATAAAGATTTTGCGGCGCATCGGAATTATCTGCCTGCATGGGCTTTTGTGAGCCTGTCATAATTATCGGCTTGTCTGCGCTGCGGATAAGGCAGCTTAAAGCGGCCGCGGCATAGGAAAGCGTATCCGTGCCGTGCGCGATAACAAAGCCATCATAATCGGTATAGCTATGCTGAATTATACGCGCAAGTTCAGTCCACTCGCGCGGGGACATATTGGTGCTGTCCAAGCAAAACGGCTGTACCGCTTCAATGGCGCAGATATCCGCAAGCTGCGGCACGGCTTCAAGAAGCCGCTGAGCCGTGGCTTCAGGCGCAAGACCGTTTTCAGTGGGCGCACAGGCGATAGTTCCGCCTGTGGCAATAAAAAGAATTTTCTTCATAGCAAACAATCCTTAAAAGCGCGGCTGGGATTTTTCCCTGCGCTTTCCCATCAGCCGCAGCCAGATAAATACGCACACGATAAGCGCGGCAAGCAGCACAAGCTTTATCACCATTGTGAATATATCGTACTCCACGCGGGTGAGCGCGTAAATTCTGCCTAGACCATCGCGGAAATACATAGTTCCGTTATCCGAAACCGCGCTTTTGCCGCCGTCATAGTTTTCCAGTACAGCCAGAATTGCGTCCGCAGGCTCGTTGTCCTCTCCTGCGTCATAGACGCTGTGAAGCGCCTTGCCGCCGTTGTAGTCGGCAATGGTGTACATGCGCGTTCCGTTTCCGCGGCAGATAAACGGGTCGCTGCCGTTTTTGATGTCTGAAAGCGTTTCGGTAATTTCCATGTTTATGCTGTCGATTATGTGCAGCCCCTCGGCAGAGGAGATATACAGCCTGCTGTTGTATACAAGCGGGGCAGAGGAATTTTCGCCCGTATGGCAGGAAAGCAGCGAGTCCTCCTCCATGCTTCCGTCCGCGTTAAGGCGCAGCTTTACGGCGCTGTCGGAAAGCACCGCAAACACCGCGTACTGCGAAGCAAACGGCGCTGTGGTTATCCTGCCGCCAAGCGGAATTTCGTTTGCCGTGCCGTCCTTGTAGTGGCAGACTACAAGATTTTCACCCGCGCCGAAAATAACATAGTCCCCCTGAACCGTGGGCGAGGTGATATCGTCCGCAGCTTCATACTGCCACAGGGTTGTAAGTCCGCTGTCAAGGCTTACGCAGTAGAATGTTTCTCCGCCGCCGTTGTCTGCGGAGAAGTACGCCATATCGTCAATCACGGCTACATCGCTGCCGATTTTGCCGAATTCGCGGCTTGCGGTAATGCTGCCGTCTGTAAAGTCCACGGTGCAAATGCCGTTCTCCAGCGGCTGAACCAGAACGCTGCCGCTTACCACTCCCGAATAATCCGCGCAAACGGGATTATTCAGCCTTATTTCAGCCATTTTCGTGCCGTTTTCCTCGCTGTATCTTACAATGCTGCTGCCGCTGGGAATAAGCACGCTGTCGCCGTATACCACTGGCGCGCCTGTATTATCGGCGGATTCAAGCTGCCAGCTTATGTTGGTGTATTTGCTGTCATAAGCGGCTCTCGCGTTGTTTACAAGCGCGCTTTCGTTGTTGAAGCCCGCGCTGTCCGCATGGGCGCAGGTAACAAGCGCCGCGCCGCTTAAAATCAGCGCCGCCGCCTTTGCTAAAATTTGCTTTTTGATAAAATCACTCTCCGTTATAAATATGCCAATAGGGAAAAGCTTAAACAGCCACAGCCATGTCGCAGGAGAACGAGTAAATGTATATCTCCTTAACGCTTACTCCCGTCATAATCGGAAGCAGCGTGCGGTATATGTCAAGCTGCTTTGCGTATGCTTCAAGCTCTTTTTCAAGATTTTCTTTTGTGTCGCTTTTATAGTCCACAAGCACAATGCCGTCGTCCTCATAAAAGAACATATCCGCTCTGCCTTGCACTATGGTAAGACCGTCCTGCTGCACATATATATCCTTTGCGGGAAGCTCCGCAAAAATAGGATACTCGCGCTCTATACGGCGGCTGTCAAGCATACGCCGTCCAAGCGCGCTGCCGAAAAACGCCGCGATATGCAGCGGGTTTACGGCTTTAAGTTCCGCCTCGTCAAGTATACCACATCTGTGCAGATTTTGCAATACCTCCGCCGCAAAATCTGCGTCAGGCTGTCTGCCCGCCTTTAGTTCATCAAGCGGGAAATGCTCCATTGCGTGGTGATATGCGTCACCGACCTCCTTGCCCGAAAGGCTGCCTTTTGGCATAAACGAGGGACGGCTCATAAACACTGTTCCGCCCTCATGTTGTCCATCGTTCATGTGGGCGATTTCGGTGACGGTGAACCTGCTGACAGCCGCAGCGTCTGCCTTGTATGGATATTCCGCGCTGATTGCGGCGGCTATTCTTTCGGCGGCGGTTTCATCTGGCGGGCAGGTGAAGTTCTTCTCGGCGGCGGGTTTATCCACAGCACATTCCTGTGGGATTTCGTCTGTTGCCACCACGTTTACGCCGCCAAGGTTTACGGGATTTTGCGTTATCAGCGTGCCGTCCGAGTATCTCAGCAGGGAAGCGGTAATCCACTCGATAAGCCTGTTTTCGGACATCGCAAAGTCTGCCGTAAAACGCTTCGTCCTCAGCTGCGAAATATCATCATACTGCATTTTGCCCACCATAATCAGCTTTTCGCGCGCCCTTGTCATTGCAACATACAGCAGGCGAAGTTCCTCGCTTTTCTGCTTTTCCTCCTCCGCAAGGGTGATTGCGGTATAGCCGAACGGCTTGTAGCGATAGCGCTGCTCTATATCCACATAGCGCAGTCCAAGTCCCGCGCTGCGGTTGAATACCATTGCGCCGCTCATGTCCTGATTGTTGGGTTTTTTGCCAAGTTCCGCAAGAATTACAATGGGCATTTCCAGTCCCTTGGAGGCGTGGAAAGTCATAATCTGCACGCTGTCCGTTTCGTTATTGGGCAGAACGGCGCCCGCAAGGCTTTCGCCCTTTTCGCGCACACTGTCGGTATAGCGCAGAAAATCCCCAAGCGAGCCGCCGCCGCTGTTTTCGAAATCCGCCGCATATTTCAGCAGCAGCCGTATATTTGCAAGGCGCTGTTCGCCCTGTTCGTAAGCGGAGATAACCGAGAAAAAGTCGGTGTCATCATATATCCTGCGTATCAGCCGCTCTACGGAGCAGTTTGCCGCAAACGAGCGAAGCTGGGTAAGCATGGCGATAAATTTAACACATTTCGGGTGTCCGTTGGGGCGCAGTCTGCGGAACGCGGCAAGCTCCCCCTCGGAAAGCTCGTCTGTAAACGCGCCGAATGTTTCGCTGTCGGCAGCCCTTGCGCAGGCGCTGATACACGCGAAAAGCGAGGAGTTTTTGTATCTTTCATACAGCGGCGTAAGGTCAAGCCCCGCCGCTGCGGCTTCGTCAATGCCAAGCACGCCAAGCTTTGCCTTTGCAAGTTCATCGGCGGTAAATCCGAATACGGGCGACATAAGCACGATTAAAAGTTCCTCGTCACGCAGCGGGTTATCAATTATTTTAAGGAAATTAAGCACCAGCGTTATTTCCTCGCTGGCAAGATAGCTGCTGCCGCCGTTTTTGCGCACGTTTATGCCGAGGTCTTGAAGCGCGTTTTCAAAAACCTCACGGTTTGGCGAGGAACGCAGCAGTATGCCGAAATCCCCCGCGCGGCAGGGACGTGTGGCATCTCCGCATTTTACGGGGAACTGCCGATTTATCATATCCGCTATAAACGCGGCGGTATACCTTGCTTCGGCTTCGGTTTTATCGTCCGCGTCATAATAATCAAGCAGATGAAGTTCTGCGGTATAGTCGGCTTCGGTCTGCGGATAATCCGCGCCGCAGAAAAGCTTTGTGCTGTCATCATAATCCACATCGCCGTACTGCTTTGTCATAAGTCCCGTAAACACTGCGTTTACGGCGGTGATAACCTCCGCGCGGCTTCTGAAATTTCTGTTAAGCGGCAGCGGGGTGAACTTGCCCTTGCCGTCAACCGCCGTGCCGCTTTTAATCAGCCTGTGCATTGCGGAAAGCTTACGCGGCATGGATTTGTGCGCAGCCTTTGTGCCGCGCGCAAGCGGCAGAAGCCTTTTTTTATCAGGCTCGCACAGGGTGCGCATAATTGCGGGATTTCCTCCGCGAAAGGCATAGATTGACTGCTTGATATCGCCCACGAAGAACAGGTTGTTCTCGTTATCCGAAATCAGCCTGAATATCTCATACTGGATATCGTTTGTATCTTGAAATTCATCTATTATGATACAGCTAAAGCGCTGCGATATACGGCTGCGGAACTGCCTGTCGCTTCTCAGCTTATCAAGCAGCAGCCTTTCGCAGTCGGCAAAATCCACATA
This sequence comes from uncultured Ruminococcus sp., assembly GCA_964556595.1. Taxonomy (GTDB): domain Bacteria; phylum Bacillota; class Clostridia; order Oscillospirales; family Ruminococcaceae; genus CAG-115. Next base: position 16,752 of record CAZKXB010000016.1, on the reverse strand, counting down.
GCCCGCTTCGCGCTTAAGCGCCGTATATTCATCAGCAAAGCGCTTTACAAGCTGTGCCAGCGCGCATATGGCGGTGTGCTGCGCGGGAAGCTCCTCTGTCACGTTAAGCGGGTCAGGCATACAAGCGGTAATCTTTTCTTTATAGGTTTTCTTGAATTTATCTCTAAGCGGCTCAATCTGGGATTTTACATACTCGTCCTTGCAGCTTAGCGCCGCAAAGCGCAGCGTGCCTTTTGCGTTAAGTCCGATTTGAGATAGACCGTTAAACGCCTGCTCTACTGTGGAGTTTTGGTTCAAGGTGGCGATAAAGCTTTCGGCTTCAAGCAGCTTTATGCTGTCGTCCTGAAGCATTTTTTCAAGCTTTGGCTTGTCGGGGTGCGTATCTGGAAGCGCGGTGATTATCGCTTCATAGCCGTCATAGCTGCCGCGACAGCCGCTTAGCCTTCTGCGCAGCGTGCTGAGATAGTACGGCATAAACCGCTTTTCCGCAGCTTCGACCGAGCCGTAGGCGGCACAGCAGTCGTCAAGCCATTTTTGCGGGTCGGCAAACGAGGTAAGCTTTTCGTGGATTTCGGATACAGCCTTTATAAGGCTTTCGTCATTGCGGAATGAAAATGTCTTGAACAGCAGGTCGCGGCTTTGTGCGTCAAATTCATCGGAGTAAAAGTATTCCATTGCGGCATCGATAGCATCTGCTTTAAGCAGCGCGGCGCGCGTTTCGTCAATTATGGAAAATCCTACGGGTAGCCCGAAGCTTTCGGTATTGTCGCGCAGAATTGAAAGGCAGAATGAGTTTATAGTGCATATCGGCGCACTGCGGAAGCGTATAAGCTGCTCCGAGAGATAAGAATTATTCGGCTGTGCTTTAGCGGCTGCGGCAACGGTATCTGTCATGCGGCGGCGGAATTCCTCTGCCGCATTGCGTGTAAAGGTCATTATGGCTATTTTGTCCGCAGGAACGGGATTTTCGGTATCGCAAAGGATACGGATGACGCGCTGAACCAGCAGCGCGGTCTTTCCGCTGCCTGCGGCGGCGGTTACAACGGCGGAGCGGCTTTCGGGAAAGCTTATTGCCGCAAGCTGTTCATCTGTCCAGTTCATGGTTGATTTTCCTCCCTCTCGTCATTTTCCTGCGGCGGCAGCGCGTGGATTTCGTTGTCCATGCTGTGTCCGCATATGCTTGCAAAGCGGCAGTAGCTGCACGCCTTTTTCTCATTGGATTTTTCCTTATATATCGTGGGAACAGCGTCCATATCGCCGCCGTAAAGCCTGTCAAGCGCTTCGGCAGTCTGCTTTTTGCAGTCGCCCGCAAGCCTGTTGAATTCCTCCTCCGTCAGACTGTTTTCGGGGCGGGGGATAAATTTTTGAGAATTTGTGTCGGACAGGTCGGCAAAGGTCTTAGCATATTTGTTCATCTCGCGTTCGCTTGCAGCCGTGCGGATATACATTCCGCTTTGCGCGTGGTCCTGCGCAAGCAGTGCAAACGGCGCTTTTCGTTTGTCGATAGGCTCTGTCACCCGTGAGGGCAGATAGCTTACGCCGCCCGCGCGCAGTTCGGGATTAGCCTCGCATACCGCGATAAGGTACAGCAGCATCTGCGTATTTATGCCGTAGTAAACGTTGACTATGCTGAACTCCTTACTGCCCGTCTTATAGTCCACAACGCGGATATATTCGTTTCCGCTTTCGTCCGTGAATATATCGGCGCGGTCGATTATTCCCGTGATGTTTACGGAAATATCATCGCGCACGTCTATGGTAAGCGCGGGGGTATTAAGGCTTGTGCGGGTACTGCCGGGCGAGTTTTCGGCTTGTTCGGCGGGCTGTTCTGCGGATTTTTCCTGCGCCATAGCGGGGATATCGTTTGTGTCAAGCTTTGCATTGGTATCCATGGGAGAACTTGCGGTGGTTTCGCTGCCGCCGAGTCTTAACTCAAAAAATTTCGGACGGTAATCGCGCGCGGCAAATTCCGCTTGAAGCAGCACAAGCATATCGACTGCGCCTGTTGTAAGGTTTTTATACAGATAGCCAAAACGCAGAGTTTTTGCATAATCTCCGCCGAGAGCGAGATTTTTATATTCGTCCAGAAAAGCGCGGACTTCCGCTGTAAGCTGCTCCCGCGAAAGCTGAATAAATGCGGGCATATCGGCGCAGTATTTCTCCAGAACCTTTTGAAGCACATAGTGAACCACATTGCCTATTTCCATGCTGCTTAAATCGTGATGCCTGCGCTCCCTTATCCTTAGTCCGTTATCGCAGAAATACTTGAAGCGGCACTGATTAAGCTTTTCAAGCTTGGTTGCGGAAAAGGTTCTGCTGCGGAAAAGCGCCTGCGCCGTTTCGCTGTCAAGCCTGTGCAGATAAGCTGTGCGCCGCTGCTTGGTGAGATTTTCAAGCTGCCGCGTAAAAGCGCCTGCGCCCGATTTTTCCAGCGCGCTTTTCAGCGTTGCGCGGCGCGCGCCGTCCTCATTGCAAACTCCCGCGAAGCGCTGCTGTGCGGCGCGCAGACTGCGGCAGAAGAACTCATCTCCCATATCTGCGGCGTTTTCTGTAAGGTCTTTGCCGAAAATGCCGCTGATAAGCGCAATAACATCTGACGGCGCTTTTTTGTCGCAGGCGCTGCCAAGCACGGGATAGGTGAGATAAAGCCGCTCGGTGGGCAGCGACAGCGCACGATAGGCAAGATAACGCTCATAGCAGCAGCGCTCCTTGCGGTTCATGCCAAGCTTTACAATGCTTTCGCCCAGAAGCTCGCTTTCGTATTCCGTAAAAATGCCGCCCTTAAGGCTGTCGGCGGGGAAGCTGTCATAGGTCGCGCCTATAATAAACACCGCTTTTACGCTGCCCGCGCGGGTTCTTGCAATATCGCCCGCAAGCACACTGTCAACGGTCTGCGGCGGCTTTGCAAGGGTTGCCGTGGTGCAGATATCGCGCAGCAGGCTGTAATAGTCCACAAGGCTTATTTTGAAGCCGTAAAGACCTTTGTACAGTCCCTCGAAGATTTCCAGCATGGTGTTCCACAGCGTCTGATAGCTTTCTATCATGTGCTTGTCGCTGTCGGACAGAAGTTCGCTGCCTGAGGTCTTGCAGTGGGCGGCAACGGCGCGCTGTATTCCCACCGTATCAAACAGAAAATCGCAGATTTGCTTTGTTATCTCATCGCCCGTGCAGCCGCTTACGTCCTGCTTAAGCTGAAGCAGCGGGGGAATTATATCCGCCCTTATTTTTTCGGCGCGGGGAGTTTTTCCGCCAATTTCGGGGAAGGGCTGCTTCAGCGCTTCGCCTTTAAGCTGCCAGCCATATATGTAGTCCTCAAAATCATTGATATCGCGCATCGTCAGCGGCTTGCCGTCGCTTTTTTGTATAAAGCCCGATTTGATATAGCTAAGGATATTTTCGGTGGTGAAGCTTTTAAGCACCGCCACAAGCGACAGCACAAGGTTTACCATCGGCAGGTGAAGTATGCTTTCGGGCGCGTCATAGAACAGCGGCACGCCGTATTTGTCAAAGCTGCTTTCTATGGGAGTTCTGTACTCTGTCGCGTTTGTTGAAAGCACGGCTATTTCGCGGCAGCGGTAGCCCTCCTCGGTGATAAGACGGCGGATTTCGGCGGCGGCAAAGTCCGCCTCCTCGTAGATGTCGCCGCATTTAATAATGCGCACGCCGTTGCTTGGGCAGTCTGTGGCGGTATCGCCGAATACTCCCTCCGCAACAGCGGCAAGCGCAGGTGAACCGAACCGCTCGTTATCGCCGAAAACACGATAATCGCCCTCAACCTGTCTGTCGGCGGCGCGGGAGTGTTCCGCAAGCGCGCTTATGCAGGCGTTGACGGTTGAAAATATTTCACGGCAGCCCTCTGTGCAGTCCGAAACAAATGAAAAGGTTACGTTCTCCGCAAGGTCCATTATGCTGAAAAGAAGCTGAAGCTGGCTTTTGGAGAAATCGCTGAAGCCGTCGCAGTATATGCTTTCGCCCTTGAACAGACCGTTCTGCGCGGCAAGTCCCGCCGCCGCAGCCGTGCTGTCAAGCCTGTCGGAGTAGCTTTGCGACAGCAGCGCGTCATACGCGGAATATATGCGGCTTACGTCCGAAAGCTTTGCAAAAAGCAGGGGAGAGCTGTCGCGGAAATCCTCGCTTGCCGCGCCTATGGTATCGCAGAAGCGCTCTGCCGAAATTCCCGCGCCCTTAAGCGCGGCAATTGTTGCGTTGATTTTCGGCGCAAATCCTGGCTTAAGCGCGATTTTGCCGAAAGCTTCCAACTCCCCGCTAAGTTCGCTTACGGCGCGGTACATCAGTATGTGCTTTGTAATATCGTCCGCAGGCTTTTTGCTGCCCGCATATTTTGTGATTATTTCCGTGGAAATGCCGCTGAACGTCTTTACCGCGATATTGCCGAACATTGCGGCGCTTCCTGCCGCCGCACAGCGCCGATAAAGCGCCTTTTCGGTTTCAAATTCGTACTGGTCGGGTACGATAAGCGTAACCTTGCCGCCGCGTGATACCTCGTCCAGAAGCTTTTTGTAAAGCCGTTCGGTCGCGTCCGCGCACGCCTTGGCTGTGATAAATTCAGTCATTGCCGCTCCTTTCCGCTGCTGTGTAGATATAGCTGTTTCCTTGCTTTCCCGTCTGGGTTATAATTCCCGCCGCCCGCAGAACCTCTAAGCGCAGCGAGGTTGCACCATCTCCCGAAAGCTTTATAAATTCCTTTTTGGTAAAATGTTGGGGAAGCTGCTTTGGCAGAAATCTTCGATACGCTTCGGCGCTGTCCAGTATTATTTCCTCTGACAGCGCGAGGGGGATTTTTTCATAGGTTATCGTCTTTCGTGCGCTGCGGCTTCGCATATCGGGGATATCGCTGCCCTTGAAATACACGCGCTTTTCGGTTTTAAGCCGCGCCAGAATTATCCTCACCCGCCTGTCCGAAAGAAACTCCCGCAGCGAGTATAGCTCCTCAAATATTTTGCATTTAGGGTCGGCTTTGCGGAAAGGCGTTTCCTTGACACATTCTCCAGTGTCCGCGCTGATATAAACGGTGCGGCGCTCGTATTCCACAGGATAAACAACCGTAACGCGCGCCGCCTCGGTGAAGCATTTCAGCTTTTCGCGCAGCCTGTAAAGGGCGCGGGTTTGTATCTCGAAAATTCCGTCCTCGCTTACCGCGTCCGCAAAATATTGTCCGATTTTTATTTCCTGCTCGTCCGAGTAGGGGGCGTAGTAACCTTTAAGGGTTGCGTGGATAAGCTTTTCGTTCTGCGTTCCGACAGAGCCGTGTATTCCGCGTATGCGCGTCATTGCTGTGCTGAGCGCGCGTGAAAATCTGTCGGTTTCGGGGGAATATTCCTCCCGCTCGCTTATAAATTGCGAAACGGCGTTTTCGCTGTTTGAGCCTATTACAATATCCGCCTGCGCCTTTACTTCGCTGTCGGCGTTTGCTACGGCAACTCCCGTATCGGCGGCGCGCAGCATTGAGATATCGTTTTTGTTGTCACCGAAGCACACCAGCCTGTCCGCGCCGACAAGCTTCTTTACCTCAAGCAGGGCTTGCGCCTTGGAAGCGTTTTTGCTGAATATCTCGAACCATATTATATCGGGGTCATAGGTGTCGCGCATACGGTTATAGGAAAATCCGTTGTCGCCGCTGAAAACCTCGCCGAGAATGTCCAATCCGTCTGTCGGGTTGACAATGGTGATATAGAACACGCTGCCCTCAAAAAGCTGCTTGTAGCCGTTTACAGGGCGCAGCCTTTTATCGCTTTTTCTGGGAATTATAAAGCCGCTTACATCATCGGCTTTATCCGCAAGATAGGATACGCGCTCTCTGCCGTCTATATAGCTGTAAACCAGCGGCGCAATACCGTTGGAAACGATATATTCCTTTGCAATGTCAAGGCTTTTGTCCGAAAGCAGGTTTTCGGTTATGTGCGCGCCCGTTTTGGGGTCAATGACAAACACCCCGTTGAAGGTAACAGCGGGGCAGGTGAGATTAAGCGCTTCCACCAGCGGCGCGGCGCTTGCAAATGAGCGCGCCGTTGCGTATGTAAACAGCACGCCGCTTTCGGTAAGGCGGTTAAGCGCTGCGGCGCTTTCGGCGGTAAGTCTGCCGTCAGGCGCAAGCAGCGTGCCGTCAAGGTCGGTTGCGTAAAGGGTCATGGCGTTAATCCCCGAAGCTTTCCGCTACAAAGCGGTGGTCAAGCATATATTCGCGAAGCTGCGCCATTGTGGGAAGTCCCGCGCGGTCGCTGGCGGTGTTAAGCTGCATACTGCCGACTGCGTTTGCGCGTATTACCGCCTCGCTTAGCGGAATTTCCTCGCATATGCCGCTGATAAGTCCCGCCGCAAAGCCATCGCCCGCACCCAGAGTATTAACTACCTCGTCCGCCATAAACGTGGGGACAATTCCGCTTTCCACCGCGCTTTTGTAGAATGCGCCGCGCTTGCCCATAGTGATAACCACCTTCTTTGTGCCAAGCGCAAGGTATCTGTCGGCAATTTCGCGCGGGTCGGAAAGACCGCACAGCGTTTCGGCTTCGTTAAGATTTGGAAGAAAGACATCAGCTTTGGCGGCAATTTCGTTAAGCAGCGCAAGCGCGTTTTCGTCCTTTGTCCACAGAATACCGCGGTGGTTCGGATCAAACACAACGGTAATCTGGTTTTCCTGCGCCCTTTCCATCAGCCTGCGCGCAGCGTTCGCCGCCGTGTCGGATATAACGGGGAATATGCCTGTTATATGTATTGCGCGTATATCCGTAAGGTCAAGCGCGTCTATATCCTCGCGGCAGATAAGTGAAGCCGCCGTCTGCTGGCGGTAGTAGTAAAGCTCCTGCTCGCCGATTGGCGCATTGCTTTTCATCATGCAGCCCGTCTGGTGGTCGGGGTCGGTTATAATAAGGTCGTCCGCAATGCCGTTTTCTTTCATAAAGCGGCGTATGCGCTCGGCTCTGGGGTCGCAGCCAAGGCGCGTCATATATCTGGGCTGAAGTCCAAGTCTTGCCAGTCCCACGGCAACGTTAAGTTCCGCGCCCGCAACCGAAGCCGAAAATCCACAAACATCGGAAAGCCTGCCTTTTTCGTTCGCTGTAAGCAGCTCCATAGGCTCGCCGATAAGTAACACCTTTGTCATAATTACCTCTTTCTGTCATATATAAATGAATGATTATAGTTTAATAAAATCCCCATGGGGATACATATATTATACCAATAATCCCCCGATAAATCAATACCAAAAAGCACACAATTAAATAATTTCGGGTGATGAATTTTTGCCTGTTCTGCGGCAATAATAGGGATATTCTTACAGGGGGCGAATAAGATGTGTACAAGCATAGCAATGGATAACGGCGGCTTCTGCTTTGGCAGAAATATGGATATCGAGTTTGCGCTGCCTGCGGCGGTTGCAGTAATGCCGCGCAGATATAAACTTAGCCTGAAAAACGGCGGCGCGATAAATCAGCATTACGCGCTTATCGGCGCGGCGGTGGTAAGGGACGGCTTTCCGCTCTACTGTGACGCAATGAACGAGGCGGGATTGTGCATGGCGGGGCTTAGCTTTCCCGACAGCGCGTATCTTCGCGCGGCTTCGGATAAAACGCAGATAGCGCCGTTTGAACTAATTCCGTGGGTGCTTTCGCAGTGCGCGGATATTTCGCAGGCGGCGGCTTTGCTCAGCAATACGGCGGTGATAGACCGACCGTTCAGCGCGGATATGCCGAACACTCCGCTTCACTGGCATATAGCTGACAGCAGCGGCGCGCTTGTTGTTGAATGTACGGACGAGGGAACTAAAATCTACAATGACCCCGTAGGCGTGCTTACCAATGCGCCGTCTTTTGACTTTCATCTGCAAAATCTGCGGCAGTATACGGCGCTTTCGGCTGATTATCCCGCTGACCGATATCTGGGGAAATATCGGCTTTCGCCGTTTGGCAGAGGCTTTGGCGCGATTGGACTTCCTGGGGATTTTTCGCCCGCTTCGCGTTTTGTAAAGGCGGCGTTTGTGAAGCATAATTCCGTCTGCGGCGAGAACGAGGAAAGCCGCATAGCCCAGCTTTTTCATGCCCTGCGGTCGGTTGAAATGCCGCGCGGCAGCGTGCTTACCGCGGACGGCAGGGAGGAGCTTACCGCCTATTCCTGCTGTATGAGCGGCGGTGTGTATTATTACACAACCTACGCCAACAGCCGCGTGTGCGCCGCCGATATGCAGCACGCCCCGCTTGACGGCGAAACGCTCACCGTTATCCCGTTTGCGCAGGACGAGGATATTTTGTGGCAGCTTTAGACTAACCACGGGGCAAGTTCTTTATTTAGTTAGGTTTTTGTGGATTAAAAGCTTTACAAATTACCAAATTAGTGCTATAATAAACGCGGAGCTATTATATGATTAAAAGGAGTACCGCTATGAAAAAGCTTTTGATAACCATTGTGATTTTGTCCGCCGCTTCACTTTGCGGCTGTGCAAATTCGGCAGAGAGCGAGGTAAGCAGCGAGAGCGCGGCTTCAACTACATCTTCCACAACGGCTCAATCTACCTCCGCGACAACAATCGCGACCACATTAGCGACAACCACCACCACGACCACCGCTGGAACAACATCTTCTGAAGCGGTTACGGAAATTACAGAAAATGCCGATAGCAGCGAACCTGTCGTAATCGAAGACAACACCCCCGAACCCACAAAACCTGAAGCAGAAACAACACCTGATGGCGAGTACACTTTAGCAGAAACTGATTTGATAAATGAGGATGGCACCTATACTCAGCAACTAGGTACAGGTGACCCAAGTTCAATTAGTGTACCGTCTTTTTGCACCGATGAATTCAGCGATTGGAATTCTGAAAATGCATCTAGTATTTACCGCAAAGGCGTATCTAATCCATCAAAGATTCCATATTCTGAAATTACGCTAGAGAACGCAGCTGAAGCATTTCCTTATATGGGTTTCACAGGGAAACATCCTGGATACATTGAAATACTTCCTACGGATGATACTAATATTGTTGCAATGAAAATATACAACAATATTGTAGGCAATGAGGCTATTAACACAGGCATGAATTATGAAGGATATGGCTTTGCTTATATGCCAGAGCATATCTTTAGCAGTGAATCCGAATACGATGCTTATGTAGCACAGCAAGAAGCTGAACGCGCCGCTGCTGATGCTGCCGATGCCAAGGCCCGTGAGGATAGCGAGGCTGGCAAATTCGGTTTTGACATCACTGATCCTGATGTCTTGGATGCACTAGCAGGTTGGTAAATGTTATAAATTAACAGGTTAATCACTGATATGCTACCCTCGGTATAAGCTGAGGGTATAACTATGTGAAGATTATACCAAAATCCCGCAGTTGACAAAATGCTGACAATGTGGTAAAATACAGATATATGGCAAAGGAAGTGTTTGCCTGTTTATGCGGAGGGAGAGTATCTTGCAATGGAAAAGCGCAGGCTTATCGGCTGTATCATAAATTGTCCCGAAAATATATATCAAAGCCGTGTGCTTGACGGGTTGGTTTCCCGCTGCGAAAAGTACGGCTATAATCTTGCTGTGTTTTCGCCGCTTGTGGACGCAACCCACAAATTTAAGGACTACCTTCATGCGGAGTTCAATATTCTTGAGCTTATTGATTTTGACCTGCTGGACGCGGTTGTGGTTGTGTCGCTTCCGTTTATCGCAATGGGCGATACCACGCTTTTTGACAGCGTGCATGACTTGCTTAAGCGCAAATGCACCAAGCCCGTTATCTGCCTTGATATGCCGATGGACGGCTATGAAACCGTCTATACCGATGACGCAGAGCCGTTTGGCATGATAACGCGCCATGTGGTGGACGTACATAAATGCAAAAATGTGTATTTCCTTGCGGGCGCGCAGAATGACGGTGTGGAGGATAAGCGCCTTGGCGGCTTTTTAAGCGAATGTGCGCGGCATGATATCGCGACAGAGGGCAAGGTTTTCTATGGCGATTTTTGGTATACATCGGGCGCAGCGCTTGCCGACAGGATAATTTCGGGCGAGCTTGCCATGCCTGACGCCGTGATATGCGCAAGCGACCATATGGCGATAGGTCTTGCAAACCGTCTTGCGGAGGGCGGTGTATCCGTACCGGAACAGGTTATCGTGACAGGCTATGACGCTTCGCAGGAGGCGCTGCTTAACAGGGTGAGCATAACCACCTTTGCCCCCGATAACGCGGGCATGGCGGCGCGTGCGATTGACCGCATAAGAATGTTGCTTCAGCCCGAAGAAAGCGTCTGCGCAGACTGCGCGGATATCACGGATAATCTTATAATCGGCTTAAGCTGCGGCTGTCATATTGATTATAAGCAGCTTATTGCTTCTGTAAGTTCCTCCCTTTATCGCCGCAACCGCGATTATGACGGCGAGGACATCAGAAACAACGAGGATATCGCCCGACTTACGGAAAGCTATATGCTTGAAGCGCTGACGGAATCCAGAAATCCTGAGGAGTGTCTTGGCAAGATAAATACCCAGACCTACCTTATAAGCCCGTTTGACCATTTTTATCTCTGTCTGCGCCGCGACTGGCTGGAGTCTGATAAGCCGCTTGTAAGCGGTTATCCCGCGTCTATGCGCACCAATATCACCTCTATACCGTATCAGCGTGTATCAGAGGAGGGCGCTGTGTGCTTCCACTGTGATGATGACAGGGCGGCGTTCAGCACACGGCTTATGCACCCCGCGCTTTATGAGCGGTATGACAAGCCGCAGGTGTTTTATTTTATCCCCGTGCATTTTCAGCGGGATACGCTTGGATATGCTGTGCTGCAAATCGCGGCAGAGCAGCGCGTAAAGCCCACAAGCGTGCTTCACAACTGGATACGCAACGTAAACAACGCGCTTGAGATGATAAGGGTAAATAACCGTCTGGTGGATTTTTCCGAGATTGACAAGCTTACGGGACTTAAAAACCGCCGCGGAATGGAAAACACTCTGCGCAAGCTTCGCGCGGACGCGGCTGCGGGCAGTATGTGCTACGCGATTGTGTTCGACCTTGACGGACTTAAGCATATCAACGATAATTACGGACATACCGAGGGCGATTTCGCCATAAAGACTATTGCGGGCGCGGTTGCCGATATAGCGGACGAGAACTGTGAGGTTGCGGTAAGGGCAGGCGGCGATGAGTTTTACCTTATCGGTATAAGCGCGCACGCCACCGAAAAAACGCTTATCGACAGGGTGAGCGCGTACCGCTCTCTGGTTGAGCAGTACAACCACGCCTCCAACAAGCCGTATGAGATTTCGGCAAGCGTTGGCTTCTCGGTAAGGCAGTTTAACTCCGCCGCGGATTTGGACGGCGTGATAAACTCCGCAGACAAGCATATGTACCTCTGCAAAGCGGAGAACAAGCGCCGCAGGCGGTAAATTCAACATAATATTTGCGCACGGAAACAGCGTTTTGATTTCCGTGCGCTTTTTGTTTTTGCGGTTTGTATTAAATCGGCTTTTTTACAAATGATATATGCAAACTGGATTATACGGAGGTTGAAATATATGAAAGACAAAATCTTCGGGGTTTTGCAGCGTGTGGGACGTTCGTTCATGCTGCCGATTGCGCTGCTTCCCGTGGCGGGACTTCTGCTGGGCATAGGCAGCTCCTTTACAAATCCCACAACGCTTGAAGCTTACGGTCTTACGAATATTATCTATAAAGGCGGTCTGCTTTATACCGTTCTGGATATTATGAGCAAGACGGGCAGCGTGGTTTTTGATAACCTTGCGCTGCTGTTTGCAATGGGCGTTGCCATAGGCATGGCGAAAAAGGAGAAAGAGGTTGCGGCGCTGTCGGGCGCTATCGGATATCTTATCATGAACACCGCGATAAGCGCGCTTATCACCGCAAACGGCGGCGTGGAGTCTATGGCGGCTAACACCACAACCGAAACTCTTGGCATAACCACGCTGCAAATGGGCGTGTTTGGCGGTATAATTGTGGGTCTGGGCGTTGCGGCGCTGCACAACAGGTTCTATAAAATTCAGCTTCCGACGGTGCTGTCATTCTTTGGCGGAACGCGCTTTGTGCCGATTGTGACGAGCGTTGTGTATCTTATCGTTGGCGTTATCATGTTCTACATCTGGCCTGTTGTTCAGCTTGGCATTGCGCAGCTTGGGCAGCTTGTGCTGGAAAGCGGTTATGCGGGAACGTGGATTTACGGCATGATTGAGCGCGCGCTTATCCCGTTCGGACTGCACCATGTGTTCTATATGCCGTTCTGGCAGACGGAACTTGGCGGCTCTATGATTATAGAGGGTACAACCGTTATGGGTGCGCAGAATATTTTCTTTGCGCAGCTTGCTTCGCATGAGGTTCAGCATTTTTCCGTTGCCGCAACGCGCTTTATGTCGGGCAAGTTCCCGTTTATGATATTCGGTCTGCCTGCGGCTGCCTTTGCCATGTACAGGGCGGCGCGCCCCGAAAAGAAAAAGGTGGTGGGCGGACTGCTGCTTTCGGCGGCGCTTACCTCAATGCTTACGGGAATTACCGAGCCGCTGGAGTTTACGTTCCTGTTTGTTGCGCCGTCAATGTATGCAGTTCACTGCGTGCTTGCGGGTCTGTCATATATGCTTATGCATATTCTGAATGTCGGCGTAGGCATGACGTTTTCGGGCGGCGCGATAGACCTTGTGCTGTTCGGCGTGCTTCAGGGCAACGAAAAGACGGGCTGGGTATGGATAGTGATAGTTGGACTGGCGTATGCGCTGGTGTATTACCTTGTGTTCTACTATATGATTACAAAGCTTAACCTAAAAACTCCCGGCAGAGAAGCGGACAATCAAGAGCCGAAGCTGTACACCCGCAAGGATATGAATGACCGCGCAAAGACCGAGGAAGTCTTTGACAGGGTAAGCGCGCTTATTTTGAAAGGTCTTGGCGGCAGGCAGAACCTATCGGATTTGGACTGCTGCGCCACAAGGCTGAGGGTAACGGTGCATAATCCTGAGCTTGTGCAGGAGAGCCTTTTAAGGGCGAGCGGCGCTTCTGGCGTTATCCGCAAGGGAAGCGGCGTGCAGATAATTTACGGCCCGCAGGTTTCGGTGGTGAAATCAAGCCTTGAGGATTTTATGGACAGTCCCGACGCCGAAAGGCTTGACGAGCTTACAGAGGGCATAACCGCACCCGAACCTCCCGAAAAAGCCGCGCACGGCGGTCTGCGGTCGGAAATATCCCTGTATGCGCATATCAGCGGTGAAATTATTCCGCTGTCGCAGGTGGGGGACGAGGCTTTTTCAACCGAGGTTCTTGGCAAGGGCGCGGCAGTAGAGCCTGAGGAGGGCAGGCTTTACTCCCCTTGCGATGGCAGAGTTGAAATGCTGTTTGATACAAAGCACGCGGTGAATATCGTGTCAGATGACGGCTGTGAAATACTGCTGCATATCGGCATTGATACGGTAAAGCTTGCGGGAAGATATTTTGAAGCGCACGTTGCGGACGGTCAGCGCGTAAAGCGCGGCGACCTGCTTATCAGCTTTGACATTGACGGAATAAAAAGCGAAGGCTATAAGCTGACCACGCCTATGATTATCTGCAATACCGATGAGTATTCCGCGGTTAATTTAACGGCGCAGGGGAGAATTTCGGCAGGGGAAGAAATACTGAAAATAGAATAAAGGGGATAAAGAAAATGAAACAATTCACCTATACGATTAAGGACGAGCTTGGCATACACGCAAGACCCGCAGGAATGCTTGCAAAAGCGGCAAAGGCGCTTGACAGCGATATCAGCATAACCAAAGACGGAAAAACGGCGGGCGCGGCAAAGCTTATGGCGCTTATGGGACTTGGCGTAAAATGCGGCGACACTGTTACGGTAACGATACAGGGCGGCGATGAAGCGGCTTCGGAAAAGGCAATGCGGGAGTTTTTGCAGGCTAATCTCTGATTGCGCGCAAAGCGGCAAAATAAATTCAGACGGGGAAGATATATGGAAAAATTCAGCGGAAAAGGCGTTTACGGCGCAATTGCGATAGGGAAGATTTCGGTATTCAGGCGGCAGGATATGCAGGTAAGGCGGGTTAAGGTGGACAATCCCGCAGCCGAACTTCAGCGGTTTTCCGGCGCAAAGCAGGCTGCGCTGAGCGAACTGCGGGAGATACACGAAAAGGCTCTTGTGGAACTTGGCGAAGCCACTGCGCAGATTTTTGAAATCCACATGATGATGATTGAGGACGAGGACTATAATGACAGCGTTGCGGAAAAAATCAACAGCGAAAGCGTTAATGCGGAGTACGCTGTTGCGGTTACGGCGGACAATTTTGCAGCCATGTTTGCGGCAATGGAGGATAGTTATATGCAGGCGCGCGCAGCGGACGTGCGTGATATCTCCAACAGAATTATAGCGCGTCTTTGCGGCGGCAGCGCGCAGGGAAACGCACAGGGCGGTGTGATAATCTGTGCGGACGACCTTGCCCCAAGCGAAACCGTAACGCTTGACAAGGACAGGGTGCTTGCGTTTGTCACTGCTTACGGTTCGTCCAATTCGCACACGGCAATTCTTGCGCGCAGTATGAATATTCCCGCGATTATCGGTGTGGGAGAGAAATTTCTGTCAGCGGTAAAGGACGGCGATATAGCCGTTGCGGACGGCTTCGGCGGCGTTTTTATCACAAATCCCGACGAGCAGACGGTTGAAGCATACAGAAAAAAGCAGGCTGATGACGAGGAAAAGAAAGCCCTGCTGCAAAAGCTTAAAGGCAAGGAGAATATCACGCTTGACGGCAGGCGGATTGACATATACGCCAACATAGGCAGCGCCGCAAACATAGGAGCGGTGCTGCTTAATGACGCGGACGGCATAGGCTTGTTCAGAAGCGAGTTCCTCTATCTTGAAAAAAATGATTATCCCACGGAGGAGGAGCAGTTTGCGGTATACAAGCGCGTGCTTGAAAGCATGGCGAACAAAAAGGTGATAATCCGCACACTGGATATCGGCGCGGATAAGCAGGCGGATTATTTCAAACTGGAGAGGGAAGAAAATCCCGCGCTTGGACTGCGCGCAATACGCATTTGCCTTACGCGCCCCGATATTTTCAGAACGCAGCTTAGGGCGCTTTACAGGGCTTCCGTATACGGCAGGCTGGGGATAATGTTCCCCATGATTACCAGTACGGCGGAGTTTGAGGAAATTCTTTCAATCTGTGATGATGTCAAGAAGGAACTTGCCGCAGAGGAAATTGAATACAGCGACAGCGTTGAACTTGGGGTTATGATTGAAACTCCCGCTGCGGCGATAATCAGCGACAGGCTTGCGCAGCTTGCGGATTTTTTCAGCGTCGGCACAAACGACCTTACGCAGTATACTCTTGCCTGCGACCGTCAGAATCCGCGCCTTGAGCGCTTTTGCGATACCCACCATGAGGCGGTGCTGCGCCTTATTGAAATGTCCGCGCAAAATGCGCATAAGCACGGCAAATGGATTGGAATATGCGGCGAGCTTGCGGCAGATACAACGCTGACGGAAGCTTTTCTGAGAATGGGCATTGACGAACTTTCGGTTTCGCCGTCCTTTGTGCTTAAGGTAAGGGATACCGTGCGCAGGCTTGACCTTTCGCGATAACGGGAAATTTAACACTGCGCGCAAAAATCCCCGCCGTATCTTTTAGCGGCGGGGATAGCTTGGTATTGTTATTTTATGACCTTGCCATGGCTTTTTTCTTTTTTGAACTTGATAGGCGCTTCCTTGCCGCCCATATCCTCAAACAGCGCTTCGCTGTCATCCTCGTCGGGAAGCTCAGGGTTGCGTTCGCCGCGCGCTTCATAGAACGGGTTTATGATAATGCGCTGTATTGCGGGGTAGCAGCAGAACATAACCACCAGTCCCAAAAAGCCAAACGGCAGCGCAAGCGCAAGCGGCAGCATAATAAACGGGAAGAACATCACAAGTATTATGTAGCCTATAAACAGCGCAAGCGAGATAAGGTTTCCCTTAAGATTTACAAACGCAAATATCAGCGAGTTTTTAAGTATCGCGGGAAGCTTAAGGTCAAGCGCGACAATCTGCGGGTAGATGAAGAAATTCATCATAAGGAATATAACTTCCGCCGCCATTGTCAGCGAGTAATAGAACCAGTAGTTGTCCGCGTCAATATTTGTGGAGAAAAAGAAGTAAGCGTACACCGCAAGCGCGATAGCGGCAATATCAACAATGCCGATAAAGAATGACTGCTTGAAATGCTTTTTGAACGCCGTCCAGAAGTCATGAAAAACAAACTGCGGCTTTTCAAGATATATGTTTCGCATAAGCGAGGTCATTGCGGCGGTCGCAGGACCGAATGTTACAATCGGAATACAGAACAAAACGTATATCAGGTTGATATACATAAGCGTCCAGAATTTGTTTTTGAACGCGTCAAAAAAGCGGAAAATCATCTTTTTCTGCGGCGCTTTTTTGGGAACTCCCGGACCGGTGCTGTTATAATTTGTGAATAAACCCATTTGTTATAAAATCCTTTCAGCGACAGATTACATAAATCCCTGCAAGATAACGCCCATAATCATTATCACAGCCATTATCAGCGCAACAACGCGCATGACGTTCGTCATTCTTTTTCTGTTTTTGTCGGTCATGTAAATTCCGTCCTTTCAAAATATGCACAGGCGCGCAAAATTACTATCTGCATTATATACCTATTTGCGGAAATAATCAAGTCAGAATTGTGTTATTTCTGTGAAATGCCTTAAGGCAACACCGCACAAAGACCATCTTTTGGATTTTGCACGCGCCTTGCTTG
>CAZKXB010000015.1:0-42212 GCA_964556595.1 uncultured Ruminococcus sp. | reverse complement strand
ATGAAAAAACCATTTGTTACAAAGCAGCTTATTGAGGAAACTGCAAAAACCTATCCTACGCCGTTCCATATTTATGACGAAAAGGGTATCCGCGAGAACGCCCGCCGTTTTAAGGAAGCGTTTTCATGGAACAAGGGCTTCCGCGAGTATTTTGCGGTAAAGGCTACCCCTAACCCCTTTATCATGAAGATATTGCAGGAGGAGGGCTGCGGTTTCGACTGCTCCAGCTTTACCGAACTGCTGCTTTCTGACGAGGTTGGCGCAAAGCAGCACGATATCATGTTCTCCTCCAACGAAACTCCCGATGAGGATTTCAAAAAAGCATATGAGCTTGGTGCTATCATCAATCTTGACGATTTCACACACATTGACATTCTCGACAAGCTGACGGGTATTCCCGAAACAATCTGCTGCCGCTATAACCCCGGCGGAGAATTTAAGACGGACGGCAGCAAAAATGTAATGGACACCCCGCAGGACGCGAAGTACGGCTTTACTCATGAGCAAATTATAGAGGGCTACAAAATCCTTAAGGAAAAGGGCGCGAAGAAGTTCGGAATGCACGCGTTCCTTGCTTCCAACACGCTTACCAATGATTACTACCCTACGCTTGCGCGCATTATGTTCCAGACTGCGGTTGAGATTAAGGAAAAGACGGGCGTTCAGCTCAGCTTCATTAACCTCAGCGGCGGTGTTGGAATTGACTACACTCCTGCTGATAAGCAAAATGATATTCTCGAAATTGGTGCAAAGGTTAAGAAAGCTTATGACGAGGTGCTTGTTCCCGCGGGAATGGGAGATGTCGCAATTTACACCGAAAGCGGCAGATTTATGCTTGCGCCCTACGGCGGTCTTGTAACAAAGGCAATCCGCGAAAAGCACACCTATAAGGAATATATCGGTGTTGACGCCTGCGCGGCAAACCTTATGCGCCCTGCGATTTACGGCGCATATCATCACATAACCGTTCTCGGAAAGGAAAACGAGCCTTGCGACTGCACTTATGATGTTGTGGGCGGACTTTGCGAGAACTGCGACAAGTTCGCAAAGGACAGAAGCCTGCCGAAAATCGACATGGGCGACTACCTGTTTATCCATGACGCGGGCGCTCACGGCTTCTCAATGGGATATAACTACAACGGCAAGCTGCGCAGTGCGGAGCTGCTGCTTCGCGAGGACGGCAGCGTGAAGCTTATCCGCCGCGCCGAAACCCCCGAAGATTACTTCAGAACCTTTGATTTTGCAAACAAGAACTACAATCTTTGATTGAATTTGCCGCAATAAAATTACCGCTCCCTTTCGCTTTTGAAAGGGAGCGGTTTTGTTAAACGAATTATGAAGATTTAATATGCTGCTTCAATCAATCTTGCGCTAACGCGATTAGTAACTTCAAGGTAATATTTGGTTTCCTCATCGTTTAATTCGATATCATCAAGCGCGCTAAGCTTATTCATTGCGTCTGTATATTTTGCCAGAAAATCGGAATACTCCATAATCAAGGTTAAATCATCAGGATTAGCGCTGTATTTTTCCATAAAGTCGCAGTATTCATTCATAAGCGCTTCATAGCTGTCAAGTGCTTGTTTTACTTCAGCGCGCACACCGCTCTCGGACTGCGACTGTGCGGGGGTAGGTTCTTCGGTGGGTGCGGCGGTTGTCGTTTGCGGGGCTGTGGTTTGTTCGGCGGTAGTTTGTGCGGGAATATCAGTTGCTTCTGTGGAAATGGGGTCTGCGGCGCTTTCGGTTGATTTTGTTTCTTGACTGTCCTCTTTGGTAGCATACATACTGATACTCATGATGTTAAAGCCTTCGTATTTTATGTAAATACTATCTCCGTTTTCGTTGTCGGCAGAGAAACTATTTTCATGCTTTGAATAGTCGACCGTAAATCCATTTGCTATACATTGCTCAACATAAGCATTATAATCGTCATGCGTTGTGTCGCATACATAAGCGTAGAGTTGGGAAGATGAATCTACTGTTATCTTGCCGACTGAGGAAACGGGCTTCGGGATAAGCGCGGACAGACCAATATCAGACCAGACTATATTTCCACGCTCTTTCGGTGCATCAAGATTAACGCGATAATATTTTGAACTTGTCCAGTCATATAGTGACAATTTGTAACCATCGGAATTGTAGGCATCATATCCATTTGTGCTATTATCTGCGTCAATTGTGAAGCCGCTTTCTATACAAAGCTGTTTGTATTCCTCATAATCTGCCTGACTGTCATAGTATATATCGGCAGAAAAGCTGTTGCCTGAATTGGAATGGATTTCGCCATTTTTGCTGTCTGGTACAGGCAGTATGCTGCTGATACCTGCGCCTGTCCATTCAAGTTTCGGCTGAGATTTGCAGGCAGTCAGCGAAAGCACAGCTGACAACAGTGCTGCTGCTAAAATTTTGTTTTTCATAAGATTTACCCTCCGATAAGTATTTTTTGATATTGAATTCATAGGAACTATCGCTCCTATAATTATACTATAATACTTCCTATTTGTCAAGTGAAATAGGAAGTATAATTCATATATAGTACATTTATGGGGGAGCTAAAATGCTTATTTTTGATTTCAGAGCCATAGGAAACAAGCTGCTTGCCATCAGGAAAAAAGCTGGACTTACGCAAAGCGAGGTAGCCGAAGCCGCCAATCTTTCCGACAGAACCTATGCCGATATTGAGCGCGGAACGGTTAATATGCGTATAGAAACCGTCCTTAAAATATGTGAAGCGCTGCACATCACGCCCGATGTTGTGCTTACCGAGGATAACCCACAGCTTTCAGTAAAGCAGGAGCGGCTTTTCGCCGAACTGGAGCAATGCAGCCCAAGTCAGCGTGAAACTGCTCTGGAGCTTCTTGCGGTGTATCTTAAATCGCTGAAATAACATTATCAGTAAAAGCGTACTGCTAGACAGTGCGCTTTTTCCACTCTTGATTTATTTCTTCATTTGTGTTATAATATAATCTAGATTACTGTGTGCGTATATGGCACAAAACGGAGGATATCATGGACAATTTCATTCAGATAGATATATACACCTCGTCCGAAGCGATAGACGGCATAACGGGCGCGCTGACAGATTACGGCATAACAGGCTTTATTATCAGCGACAGCGCCGATTTTGAGGATTTTCTTGCCGATAAAAACGCCAACTGGGATTATGTTGATGACGAGCTTATGGGGCTTAAAACCGTTGAGCCGCACATAACTCTTTACGTCCACGATAATGCGCAGGGGGCGGAGATGTGCGCCGCCATCAAATCGCTTGTGGAGGAATACAAGGCAAACAATGCCGATGGCTACTACGGCAATATCCGCATGGAGTTTGCGAACGTAAAAGAGGAAGATTGGGCGAACAACTGGAAAAAATATTACAAGCCGTTCCGCGTGGGCAGAAGCCTTATAGTAAAGCCCTCGTGGGAGGAGGTTCAAGCCGAAGCGGGCGATAAAATTCTGGAGATTGACCCCGCCTCCACTTTCGGTACGGGACAGCACCACACCACAAAGCTTGTGATGGAAACGCTGGAAAACGTAATCAAGGGCGGCGAGCGCGTACTTGACCTTGGCTGCGGAAGCGGCATACTTTCCATTGCGGCAATGCTGTTCGGCGCGGCGGAGATTACCATGTGCGATATTTTCGAGAACGCCGTAACCACCGCTTCCGAAAATGTTGAAAAGAATAATATCGGCAAGGATAAATACCGCGCTTTCTGCGGCAATATAATCGAAGATGAAAAGCTGTGCGGGCAAATCGGCACAGGCTATGACGTTGTGTGCGCAAATATAGTTGCTGATGTAATTATCGGCATGAGCGGAATTTTCGCGCGCTTTATGAAGCCCACGGCGCAGCTTATTGTGTCGGGCGTGATTGACGAGCGGCTTGACGAGGTTATCGCGGCGCTGCGTCAGCACGGCTTCTCGGTTATCTCGCAGGAGAACGAGGAGGGCTGGAACTGCGTTCTGCTGAAGAACGGCTGATTTCGGCTTTGGAATAATCGGCGCGGCTGACAAAATCACGCCGCGCGCATATATTGCCGTAAGGGGTGATATATGTGGAGTTTTTGTATGTATTTTCGCTGATTTTTTTATCGACCTTCGGGTTGATTATGCTGATTAAATGCGCGGCAGAGAGATTTTTAAGAGATAAATCCGTTGATAAAGATAAACGCAAGCGAGCGGGTAAAAAGGGGTGAAATCGCCTGTGGAACAGGGTGAAATGCTTTCAATATGCGGCACGGTTGAGGACGTGGTGTTTTATAACGAGGAAAACGGCTATGTCGTGCTGGATATGGACTGCGATAATCAGCTTGTCACGGCGGTTGGTCTGCTTGGCGATGTCCACGAGGGCGAGGAGCTTACGCTTTACGGCGATTATGTAAATTCTCCCAAATACGGCAGGCAGTTTAAGGCGGAGGTTTTTGAGCGTGCGCTGCCCAAAAGCCGCGAGGCTATACGCAAATATCTTGGCTCCGGCGTTATCGCGGGGATAGGCCCTGCGGTTGCAAAGCGCATTGTCACCGCGTTTGGCGAGGATACCCTTGACATAATGGAAAACGACAGCGTTAAGCTTTCCTCAATAAAGGGAATTACCACCGAAAGGGCGCTTTCCATAGGCAAGGAATTTAATAAAATTACAGGTCTGCGCAAGGCGATGACCTATTTTTCCAAATACGGCATTCAGCCGATTACCGTTGCGGCTGTGTGGAAGCAGTATGAGGGGAAAACCATGCAGGCGATAAAGGATAACCCTTATATTATGTGCGGCAGCGGCATAGACCTGCCGTTTAAGGAAGCGGACAGATTTGCGCAGAGCCTTGGTCTGCCGAGGGACAGCGAGGAGCGCGTGCTTGCGGGCATTATATGGACGCTTCAGCAGTTCGCCGCAAACGGACACACCTGCGTAAAGGAAAACGACCTCTCCGAAAGAGTGTGCTATGAGCTTGAGATATCTGAAAAATGTTTCTGGGACGGTCTTAAGCTTGCCGAGGGCAGGGGCGAAGTTACGCTTGACGATAAATATGACGGGCATTTTGTGTTTCTTTCAGAGTATTATACCGCGGAGTGCTATATAGCGCAGAAGCTTGCGGAGATGATAAAGCGCAGTGATGAGAAAAGCGTGAACTATGCCGACGAAATCGCGGGTATAGAGTGGACTGAGGGCATACAGTACGAAGCGCTTCAGCGCGAAGCGATAAACGGCTGTATGAATAATCACATATTCATATTGACAGGCGGACCCGGTACGGGTAAAACCACCACGCTTAATGCCGTTATTGCGCTTTGTAAGCAGCGCGGGCTTAAGATAAAGCTTGCCGCGCCTACGGGCAGGGCGGCTAAGCGCATGGCAGACCTGACTGGCGCGCAGGCGCAGACCATTCACAGGCTGCTGGAGGTGGATTTCGGCGCGGGCGGCAACAGCTTCAAGCGCTGCGAGGAAAATCCGCTCTCCTGTGATGTGCTGATTATTGACGAGATGAGTATGGTTGACACGCTGCTGATGAGCGCGCTGCTTAAGGCGGTGAAGCCAAAAACCCGCCTTATCATGGTTGGCGACAGCAATCAGCTTCCATCTGTCGGGGCGGGAAATATTTTGCGCGACCTTATTTCAAGCGGCAGAGTGCCCATGGTGGAGCTTAAGGAAATATTCCGTCAGGCGGCGGAAAGCCTTATAGTAACCAATGCGCACAGGATAGTGCGCGGAGAGATGCCCGTGCTTAACAACCGCAAAAGCGACTTTTTCTTTATGCCGACCGAAACCGAGGAGGATACGCTGCGCCTTGTTATTGATTTGTGCAGGACGCGTCTGCCCAATACCTACGGCTATTCGGCGTTTGAGGATATACAGGTGCTTTGCCCCTCAAAGCTTGGCACAGTGGGAACGCAGAGCCTTAATCAGGCGCTTCAGCTTGCGCTTAATCCCCCCGCGGGAAATAAGCAGGAGCTTAAGTATTTCAATCAGCTTTTCCGCACGGGCGATAAGGTTATGCAAACCAAGAACGATTATGACGTTGAGTGGCGCAGAGGCGCGGAAAAATCCCACGGTATCTTCAATGGCGATATAGGACTTGTGCGCAGCGCAGACCGCGCCAATGACCGTCTTGAGATAGATTTTGACGGACGTATTGCCGTTTATGATTCCGAAATGCTGCGGCGGCTTGAACACGCCTACGCCGTGACGATACACAAAAGTCAGGGAAGCGAATACCCCGCTGTTATTATTCCGCTGCCCAACGGCATGGACAAGCTTACATACCGCAATTTACTATACACTGCGGTGACAAGAGCAAAAAATATACTAATTGTTATCGGAAGCAGTCGAAAAATACAAAGCATGGTCGAAAATGACCGCAAAACGCTGAGGTATTCCTGCCTTAAGCCGATGTTGGAGGATTATTTTGTTTAATCTGCATGAGCTTAGGCACAGCGCGGTTTCGCTGGTTTTTCCAAGCCGCTGTCCGTTCTGCGACCGTGTTGTGGGCATACGGGAATATTGGTGCGGCGCGTGCTATGACAAGCTGCCGTTTGTGGACGAGCCGATTGAAGCACCCGAATATGTGGACGCGATTTTCGCCTGCTGTTATTATACGCACAGCGCCCGAAGCGCAATTCTGCGCATGAAAAAGGGCGGGTATATCTATTCGTGTGACGCTTTCGCCGTTATGATGACGGAGGCTGTTGGCAGCTTTATGGACAGTGTGGATTGCGTTGTCGCAGTTCCGTCCACGCTGCGCAGAAGATATCAGCTTGGCTACGCGCAGGCGGAGGTAATAGCAAAGGATATCGCAAGGCGCGGCGGCAAGCCTTTCAAAAGACTGCTGAGGGCAAAGGGCGCAAAAAAGGAGCAAAAGCGGCTTAACCGAAAACAAAGAGCCGAAAACGCGCGAAATTCGTTCAAACTTGTCAACAAAAAGTATATTCGCGGGAAAACTATACTGCTTGTTGATGATGTTTCAACCACAGGCGCAACATTTTCTGCAATTGCGGAATTGTTAAAGCAGGCGGGCGCAAGCGCGGTGTATGCCGCAGCATTCGCTAAAACAAAGCAAAACCGATGACAAAACGTATAAAATAATATATTTCGACAAAATGTAATGTATAAAGCAAAGGAAACAAGCTTATGACAACGACCGTAACAGCCGCCGAGATGGCGGTTCAGCGAGAATATATGCAAAAGGTAGCCGCGCTTAATTCCTTGCGTGAGCAGCCTCCGCTTGCCCATGTTCACAGCTTTGGCTGCCAGCAGAACGTAAGCGACGGCGAGAAGATAAAGGGAATGCTTGCGGAGATGGGCTACGGCTTTTCGGGCAGCCCTGAGGGCGCGCAGCTTGTGCTGTTCAACACCTGCGCCGTGCGCGAAAACGCGGAGGACAGGGTTTTCGGTAATGTTGGAGCGCTTAAAAAGGCGAAAAAGGAAAATCCCGATATGCTTATAGGTGTCTGCGGCTGCATGGTTCAGCAGGAGCATATTACCGAAAAGCTTCGCAGAAGCTACCCCAATGTGGATATAATTTTCGGCACGCACGTTCTGCACACCATGCCGCAGATTATTTACAACGCGCTGACCACGCATAAAAAGCAGGTTTCCATACCGCAGAGCGACGGCGTTATCGCGGAGGGCGTACCGCTGCGCCGCGAAAGCGCGCTTAAGGCAAGCGTGCCGATAATGTACGGCTGCAACAATTTCTGTACTTACTGCATAGTGCCTTATGTCAGGGGCAGGGAGCGTTCGCGCAGCACGGAGGATATTCTTGACGAGTGCAGGGCGCTCGTAGGCGGCGGCTGCAAGGAGCTTTTGCTGCTTGGGCAGAATGTAAACAGCTTCGGCAAAACCGAGGGTACAAGCTTTTCTGAACTTTTGAAGCGCATAAACGATATAGACGGCGAGTTCCGCATAAGCTATATGACCAGTCACCCCAAGGACGCAACGCGGCAGCTTGTGGATACAATAGCGCAGTGTGAAAAGGTTACGCGGCATTTCCATCTGCCCGTACAGTCGGGCAGCAACCGTATTCTTCAGCTTATGAACCGCGGCTACACAAGGGAGCGCTATCTGGAACTTATAGATTACGTTAAGGAAAAGCTGCCTGACGTTTCGCTTACCTCGGACATAATAGTAGGTTTCCCGGGGGAGCTTTATGAGGATTTCTGTGAAACGCTGTCGCTGATAAAGCAGGTGAAATATGACTCGCTTTTCACATTTATTTACAGCCCGCGCAAAGGAACAAAGGCTGCTGCAATGCCCGACCCCATTTCCTCAGAGGAAAAGGGCAAGTGGTTCAGACAGCTTCTTGAGGTTCAGCAGGAGATAGGCTTCGGCTCATATAAGGATTATGTGGGACGCACCCTGCGCGTACTGTGCGAGGGTGAGGGCAGAACAGACACCGCGCTGCTTACAGGCAAAAGCAGACAGAATATTATTGTTGACTTTGACGGCGACAAGTCGCTTGTGGGCGAGTTTGTTGACGTTGAGATAACCGAGGCGCTTAACTGGGCGCTTCGAGGAAGATATATCAAAGGAGAATAAACGAAATGGACGTTATTGAAATTGCAAGACAGCTTGGCAAGGCTATTCAGGAGGACGAGCGTTTCAGCGACTACAATCTGGCAAAGGAAAGAAATGATAATGACGAGGCGCTTCAGGCGCTTATCGGCGAGTTCAATCTTATCCGCCAGAACCTCGCTATGGAGGAGGGCAAGCCCGCCGAGGAGCAGAACCCCGAAAGAATGGCAGACCTCAACGAGAAGCTTCAGGCTGCCTACAACGCGGTTATGACCAACGAAAACATGGCTGATTTCACCATGGCAAAGGCGGGTATGGACAAGCTTATGAACCAGATAAACACCATACTTTCCCATGCGCTTAACGGTGACGACCCGCTTACCTGCGCGGTTGAGTCTGCCTGCACGGGAAGCTGCAGCACCTGTGGCGGCTGCGGCTGATACAGGTTATTGGAATAGCGGCTGGGGGCGGAGTTATGTGTGTCCGCCCTTAGTCGGATTTTGTGAAAGGAATTAAAGCGCATGGCACAGTCACAAACGCCCGAAAAGGTTTCCCCGATGCTTAAGCAGTATCTGGATATAAAAGAGAAGTACAGCGATTATATTCTGTTTTTCCGCCTTGGCGATTTTTATGAGATGTTCTTTTCGGACGCGCAGACGGTATCGCGCGAGCTGGAGCTTGCCCTTACCTCCCGCGCAGGATCGCCCATGTGCGGCGTACCCTATCACAGCAGCGAGGTCTACATAAAAAAGCTTATCGACAAGGGCTTCAAGGTGGCAATCTGCGAGCAAATCGGCGATGTTTCCGCAAGCAAGGGGCTGGTTGAGCGCGATGTTATCCGCCTTGTCACTGCGGGTACTGTTATCGAGGCTAATATGCTTAACGATGACAGCAACAACTATATCTGCTGTATTTATTATGATGAGCAGGAAAAATGCGCCGCGGCTGCGTTCGCGGATATTTCAACGGGCGAGGTTCACGTTTTTGAAAAGAGCGGAAGCCTTATGCAGCAGGATATAATTGCGGAGCTTTCGCGCTTCGACCCTGTGGAGCTGCTTATTTCCGATGGCTTTATGCAGCTTAAGGAGGTTTATACTTTCGTGCGCGAAAGGCTGAAAAGCTGCGTGTGCGAAGTTCTCCCAGAGGGCAGCTTTGACAGCACTGATACTGATATTATCACCTCGCAGTTCAATGTAGAGGACGAACGGCAGCTTGGCATTGAGGAAATGCCCGCCGCAAAGCGCGTTCTGTGTGCCATGTTCCGCTATTTCGGCGAAACGCAGAAAGCGACCGTAAAGCGCTTTGTCAGCATGAAGGTTCATTCGGGCGGCGAGTATATGGGTATAAATCTTACAACCCGCCGCAATCTGGAGCTTACCGAAACCATGCGCAGCAAGGAAAAGCGCGGCTCGCTTCTGTGGGTGCTGGACAAAACCGTTACCACTCTCGGCAGACGCAGGCTGAAAACATGGCTTGAACAGCCGCTGATAAACGCTGCGGAGATACTGCGCAGACTGTCGGCGGTGGACTGCCTTGTCAAGGACGCTTCCGTGCTGTATGATATACGCGAGGCGCTTGAGGGCATATACGATATGGAGCGCCTTATGAGCCGCGTTATGTATAAGAAGGCTTCGCCGAGAGATATTTATGCTCTGGGACAGACCTGCGGCAGGCTTCCGCTGCTGAAAGAGCAGCTTCAGCGCGCGGACTGCCCTATGCTGAATGCGCTTAATGTAAAAATAGACGAGCTTACAGATGTTTCCTCGCTTGTGGAGAACGCCATAGTTGACGAGCCGCCTCTCACTCTTAAGGACGGCGGTGTAATCCGCACGGGCTTCAACGAGGAAATAGACAGGCTGAGAGGTATTGCAGGCGGCGGCAAGGAGATACTCGCCGATATTGAGGAGCGCGAAAAAGCGGCAACGGGCATAAAAACGCTTAAGGTTGGGTATAACCGCGTTTTCGGTTATTATATTGAGGTTTCCAACAGCTTTAAGAACAGCGTTCCCCCGCACTATATCAGAAAGCAGACCCTTACGGGCGGCGAGCGCTTTATTACCGAGGAACTGAAAAAGGTAGAGGGCGAAATCCTCGGCGCGAATGACAGGATACTTGCGCTGGAGCAGGCGGTTTTCAACGAGGTGCGCGACTATATCGGCACGCGGCTTGAGGTTATTCACCGCGCCGCCGAGGCGATTTCGGAGATTGACGCGCTTTGCAGCTTTGCGAGCGTTTCGATAGAGAACAATTATGTCAAGCCCGAAATAACGCTGGACAGCGTTATTGACATAAAGGGCGGACGTCACCCTGTTATCGAGAAAATGATGAACGACCGCCCCTTTACTCCCAACGACGCCTATCTTGACCTTGACGACAGCAGACTTATCATTATCACGGGTCCCAATATGTCGGGAAAATCCACCTTTATGCGCCAGACGGCTATAATCGTGCTTATGGCGCAGATTGGCTGCTTTGTTCCCGCAAGGTACGCCAAAATCGGCGTTGTGGATAAGATATTCACTCGTGTGGGCGCGTCAGACGACCTTACAAGCGGACAGTCCACATTTATGGTGGAGATGAACGAGGTCGCCGAGATACTGAAAAATGCCACAGGCAAGAGCCTTGTTATTCTTGATGAAATAGGTCGCGGCACTTCCACTTTTGACGGAATTTCCATTGCAAAGGCGGTTGCTGAATATATCAGCGGCAAAAGCATAGGCTGCAAAACCCTGTTTGCAACGCACTATCATGAGCTTATCGCCATGGAAAAGGAGTTTAAGGGCATACGCAACTTCAGCGTTGCGGTATCAAAGCGCGGTGATGATATCAGATTTCTGCACAAGATTGTGGAGGGCGGAACGGACGACAGCTATGGCATTGAGGTCGCGAAGCTTGCGGGACTTCCGCAAAAGGTGATAAACACCGCAAAGCAGGAGCTTAAAGGGCTTGAAGCCATGGGAAAGATTAAGCTTGCCGAAACGCTGGAAAAGACCGCCGAAAATCAGGTAAGCTTTACAGCCATAAACGAGCAGAACGCGATAGCAAGGCTGCGCGCGGCGGATATAAATTCCATGTCGCCAATGGACGCGCTTATGTTTGTAAAGGAACTTAAAGATACACTTTAATTCAGATATCCCGCAGATTTTGTAAGCGGGCGGAAAAGAACAGAACGGAGATACCATGCCAAAGATAAACCTGCTTGATAAAAGCGTATATGAACTTATCGCTGCGGGCGAGGTGATAGAGCGCCCAAGCTCTGTTATAAAGGAGCTTTGTGAAAACTCCATAGACGCGGGCGCGAAAACCGTGACGGTTGAAATAAAGCGCGGCGGAATATCCTATATCCGTGTGACGGACGATGGCTGCGGAATAGCCTATGAGGATATGCCGTCCGCTTTTCTGCGCCATGCCACAAGCAAGGTGTACACGGCGGACGACCTTGAAAGCATAAACACGCTGGGATTCCGCGGCGAGGCGCTTGCTTCGGTGTGCGCCGTGGGACGTGTGGAGTGCGTTTCCAAGCAGCAGGAGGAGCGCCTTGGCTCAATCTACCGCATTGAGGGCGGCGAGTGCGTGGAGTATGACCGCGCAGGCGGCGCTGACGGCACGACCATAATAATCCGCGACTTGTTCTTTAATACCCCCGCAAGACTGAAATTCCTTAAAAAGGACGTGACGGAGGGCAACTACTGCGCGGGCGTTGTGGAAAAGCTGGCGCTGTCCCATCCCAATATTTCGTTCCGCTTTATACGCGATGGCAGGCAAACCATGCTTACCCCAGGCGATGGGGAGTATTACAGCGCGGTTTACGCGGTATTCGGCAAGCAGTTTGCGGCGGGGCTTGTGCCTGTCGAGAATATCTACCGCGACACTTCGGTGACGGGTTATGTTTCCTCGCCGCTTTTTACGCGCGCAAACCGCACCATGCAGCACTTTTTTGTGAACGGGCGCAGCGTTAAAAGCCCGCTGTGCTGTGCGGCGCTTGAAGAAGCGTTCAGAAATACCATAATGGTTGGGAAATTCCCCGCCTGCGTGCTGTGCATAAACACCGACCCCGCCAAGGTGGACGCCAATATCCACCCCACAAAGACGGAGGTGCGCTTTACCGAGGAGAAAACCGTGTTTGACGCGGTGTATTTCGCCGTTAAAAACGCGCTTATGGGCTATGACGAAAGCCGCGAGATACAGCTTCCCGCCGCGCCGCCTGTAAGGTCTGAGGAAAATGCTGTCGCGCCGCAGCAAACTAAGCATGAGCCGCCGCGTACCGTTCCCATGCCAAAGCCGAAATCCGAGCTTGTAAGCTATCCGCGAACCACTATACAGCCTACGGTGTTCACTCTTAATCAGCCTGCGCCCTATGAAATGAAAGCCGAGCCTGTTTCCGCTGTGCAGCAGGTGATGCCCGAAGCGGAAATCCCGCCGCAGCGCCCGAAGCCTGCCGAAAAGGAAACGCCTATTTCGGAGCTGCCGGGTTTTGCATTTTTATCCGACAAATCCTTTGAAAAAAGAGAGCAGCCCGCAAAGCCCGAAAAGCCTGCCGAACCGCAGTATATCCCAGAGCGCGTGCGTGTTGTGGGCGAGCTTTTCCGCACCTATATCGTGTGCGAGGGCGAGGACAGTATGCTGCTTATAGATAAGCACGCGGCGCACGAGCGCATAAATTTTGAAAAGCTGAAAAAAGGCTTCAGCAGCAGCGCGCAGTTTCTTATAGAGCCTGCGGAGGTGTATCTTTCCCCCGCGGAATACAGCGGTCTTTCGGAGTTTTCCGAGCAGCTTGCAGATGTGGGAATTATACTGGATTTCGGCAGCGGCGGCAAGGTTAAGGTTCTTGCGCTGCCGCAGCTTCTTGACAGGGAAAACCCCTGTGATATAGTTGAAAGCATAGCGAAAATAGCGGCAAAGAGCAACTCCAATATCAAGGGCGAGCTTTTTGACGATATGCTGCACACCGCCGCCTGCAAAATGTCTGTAAGGGCGAACGATATCAACGATATTTCGGAGCTTCAAGTGATTGCGGACGAGGTTATAAACAACAAGGATATCCGCTTCTGCCCGCACGGCAGACCTGTCTGCACCCAGATATCAAAGCGGCAGCTTGAAAAGTATTTCAGCAGAATAGTGTGAGGGCAGACATATGGCTTCAAGAATAATGCACCTTGCGATAGCGGAAAGCCTGATACGGCACGGCGCTGCCGCAAACGCCGACCGTTTCAGACTGGGAAGCGTTATGCCCGACGCTTACGGCGGCGGAATAGGAACGGCGGAAAGCCACTTCAAAACGCGCGTCATTAACGGTACCAAAAGCACATACAGGCTGTCGGATTTTCGAAAGACTTATGCCGCCGAGCTGCTGTGTGATGATTTGTATCTTGGGTATTATCTTCATCTCGTGCAGGATATGCTTTTCAGAAATTATGTGTATGATGTTCACGGGTGGAATCCCGTTCCGCAGGGAAATCCGCAGCGGCTTCATAACGATTATGCTCTGCTTAATCCTTATATTATCGGCAAATACGCGCTTGAAAGCAGACTTTTAATCCCCGAGGATATAGCGGGGCAAAGGCTTATGTCCGTTTATCCGTTTGATTTGCAGCAGCTTTTGCATGATATTTCGGGGGATTTTTCGGCTTGTGCGCAGGGCGAGCATTTCTTTTTTACGCGGCAGATGGCGGACGAGTTTGTCGGAATGGCGGCAAGCCGCTGCGCGCAGGAAATTTCCGCGCTGAAAAGCGGCGGCAGCCTGATTGACGAAATCAGCTACGCGTGGAACGTTCATGAATAGATATACCGTTTCGGTATATAAACGGCGATTTATGATAGGAGGTCAGCCAATGGACAGGGTAATAGTTGTGTGCGGGCCTACCGCGTCGGGTAAGACCGCGCTAAGCGTGGAGCTTGCAAAGCTGTATAACGGCGAGGTTATTTCGGCGGATTCAATGCAGATTTATACCGATATGGATATCGCCTCTGCCAAGGCGACCCCTGAGGAACAGCAGGGCATACCTCATCATCTGCTTGGTTTTCTCGACCCGTCAGAGCCGTTTTCGGTCGCCGATTATGTAAAGCTTTGCGATGAAAAGGTGCAGGATATACTGTCGCGCGGCAAAACCCCGATAATCTGCGGCGGCACGGGGCTGTATATTTCCTCATTTGTGGATAATCTTCAGTTTGACGATTCGGGAAGCGACCCGTGCTTTCGCGAGGAAATGCGTATTCTCGCCGAGAAGGAGGGCGCAGGCGCGCTGCTTGAAAGGCTGCGCAAAATCGACCCCGAAACGGCTGATACCCTGCATGAAAATAATCTCGGGCGCGTTATAAGGGCGCTGGAGGTTTATCATATCACAGGGCATACCATAAGCGAGGCAAAGCGAATGTCGCGCAGCGTTCCGTCACCGTACAGATTTGTGATGATGTCGCTGGAGTATGAGAACCGAGAAACGCTGCACAAGCGCATAAATCTGCGGGTTGACCGCATGGCGCAGGCGGGTCTTGTCGAGGAGGCGCGGCGCTGCTTTATGCAGAAAAACCGCCCCACTGCGGCGCAGGCGATAGGCTGCAAGGAGCTTTACCCCTATTTCCGCGGCGAAAAAACGCTTGAGCAGTGCCTTGAGGAACTTAAGCTGCGCACCCGCCAGTATGCCAAAAGGCAGATGACGTGGTTCAGGCGCAGTCCCGAAATACACAGGATTATCCTATCGGATACGGACGGTCTGCCGCAGGCGGTGGAAAAGGCGCGCGCGATTATAGAAGCGCAGAACGCCTGAGTTTTTTCGCAAAATAACCTATAACCGCTATTAAAATACAGCATATTCCATAATATTTTATGAATTTTGAAAAAAATTTCAAAAAAATTATAGCTTTTTTCAGAAAAGTATGTTATACTGGTTCTATATAGTTGGGGAACTATGCGCGGGCTTTCATGCCTTGCGTTACAGATATTAGAAAAGGTGGTTAATCATGGCAAAAGACATAAATCTTCAGGACGTGTTCCTTAATCAGGCGAGAAAGGACAGGATACCTGTAACTATCTATATTACCAATGGATTTCAGTTTAAGGGCATTGTAAAGGGCTTTGACAACTATACCGTTATTCTGGATACAGACGGCAAGCAGAACCTTATTTACAAGCACGCTATTTCTACCGTTACCCCGCTTAAGCCGATATCCATACTGGACGCTTACGATAAGTCCGACGAAGAATAATGGAATCCCGCTGGACAACCGCAATAATCGTGGTGCTTTCTGCCTTTGTCATTGTGTTTTTCCTTGGGCAGGTGTTTTTCACAGGCGGCAGCGATATCAAGACCGAAACCGCCTATGTTTATGACATGACCGAGGATATTCCCTTTGACGGGGTGTATCTGCGAAACGAAAGCGTTATTTACAGCGCAGGTTCTGGCGTGCTTAACTATGTGCATGAGGACGGCTCCAAGGTCGGCAACAGCTCTATAATCGCTTACCGCTACCAAAGCGAGAACGATATACAGCTTCGCAGCCGCATAGAGGAGCTTGACGAGCAGATTGCCGTATTGACAGAGGCTCAGAAGCTTGTCGGCACGGATAATTCCCAGCTTGAAACCATAACAAGCCAGATAAATTCCGCTCACTCGCAGCTTATGGACTGCATTGTAAGCGGCGATTACGGCGCGGCTGACGATTATTCCAACCAGATGCTTGAGGCGCTGTGCAAGCGCGAGATTGCAAGGGGCGAAAGCAGCGGCTATGCCGAGCGCATTTCGGAGCTTCAGCAGCAGCAAGCGCAGCTTAAGGCGCAGCTTTCGGGCAATGTGCAAAGCGTTTACGCAAACGGCGCGGGCTATTTTGTCAGCAGCGTTGACGGCTACGAGGACAAGCTTTCGTATGACGACGCGGACAGCATAACCGCCGCCGATATAGAAAAGATAGTTGCCGAGCCTGAAATTTCCGTTAATAAAAACGCGGTGGGCAAGCTTATCGGCGATTACCACTGGCGCGTTGCCTGTGTGCTTGACAGCAGCAGGCTGTTCGGCGTGTATGAGGGCAGCAAGGTTACGCTGCGCGTAGGCACGCAGAACACGCTGCTTGAGGCGATTGTGGTTTCGATAAACGATACGGGTCGCGGCGACAATACGGCTGTATACGTTTTCCAGTGCGACAGGCTTAATTCCGCGGTTGTGGAGGGGCGCACCGCCCGCTTCAAGCTTGTGGTGAACAGCTACGGCGGACTGAGAATTTCGCGCGAGGCTATCCGTTATAATGATGACGGCGAGCAGGGCGTGTATATAGTGCGCGGAAGCAGTCTGGCGTTCCGCAAAATCAACGTTGTCTACTGGGGCGAGGATTATATAATCTGCTCACAGGAGGACGGCGAGGAATACGTTAAGCTTTACGATGAGATTGTAACAGAGGGCAAGGATTTGCACGATGGACAAGTTGTTGAGTAATACACAAACGGGTTTTTCCGATATACGGGAGAGCTATGAAAAAATCCGCGCCGACATGAAGCAGGCTATGGCGGACGCGGGCAGAACAGACGCGGTAAGGCTGATGGCGGTGACCAAAACCGTTGACGCCCAGCGCGTGAATTATGCGATTGACCTTGGCGCAGACCTGCTTGGAGAAAACCGCGTGCAGGAGTTTCTTGACAAGCGCGGCAGCTATAAAAACGCAGAAGTGCATTTTATAGGCGGGCTTCAGACAAACAAGGTTAAATACATAATCGACAAGGTTTCAATGATACATTCCGTTGACAGCATACGGCTGGCGCAGGAAATAAGCCGCCGCGCCGCGCAGCACGGAATTGTCATGGATATACTGGCAGAGGTGAATATTGGCGGCGAGGACACCAAGGGCGGAATTTCAGCGGACAGCGTGAGGGATTTCTGCGGCGAGGTGCTTAAGCTCCCCAATATCAGACTGCGCGGTCTTATGACCATACCGCCGCCTGGCTGCGGAGAGGAAGTTTTTGCGGCAATGCAGAAGCTTTTTGAGAGCCTTAAGGCGGAACCTCCGCAAAACAGCAGCGGGGAAAACTTCAGATTTGACACGCTTTCTATGGGAATGTCGGGGGATTACGCCGTTGCCATAAAATACGGGGCCACAATTATTCGGATAGGCTCAGGTTTGTTCGGATATAGAAAATATACAAAATAAAAAAATTGGAGGAAAATATCATGGCATTAGGAGATTTATTTGCAAGATTTCGTCAGAGCGACGACGAGTATGCAGAGGATTACGAGGAGTTTGTAGACACATCGTCCTCCGCTGTTACAGAGGCTGAGGCTGAGAGCGTAAGCGCGCCCAAGTTTGCTTCTTCCCCCAGAACCAGCGAGAAAGTCATCAATATGCATGGCGGCGCTTCCTTTGGCGGCTCTACGCTTGTTGTGCTTAAGCCCAAGAACTATGACGAGATTATGAAGGAGGCAGTGCGTTTCCTTAAAGAAAACGCTATCGTTATCCTTAACCTTGACAATGTTACCGCAGAAGCAAGAATGAGAATTGTTGACTTTATGACTGGCGTTATCGCTGTTATAGACGGCAAAATGGAGAAGATTGCAAGCTGCACATATACCGTAACTCCCAGAAACGTAAGCCTTCAGGGCGACCTTGTAGAGTACGAGCAGTTTGACTGATTAGGTGAGCCTTTCACTTTTGAATGAGGAGGAGCGCTATCTTTCAGCGCATATCGCCGATTTGCAGCGGCTTAGCATAAGGTCGGGCGTGCCGAGGTTTTCGGCATTTCTGAACGAGCGCGAGGCGGCTGTGGCGGACAGCGCGATAAAGGGCAAGCCTTGCTTTTTCGGCGGGTATGACGGCGCGGCGCGGGTAATCTGCGGCTTCCTTGAGAATACTTATGCCGATGGGCTTCAGCCTGCGGACGTGTTTCCTATCGTGCCGCTTACCTTTAAGTTCAGATTGCGCGATACGCTTTCGCACAGGGATTTTCTGGGCGCGCTGCTTTCGCTTGGCATAAAGCGTGAGCTGCTTGGCGATATATTGACGGCGCAGGGCTATGCCGTGGTGTTTGTGCATGAAACTGCGGCGCAGCTTGTTGCGTCAATGGATAAGGTTGCGAATGTCGGCGTAAGCTGTGAGAATGGCATAACCATGCCGCTTCCCGCTCAGCAGACCAAGCGTATAGACGCCACAGTGGCGTCGCTGCGGCTTGACTGCGTAGTCAGCGCGGCAATAAATACATCAAGGGAGAAATCCGCATCGCTGATAAAATCAGGAATGGTAAATGCGGACTTTTCTCCATGCTTGAACGTAAGCGCCGAGGTAAGGCAGAATACCGTAATCTCGGTGAGAGGTCACGGCAGGTTTCGCCTGTCGGAGATTGTCGGAGAAAGCCGCAAGGGCAGAATCCGCATAGCAATTGATAAATACATCTGAAAACAGATGCTTCAGTCGGTCGGTTCGCTTGCGAAAACCGCCGTAAATCAGTGCTTTTAGGAAGGAAGAATAACCAATGAACGCAAAGGATATACTGGCAAGGCGCTTTGAAAAGGCGACTTTCAACGGCTACAAGACCGATGATGTTGATGAATTTTTGAGAGAAATTTCAGGCGAGTATGCGCAGCTTCAGAAGGAGAAGAACGAGCTTGAGCGCAAGCTTGAGGTTCTTGCCGACAAGATACGCGAATACCGCGATGACGAGGACGCCCTTAAGGACGCGCTGCTTATGGCGCAGAAGCAGGGCAACCAGATAATAACCGAGGCAAAGACCAACGCCGAAAAGCTGAAAAAGGAAACGGACGAGTCCGTAGAAAAGCAGCTTAAGGAAACCACCGAAAAGACCGAAAAGATGAAAAAGGACGCCGATGAGTACGCAAAGCGTATCACCAAGGAGTCCAACGAACGTGCGGACAAGCTTGTAAAAGAAGCGCGCGCAAAGGCGGAAGAAATTCGCACCCTTATGCAGCGCCAGACCGAGCTTCAGCAGACGGTTCTCCAGAGAACCCGCAAGGAGGCTGACGAGTACAGAAACCGCATAATTGCCGCCTACAAGGCAGAAATAGAGCTTATCGAAAAAATTCCCGAAACCTGCGAGAACGAGTTTGTAAAGCAGGCTGCGCAGGAGGTTGAGAAGCGCGAGGCAGAGCGCGCTAAGGAGGCTGTCGCTGCTGCGGCAAAGCGCAGGGAAGAAGCTAAGACTGCTGCCCAGAAGCCCGCCG
The DNA here is from genome assembly GCA_964556595.1 of uncultured Ruminococcus sp. Taxonomy (GTDB): domain Bacteria; phylum Bacillota; class Clostridia; order Oscillospirales; family Ruminococcaceae; genus CAG-115. Next base: position 22,556 of record CAZKXB010000015.1, on the reverse strand, counting down.
CAAAGCCCGCTCCCGAAAAGGAAGAAAAGAAGCCCCGACAGGAGCAGCCCAAGCCCGAGCAGGCAGAAGAAAAGCTGCCCGCAGAGCCGATTGACGAGCCATTCAAGAGCGTTTCCGAGGAGGAAGATGTTGTAAAGACAGGCGAGTTTGATCTGCCGTTCTTCAACGCAAATTCCGAGAAAAAGCAGCGCCACGGCGACCTTCAGTTCGGCAAGCACAAGTAACCGAATATGGCAGTTTGTCCGCTTTTGCGGACAAAGCTGTGTAATAAATAAAGGCGTATGCCTTAAGCTTACAAGGAGATAACAACGATGTCAGAGGATTTTAACAGCACACTCAATCTTCCGCAGACCGAGTTCCCCATGAGGGGCAATCTGCCCAAAAGAGAGCCTGAAATGCTTGATAAGTGGGAGAAAGACCGCATTTTCTATGCGCTTGCGGAAAAAAACAAGGGCAAGCCGTCCTACACGCTTCATGACGGACCTCCCTATGCAAACGGAAATATCCACATCGGCACGGCGCTGAATAAGATATTAAAGGATATAATTGTAAAGTACAAGAGCATGACGGGCTATGACGCATACTATGTTCCTGGCTGGGACTGCCACGGTCTGCCCATAGAGCTTAAGGCTATCAAGCAGATTGGCGCTGACAGCGGCACAATTGACCCTGTTCAGCTTCGCAAAAGCTGCCGTGAGTTCGCGCTCTCCTGCCTTGACGACCAGAAAGCGCAGTTCAAGCGCCTTGGCGTTTGGGGCGATTTTGACAACCCCTATCTTACCATAAAGCCTGAGTTTGAGGCAAAGCAGATTGAAGTATTCGGCAAGATGGTAAAGAAAGGCTATATTTACAAGGGACTTAAGCCTGTTTACTGGTGCGCAGACTGCAACACCGCGCTTGCCGAAGCGGAAATAGAGTATCAGGACGACCCCTGCTATTCCATTTATGTAAAATTCCCCCTGTCTGACGGCAAGGGTAAGTTTGATAATCTGGGCATAGACCTTTCCAAGGCTTATGTGGTTATCTGGACAACCACCACATGGACGCTTCCAGGCAACCTTGCTATCTGCCTTGGTCCTAACTATGAGTATACCTTTGTAAAGGTTGAGGACGAGGAGAGCAAGTCTTACGGCGAGTATCTGCTGATGGCGGTTGACCTTGTTTCCACCGTTATGGACGCTGTGGGAATTAAGAAATATTCCACCGTGGGCAGCTTTACAGGCGCAGAGCTTGAGCTTATCGAAACTGACCACCCCTTTATGGGCAGAAAGTCCCCCGTTATCGTTGGCGACCATGTAACGCTTGATAGCGGTACAGGCTGCGTTCATACCGCGCCAGGCTTCGGTGTTGAGGACTTTGAGGTCTGCATGAAGTACAAGGGAATGTTTGATATTGTAGTTCCCGTAAACGAAAAGGGCGTTCTTACCGAGGAGGCAGGTCCTTTTGCGGGACTTAAGACCTCTGACGCTAACAAGGTTATCGCACAGCGCCTTGAGGACGATAACACCCTGCTTGCAATGCAGAAGATTGTTCACCCCTATCCTCACTGCTGGCGCTGCCACGAGCCTATAATCTACCGCGCTACCGACCAGTGGTTCTGCAACGTGGATATGTTCAAGGACGAGGCGGTAAAGGCTATTGAGGAAGTAAAGTGGATTCCAGAATGGGGCGAGGAGCGCATCAAGAACATGGTTAATATGCGTTCTGACTGGTGCATTTCCCGCCAGAGAAGATGGGGCGTTCCTATTCCTATGCTTTATTGTGAGGACTGCGGCGCTACCGTTGTAAATGACGCAACCATCAAGGCAACCGCCGACCTGTTCCGCAAGGAAAGCTCAGACGCTTGGTACAGCCACGATGTTTCCGATTTTATTCCCGCCGATGTAAAGTGCGAATGCGGCGGCACAAAGTTCCGCAAGGAAATGGATATTTTTGATGTATGGTTCGATTCGGGTGTTACTCACGCCGCTGTTGTTGAGGAGCGTCCTGAGCTTCACTGGCCTGCCGACCTGTATCTTGAAGGCTGCGACCAGTACAGAGGCTGGTTCCAGTCGTCGCTGCTTACCTCCGTTGCAACAACGGGCAAGGCTCCTTACAAGGCAGTATGCACCCACGGCTGGGTAGTTGACGGCAAGGGCGAGCAAATGCACAAGTCCAAGGGCAACGTTATTCTGCCTGAGGAGGTTATAAAGCAGTACGGCGCAGACGTTCTGCGTCTGTGGGTTGCTTCTCTCGACTTCCACAATGATATGAGAGTATCGCAGGATATGCTTAAACAGCTTTCCGAAGCATACAGAAAGATAAGAAACACCGCAAGATATATTCTCGGCAACCTTGGCGACAAGAACGGCTTCAATCCCGATACCGAGATGGTATCGCTTGACAAGCTCAGCGATATCGACAAGTGGGCGCTCTCCCGCCTTGACGCGGTTATCGACAAGGTAAGAGCCTCCTACGAAAGCTTTGATTTCTACCTTGCATATCATGCAATTCACAGCTTCTGCGTTGTTGATATGTCTAATTTCTATCTGGATATCGTTAAGGATACGCTTTACTGCGACGCTGAAAAGAGCGAAAAGAGAAAAGCTGTACAGACAACAATGTTTATCATTCTTGATTCTCTTGTAAGGCTTATTGCGCCTATCCTCACCTTTACGGCTGACGAAATCTGGCAGTATATGCCGCATAAGTCCACTGACGACCTGCGCGGCGTTCCGTTCAACAGCATGGCTGAAAAGACTGGCGTTGCCGTTGATGAAGCGTTTGAAGCAAAGTGGAGCAGAATACACGCAGTGCGTGACGACGTTCTTAAGGCTCTTGAGGAAAAGAGAACCGCAGGCGTTATCGGCAAGGCGCTTGAAGCGGGCGTTAAGCTTTACGCAGACGAAAAGACTGTGGCAGAGTTTTCCGCTTATGACGAGCTTGCGGCTGTGTTCGGCGTTTCCTATGTGGACGTTGCTGTCGGCGAGGGCGAGTTCAAGGGCGCTGCCGAGGGCATTTCGCTTACCGTTGAAAAGGCAGAGGGCGCAATGTGCGACCGCTGTTGGACTCATAACAGAACTGTCGGCACCGTTGCGGGACATGATAATCTCTGCGCGCGCTGTGCTGCGGTTATAGTTGATTTTGGCAAGTAAAAATAATTCAGGGGGAGGGGTTTGCCCCTTCCCCATTGTATTTTTAGGCACGGCTTCCGCGCCGTAAATGTATAAGGGGAACTATTGTTGGAAAAGAAAAAACTATCCGATAAGCAGGTAAACAGGCTTGTGATACTGTCGCTGCTGCTTTCTGCCGTTCTTGTGGGGATTGACAGGCTGACAAAGTGGCTTGTGGTGGAAAATATGGAACTGCACCAGTCCATTTATCTTATAAAATTCGGCGATACAGAGGTGCTTAATTTCTCGTATTACTTGAATGACGGCTCGGCGTTCAGTATGTTTGAGGGGCAGACGGAAATGCTTATCTGCGTAACCTCGCTTATGATGGGGGCAATGCTTTGCGCAATGGCGCTTAAACACGTGCGCAGACCGTGGTATATACTTTCGTTTGCGCTTGTTATAGGCGGCGGCGTGGGAAATCTTATAGACCGCATATTTAACGAGGGCAACGTTGTTGACTTTATAGACGTAAGGATAATAAATTTCGCCATCTTCAATTTTGCGGATATCTGCGCCGTGTGCGGCGGTATCCTGCTTTGCGTGCTTGTGGTGATTGATGAGATAAGGGAAATCAAGGAGAAAAAGTCGGGCGCAAAATCCGAAAGCGCCGATAAATCCCTTGCAGAAGCGGCGGAAAATGGAGAAAATTGAGTTTTATGCGGAGGGCGGAGTAAGGCTCGATAAGCTTATCTCGGAGCAGACGGAGCTTTCCAGAAGCGCGGCGGCTAAGCTTATTGAGGACGGCGCTGTGCTGGTGGATGGCGCTGCGGCAAGCAAAAAGGACGCGCCCAAAAGCGGCGCGCTTGTTGAGATAACCCTGCCTGAGCCGCAGAACGTTGACATACTTCCCGAAGACATACCGCTTGACATTGTTTATGAGGACGGCGACCTGTTGGTTGTGAATAAGCCCAAAGGCATGGTAGTTCACCCTGCGGCGGGGCATTACAGCGGCACGCTTGTAAACGCGCTGATGTTCCACTGCGGCGACAGCCTTTCGGGCATAAACGGCGAAATACGTCCAGGCATAGTTCACAGGATTGATAAGGACACCAGCGGTCTGCTGATGGTTGCAAAGAATGACCTTGCGCATATCGGTCTTTCGGAGCAGATAAAGCAGCACAGCTTCACGCGCGAGTACGAGGCGGTTGTGTGCGGCGCTGTCAAGGAGGACGGAACAATAAACGCCCCCATTGGCAGAAGCAAGAGCGACCGTAAGAAAATGTGCGTAACCGCGGAAAATTCCCGCGAGGCGGTAACGCACTATTCCGTTATCAGAAGATATGCGGGGTACACGCATATCCGCGTGCGGCTTGAAACGGGCAGAACTCACCAGATACGCGTACACATGGCGTACAGGGGCAACCCCGTGGCGGGCGACGCGGTTTACGGCAGCGGAAAGCCCGCGTGGCTGTGCGGGCAGTGTCTGCACGCCAAAAAGCTTGGCTTTGTTCACCCCAGAACGGGGGAATATATGGAGTTTGAAAGCGCGCTGCCGGATTATTTTACAAAATTTCTTGATACGATAGAGGGCTGACCATGGATTTCAGCAAGGTTATTTTCATGACCGACCTTGACGGAACACTGCTGACGGACGAGAAGCAGATACTTCCGAAAGACCTTGCCGCGATTGACCGCTTTCGTGCGGGCGGCGGCATATTTACAATCGCAACGGGGCGCGGGTATTCAATGGCGCGTTCGGTTGCGGAAAAGCTGAAGCTTGCTTCGCCCGCGGTGCTGTTCAACGGCGCGGCGGTTTATGACTTCGCGCAGGATAAATTTCTGTGGCGCTGCGAAATCGGCGAGTGGGCGGTTGATATCATAAACCGCATAACAGAGCGTTTTCCCGATGTCGGCGTAGAGGTTCTGCGCGAACATTCGGTTTATGTCCCGTTCCTTAATGAAACGGAGCAGTGGCATATGGATTTGGAGAACGTTTCAGCCGAAATGACGGCGCTTGCGGATATTCCGCGCGGCGGCTGGCTTAAGGTGCTGTTTGCGTATCCGCCCGAAAAAATGGACGCGCTGGAGGAATTTATAGCGCAGACTGATGGATTTGGCGGCGTGCAGTGGGTGCGCTCTGCGCCGATGTTTTTTGAGTGCCTGCCTGAGGGCATAGACAAGGCGGCGGGATTTCGTCAGCTTATCCGCGTTATGGGCGCGCAGGACAGGTTTACGGCAGCGGCGGGCGATTTTATGAACGATACCCACATGATACAGGCGGCAGACCTCGGTGCGGCGGTGGCGAATGCGCAGCCGTCTGTAAAAGCGGCGGCGGATATCGTGGTGTGCGACAATAATAGCGGCGCTATCAGCGAAATAATCGACCGCATTGAAAAAATGTAGGCTGCCGCAAAATCCACAGCCCTGCGCGGACGGCAGACTAAATAACAAATCGGTAAAAAGACGAGCAATCGTTGAATACAATTGCGAAAGCAATTTTAATACAGGAGGACTAAACATGGACGAACAACTGAAAAAGCAGCTTGAAATAGCTGCAACAAAGGTCAGAATGGGCGTTGTTGAGGGCGTTTATAACGCCAAAGCGGGACACCCCGGCGGCTCGCTTTCCGTTGCTGACACACTGACGTATCTGTACATGAACAGAATGCACGTTGACCCCACAAATCCCGATATGGCAGACCGCGACAGACTGGTGCTTTCCAAGGGTCACACCGCGCCCGCGCTGTATGCCTGCCTTGCACACAGAGGATTTTTCCCCGTTGAGGAGCTTAAAACTCTCCGTAAGATTGATTCCCGCCTGCAAGGTCACCCCGTAAGAGGCAAAGTTCCCGGCGTGGATATGAGTACAGGCTCGCTTGGTCAGGGTATTTCCGCCGCCTGCGGCATGGCGCTTTCGGGCAAGATTTCCAATGAAACCTACAAGGTTTACGCTGTCCTCGGCGACGGTGAAATTCAGGAGGGTCAGGTATGGGAGGCTGCAATGTTTGCGGCGCACTATCAGCTTGACAATCTGGTTGCAGTTGTTGATAACAACGGACTTCAGATTGACGGTAAAATCGGCGACGTCATGAGCCCGTACCCCATTGACGAGAAGTTTGAAGCGTTCGGCTGGCACGTTATCAATATAAATGGTCATGATTTTGACGAGATAGAAAAGGCATTCAATGAGGCTGAAACGGTTCTCAACAAGCCCACCGTTATCATTCAGCGCTCCACAAAGGGCAAGGGTGTTTCCTTTATGGAAAATCAGGTAGGCTGGCATGGCAAAGCTCCCAATGACGAGGAGTACGCACAGGCTATGGAAGAACTTAAGGCTCACCTTGCAGAATTAGAAAAGTAATCACACTGAAAGGATTGTATAGATATGGAAAAGAAAGCAACCCGTGACAGCTACGGCGAAGCGCTTGTAATGCTCGCCGAGAAGCGTTCAGACCTTGTTGTGCTGGACGCAGACCTTGCTGCCGCAACCAAAACAGGCACATTTAAGAAAGCGTATCCCGACAGATTTTATGACTGCGGCATTGCCGAAGCGAATATGATGGGTGTTGCGGCAGGTATCGCAACCACAGGCAAGCTTGTTTTTGCAAGCTCGTTTGCAATGTTCGCAGCAGGCAGAGCGTTTGAGATAGTGCGCAACAGCATAGGCTATCCCCATCTTAACGTAAAAATCGGCGCAACCCATGCGGGTATTTCCGTTGGCGAGGACGGCGCTTCCCACCAGTGCAACGAGGATATCGCGCTGATGAGAGCCATTCCCGGAATGACCGTAATCAACCCCGCAGATGATGTTGAAGCCAAGGCGGCAGTGCTTGCCATGGCTGATTATGTAGGACCTACCTACATGAGATTTGGCAGACTGGCAGCGCCTATATTCAATGACGCGGCTTCTTATAAGTTTGAAGTAGGCAAGGGCGTTCAGCTTAAGGACGGCAAGGATATCACCATTATCGCAACAGGTCTTATGGTTGCCGAGGCTATCGAGGCGGGCAAGGCTCTTGCAGAGCAGGGCATTGACGCGCGCGTAATCAATATCCACACCATCAAGCCTATCGATCGCGACATAATTATCAAGGCGGCAAAGGAAACTGGCAAGATTATTACCGTTGAGGAACACAGCGTTATCGGCGGACTTGGCTCTGCCGTTGCAGATGTTGTAACAGAGGAATGCCCCGTACCCGTTATCAAGATAGGCGTAAAGGACACCTTTGGTCACAGCGGACCTGCCGTTGCACTGCTTAAGGAATTTGGTCTGTGCGCGGAAAATATTGTGGCAACAGCAAAGGCTGCTGTTGGCAAGTAATTCAGGCATAATATAGCACGAGAGGGACTTGATAAAAAGTCCCTCTTTTTTGTGTGATTTGTTTTATCTTGTCAGCTCCCAGAAAGCCACCGCGCTTGCCGCCGCCACATTAAGCGAGTCAACGCCGTTCGCCATGGGGATTTTAACGGTATAGTCCGCCCTTGAAATGGTGTCCGCGCAAAGTCCTGTACCCTCTGTTCCAAGTATAATGGCGAGTTTTTCCTCGGCTTTAAGCCGCCTGTCGGCAATGCTTACGGAGTTGCCGCACAGCGCCATTGCCGCCGTGCTGAAGCCAAGAGCGCCAAGCTGCGCCATGTAGTCCCCGTCCTCTAAATATGTCCATGCAATTTGAAACACCGTTCCCATGCTTACCCTTGCCGCGCGGCGGTACAAAGGGTCGCTGCATGGCGGGGTAAGCAGCACCGCCTGAATATCCAAAGCCGCCGCTGAGCGGATAATCGCGCCTACGTTTGTGGGATTTACCACGCTCTCCAGTACGGCAATGCGCCGCGCGCCTGCGCAGATTTCGGCGGCAGTGGGCAGCGGTTTTCTCCTCATGGCGCAAAGCGCGCCGCGCGTAAGCTTAAAGCCTGTGATGTTTGTAAGGATTTCCTCGCTTGCTGTGAATATCGGAATATCTCCGCACCTTTTTATGATATCCCGCGCCTGATTTTCAATATGCCGCCGCTCCAGCAAAAGCGAAAGCGGCTGATATCCCGCGTCCAGCGCAAGACTGATAACGGCAGGACTTTCGGCAATGAAAATTCCCGCCTGTGGCTCAAAATAATGCAGAAGCTGCGGCTCGGACAATTGCGAGTACATTTCAAGCTGTAGCGCGCTGCTGTCGGAAATTTCTATAATTTCGGGCATTTTTTCTCCTCTTAAATAAATTTAGTGCGGCGCCAAAAATGACGCCGCATATTGCTGTTCCAAAATAAATTTTATCGCATTATGTATCCGCGCTGTCGCGAAGCTTTCTGAAATTCCAAGCGTCGCGGCACATCTGCTCAAGATTTTTCTCAGCCTTCCAGCCAAGTTCCTTTTCGGCAAGCGAGGGGTCTGCGTATGTGGCGGCAGCGTCACCGGGACGGCGCGGACCGATTACATAGCCAAGGTCTATATTGTTTACACGCTGGAATGTATTAAGTATCTCAAGAACGGAGTAGCCGTTGCCTGTGCCGAGGTTATATGCAAGCGCGCCCTTTGAGTTTCTTGCCTTTGTAATGGCTGCCACATGACCCTTTGCAAGGTCCACAACGTGGATATAGTCGCGAACGCAAGTGCCGTCAGGCGTGGGATAATCGTTGCCCGCAACCGCCAGAACATCACGCTTTCCTGCTGCCTTATCAAGTACGATAGGCATAAGGTTGTTGGGGATACCGTTGGGATCCTCGCCGATAAGACCACTCTCATGAGCGCCCACGGGGTTGAAGTAGCGCAGCAGTATCATGCTCCACTTGTCGCTTGCCGCTGCCATTTCGCGGCAGAGGTTCTCTATAATCAGCTTTGTGCTGCCATAGGGATTGATGGCGCAAAGCGGGAAATCCTCCTTTACGGGGACAGTGGCGGGAATACCATACACTGTCGCGGAGGAACTGAACACAAACTTTGTGCAGCCGTATTTTTTCATGCATTCAAGAATATTGAAAGTGCCGCGCAGGTTGTTGGAGTAGTACATCAGCGGCTTTTCAACGCTTTCGGGAACGCATTTGTAGCCCGCAAAATGTATAACCGCCTCTATATCGTTTTCGGCAAAAATATGGTCAACAGAAGCCATATCCAGCATATCAGCCTCATAAAACTTAAAATCCTTGCCTGTTATTGATTTTATTCCGTCAAGCGCCTTGGGGTTGGAGTTGTAGAAGTTGTCCATTACAACGATTTCTTCCCCCGCATTAAGCAGCTCCACACAGGTGTGCGAGCCGATAAAGCCCGCGCCGCCGGTTACTAAAATAGCCATGATATCAGCCTCCGTATGAAAATATTGATACACTTTAATTATACATCTGCTATTGGATTTTGTCAATAACATTACGGCAAAAATTCAGATTTCGCCGCGCGGTAGGGTGATTGTGTCAATTTGCAAATCAAGAGAGAATATCGTTGATTTGCTCCTCGCTCATACCGCTGGCTTTCATTTTGGCTATGATAGAGTTGCGTTCCTCCGCTCTGCCACGTTTCTCGCCGATTGCAATTCCTTTTTCCTGCGCCTGCCGCATAAGCGAAGCTTCGTCATGGAGAGCCTTTTCGCGCAGGCGGGCAATTTCGCGGGTTTTCGTATCTTCGCTCATGTCATAGATAATCTTTACAGCCTTTTGGATAATCGGCATACTTGTTGCTTCTACCATTTCAAAATCCTCCTCACTATCAGCGTTAATAAATTGCAGCCACTGTTCACGGCTTGTTTTTGGGTGTTTGCTTAGCTTTTTCAGTTCAAAAAAGTGCATACTGAATTTATCGGAAAATATCTCGTTGCTGCCCTTAATTATAGCCGCAACCTCGGTGTGGTAATCATTTCCTTCAAACATATTGAAATTGATGATATTTATTGTTATAGTCTGCTTCAGCGTACCGTAATACTCGCCGCTTTTCAGTTCAGAGGCGTACAGCTTTGCCCAGTAAAACAGAGTTCTGTCGCGATAATCATTGTCTATTTTCACTTGAATTTCAACGTTTACAAGCCTGTCATCAACATTAAGACTTAAATCCAGCCTGCTGAATTTGCTTGCAACCGTTTCGGGCGACAATTCAGGATTGGAAATTGTAATTTTCTTTATGCTTTCAGATGGAATATCAAGCATACTTGCTACAAATGAATGCAATAAATCCTCATTTTCGGTAAACAGCTTCTTGAAGATAACGTCAAGCTTTGCAGATACAACATCTCGTCCCATAATATATTCTCCTTAATGAAATAATATATAATAATCGCCCTGCGATTATTATATCACATTTTTATATAACAATCAAGATATCTTGCCCGCTGAATCCGCCTTGCTAAAAAATTTATGAAAAATGTCAGCTTTCGCCCCGCTGAGATGTTATAATAGTAACATACCGTATACCGAAGCTAAAGCTTCGCTCTGCGGATATGTTACAATAAACGCAAGCGTTTATTATACATTTATCTCAATTGCCTCGCACATACGCAAATCAGAGATTTGCTTCGTGCGTATCGGCAAATTATAACATATCCTGCGGATATGTTATAATAAACGCAAGCGTTTATTATACATTTATTTCAATTGCCTCGCACATACGCAAATCAGAGATTTGCTTCGTGCGTATCGGCAAATTATAACATATCCTGCGGATATGTTATAATATTAAACGGAAAACAGATTTGCAATGATTTCCGTTAATAAAATGGGGAGGGTGAATATATGGTTGTTGTTTCCAAGGAGCTAATCGGCGGATTGTTTGACAGCTATTCGGATATGGTGTACCGCATAGCGCTTAACATAGTCCGCAACCGCGAGGAGGCGCAGGACGTTGTTATGGACGTATTTATGTCGCTTATGAAGCAAAGCGCGTTCAATGACGAGCTGCACATCAAGCTTTGGCTGATACGCGCCGCCGAAAACAGGGCGATAAATGTGGTGAAGTCGGCAAGAGTAAGCCGCACCACGCCGCTGGACGAGCTTATGCAGAACACGCTTTCAGCGCCGTTAAACGATAACGAGTATGACTTGCTGGATATGGTTATGCGCTTGCCTGATAAGCTTAAAACCACGATTTATATGTTCTATTATGAGGATATGTCCGCTGAGGAAATATCCCGCGCGCTTGGGATAAGCGTAAACACCGTTTATAAACGTCTGGAGCGCGGCAGAAGCGCGCTGAAAATCAATCTGGAGGGGGAAGCAATATGAATAAGCATGAATTTAAGTCGGCATACAGTAAAATAGCGCTCTCCGAGGATTTCAAAGCAGCCGCAAAGGAGAAGCTGCTTGCAGAGTATGACAAAGCTTTGCAGTCACCGTCTATGGAGTATGAGGAACATTCCGCAAAGGCAGTAAAGCTTACCGCAGGCAAAAAAAGCCCGTGGAAAACCGCTGCGGCGGTATGCGCGGCGGCAGCGGCTGTTGGCTTGGGCGTATGGGGCGTGGCTTCGCTTGTGGGAGAACGCGGCAGCGTTCCGCCGATAGCGGCAGGGTCGGATACCCTGTGGTATACTACCGTGGACGGCAGGTTTGCACGGCGCTCTGAAAGTCTGAGATACGGCGACGCACAGTATGATTTCAGGATAATTGTTGATATCCTGTCCGAAACAGAAAGCGCCTATCGCGGAAATTGCACACTTGAAATTTCCCAAAACGGCGTTGTTACCGACAGCAGAATAATTCCCGTGGGCTATACAGTTGAGCAGGGCGGAACGGAGTTCTCAAAAATCTCCGATGACGGATATTTTTATGTGGTTGAGCTTGAGCGCGGCAGCGTACTGCTTTCCACCCGCGAGGAAAATGGCGTAACGCAGGCGTCCCTTTATGCGGTAAAGGACGGCAGAATTGAAAGCATAGGGCGTTATGATAACGCTGACGAGTGCAGGTTTAACCTTTCGCGAAGCTTTACCGCCGATGGCAACAGCATTGTTTTTGACATCAACGGCACGCAGGCGGTTGTTGATATTGATTTTGATAGCTTTACGCTGAAATGCGCCGAGGAATACGAAAGCCTGATTTATTACAGCGATTTGGAACAGAATGCGCATATTGAAATTACCGATGAGCAGAAAGAAGCGCTAAGCGACAGACTTGCAAAGCTGTGGGTTGAAAAATGGGAACAACTTCCGTCAGAGGGCGGTATGACAAAGGCAGAAGCAACCGTGTTCAGCTTCCCACTTGAGGACGGCAGCTATCTTACGGGAATTGTTTATCCCTCATATAAGACGAATGCGGTTGTACTGTACCGGCTTTACGGTGATGACATTACGGAAATAGGTGAATATTACGGCGGCTGGCAATTTGGATACGGCAGCACCGACAGCGGCGAGTATCTGCATATAAACACAATATATGAAAGCTACTCCGGCTCGTTTGAAATTATCGACAGCTATTATATAATCAACCAGACATATCTTGACAGCAGTATGGAAATCAGCATGAGCGGATTTGACGGCGAGATGACAAGCTGGAGCGTTTATGACGGCGGTAGTTCCAAAGAAATTTCCGAAGCGGAGTACGAAAGCTATAAATCGGCATATGCGGACAGCCTTACGGTAAATCTTGACGCGGACGGCGATTTCAAAAACGATATCTTCTGCACATATGATGAAAGCACAGACGAGCTTAAAACGCTTATTCTGGCTTCGCTTGGCGTGGAAGCAAAGGATACCGTTGACGCTTCTCCCGCCGAAGATGGGGAGTTTATCGAGGAAACCTATCAGGAAATGCTTGATAAAGGTTATGACGATATAAGGGTGCTGGAGCGTAATTTTTACAGCGGCGGCTATCCGCGCAACACGCACAGCTTTTATATCGAGGGACTTCCCGATGTTAAATTTGTGTATACAAATTCCCAAATAACGGCGATTGATGAAAGCGGCAGTGAGGAAGTCATTATCAGCGGTATGCCGATATGGGACGTTTATCTTGCCGACCTTAACGGTGACGGAATACGCGAGATATGCGCGGTTTTAAGCTATGGTTCGGGTTTTGTGGATATGCGCATAGCGGTGTATGATTATGCGGCGAAAAAATATTATGAACTGTCTGGCAGGTTCAGCCATGACTATGCGATAGCGTACAACGGCATTACTCCGCTTATGGTGCGTGAAACATATTTTGGTTCGGGCGAACTTACCGCAATGGGCGAACTTGTTCTTGACGGCGATACGCTTACGTTCAAGAACAGCGGGGAAATAAATTCCACCCAAATGAACAGCTATACGCAGAGCCTTCCCGTTTTTGAGCCCGACGGCGCGGGCGGCTATAATCTCTCAGAGGAATATACAAAAAATGTCACCGCAAGCTTCTCTCTGCCCGATAGTTGGGAGTGCAGCGACACCACCGCAAGCTACGCTTACTGCAAGATGTTTGAGCTTGGCGTTCCGTGGAGTACTGAGTGCGGCATAGATACAAGCGTGTTCAAAAATGGCAGCACTATCACCGTAAACGAGGAGCGGCAGGGCGGCGAAAACGACCCCTATGCGTATTTTATCCATACTTCCACTCCTGAACGATATTCGCATGACGGCAGCTATGACGTATATCATTATATAATCGAGCGCAGCGGATTTTATATCAGCGTAAACTTTATTTCGGATATGGGAATTTCGCAGGACACCATTGAAAGTGTGCTGTCCTCGGTTGTTCTCACCTATCCGTACAGCAACGGATAGTTTCATGTTTCCTCCCGCGTCTTGCGGGAGGAATTTTTTTGCCGCTCCCCCTTGACAAAACAGAATACAGGTGTTATAATGTTGATGTAAAACACATGATTTTGAAAGGATAAAACCATGCCACAGAAGCCAAAATTCACCAGAGAAGAAATTGTAGACGCGGCGCTGAAAATAGCCGCAGATAAGGGTATACGCGCGCTTACGTCAAGGGCGCTTGGCGCGGCGCTTGGAAGCTCCGCAAGACCGATATTCACTGTTTTCAAAAACATGGAGGAGGTGCTGTCGGAGGTGCGCAAGGCTGCCTTTGCGCGCTTCGGCGAGTATTCTGAACGGGTTGGGGAGGATATTCCCGCGTTTAAGCGTATCGGCGTGCAGATGATACTTTTCGCAACCGAGCAGCCCAAGCTTTACCGCCTGCTGTTTATGAGCCAGCAGCCTGAAGCCAAAAGCTTTGATGATGTATTTGAAAACCTCGGCGACCTTGCGGTGCAGTCGATTGACTTTATACAGCGCGATTATTCGCTTTCGCGTGATGACGCTATGCAGCTTTTCAAGCACGTCTGGATATACACCTACGGTCTTGGTGTGCTTATTGCAACGGGTATGTGCAGCTTTACCGCAGACGAAACCCAGAGTATGCTTACCTGCGAGTTCACTTCTATGATGACCCATATTAAATCGCAGAGTGGAAAATAAGGTTCGGTTTTAATCTGACGAGTTTGCCGAAAAAGTCATATCGCAGGCTGGCGAGAAAGTGCCAGATGCTAGGAACCCGTGCTGCGACTAGGCTTTGTGCCTGTCGCAGTAGGGGTGACGACGCAGATGGTGCTTTATCGGCAGCCTGAATTTTGTCTTGACAAGGGCATTAAAATGCGCTATAATAAAACTATTGATTTGAAACAAGCGGTTTTGTGGCGGTGGCAAGCGGATTTTCCGCAAGCCATACGGTGCAGTCAGCCGCGTGACATCAGGGAGGATTATATGGAACTTCTTAAAGAAAACGAACGCAGCGCCAACAAATCGGCGGCAAAAGCAATGCGCATAACGGTACTGGCGTTTGCGCTTGTGCTTATACTCAACATTGTGGGGATATTCACAATCCCCATGGGCGTGATGATTTTATCCTATGTGATAGGCACGCTGCTGCTTCTTGTGCCTACGTTTATTGTAAATGCCGCAAAACGCACTCAGCCTTGGGTAAAATACATAATCGTGCTTTGCTCGGTGCTTTTTACGGTTGATGTGGCGATTACGCTGTCGTATCATGCTATTCTGCTTTTTGTTTATCCGATAGCTATTGCCAGCCTGTATTTTTCGCGCGGTCTTAATATTTTCGCCACCGCCGCGACTATTGTGGGCGTATCCTGCGGACAGCTCGGCGCGTTTTATCTGGACTATGTAACCGATGATAATTTTCTGGATTTGAAGCACGTTCTGCTGTTTGGCATACTTCCCCGCGCGCTTATACTGTTTGCGGTGTCTGCGATATTCACCATGCTGTGCAGGCGCACCACCGCCATGCTCGGCGACCTTATGGGCGCGGAGCAGCAGCGTATCATGCGCGAAAAATCCCTTGAACTGTCGGAAAAGCTGCTTGAAACCGTGACGGAACTTGACAGCATTTCCACCTCCGCAGAAGCCGCAAACCGCAGCATTGCTGATGAAACCACAGGCATTATGCGCGACAGCGAAGCAAATCTTGACCACATAAAGGCGGTTGAGGACAACATGGGCATTATCTCCGACAGCCTTGGCGAACTTGCCGAGATGAGCCGCAGCATTGCGGAACTTACCCGCCGCGCGGAGAAAATCACCGCCGAAAATGACAGCAATATGTCCCGCGCAGGTGCAAGCATGGACGAGATATTCAAAGGCACAGAGGAAAGCCGCGAAATCATTGAGCGGCTGTCGCTTCAGTCTGAGCAGATTGTGCGCATTGCCAAGGTTATAACGGATATTTCCATGCAGACCAATATTCTGGCGATAAACGCTTCGATAGAGGCTTCGCGCGCGGGCGCTGCGGGTAAGGGCTTTTCGGTGGTTGCGTCGGAAATCAAAAAGCTGTCGGAGCAGACCAAGGGCGCTGCTGCGGAGATAGGCTCTATTATCGGCGAGGTTACCGAGAATATTTCGGGAACGGTATCGGCAATGGAGAAAAACGCTGCGCTTACCCGCGAGGGCATGGAGAGTATGGAGCAAATGAAGGCTTCCTCTCAGCAGCTTAGCAGCTCCAACAAGGAGATAACGGGTCATATCGCGGATATGAACGGCGTTATAAGCAGCGTTGCGGAAAACGGCAGAAGCGTTTCAGGCAAGCTGGAAAGCGTTGTAGGCAACATTGAGAATAACTGTGGCGCTGTTCAGCATATGGCTGCCGCAACGGAAGAAAGCAGCGCAGGTACGCAGACGCTTGGCAACATGGTTAAAGACATCAAAACAATGGCAGAGGAGCTTGAAACGCTGACGGCGTGATAAAGCCGCAGACAGCGTTCCCTCTGCCGCAGGGAAAGGATTGGAATTATGGATTATCAATTGATTGCGCTTAGGGATAATGATACTATGAACGGCGAAGTATCCCGCTGGTTTCACGAGAAATGGGGTGTTGATGAAAGCGCCTATCTGGAAAGTATCGAGGACTGCCAGCGTGCTAAAAACGGCGTACCGCAGTGGTACATATTGATGGACGGGGAGAAAATAATCGCGGGCATGGGCGTTATAGACAACGATTTTCATGACCGCAAGGACCTTGCCCCCAACATCTGCGCGGTTTTTACCGAGGAAGATTACCGTGGCAAGGGGCTTGCGCGTTATCTGCTTAATTATGTCTGCGCCGACCTTGCGCGCATGGGCATTGATACCGCATATCTTATAACCAACCATAAGGATTTTTATGAAAAATGCGGTTTCCATTATTTCTGCATGGTGAACGAGGACGGCGGCGATACTGCCAAAATGTACCGCCGTATTTCCAAGTGCGGCGAGAGCGTGGCGGCGCTTAAAACCTTTCTTGACGGCGCGGGACGGCTTACGGCGCTTCCCGCGAAGCGCAAGATGAAGCTTCACGCGCTTGTCATGCTGTCGGAAAAATTCATCAGCGGCAAAGCTTATACCGAGAAAGAGGTAAACGCGGTTATCAACGAGTGGCACACCTACGGCGACCCTGTGACATGGCGGCGCGAGCTTTGCGACCACAAGATACTTTTAAGGGACGATTACGGCAGGGAGTACAAGCTTGCCGATACTCTCCCCACCCTTGAACAGCTTGAAAAAATTTACGGCTGAAAAGGTCAGGATAATTGAAAAATCCCGCCGAAGAGCAAGTACCTCGGCGGGATTGTTTATTTGGCGATAATTTTTTATCTGCGCACAGCGGAAGCTGCGGAACTCATCAGCTTCTTTTCCATTTCGGTGCTGTCGGTGCAGTATTCCATAGCGGTCTGATAGGTGATTGTGTTGCTTTGATACAGCTTTGCAAGGCTGTCGTTAAGCGTAATCATGCCAAGAGATGTAGCGGACTGCATGATAGACTCCATCTGGGGGATTTTATTGGTGCGGATAAGATTTTTAACCGCGTCTGTTCCCACCATAACCTCAACAGCGGCAACTCTGCCCTTTCCGTCAGATGTTGGCACAAGCGACTGTGCAACGATACCCTGAACCATGTTTGCAAGCTGTGAGCGCGTCTGCTCCTGTGCATAGGTGGGGCAGGCGTCTATGATACGGTCGATAGTCTGCGCCGCGCTGGAGGTGTGCAGCGTGCCAAACACAAGGTGTCCCGTTTCGGCTGCCGTCATGGCAAGCGAGATGGTTTCATAGTCGCGCATTTCGCCGATAAGGATAACGTCGGGGTCCTCGCGCAGTGCGCTTCTCAGCGCGCTTGCAAATGTGGGCACATCTCTGCCAAGCTCGCGCTGATGTATGGTGGCTTTCTGCTGAGTATAGCGGTATTCAATCGGGTCTTCGATAGTGATTATGTGGCAGGCGCGGGTTCTGTTTATGTACTCAACCATAGCGGCAAGCGTTGTGGATTTGCCCGCACCCGTAGGGCCTGTTACAAGCACCAGACCGCGGCGTTTCTTTGCAAATTCAAGCAGTGCGGGGGGCATTTTAAGCTCCTCAAGGGTGGGAATTTCCGCATTTAGCAGACGGATACAAGCCGCAAGCTTTCCACTCTGGCGGAATACGTTTACACGCTGTCTTGCGCCGTTTTTCAGTTCAAAGCTGAAGTCTATATCGTTGCCCTCTGTCAGCAGCTTTTCCTGCTCTGCCGTCAGAATGGAGAGGATTGTGCGGTTTACCACTTGGTCACTTAATTCGGTGTATTTGCGCAGTTCGCCGTTTACTCTCACAACGGTGGGCGCGCCCACGGTAAGGTGGATATCGGAGGCTTTCATTTCTCTTGCCTGCATTATAAATTCTTCAAATGTCATATATAAAGTCCGTCCTTTCAGAGAATAAATCTGATTATTTGATTTGGAACTGTATGCCGCTCGCCGAGAAATAAACCTCGTCGCATATATTGGCGATACGCTGGTTTATATTGCCCAGTATAACCCTGAACACCGCCTGTGCGCGGTTTTCGGGGATAACGGAAAAGCCTGTTTCAAGCGTTATTATAATCATGTTGCCGTCACGCTCTTTAATGGCTTCAAGCATATCCGTGACGTCTGCGATAACCTTTTTCTCGATTTCTTTGCGAAGATCTTCCGTCATATCCTCGGCATTGGGGCACATCTCCTTTATCACATTTGAGGTATAAGCGCCCAGACTGTCGAAGATAACGAATTTGTGGTCGGTGAAATACTGCGACGGCTGACTTATTGCGTTGGTCACGATATCCCATTCCACGCCATGCTGATTGTTGCTGAACTGTATACGGTTAAGCGTGTCGGAATCCACCGCGTCGCCCGTGCGCAGATACAGCACATAATCGCAGGCGGCAAGGTATGTCACAGCCCATCGGGTCTTGCCGCTGGCTGCGCCGCCGGTAATCAAAATATTTTTGGACATAACCGATATTCCTTTCATATTAGTGGGACAGCTTTAAGGCGGGCAGTCCCGTTTTGTGGCAAGCCCTTTCCGCTTTATTTGGAAAGAACTTGCATTGTAAGTATTATACCATGAACGTGAGTTCATGGTATAATCTGCCGATATGCACGGAGCAAATCTCTGATTTGCGTATGTGCAAGGCAATTTGAAATAAGGGTATAATAAACACCTTGTGTTTATTATACCACTTTTTTTAACAAAAGTAAATAGTTTTGGGCATATAAAATAAAGCTCCCAAATTGTCATATCGCACAAAAAAGGCTTCTCCCCTTGAGGAAAAGCCTTTCGTTTCAGCAAAATTCAGTGTAATATGCACTAAAATAAAGATGTCAGGCAGGAGCGAAACGGCATACTAATTGCCAACAAACAATCAGCTTACTATTCGGCAAACCTGAACAACTCTTTCTCATTTTCTTTCGACAAACGATATAACAATCGAAGCAGTCCCGCAATTCGGCATTACAGCGCCAAATAATTATGATTTTCTTCAGCAGATTAACAAACCCACCGACAATCAAACAACAAACAAACAGCAATCCGCGCAGCAAACCACTTCTGCCAATTTCAACAAACCTACTATATATAAGAAAAAAAGAATAGAAGAATAGAAGAATAGAAGAACGCCCGCGTCAGCGTCAGCTTCACAAAATAATTTGAAGCTTTTGTCTGCTGAATAAGGCAGTGCTTTTAATCAGCTTGTATATCACTTTTTGGTATTTTTATCCGTATCGGAATTATCCTTTTTCCTTTTGCTGAAGCGCTGCTTGTACTCGTCCTTTTTGTCAACAAGCACCTGCTTAAATGTCGGCTTATGAATTTCGGGCGTTTCTATGGAAGAAACGGAGTCGGTCTGAACCTCCTCACACTCGTATTCGGGCGTGATATATCCCACATCTCCCACATAACTCTTGGTTTTAAGCGGAAGCTTGCGCTTTCTCAGCCTGCCCTCCACAAAATCCTTGAAAAGCATATAAACAACCGCGCATATCGGCACGCCCAGCAACATTCCCAGCATACCGAACATTCCGCCGCCGATAAGGATTGAAATTAAAATCCACACGGCGGGCAGTCCTGTGGAATCTCCCAGTATCCACGGCGCAATGATGTTTCCGTCAACGTTCTGAAGAATAAGGGAGAAGATTACAAACCACAGCGCCATCATGGGGTCGCCCGAAAGCAGAAGCAGCAGCGTACAGGGTATAGCGCCGATAAACGGTCCGATAAAAGGTATAAGGTTGAACACAAACATTATTACGGAAATCAGCAGCGAGTAATTCATGCCCATTATTGTGCAGCCTATAAAATATATGCAGGCAACAAGCAGCGCTTCTATTATTTTGCCCATTATTGAGCCGAGAAATTTCTTGCTTGCTTCGCGGCAGACAGCCAGAAAGCGCTGCGCGGGCTTAACCCGTATAAAGGCAAAGATAAGCTTTTTTGCCTGACCGATAAACATTTCCTTTTTGGCAAGCAGATATATGGAGATAACAAGTCCTATGATAAGGTTGTACATTGCGGAAAGCACCGACCACAAGCCGTTCGCGAGATTTCCCGCAAACGAAAGCAGTTCTGTGGAGTATCGCTCCCAGATTCCCTTGATAAACTGGGTGAAATCGTCCAGCGGATTTCCAAGAAATTCATGCAGCGTGGGGTTGTCCTCAAAGGTTTTATCCAGAAATTCGTTTACGGTTGCGATATAGGAGTCCATGTTGGAAAATACACCCACGATATTGTCAACCAACTGCGGAATCACCATTACAATCACAAGCACCAATGCCGCCGCCACAATAAGCATGGTAAGCAGCAGCGCAAAAGCCCTTGCGCGTCCGCGCTTTTTTGCGTCGTCAGAGTGCGCCCATTTTTTGAACCACTTCGTTTCAATCGCGGTCATCAGGGGATTAAGCAGATAAGCCGCAAAAATGCCGATTATTATGGGCGTTGCTATCGAACCGAGCCAAGACAGCTTTGCTATTACGGCGTCTATATTGAAAATCAGCATTATCGCAATTGCGCTTATCACGATAACTCCTGTGGCGTATGCCGCTATGGTGAGGTATTTGTTGTTCCAGTTAAGCTTCATGATGTCCCTCCGCCGAAAGTGTTGCAGCGCAGTCTGCGCATAACCTGAGCGCAGCTCCGCTTTAACTATCATTGTACTACTTTGCGTAAAAAAAATCAAGTGCGCAGAGCGCAATTGTGCAATTTTTCTCCTGCGGTGATGTGAAAATGCCGAAAACAAGGATTGGCAGAAAAAATTTGAATTTCCCTATTGCAAAAAGAAAAGGTTTATTGTATAATATATGTGTATGTTTGAGGCGTATCGCTTCATACAAAATATCGAAAGGAGTTCAAACTCAAATGACTTATTCTCATGAAGTTGAAAACATGTGTCCCGTAGCACAGGGCGTTGCTCACGGCGCGGCACCTATCCCCGAAGAAGCTAAGTGGGTAAAGGCTAAGGAAATTGCCGATATCAACGGCTTTACACACGGTATCGGCTGGTGCGCACCCCAGCAGGGTACCTGCAAGCTGTCCCTCAACGTAAAGGGCGGCGTTATTCAGGAGGCACTGGTTGAAACAATCGGATGTTCCGGTATGACCCATTCCGCAGCAATGGCTTCCGAAATTCTCCCCGGCAGAACCATTCTTGAAGCGCTCAATACCGACCTTGTATGCGACGCTATCAATACAGCTATGAGAGAGCTGTTCTTACAGATTGTATACGGCAGAAGCCAGTCCGCATTCTCTGAGGACGGTCTTGTTATCGGCGCAGGTCTTGAGGACCTTGGTAAGGGTCTGCGTTCCCAGATTGGTACAATGTACGGTACTCTTGCAAAGGGTCCCCGCTACCTCGAAATGACTGACGGCTATGTTACAGGTATCGCTCTTAACGAGGATAACGAGATTATCGGCTATCAGTTTGTAAACTTCGGCAAAATGATGGACTTCATCAAGGCTGGCGATGACACTAACACTGCTTTTGAAAAGGCAAAGGGTCAGTACGGTCGCGTTGCTGATGCTGTTAAAATCATCGACCCCAGAAAAGAGTAATAGGAGGTAGAATATAATGGCATTATTTGAATCTTATGACAGAAGAGAACCCCAGATTCTGGCTGTTCTCAAGGAATACGGCATTAACTCCATTGAGGAGTGCGCTGATATCTGCAAGGCAAAGGGTCTTGATATTTACAAGCTGGTAGAGGGCATTCAGCCTATCTGCTTTGAAAACGCAAAGTGGGCTTACACAGTTGGCTGCGCTATCGCAATCAAGAAGGGCTGCACAAGAGCCGCTGACGCTGCCGCAGCTATCGGCGAGGGACTTCAGGCATTCTGCATTCCCGGTTCTGTTGCTGACCAGCGCAAGGTAGGTCTTGGTCACGGCAACCTCGGCAAAATGCTGCTTGAGGACGATACAGAGTGCTTCGCATTCCTCGCAGGTCACGAGTCCTTTGCTGCTGCTGAGGGCGCTATCGGTATCGCTGAAAAGGCAAACAAGGTTCGTAAAAAGCCCCTGAGAGTTATCCTCAACGGTCTTGGCAAGGACGCTGCCCAGATTATCGCGCGTATCAACGGCTTCACATACGTTGAAACCGAGATGGATTACTACACAGGCGAGGTTAAGGAAGTATTCCGCAAGGCATACTCCACAGGTCTGCGTTCCAAGGTAAACTGCTACGGCGCTAATGATGTTACAGAGGGCGTTGCTATCATGTGGAAAGAGGGCGTTGACGTTTCCATCACAGGTAACTCT
>CAZKXB010000014.1:33395-44084 GCA_964556595.1 uncultured Ruminococcus sp. | reverse complement strand
TCTATCTCTCAATACTTTTTCTGCTTTTTGTCCAATATCTATTGTAGCACTACATTAAGCTTTGCAATATGCTGAATAAGGTTATTGACAATTCCGCAAAATCGTGATATACTGTATATGTTAGTTACGCATAGTATTAAAGGCTGTGACAAGAAACAGTAAGCATTTGCAAAAGCTTCAGAGAGGCGGCGTTTGGTGCAAGCCGCTGCTTATGCTTTGCCGAACCCATCTTTTAGCCTCGCCCCCAACGGGTAAATTCCCCAAGTAAGCGGCGACGGTATCCCGCCGTTATCGGGCAGAGCGCGGAGCATTGCTCCGAACACAGGTGGTACCACGGACTTTGGTAAAGGTTCGCCCTGAGCAGAAATGCTTGGGGCTTTATTTATTTTTGAAAGGACGAAAAAACATGAAACTTGAAAAGCTTGTAGGCGACCGCTTCAAGGAGCGCCCCTCCGACTGCAATATCGACAGCCATGCGCTGATGGTAAGGGGCGGCTATATGAAGTATATGGCAAACGGTATATTCTCCAGCTATATGCCCCTTAAGAGAATAACCCGCAAAATTGAAAACATCATTCGCGAGGAAATGGACGCAATTGACGGTCAGGAGGTAATGTTCCCCGTTGTTATGCCCGCGACTATCTGGCAGGAATCGGGTCGCTATGACAGCATCGGCAGCGAGCTGCTGCGCTTCACCGACCGCAACAGGGCACAGATGGTGCTTGGCATGACGCATGAGGAAGCTGCGGTTCACCTTGTAAGAGAATATGCAAACAGCTACACCAAATATCCCTTTATGATTTACCAGATACAGACGAAATTCCGTGATGAAGCCAGACCCCGCGGCGGTCTTATAAGGGTGCGCGAATTTACCATGAAGGACGCATACTCCTTCCACACCTCACAGGAGGATTTGGAGGAATATTACTACCGCTGCCATAAAGCATACGAGCGCATTTATGCAAGGGCGGGCGTTCCTGAGGTTATCTCGGTGGCTTCCGACAGCGGCATGATGGGCGGCAGCATTTCGCATGAATTTATGCTGCTTACGCCCGTGGGCGAGGACAGCATAGCAATATGCAAGGAGTGCGGCTACCGCGCAAATATGGAAGCAGCCGAGTGCATCATTGAAAACACACGCGACGAAATCTCGGAGGAGCTTAAGGAGGTTTACACCCCCGATATCCACACAATTGAGGAAGTATGCGATTTTCTCAAAACCTCTCCCGAAAAAAGCTGCAAGGCGGTGGTTTATCAGAGAAACTCGGACGACCACTTTATTGTAATATTCATCAGGGGCGACCTTGACATCAACGAAACAAAGCTTACAAATCACCTCGGCTATGACGTTCACCCCGCCGTAATTACAGAGGAATGTGGACTTAACGCGGGCTTTATAGGCCCTGTGGGACTTAGCGTAAACGGCGGCTGCACGGTGCTTTACGATAAGTCGCTTGCCAACACCAATAACCTCTGCTGCGGCGCAAACAATGCAGAGCATCACATGACGGGTCTTGATATTTCGCGCGATATCGGAGAGGTTGAGTATATCGACCTTGCCAAAATCACCGAGGGCGGTATCTGCCCCGAATGTGGAAAACACTCTATCGGCATTTCCCGCGGTATAGAGGTGGGAAATATATTCCAGCTTGGTACAAAATACTCCAAATCCATGGGCATGACATATCTTGACAAGGACGGCAACACACAGGTTCCCATAATGGGCTGCTACGGTATCGGCGTGGGACGTCTTGCCGCTTCGGTATGCGAAGCTCACCATGATGATTACGGTCCTATCTGGCCTATGGCTATCGCGCCGTGGCAGGTTCACCTGTGCGCCGTAAGAGCAGATGACGCTGAAGTAAGAGAAAAGGCGGACGCGCTGTACAACGAGCTTCAGTCGCGTGGCGTTGAGGTAATTTATGATGACAGAGCCAATGTCAGCGCGGGCGTAATGTTCTCGGACGCAGACCTGCTTGGCTGCCCGATAAGGCTTGTGGTAAGCCCCAGAAATCTCAAGGACGGCGTTGTGGAGCTTTCCGCAAGGGACAAGAGCTTCAGCGAAAAGCTTGCCCCCGAAGCCGTAGCCGACCGCGTTCAGGCGCTTATACAGCAAATGCTCACCATTGCAGAATAAAGGCAACGCCGCACAAAGATTGTGTGCGTATTGCGCAAAAATTGCCCTGTGGAATTTTCCGCAGGGCATATTTCATGAATATGCAAGGAAATAACGGTTATAATATTGCTATCAAATGGCAAGCCCGTCGAAACGCGGCGCAGCCATAAGCAAACCGAAAGGAGCATATCATGGATATCAAAGGAACAAGAACCGAAGCCAACCTTATGTCGGCATTCGCAGGAGAAACACAGGCGCGCAGCAAATACGACTACTTTGCGCGGGCGGCAGAGGGCGAGGGCTTTCAGCAGATTGCCGATATCTTCCGCGAAACCGCCATCAACGAAATGTCGCACGCGTTTATGTGGTTTGAGCTGCTGGGCGGACTTTCCAACACCCCCGCAAACCTCAAAAACGCCGCATCGGGCGAGCATTTTGAGTGGGCGGAAATGTACAAGCGCTTTGCCGAAGAAGCGGACGAGGAAGGCTTTACGGATATCGCCAGAAAATTCCGCATGGTTGCCGATATCGAGGAAACGCACGAAAAGCGCTTCTTGCAGCTGTTAAGCAACACGGAACTTCAGCGCGTGTTTGAAAAGACTGACGAGGCGATGTGGGTCTGCCGCAACTGCGGTCATATCGTAATAGGCAAAAAAGCCCCCGAAAAATGCCCTGTCTGCGGCTATCCTAAAGCTTATTTTGAAGTCAAGGCGGAGAATTATTAAGCAAACGCGTCCCGCTGTTTTTATTGAATTCCCCCTTTTGTCAGAGTATACGGCTGACGAAAGGGGCAATTTTATGCCAAGAAAAGCCAGACAGACATCATGCGCCAAAATTACCGCGTCTGCGAAATCTTACATCAGCCAAACAGTCTGCCGCACAACAAAAGCGACCAAGAAAAATCTTGGTCGCTCTGCATTAATATTCGCTTAAAGCTTTGTCCAAATCCCCAAAGCGGGGCAAACAGTCCTCAATCAAAATTGAGCAACATCGCTTCACTAAGCGCAAGAGGAATTATTCCTCTGCTGCTTCCTCGTCAGAAGCTTCTTCCATAAGAGCCTTGATGGAGAGGGAAACTCTGTTCTTCTCAGTGTCGATGTCGATAATCTTAACATCAACCTCCTGACCAACTGTCAGAACGGAAGCGATATTTGTAACGCGCTGTGTGGAAATCTGGCTGATGTGGATAAGTCCGTCAACGCCGGGAATAATCTGTGCAAACGCGCCAAACTCTGTGATGCTTACGATGGTAGCCTTGATGACATCATCAACAGCGTAGTCAGCAACAAACTTTGTCCAAGGATTTTCGTCGGGGTCCTTTGCGGAGAGGGAAACTCTTTTCTTCTCGGGGTCAAAAGACTTAACGATAACGGTAATCTTGTCGCCGATACTTACGATATCCTTGGGGTGACCAACTCTGTTCCATGTCAGCTCAGAGGTGCGTACAAGACCGTCAACTGCGCCGATATCAACAAATACGCCGTAGTCCTCAATGGAGCGAACCTCGCCCTCAAACTTCTGACCAACCTCGATAGACTCCCAGAACTTTGCCTTTTCAGCATCGCGAACTTCGCGGTTAGCCTGTCTGATAGAGCCTACAACTCTGCCGCGCTGCTCGTTGATTTCGATAACCTTGAACTGTACGGTCTTCTTAACAAGCTCCTCAAGCTTGCCGCCGCGGGGAACGCCTGTCTGGGAAGCGGGGATAAACACGCGTGTACCGTTTGTGATAACGATAACGCCGCCCTTAACTGCTGCGGAAACAACGCCCTCAAGAGTTTCGTTTGCTTCCTTGCTTGCTGCGATTTTCTCCATGCCGATTGCGGAGTCAACCTTCTTCTTGGAAAGGAAGATAACGCCGTTGGAATCGTCAACCTTTGTAACGATAGCGTCAATCTCATCGCCGATGCTTACAACGTCAGCAACTGTTGCGTTGGGGTCGTTTGTCAGCTCGTCCAGCGGTATGTAGCCCGTCTGCTTGATGCCGAGGTCAACAACCGCTTCGTTCTTGTTGATGCCTACAACTGTTGCTTTTACTCTGTTGTTGGTATATACTCTTCTAAAAGACTGGTCGAGCAGCGCAGCGAAGTCCTCCTCGTTTTCGATTGTGTTTTTGATTTCTTCGTTCATTTTATTATGAACCTCCCTTATAGTATAGGCAGGGGTGGACGCTCCTGCCGTTATTCCGATAATACTATCGGAACGCAGCCCCTTGATTGACTGCTTGGAAAGACCCTCGGCATTCTCCACGAACACGGTCGTGCAGTGCCGTGCGCAAATTTCCGCAAGCTTTCCTGTGTTTGAGCTGTGTTTTCCTCCGACAACAATCATCAGTCCAGCTCTTTTTGCAAGCTCCTCGGCGTTTTTCTGGCGCTGCGAGGTGGCGCTGCATATAGTGTCATATATTTGTACGCGGCTATATTGTTCCCTGATTTCTGATGAATATTCAAGAAACTTGCCGCGGTCGAAGGTGGTTTGGGTAACGAGTACCGCAGCCTCGTCCTCAGAGATTGCGCCGCTGCCATAAAGCGCGCGTATCCCGTCAAAATCCGCACAGACAAAAGCTTTGCCTGCCGCGTGACCCTTTATTCCGATAACCTCAGGGTGATTTTCATTGCCCAGAATTATCACCGCCACATCTTTCGGCTGCTGCGAAACAATGGCGTGTATTCTCTTTACAAACGGACAGGTGGCGTCTGTCACATGGGGACAAAGGTCGCGCGCGAGCCGCTCAACCTCCGCCGAAACGCCGTGAGAGCGTATAACCAGCGGCTTTCCCGCCGCCGCTTCAACGCTGTCTGCTATATCAATGCCCCTGCTTTTAAGCGCGTCCGTCACGCTTTCGTTGTGGATAAGCTGACCCAGAGTATACACCGCGCCGTACTTGCCAGCGGCTTCCTCTGCAAGCCTTATCGCCCTTTCAACGCCAAAGCAGAAGCCCGAACCCTCAGCTATCTCAATCAACATCGGGAGCAGCTTCCTTAAGCATTGCAATCTCGCCCATTATGTCGGCACTCAGCGCCTTAAGCTGATGGCGGTCGCTGATGTCGATATCAAATCTGTCGGCGGGTATCATCTTGCCAATTGAAACTTGTATACGGCGGCGGAATTTCCGCTTTCTGCCGTACTGTATAAACACGGGAACAACAGGTGCTTTTGCCTGCGCCGCGATTATCGTAACGCCGCTTTTAGCCCTGCCAAGCGTGCCGTCTTTTGAGCGCGTGCCTTCGGGGAAGATTACAAAAATCCGCCCTTTTTCAAGGCAGTCAAGCGCCTTTTCTATCGCCTGCGCGCCGTCCTTTGCACCGCGTTTTACGGGGAATGCGCCAAGCTTTGTAATCAGCCATGTGAAGACGGGGTTCTTCTGAAACAACTCCTCTTTCGCCATAAAGCTGTATTTACCCTTGAAAGTAATGCCCACCACGGGCGGGTCATTATTGGAAACGTGGTTTGAAGCGATTATGTAGCCGCCCTTCATATCAGGGATATTCTCCCTGCCAATAACGGTTATTTTGTAAACCGCTATGTAGAACAGCTTCGCACAGCCACGCAGGAACGAGTATAGCATTACACTCTCTCCTTTATTATTCTGCATATAAGCTCGCAGGACTGATTAAAGTCAAGCTGCGAGGTATCAGCCACAACAGCGCCCTCCGCCTGCTTTAGCGGCGCGGCTGCGCGGTGAGTATCATTGTAATCTCTTGCCATAAGGTCGGACAAAACATCATCAAACGTTGTATCAACGCCTTTTGCCGCAAGCTCGTCATAGCGGCGCTTTGCGCGGATTTCGGGCTTTGCGGTGAGGAAAATCTTCACCGTTGCGTTCGGCAGAACAACCGTGCCTATATCGCGCCCGTCCATTATAACGTTATTTTCCGCCGCGATATCCCTTTGTATATCAAGCAGAGCCGCTCTTACCGCAGGCACTGCCGACACAGCGGAAGCCGCCATTGATATTTCGGGAAGCCTTATCTGCTCCGAAACGTCCTCTCCATTAAGGAAAATGTGCTGCACGCCGTCTTTAAGCTGTATCGCGGGGCGAACCTCTGCCAACACGCTTTCAACCGCGGCGCTGTCGGCAACGTCAATCCCGTTTCTTTTGCAGTAAAGACCAACCGCTCTATAAAGCGCGCCCGTATCAACATAGATATAGCCAAGCTGCTTTGCGGCGGCTCTGGCGAGGCTGCTTTTTCCTGCGCCGACAGGACCGTCTATGGCAACCGAAACGAAAGACGTTGGCATAAGCTTTACTCTCCGAAACAGGCGGTATCTGCCGCCGAAATATGATAGGCAAAATCAACATCAGGGTACAATTCCCCCTTTAACAACCTATCAAAATTTATTATAACACAAAGTCCCTGAAATTGCAAGAACTTTTTGAACAATTTCACTGAATTTTCATGTTTTTTTACTTGCAAAGGCGCTTAATCCGCAATCAGGCTGTCTGCGCGGAGCGTTTTTCGGCTTTTACCCTTGCGCTGCTTTTTGCGCTGTACTCGGTCACGCCGAGGACGGTTTCTCCGTCAATCTGAAGCGCGCAGGGCTTATCGAACTTTACCGTAACCTCGTCCGCCTTTATAATGTCAATACATTCCGTATGCGTGATATGCTCTCCCTTGAAAATGGACGGGAAAATCATCAGCGTTTTCAGCTTGTTGGAGCCGTGCCATACCACAAGTGACAGCTTTCCATCGGGGTCGGTGCGGTTTTGCATGGGCGCAGCATTCATGCCGCCGCCGTAAAATCTGCCGTTCATTGCGGGAGCAATCCACACCTTCTTGTAATGCTTTTCCACGCCGTCCGCGATAACAGTGGCATTGGCGGGCTTAAAATCATACAGCAGCCCCTTTATGGCAATGCCTGTGTAGTTTACAGGCTTTCCGTTGGGATTTTGGCGCTTCTTGTCGCCCACCTCACAGCAGTAGCCGTCAATGCCAAAGCCGATGGCGTTGATAAACAGCGTTTCCCTGCCATTCACCGTCACCGAGGGCAAGTCCTTTATGTACTGATTTATGCAGAACGGCGGCTCGCCCTTTTCCTTGCCGAGGTCATGCAGAAAATCGTTGCCGCTGCCCGCCGCATAATACAGAATATCATTTTTTATTTCAATAGCCCTTGTGTCGTTCACAAAGCGGTTAAGTGTGCCGTCGCCGCCGCAGACTATCACCTTATCCTCCGCGTTAAGCGTGGAAAAGAACTCCGCATAATCAATATCCGCCATGCTGCGGAAATCAAGCTGTCCGCTGTAAAGCTCGCGAAGCTTTTCGGACTGCTCCTTGCAGGTCTTATTGCCCGCAAGCGCGTTGTACAGTGCATAAATCATGGTCTGTTTCCCTCCAGTTCGTTTTTGATAACAGCGGCGCAATAATCGCAAAGCTGCGAGGTTTTGGCTGATTTTACGCGCTGCGCGTCTATTGTTTCAAGAATTTTTATCGTAACGGTGGTTTTTTTGAAGCGTTTTATGTTGCGGAAGATATTTTCCGTTCCCTCAATAGTGGAAATAACAATCGGCTTTCCCGCTTTCTGCGCCGTTTTAAGCACTCCCCCGTGAAACGGCAGCAGCTCGCAGTTCTTGCTGCGCTTGCCCTCAGGATAAACGCCAACGCTGTTTTCGGTCTGTGCAAGAAGCTGCGCGGCGCGGTTTACGGTTTCCATCGCCTTGCGGGGATTTTCGCGGTCTATCGCCATAAAGCAGCAGCGGTGTATTATCCTGCCATACATGGGTATCTTAAAATTCTCCTTTTTGGAGATAAAGGACAGCTTATAGCGCTTGAACACCGTCCACTGAATTATGGGGTCATAGTTGGAACGATGGTTGCTGATAAACAGGAAGTTTCCCTCCTGCGGGAATTTTTCCTCCCCGATAATATTATACCTCACCCCAAGGCACCACAATATAACCGTGGTTGAGCCGTCCAGCAGCGCGCGGTAGAACCTGCTGTCGCGCGTGTACTGCTTTCGCGGATTTACAAAAAGTCCGCACACAAACAAAAACAGAAACGGCAGCAGCAAAAGTGCCAAAATCCCCAGAAATATCCACAAAAAAATCACCGCGCCGCCCCCTATTTATCCTAATAATAAATAAGTATAACACATTGCGGCATTTTTTTCAAGTATCACAGCAAAAAATGTATAATCAAAAAGCAAAAAAGCAAGCGCGTCTTTCTTAACAGACTAAAGGGCGGCAAAAGCCGCCCCGTATTATGTCTTGTAATTTTATCTATGTCTGAAGCTTCCCGATTATCCGCAGTGCTGAACAGCCTGCGCCGCGAAGCATAGCGCGGACTTAGCCGCAGATGTTCTTGAACCAATCGCAAAGTGCGGAGAAGTTAAGGAAAGAAAAGAAATTACACATACCGTTTCACCTCCTTGTGCAAAATTTATTTCCCGTGTGGGATAATCAAATTATAACACAATATGCGCCGCAGCGCAATGCAAAGATTAAGGAAACCGAGGTGGGATATGGAATTTTTGAAATTCCTGCGCGGCTTGGCGGGCGCTGTTTAGCCTTTATAACAAACAGATTAAGGGGATTGACAAAAGCAGCAAAAGATGATATCATAGAATGACAAATGCGCGGATAAATTTCCTTGCTGCGGGAATGATAACATCAGACGCGGATTAAGAGCAGGAGGATATTAAGAGAATGAATATTTCCGATGACATCATATATATCGGTGTAAACGACCATGAAATCGACTTGTTTGAAGGACAATATAAAGTGCCTGACGGAATGGCTTACAATTCATATGTAATTCTGGACGAAAAAATAGCGGTGATGGATACCGTAGACGCGGGCTTTACACATCAATGGCTTGATAACATACGCACAGCGCTTTCGGGCAGAAATCCCGATTATCTGGTTGTGCAGCACATGGAACCCGACCATTCCGCCAACATTGTAAATTTTGCAAAAGCCTATCCCTCGGCAAAGATAGTTTCCTCCGAAAAAGCGTTTGCTATGATGAAAAACTTTTTCGGCACGGATTTTGCGGAAAGACGGATTATTGTGGCGGAGGGCGATACTCTCCCCCTCGGCAGGCATACGCTTAGCTTTATAGCAGCGCCGATGGTTCATTGGCCTGAAGTTATCGTTACCTATGACAGCCATGATAAGGTTCTGTTCTCGGCGGACGGCTTTGGAAAATTCGGCGCGATTGACCGCGGCGGTGATTGGGCGGACGAGGCACGGCGCTATTATTTCGGCATTGTGGGAAAATACGGCGCGCAGGTGCGGGCGCTGCTCAAAAAGGCGGAAACGCTTGATATCCGTGCTATTGCGCCGCTTCACGGCCCTGTGCTTACCGAAAATCTGGGATATTATATCAACCTGTATCATACATGGTCGGGATATCTGCCCGAAACCGAGGGTATAGTAATAGCCTACACCTCCGTATACGGCAACACCAAAAAGGCGGTTATGGCGCTTGCGGAGCGGCTAAGACACAACGGCTGCCCCAAGGTTGTGATACATGACCTTGCGCGCTGCGATATCGCCGCTGCGGTTGCGGACGCATTCAGATACAACAAGCTTGTGCTTGCGTCAACCACCTATAATGCAGAAGTTTTCCCGCCAATGAGGGAATTTATAACAAACCTTGCAGAGCGCAATTTCCGCAGCAGAACGGTCGCCCTTATCGAAAACGGAAGCTGGGCGCCTCTTGCGGCAAAGGTCATGAAGAAAATGCTTGAAAACTGCAAGAATATCACCTATGCCGAGAACAGTGTAAGGATAATGTCCGCGCTGAACGAGGAAAGCACATCACAGCTTAACACGCTTGCAGACGAGCTTTGCATGGAGTATCTTGCGCAGCATGACGCGACAGCCGATAAATACGACCTCTCCGCGCTTTCCTGCATAGGCTATGGCTTATATGTGGTCACTTCCAATGATGGCGGCAGGGATAACGGTCTTATTGTAAACACGATAACACAGGTTACAAACGTCCCCAACAGGATAGCCGTTACAATCAACAAGGACAGCTATTCGCACCATATAATCAAACAGACGGGCATAATGAATGTCAATTGCCTGACGGTTGACGCGCCGTTTTCGGTGTTTGAGAAATTCGGCTTCGCAAGCGGACGCAGCGTGGATAAATTTGCCGATGGCGAGCTGCTGCGCTCCGATAACGGGCTGGCGTTCCTGCCGAGGTATATAAATTCCTTTATGTCGCTTAAGGTGCAGCAGTATGTTGACCTTGGCACGCACGGAATGTTTATATGCGAGGTTACAGAGGCAAGAGTAATATCCTCTGCGGACAGCATGACCTATGCCTATTACCATGACCATGTAAAGCCAAAGCCCGCAACCGAGGGCAAAAAGGGCTTTGTATGCAAAATATGCGGCTATGTGTATGAGGGCGATGTACTGCCCGATGATATAGTATGCCCGCTGTGCAAGCACGGCGCAGCGGATTTTGAACCAATAGAATAAAGGAGAACACAACCATGAAAAAGTATGCATGCGACACCTGCGGCTGGGTTTATGACGAGGAAAAGGGCGCGCCCGAACTTGGCATTGAGCCGGGAACAAAATTTGAGGATCTGCCCGATGATTTTGAATGCCCGCT
>CAZKXB010000014.1:0-33295 GCA_964556595.1 uncultured Ruminococcus sp. | reverse complement strand
CGGCACTCCCCCGATTTAAGCGCGGGGTCGAGCGTTATTCCGCCCATGCGCACCCTTTTAAGATGAGCGACCTTATTTCCCACCGCCTGCATCATGCGCTTGACCTGATGATATTTGCCCTCGTGCAGCACAAGGCTTACAACGTTCGGATTATCCGTCATGGCAAGAACCGCGGGCAGGCACTGCTCACCGCCGTCTATGGTTAAGCCTGCCGCAAACGCTTCGGCATAGTGCTTTTCGCACGGCTTCTCAAGCGTTACTATATATTCCTTTTCCACATGGCTTTTAGGCGACAGCATACGGTGGGAAAGCGCGCCGTCGTCGGTGATAAACACAAATCCCTCGGTATCCTTGTCAAGCCTGCCCGCGGGAAACAGCCCCTTGCGGCGCAGATTTTCGGGCAGCAGCTGCAAAACGGTTTCGCTAAGTTCGTCTTTTGTGGCGCAAATAACGCCCTGCGGCTTATTCAGCATTATATAAACAAACTTGCGGTAGCATATTTCCCTGCCGCAGACGGATATTTTGTCGCTTTCGGGCGAGATTTTAGCGTCTGCCGATTTTGCAGGCACGCCGTTTACGGTTATCTGCCGCTTTTTAATCATTGCCTTTGCTTCGGAGCGGGAAACTCCCGTCTGCTCCGATATAAATTTATCTATGCGCATTTGTATTCTCTTTTGACTGTCACTTGCGAATAAGCATCTGGATTCCGTTTTTAAGCAGCTTAAGCTGTGTTTGCAGATAATACTCGTCCTCAAAAAGCGCATAATGCACGCTGGCGCGAACCAGCATAAATATAAGCGGCGTTATAACATCAAACGGAATACCAAGCTCCCTTTCAAGGCTCTGCGCATACTCGGTATAACGCTTGTTTACACCCTCAAAAAACTGCTTTCCATACTCAATATACTTGGGATTTGTGTATACCTGATACATCAGGCGGTATTTTTTGCCGTGCCGCGCCGCCGTCCAGTAAGGAATTTCATCAATAAATCGCATGATATCCGCAGGACTGTGCGGGGCAAGCTCCATAAAATCGTCCTCCACCTTGCTCATGCAGTATTCGGTGGACTGAACAATCAAATCGTCCAAATCACGGA
This sequence comes from uncultured Ruminococcus sp., assembly GCA_964556595.1. Lineage (GTDB taxonomy): Bacteria > Bacillota > Clostridia > Oscillospirales > Ruminococcaceae > CAG-115. Next base: position 32,198 of record CAZKXB010000014.1, on the reverse strand, counting down.
AATATGTATAAAGGCTGCCCGAAGACATATTGCACGCCTTTGCCAGACCCTTTATGCCGACATTGTTCAGCCCATACTCCGCATAGCAGTCAAAGCATTTTTCCATCAGCTCGATTTTCTTCTGTTGATGAACTTCTTCGTTTATAACTCGCATAATAAACCCCTTGCACATTGTTGAATTTTGCCTGATTAGTGCAAACGATTACCGTGAGCACATGATTGATATGCTTTTATTATATCACATTGCACAAAACAATTCAAGGGGTTTTATGAAAATTGTCGAACTTTTTGTGTGGTGATTTACTGTGTTGTAAAATATTGGGTGATATTTTGCGATACGGCTGATTTTTCCTTGACAGCAAAGCGGAGTAGTGGTATAATTAATTGCGGTTGTTTTATCACAGCCGAAACGCAAACAAAAGAAAGGAAAAGCGCGCGGGACGGCGTTCCCGCGGCGTAAAGAGGAAGATGAAATTTTCAAAATCAGCAAGCCGTATAGCCGCTTTTTTTGTATCGGCGGCTGTTGCGGCGCTTAACCTGCCAATTGCGGCGTTTGCCGAGGACGGAGAACTGTCGGACGATATCGTAATACTCTACACCAACGATATCCACACGCACATTGAGGGCGGTCTTAGCTATGATGTAATCGCGGGCATAAAAAGCGATTTGCAGGAAAGCTACGCAAATGTGCTGCTTGTGGACGCGGGCGACCATACCCAAGGCACTGCCTACGGCGCAATGGACAAGGGCGCAAGCATTATAAAAATGATGAACGAGGCAGGATATGACGTGGCTACTCTCGGCAATCACGAGTTTGACTACGGAATGCAGGGCTGCCTTGATACCATAGAAAGAGCGGAATTTGAATATATTTCCTGCAATTTCTATCATGAGGAAAACGGCGTGCGCGGCGAAAACGTGCTTGACAGCTACATTATGTTTGACTGCGGAAACGAAAAGATAGCCTTTGTGGGAATTACCACCCCCGAAACCTTTTCAAAATCCACTCCCGCATATTTCCAGAACGAAAACGGCGACTTTATCTACGGCATTTCGGGCGGCGCTGACGGCGCTCAGCTTAAAGCCGATATACAAAGCGCTATAAATTCGGCGGAGGAAAGCGGCGCAACAAAGGTGATAGCGCTTGGTCATCTGGGCGTAGACCCCTCCTCCACGCCGTGGACAAGCGAGGAAACCATAGCGGGCTTAAGCGGTCTTGACGCGTTTATAGACGGTCATTCGCACACAATAATGGAAAGCGAAGCCGTTGAGGATAAGGACGCAAACAGCGTTATCCTTACGCAGACGGGCGAATATTTCAACCGCATAGGCATTATGATAATCGACGCCGAAACGGGCGAAATTTCAACGGATTTTATAGAATATGACGAGCAGAGCGGTACACTTTCCTCCGAGCTTTACAGCGGCACAGAGCTGTTATCCGTGCCTGCGGTGAAGGAAATAAAGGATTTGTGGATAGAGGAAATTGACGAGCAGCTTGGCGAGGTAATCGGCAAAGCCGAGGTCGTTTTTGACAACTACGACAATGACGGCAATCGCCTTGTGAGAATTTCCGAAACCAACACGGGAGATTTTGCGGCGGACGCACTGTATTATCTCTTTGACGAAATGGAACTTGATGTTGACATCGCGGTAATGAACGGCGGCGGAATACGCAATGACGCGGTGACAGGCGATATAACCTACAAAATCTGCAAGGATATTCACCCGTTTGGCAATGTGGCTTGTCTGCTTAAGGTAAGCGGTCAGCAAATTCTTGATATGCTGGAGTGGGGCGCGCGCTATGCGGGAGAAGCGGAAAACGGAAGCTTTATGCACGCCTCCGGTGTTACATACAAGATAGATACATCTGTACCGGATACCATTGTGACAGGCGAAAACGAATCGTGGCAGGCAGCGCCGCAGCAGTACCGCGTATATGACGTGATGATATACAGCCGCGATACCGACTCATGGCAGCCGCTTGATACAAGCGCTTATTATAATCTTGCGGGCTATAACTACACTCTGCGCGACCTTGGCGGCGGCTTTACAATGTTTGACGGCGCGGAAAACATACTGGATTATGTCATGGAGGACTACATGGTTCTGGCGAATTACGTCAGCGCATTTGAGGGCGGCGTAATTCTTGCCGACAATTCACCGCTGCTTGAAAAATACCCCTCGTTTGTGCTGGATTACGCAACGGTTGAGGGAAGCGGCAGAATTGAAATCGCCGAAAACACCCAAACCGATGACGGCACCCAGTCGCCCGACACGGGAGATAACGCAGGCGCGGCGCTTTATGCGGTGCTGATTATAAGCGGCGCGGCAATTGCGGCAGCCGCAGCGCGCAAGGCTGCGCGCACAGCAAAGCGCTGACTATACGCGATAAAAACGCGCTGCGCTGTTTCTGAACGGATTTTCAAAAATCGAGCAAAAAATACAAAGCGACCGAGATTTCTCTTGGTCGCTTTTGTTATTGAAATGTACAAACGGTTTGCTTTGGTGCGGATTTATGGTGAGATGGGTATTTGCACGGCTTCAGGCTTTCTGGCGCTTCGCCATTCTGCGCCAGTTGATAAAGCCGTAGATGTCATTGAGCAGGAACATTACAAAGCACAGCACCATGGGAATATACGAGGGATTTTCCATGGAAGCAAGCGTCCACAGGATAATCAGCACCACATCATTTGCGGCATAGCCGACAGCGTAATACGGACTTCTCAGAAATGTCAGCCACGAAGCCACAAAGCTTGTGGTTATAGAAATTATACTGAAAACAAGATTCGCGTTGTTAAGAAGATACAGCACATAGCCAATGCCCGCCGTTGCTGCGGCGGCACATACGCACATAACAACTATCTGTCGCGCGGTTATGCGGCTTACCGCTACCTCGCCAGTACCCTCAAACGGGTTGCGCACCCACGAAATTATCGACAGCACAGCTATCGGGGCGGTCATGCAAAGATAGGTGAGCATTTCGCCGTAGTAGGTGAAAAAGTAGGATATTATGCCATAGAACACGGCGAATATCACCGTAAGCACCTGCCCTATCACATAGCCCTTAGCAACGAATATCAGTGCGGTCACGCCGATAAGCGAAGCAATCAGCGTAAGCACATCACCGCTGCCCGATATCACAAACGAGCCGACTATTACCGTCACAGAGAGCAGCCACAATACGCGCTCAAATACGCTAAGGTTGCGAAATGGGTTAAGGTTTGCAAGTTTCATAATCTACCTCCAAAAAAATAAGCACCCGTCCCATACAGCTTCAAAGACCTAACGCTGTATGCACGAATGCTTCCGCAATTAACTACCCGGTGGCAGTGTTATTTATGTTTGGACTATCAATCACGCGAATGATAAAATAAATCCGCTGAGCCTATGTCAGAATAAGTTCAGCGGAACGCTGGTCGAGATGACAGGATTTGAACCTGCGACCTCCGCGTCCCGAACGCGGCGCTCTACCAAACTGAGCCACATCTCGTAAAAATTAGCCTCCATCTGTGATGGAGGCGCTTGGTTGGGGTGGAAGGATTTGAACCCTCGAAATGGTGGAGTCAGAATCCACTGCCTTACCACTTGGCTACACCCCAGTGACTTAACGAAATACATTATACCACAGTATTATTATTTTGTCAATAGCTTTTTGCAAAATTTTTTTGCTCTTTTGCCCAATCCAACAGTTTTTTTCATAAAAATAGCGCCGCATAAAATCCTGAGAACGGTTTTATGCGGCGCTGCTGCAAATTCAGCTTGGCTGTATTTTATTGCGCAAGCGGGTCGGGCGCTTCAAACCAGAAAGTACTTCCCTGCCCCACAACGCTGTCCACGCCATATCGGAAGCCGTGAAGCTCCAATATATTCTTGACAATCGAAAGACCTATACCGCTGCCCATCTTGGCACGCTTGTGCGTGGCGGCGGGGTCGTTTACGCGGTAATATCTGTCCCATACAAGCGGAATATCATCGGGCTGTATGCCGTCGCCGTGGTCTGTTACCTCAAAGCGGACAGTTTTGTTTACGGTGCGGTACAGCCGCACTTCGACAATATTATCCTCTCCCGCATAGGTTACAGCGTTGTTGATTAAATTATAAACCACCTGCTCAAGCTTTATCGGGTCTGCGTCAATCCAGATGTTTGTGCCGCCGTTAAGCCGCACGTCAACACCCTGCTTTTCACGCAGGATATCAAAACGCGCCACAACGCCGCTTAGCCGCTCGCCAAAATTAAAGCGCTCTGCGTTAATTTCGGATACGCCCGCTTCCAGCTTTGACAGGTCAAGAATATCGCTTACAAGCGAGGTAAGGCGGTCGGTTTCATCTATAATTACGCCCAGATGCCGCTCGCGCTTTTCGGGATTATCTCCCGACAGGTCGCGTATCATCTCGGCATAAGCCTTTATCATAGTAAGCGGAGTGCGCAAATCATGCGATATGTTGGAAATAAGCTCGCGCCGTAATCCGTCCGTTTTGGCAATTTCCGCAGAAGCCTCCTTAAGAGTGGCGGATAGCTGCTTTATTTCCTCAATTTCATTCTCGCCGACCGAAATATCAAACCTGCCGCGCGGCAGTGATTTGGCGGCGCGGTTCATTATGATTATGGGCTTTGAAATCTTCACCGCAAAAAGCATCGATATCAAAAACGTCATCACAATGGTAATCAGCGCAACTATAAAAAACATACGCTTGAATATTTCTATCGTTGTGCCAAGCGGCTGAAGATACGCGCTCATGAATATATAAGCTTCGGGGGCGGATTTATCCTCGCCCAGATAGCTGCACAGCATTACAATGGTGTTTTTTTCGCGCTCGTCCCTGAAGCGGTAGTATACAACGCCATCCTCGGCGGCGTCAACCTGTCGGCAGTATTCGTCCTTGGCAAAATGCGTAAAGGTGAAATTTCCGCCGATATTATTGAACGGCACACTGAAATTGTGCTGAGGGAAATATATTTCAATGTACATTTTGTTTTCAAGCGCCACAGTTTCTATGGTAGCCGCCGCCTTTTCATCGGAAAGGCTCCAGCACTGGCGCACCGTTTTAAGGGAGCTGTTGATTTCATCGGTTTTTATCCACTCATAAAACACCGAAAACATCATTACAAGAAACACATAGGTAAGCAGCAGCATTGCCGCCACCACTATCTCAAACCTCAGCCATATCTGAAATTTTATGCTTCTAAAGAAGCTTTTCGCATTAGACCTCAAACTTATACCCCATTCCGCGCAGCGTCACTATAAATTTGCGGTATGGACCAAGGTTGTTTCGCAGCATTTTTATGTGTGTGTCAATAGTACGGTCATCTCCGAAAAAGTCATAGCCCCAGACTTCCTCAAGCAGCCTGTTTCTTGTAAGGGCAATATTCTTATTGCGCACGATATAGAAAAGCAGGTCGTATTCCTTCGGGGTAAGGCTTGCCTTTTCGCCGTCAATGTAGACATCGCGCGAGGTGAAATTTATCTCCAGTCCCTCAAAACGCACGGTATCTGCGGCTTCTTCGGGCGCAGCGCCGCTGTTGCTGCTGCGCTTTATTATGGCGTTTATGCGCGCCATAACCTCCTTGGGGGAGAACGGCTTTACAACGTAATCGTCAATACCCAGCTCAAAGCCGAAAAGCTTGTCATACTCCTCGCCGCGCGCCGAAAGCATAAGCACGGGCGTGCTTTTAAGCTTGCGTATTTCCTTGCAGGCGGAAAAGCCGTCCAGCTTCGGCATCATAACGTCCATCACTATTATATCATAATCGTTGTTTTTAGCCATTTCGACAGCCTGCATTCCGTCGCACGCTTCCGAAACCTCGTGACCCTCAAACTCAGCGTATTCCTTAAGCACCTCGCGGATATTCGCTTCATCGTCAACAATAAGAATTTTGTACATTTTATCAACTCCTGTAAAAAGCGCTCCCGAAGCTATGATGGGGAGCGCACCGATTTCAGGGAGAGCCGCTATGCAGAGCATTTCTCCTACTGACATAATTTTAGCCTTTTATTATGATAAAAACGTGAAAGCCTACTGAATATTACTTGTCTTTTTGCAAGTTTGTGCGGCGCCGCCTTAAATATAATAGCTTATAAAATCGCTTATGCAGCGGTCGAAATCAACAGTGTCACAAAATGACTGCTGCTCAAGCTTGAACATATCCTTATCGCTTTCCGCCGCAATAGGTATGGCTATCTTAAGAACGGTTTTATCAGCATACGGAACTTCAACGCTGCCGCCCGCAAGCGCCGCAAAGTCCCTGATAAGCGCCATGCTTAGCCCCAAGGCAGAGCCATACAAGCCACCGGGAACGCTGTCCTGCGCCTCAAACGGCGCGTTTATCAGCTTAACAACGGCGCTCGCCGTGCTGTCATCACGATATACAATAATCTGCGGAACAACGTCCTCGGAAGAATACATCAGCGCATTGAACACGGCATTAAGCAGCGCGGTTACAGCGCGCCTGCCATCGGTATAGACATAAAGCTCCTCATCATACAGCGGCATATCAATGCACCGATTATAAGGAGTAAGCGCCGCATTGCAGCGCTGGCAAATACGCTCGCACAGCTTTCCCACATCAAACAGAACATTCTCGCCCGGCGTAACCATCATTTCTATATAATCGCTAAACCCGTTTATTATGCCCAAAAATCTGTTTATTTTAGTGCTAAGCATTGGCAGCATTTTTACTGCGCCTGCCGATTTTCCATTTTCAAACGCTTCAACCACATCATGAATATCGTTGGCGTTATATCTTAAGGAAGCCGCAATAGCCGCAAGCTGTTCGGGCGCAGCTTTGCGCAATACGCCCCAAGCCTGCGCAGCGTCCACGGTTTCGCAAAGATAATACTGAGGGTCGGGCGCGTCGGAAATCACATAAATTCTGACATAATAAAAGTTATCGTTTAGCGCAACAGTTCCCTCATAATGGCTTCGTATGGGAAGATTTATACAATCGCGCAGAATATCGGCGACAAAAGTTCCTTTCTCAATCACACCGTTTCCGTACACGCATGAAAGTGTACGGTCAAGCACGCATATCGGTATTCTGCCTGACTTTGCTATGCTGATATAGTCCTGCAAGGTATAATTGCCGCCTGTCATTTACAGAGTTCTTCCATTTCGTCAAGCAGCTCGGAGAACATCTTAAGCGCGTCATTTACGGGCTTCGCGGTAGTCATATCCACGCCCGCGCCCTTAAGCAGCGATATCGGGTCTTTGGAGCAGCCGCCGCTTAAAAAGCCGATGTAATCGCTCACAGCGCCCGCGCCCTCGGTAAGAATGCGCTGCGAAAGCGCAATCGCCGCCGAAAATCCCGTAGCATACTGGTAGACATAGTAATTGTAATAGAAATGCGGAATACGCGCCCACTCCATATCAAGCTGGCTGTCGATAATTATATCCTCGCCGTAATATTTGAGATTAAGTCCGCGGTAAATCTCGCAAAGCGCGTCTGCCGTAAGGCTTTCGCCGTTCTCCGTTTTCTCGTTGATTATAAGCTCAAACTCCGCAAACATAGTCTGTCTATACAGTGTGGTGCGGAACTGCTCAAGGAAATAATTTACAAGATACGCCCTGCGCTTCTTGTCGGTGGTGGTTTTAAGAAGGTGCTGCATAAGCAGGCTTTCGTTGCAGGTGGAAGCAACCTCCGCCACAAATATCACATAATCCGCATAGCACACGGGCTGATTTTTATTGGACAGATAGGAATGAATGGCGTGACCCATTTCGTGCGCCAGAGTAAACTCGCAGTTGAGCGTGTTTTTATGGTTAAGCAGCACAAACGGGTGAACCCTTGCGCCAGCGGAATAAGCGCCGCTGCGCTTGCCCTCGTTTTCATAGACGTCTATCCAACCGTTTTCGCAGCCCTCGGTGAAGATTTTACGGTACTCCTCGCCCATTGGCGCAAGGGAGTCATAAACCTCCTGCTTTGCCTGCTCGAACGGAATTTCAAAATCCACGTCCTTAACCATGGGGCAGTACAGGTCATAAGCGTGAAGCTGCTCAACACCCAGAAGCTTTTTGCGCAGCCGCACATAGCGGTGCATATAGGAAAGGTTTTCGTTTACGGCTTCTATAAGCTGCTTGTAAACCGCCACGGGAACTTCGTTGCCCGAAAGCGCGGCTTCAAGGGTGGAGTTATACTTTCTTGCCTTTGCGCGGAAATTAAGGCACTTTGTCTGGGAAGCCAGAATTGCCGCAGAGGTATTCTTGTAGCCCTCATAAACGCTGTAAAGCGACATAAACGCAGACTCTCTCAGCTTGCGGTCATCGCTTTGCATAAGCGGAATAAAGCTGCCGTGCGTAACCTGATGGGCGTTGCCCTCGCAGTCCACGGCGTCGGGGAATTTCATATCCGCGTCATTAAACATGGAGAATATATTGTCGGGGCTGCTCATAAGTTCGCCCGTAAGCGCCATAAGGCGCTCCTCGCTCTCGGAAAGGATATGCTCGCGCTTTATGCGCACGCGGTCAAGGCACAGCCTGTAAAGCTCCATATCGGGGCAGTCTTTGTAGAATTTGTCCAGAGCCTCATCGGAAATGGACAGAATTTCGGGGGTGACAAAGGCGGCAGCGCCGCTTATCTGCACCAGCACCGTTTCAACGCGGCTCACCATATCCTGATATTTCGCTTCGCGGGTATCCTCGTCATTTTTGCGCTGGGCGTAGTTTATCAGATTTTCCAGAAGCACGGTAAGTTCATCGTCATACCGCATATACTCCAGCAGCTTCTGCGCGGAAGTGCAAAGCTGCCCCTTGTACTGTGGGATTATCTCCGCGGCAGCCCTTGCTTTTTCAAGGTCGCGCTCCCATTCTTCATCGCAAGCGTATATGTCGTTGATTTTCCATTTGTACTCGCTTGCTACCTCGCTGCGCTGAGGAATTCTGTCAGCCATACAATTTATCTCCTTTTCTCATAAAATTTAAGACAACACCGCGCAAAGACCATATTGCAGGTTTTTGCGCGCGGTTTATTTCATCATTTTTGCAATTTTGGGCTTAAGCAGCTTTGTATAAAACGGCTCAAACAGCCCCAGAAATATGTCATACATCACAAACGCCACTGCGCCCATGCCAAGCAGTATCCACTGCCCGTACTCGCCAAGCTCGCCCATATCCTCAAGAAGCTGCTGCATATTGAAAAGATTTATCAGCAGCCAATAGCAAGCCACTGCGCAGGCGGCGTATACCGCCAGCTTCACAAGCCAGCGCAGAACCGCGTGCGGCAGCTTCATAAAATACTGACGTATTATAGGATACCAGCCAAGCAGGAAAATAAACATCAGATTTGCTTCATAATTCGGCGAAATAAACAGGCACAGCAGTCCCACCGAAGCATAGCTTATCATGCCATATTTTGTGCCAAGCCGCTCCGCAACAACCCACAGCAGCACGCCCGACACCGCGGGACTTATATACTCAAACGAGGGTATCATGCTGAGAAAAAACATCATCACTATCGACAGACCGCTCATTATGCCGCACAGCGATACTATATAGCTTATGTGCGGTTTGTTTTTTGCCATGGTTAATGCTCCTGTCCGTAATACTTCATGCTTTCCTCCTTGCGCTCGCGTCCTATTCTCAAGATGTCGCGCAGGGTGTCTATATCATCGTTTTCCATAGCGTCGCGGTACTCCGCAAGCGCTTTCATTATTGTATTTATCTCGTTAAGCAGCGCGGTCTTGTTGCACAAAAACAGGCTCGACCACATCTCCTCATTAAGCTTTGCAACGCGCGTAAGGTCAAGAAAGCTTCCCGCGGAAAATCCGTCCGCCCTGAACAGCGAGGGGCTTTTTACATAAGCGTTTGAAACAACGTGCGCAAGCTGAGAGGTATACGCGATATTTATATCATGCTGCTCCGGCGTAGCGATTACCACCTGCCCGAAGCCCATGCACGCGCCAAGCGTTGAAACCAAATCAACCGCAATCTGCGGGGTGGAATCCGTTGGGGTAAGTATATAGCTTGCCTTCGCAAAAAGGTCGGCAGTGGCGTAGTCAAAGCCGCTGTTCTCCGTTCCCGCCATAGGGTGAGTGCCTATAAAGATTACACCGCGCTGGTCAAGCACGGGAGTGCAGGCGTTTACAACGTAGCTTTTTACACCGCAGACATCTACAACAATACTGCCCTTACGGAAATTATCCGCGTTTTTCTTTATCACCTCAACCGTAGGAATAGGATACAACGCAACCACCGTGAGATTTGCCTCGCCAAGACGGCTTTCGTCAATCTCCTCGTCAATCGCGCCACATTCCAGCGCTTTTCTTATCGTTTCCTTATTTGTATCCATTCCCATTATATGGTGGAATGTATTAGCCTTAAGCGCCTTGCATATAGAGCCGCCTATAAGACCCAAGCCAATTACCGCTATATTCATTTTAACTTAATGCGTCCTTTCTTTTTGCGTCCGAAAGCCGCGAAATACTCTTTAGCAATGTAAAGCGCAGCATTGCCGCAACTTTATTATACACCAAAGCCGCAAAAAATGCAACCGTTTTAGCGCACGAAAATAAAAAAAGACAAGAAAAATGATTAAGACCACACTGCAAAAACCACGCGCGCCTAATGCTCATAAGCTATTGCGATAATTCTCAAAATCTCTATAACTCAATCTTGTATATCACCGCGTCATCATCACCGTAATAGCCTTTGCGGGTTGAAATTTTGCAGTAACCGATTTTTTCATACAGCGCCGCTGCTGCGGAGTTTCTGCTTCGCACCTCAAGAAAGCAGCACGCCGCGCCCCTTTCTTTCAGAAGCGCGTGAAGCTCTGTAAGAAGCTGAGCCGCTATCCCTTGGCGGCGGTATTCGGGCAGCACGGCAATCTGATATAATTCCGCTTCGTCTGCGGCGGTTTTGCCAAGCGCAAAGCCTGCCGCCGTGCCGCCGCGCATGGCGGTTGTGAGAACGCAAAGCGGATTATTTATTTCCTCAAGCAGCATTTCGCGCGTCCAGCTTCCGTGAAAGCAGGTCTGCTCGATATGGTCAAGCTGTTCAACAAATTCGTCAGTGAGCGTCATACCACGTCTTGCCCTCCTTGGCTTCGGCGATAAGCGGCACGGAAAGCTTTACCGCGCTTTGCATTTCCTCGGTCATAAGCTTTGCCGCTTTTCCTCCCAGCGCTTCGGGAACTTCAACGATAAGTTCGTCATGCACTTGAAGAATAAGCCGCGCTTCGGGCAGCTCCTTTTTCAGCCGCCGATATACCCGCACCATTGCAATTTTTATGATGTCTGCGGCTGTGCCTTGTATGGGAGTATTCATCGCCGCGCGCACGCCGTGCGTCTTTATATTTTTATTTGTTGACATAAGTTCGGGGATAAATCTGCGCCTGCCGAACATTGTGACCGCATAGCCGTCCTTTTCGGCGGAGGCGGTGACGTTTTTCATATACTCGCGCACGCCCGAAAAGTTTGTGAGATAATCGTCAATATACTTTTTAGCTTCGGCAACGGAAGCGCCTATATCCTTTGCCAGCGAGAAAGCGCCTATTCCGTACACAATGCCGAAATTTACCGCCTTTGCGCTGCGGCGCATATTTTCGTCCACCCATTCCGCAGGCACGCCGAAAACGCTTGCGGCGGTCTGCGCATGGATATCTCCGCCCTCGCGGAATGTTTTTATCATTATTTCATCGTCTGCAAGATGCGCAAGCACCCTTAATTCAATCTGGCTGTAATCCGCGTCAACAAGCGTCATGCCCTCGCCCGCAGTGAAAAAGCGGCGGAAATTGCGCCCAAGCTCTGTGCGCACGGGGATATTCTGTATATTCGGTTCAACGGAGGAAATACGTCCCGTTCTGGTTTCGGTTTGTCTGAATGTGGTGTGCATACGTCCATCGGGGGAAATTTCGCTTTCCAGTCCGTTTACATAGGTGCTTAAAAGCTTGGTCAGCGAGCGGTATTCCAGAATAAGCGGTATAATGGGGTGCTTATCCGCAAGCCCCTCAAGCGTTTCGGCGTCGGTTGCATAGCCCGTCTTGCGCTTTTTTCCGCACGGAAGCGCAAGCTCCTCAAAAAGCACGGCGCTAAGCTGCTTTGGAGAGCCTATATTGAAATCGTGTCCCGCAAGGGAATACACCTGCCGCTTTATTTCCTCAATCTGCGGCTTAAGCTGCTCGCCGAAATCGTGCAGCGCCACCCTGTCCATGGCTATGCCGTCAAGTTCCATTGAGGAAAGAACCTCGGCAAGCGGTATTTCAATTTCGGTAAGGATATCGGACATACCCTCGCGGTGCAGGCGGGTGAAAAGCTCCCTGTTCAGCAGAAACAGCGACTGCCCAAGGCGCTCCTCGTCATAGGTTACACCGTATTCCGCACAAAGGCGCGGCACGGAATAATCATTTGCGTTTACGTTAAGCAGATACGCCGCAAGCGTTGTGTCAAAAACAACATTGTTAAGCAAAATGCCGTTTTGCAGGCAGAAGCGGTAAAGCGCCTTTGCATTATCGGTGCGCTTTGGCGTGCTGTCGGAAAGCAGGTCGGCGGTTTCGCCCTTTACGGGTCTGCCATTTTTGTATACGCGGATTTCCTCGCCGCTGAACGAAATATCATAAGCGTTTTCGGGAAATTCGGGGGCGGCGGCTTGTTCTGCGGCGGGAGCAGCTTTCGGCGGCTGAGGATTTTTCACTGCCGCCGCTTCAAGACCGAGTTTTTTCAATATGGAGAACATCTCCATCTCGGTGAGAATTTCCGCGGCTCTTGCGGTGGCTTCGCGCGGACGGTAATCCTCCATGCGCTCAGACACAGGCGCGTGAAGCTGTATCTCGGCAAGCTTATGACTAAGCGCGGCGCTTTCTCTGCCGTTTTGCAGCTTTGTGCGCACGCCGTTTGTTATCTCAAGATTGTCAAGGTTGTCATAAATATATTCGACCGTGTGGTATTTTCCGATAAGCGAAAGCGCGGTTTTCTCGCCTATTCCCGCAACGCCGGGGATATTGTCGGAGCTGTCGCCCATAAGCGCCTTTACCTCCAGCATTTCGCGCGGAGTAACGCCGTAGACCTCGGCTATTTTTTCGGGCGTGTACATCACATCGCCCTTTGTGGAGGGATAGCGAACCGTCACCTTATCGCCGATAAGCTGAAAGCTGTCGCGGTCGCCCGTCATGATTACGCAGTCAAGCCCCTGCTCGGCTGCGGCGCGGGAAAGCGTGCCTATGATATCGTCAGCCTCATATCCATCCTTTTCGATTATCGCAACGCCAAGCGCCGTCAGCAGTTCGCGTATTACGGGCATTTGCTGTATAAGCTCGTCGGGCGCTTTGCTGCGCGTACCCTTGTAGCCATCGTACATTTCATGGCGGAATGTTGGCGCGTGGGTGTCAAACGCCGCCGCGATAAGGTCGGGCTGCTCCTCCTTAATCACGCGCAGATATGTGTTCATAAAACCTGTCAGCGCGTTGGTAAACTGCCCCTTTTTGTTGGTAAGCAGACGTATTGCGTAAAATGCGCGGAACAGAATATTGTTTCCATCAATAAGAAGAAGCTTCATTTTTATCCTCCGTTAAGACAATCAGTCGTTCAAAGCATACATGGTACGCCCGCTATGCCGTTTACCAGCGCCGACACCGCCCGCGCCGCCGAGCCGATATCGGTTATATTATTCAGCATGGGAACGTGCAGAAAAACGCAGCACACGCCGCGCGAAAGGCACTCAAAATAAATATAATTACACAATGATGTTCCGCAGCCGCGCGAGATATAGGCGTCAAAGCCGTTTGCCTTCAGAATTTCGGCACAGACGGTAACGTCCATTCGCGTGTGCAGCGTTTCGCCGCCGCGCCTTGCCGCAGGTTCAACGACTATCTTATCCGCAATGCACGGCTTCTGTCCAAGCAGGATAACGGCGCTTGTTTCGGCGCGCTGTATCTCATCAAAAAGCAGCTTTGCGGAGCTTTCCCTGTCATTGGGAAGTATAATTCTGCGGCAGGATACCTCCGCGGACTGTGTTATTATGCGCGCGGGATTGTCTTTGCCGTCAAACCCCGCAAGAATAATTCTGTTCATATATTTCACCTGTTACTTGTTAAGCAGAATTTGCAGCCGCTTAAGCAGAAGCATTGTGCAAAATCCCGTAAACGCGCCGCCGATAATCGCCGAGGAAAGCAGTATCGGCGCGTAGGCAAGCACGGAAAATGTGCCGTAAAACAGCGCCGCCACAACAAGCTGACCCGCGATATGCATTATCGCGCCGCCTATGCCCACAAAAGGAATAAGGCGGTCGCCGCGTTCCTTTGGCAGCAGCTTTTTCAGCACCGCCATCGCCCCAAGCGCAAGCAGACCGCCCGCAATGCCGAAGCACATACCCATAACCGAGCCTGTTATAAGTCCCGCCACAACGCAGCGCAGAACCGATATGCAAAGCGCGTCCGAAACGCGCCAGCTTCCGCCGAGGTAAAGCACAAGCATCGTCACGATATTTCCAAGACCTACCCTTACGGCGGGTATGGGACAGATGGGCGGAAGCGCGGTTTCCAATGCGGAAAGCGCCGCCGCAAAGCAGACAAACACACCGCAAAGGCACAGCTTTTTCGCGCTCATTTCAAAAGCTCCATATACTGTTCCGCAATCTGCATAAGCTCGGATTTCTGCGGCTCAGGTTCGGGTGCGGGTTCGGGTTCTATGGACTGCTGTATGTACGCGCCCTCTTTCAGCGTGTAATGCTCCGCGCGCAGCTTAAGCGGCGGAAAGTTAAGCAGAAATTCCAGATAGTAGTATACAGCCGCGCTTGCCGCCGCAGTTGCCGCCGCCGCAAGCATAAGCGCCCCGCAGATAATCATTCCCGTGCCGCCTGTTATAAAGCAAACCACCGCGTACACAAGCGATATAATGCAGGAGATTATTTTTTCGGGCATACCGCCGCCAAGCGCGAAAAACGCGATAACCATTACAGCGAAGCCCGCGATAGGCGCAAAAAGCGTGCCAAAAAGCCCCTCCGACAGCACTGCGCCGATAAGCGCGCAGGCTGCCGCGATAACGCATTGCGCATAAAAGCAGGCATGGATAGCCCCACGCATAGCGGAAGCCTTTTTCAGCCGCGCTTCCACAAAATCGCGTATAATATCGCCCTCTGTTTCAAAATGAATAAGGCGCGCTTTTATACCGTGCATAGCCATGCTTCCTTTCGGTTTTGGTTTAGGATATATCGTCAAGAGTTTCGAGCCACAGCGCGCTGAATGCGTCGCTTGGCATTTTCCAGTCGCCGCGCGGTGACAGCGCCAGCGAGCCTACCTTTACCCCATCGGGCAGACAGGAGCGCTTGAACTGCTGATTAAAGAAGCGGCGGCAGAAGGTTTTCAGCCATTTGAGAATTGTGTCGCTGTCAAAGCGGTCGCCAAGGGCGTATTTTGCAAGGCGGTACACCTTCTTCGGCGAAAACGAGCTGCGCACAATATGGTAAAGGAAGAAATCGTGCAGTTCATACGGACCTACAAGGTCCTCGGTTTTCTGCGCGATATTGCCGTTTTCGTCAGCGGGCAGAAGTTCGGGACTTACGGGGGTATCCACAATGCTCAAAAGGGTAGCCTTAAGCGCTTCACTGCCGCAGTTGTCGGCATAATATGTCACAATGCGGCGCACAAGCGTTTTGGGAATATCGCCGTTCACGCCGTACATGGACATATGGTCGCCGTTATAAGTCGCCCAGCCAAGCGCAAGCTCGGAAAGGTCGCCCGTTCCCACAACAAGAGCGTTTTCGGCGTTTGCAATATCCATGAGTATCTGGGTTCTTTCGCGCGCCTGAGCGTTTTCGTATACAACGCTGCGGTTGCTCTCGTCATGACCTATATCGCTGAAATGCTGCTTTACGGACGCCATTATATCAATGGTTCTGAATGTTGTGCCAAGCTGCTCGCACAGCTTTTCGGCGTTTGTGCGGGTGCGCGCGGTTGTGCCGAAGCATGGCATTGTTACAGTGACGATATCGCTGATTGGGCGGGAAAGCAGCTTCATTGCCTCAACGGACGCCAGCAGCGCAAGCGTTGAATCCAGTCCGCCCGAAATTCCTATCACAAGCTTATCCGCATGAACGTGCGCTGTGCGCCGCGCAAGCGCGTTTGCCTGCATTGCCAAAATATCGCGGCAGCGCTTTTCAATATCGCAGTCATCTGGCATAAAGGGATTTGCCGCAATATAACGGGAAAGAACGGTTTCTTCTGGCTGCATATCAAATTCCACAAAATTCATGGACTTATCGGCTGTCATGTCTGCGCCCTTGCTGCGCTCAAGCGCGATTGACTGAACGTCTATCTCGCTTATTGTAAGACCAGAAGTATACAGCGCGCTTTCGTTTAGTATCGTGCCGTTTTCGGCGATAATATCATGTCCGCTGTAAATAAGGTCGCCCGTGCTTTCGCCTGTTCCGCTTGAAGCAAAAATATATCCGCACATTGCCTTTGAGGACTGCATTTTTACCAGCAGGCGGCGGTATTCCTCCTTGCCGACAGCTTCGCTGCTTGCAGACAGGTTGCCGATTATTGCCGCGCCGCTTGCCGCAAGCGCGCTGCTTGGCGGGTCTGCCGACCACAAATCCTCGCATATTTCAACGGCAAATGTGAATTCGGGAAGCTGTCTGCACGCGAAAATAAGGTCAGTGCCAAACGGCACGGTCTGACCGCAGATATTGATTGTGGAAACGCCCTCTGGCGCGGGCGAAAACCAGCGCTTTTCGTAAGCTTCTCCGTAATTTTGCAGATGCTTTTTCGGCACAACGCCGAGTATTCTGCCGCCCTTTATGACAGCCGCGCAGTTGTAAAGCCTGCCCGAAACGCGTACGGGAAGTCCCACTGACACAAGCATATCAATATTTTCAGTGGCAGCCGCAATTTCGCCTAAAGCCTGCAATGCGCCGTCAAGCAGCGTCTGCTGATAAAACAGGTCGCCGCAGGTATAGGCTGTAATGCACAGTTCAGGGAAAACAAGCACCTTTACGCGCTCCTCAGCGGCGGCTTCGATAAGCGAAATTATATCGCCGCTGTTAAAGCGGCAGTCCGCTACCCTTACATTGGGGGTTGCCGCCGCGCATTTAATAAATCCGTCAAGCATTTATAAACACCTCTTTAAGCTTTTTTGATTTTTATTTTAAGTCTTTTTCCTATTCCCCTTGCAAGCCTGTCGCGAAGCTGCATGGGCGTTCCGCATATAAACTGGGTTTTGTCGCAGATTATAACGTCCAACTTTTTCCTGTTTTCGTCCATGGGGAATATATAGAAGCTGTGGCTGCATTCGTATGCGCCCGTTATGTTTTTGTAGGAAATATGCTGCGTAACGGCGCTGCTCTGGTCAACTTCGGCGGCTTTTCGCGCAACGGCGTTGCCGTCTGCATCAAGCTCCTGCCGATGCGGCACAGCTTCGCTTGTCGTGAGGATAATTTCATCTTCCGTAAAATCTGCGCTTATCAGCTTGCCGTAGGATTTTTCCATTGCGTCCGCCTGCTTGTTGAAATATCTTATGCGCATATTGTGGGGCAAGGTTGCCAATACAAGGAATATAACGCCGAATATCACGATAAGATACCACACATTGCGCGGGTCGTCTATCCCGAAGCCGACCGTACACCATATCGCGGCAAGCATAAGCAGAAAGAACGCCGCCGCGCCGTAATAGCACAGCGTCTGTAGCGGCTTTACGCGCATAAGGTACAAAAAATCCGAAAGCGAACGTATGCGCGCCATGGTACATTCCGTTTCACATACAAGCCTGCCATCGCTGTCGGGCTGCTTTGAAGCGTTCATCTCGGCGAACATTCTGGTAAGCTTTGCTTCTTTGGATTCTGTTATTTCCTTTTTGGATTTCATTTTGTTCAAGTTCATTTGGCTGTCCTTTCGCATGAGGGTCATAACTACACACAGTATAGTATACCACAAATCCAACTGAATTGCAACGCGCGCACAAAAAAATAATGCCTGCAAAAAATAACCAAAAACTTTTTCAGCAAACGGCGGTGTATGTGCAAAACGCAGAGAAATTATTTCAAAAAGGTTACAATTTGATTACGAATAGTGACAAATACCGCAAAACTGTTGACAATTCAGCATTTTTCGGGTATTATTGATAGAGTATAGTATATTTTATTGGCGGCTTTACAGGCTTGACATAATTTTATGGGGCTGCCGCAAAAATCAACTGAAAGGCGACATTGAAATGCTTAAGGATACCACGTTATGCATGGGCTGTATGTGCGACAAGACATATGACGGTCCCTGCAAGCTTTGCGGATACAGCGACGACGCGCCGTGTATCCCCTCATATCTTGTGCCGAAAACCTTTCTCAACGAGCGTTATATTGTGGGCAAGGTGCTTAGCTATAACGGCGAGGGCGCGGTTTATATCGGCTATGACACCGCGACTGGCACAAAGGTGGATATAAAGGAGTTTATGCCCGATACCCTTTGCTCCCGCAGGCGGGGCGAGGCGGAAATTACGGTAAACTCTGATGTTATGCCGCTCTACAAGACCTATATGCTTGAGTTTATAGACCTTAACAAGACCCTTATGAAATCGCGCGGCATGGCGCATTTGCAGATGGTGCTTGATATTTTCACCGAGAACGGCACGGCATACGCCGTGTATGAGCATATAAACGGCATTCCGCTGTCGGCATATCTGGCAAATACAGGTAGAGAAATGTCATGGGAGCAGGTAAAGCAGCTTTTCCCGCCGATACTTACAACGCTTTCCCTTGTTCATGCGGCAGGCATAATTCACCGCGGAATTTCGCCCTCCACAATTTTTGTTACGGATAAGATGGAACTTAAGCTTTCGGGCTTTGCAATTTCAGCGGCGCGCACCACCAACACCGAAATCGCCTGTGAAATGTTCGCGGGCTTTGCCGCGCCTGAGCAGTATGTATCCAACGAAGCTAACGGCACATGGACGGACGTTTACGGAATTTCCGCTGTACTTTACCGCGTTCTTACCGCGTCCACCCCGCAGGAAGCTATCGCGCGCACAAGCGGAAGTATGCTTGAGCCTATGATGATAGACCGCGATGTTCCCGCCAACGTTTCAAGGGTTATCATGCACGGAATGAGGTTATCCACCGACAGCAGAATTAAAACAATAACAGAGTTTGTGGATATGCTTTTTTCCGCGCCCACAAAACAAGACCTTTACGAAAACGCAAAGCCGCTTACAAAGCAGCAGGCGAAAAAGCTGAAAAAGCAGAAAAAAGAACGCGCAAAGACCATTGCCGTGCTTGCCTGCGCCGCAGTTGTAATGATTGCGTTTGTGATAGTGTTTATATGGGCGGCAGGAAATACGGGCGGCGAAAGTTCCTCGGCGGGCTCGTACAGCTCTGTTATCGAAACGCAGGAGTCTGTCGCTACCTCGTCAACGGCGAGCAGCACCACCTCGGCTGCGGAGGAAAATCCGCCTGAGGAGCAGATAAGCGTTCCTGACGCGAATATCTCCCTGCCGAACTTTGTGAACCGCCGCTACGAAAGCGCCGTAAACCAGTACATGAACACCTTTACGTTCAAGATAGAAGCTTCGGAGTATAACGACGATTACCCCGACGGCATTATTTTTGAGCAGGATATAGAAGCTGGCACAATGGTTGCAGAGGGCACTGTTATCACCGTAAAGGTCAGCAAGGGTCCCGGCATTGTGGAGCTTCCCGACTATAAGTTGCCCGATGATAAACAGCTTAGCGTGACGGATTATATTTCTAAGCTTAATGATTTAAACATTAAATACAAAATCGAAACCAAAAAGACCAATGACGTCAAAAACGGTCAGATTGCAGGGTGCAGCAAGGAAGTAGGCGACCCCGTAAGCGTTGAAACCAGCGAAGAAATCGTTGTATACATCGCGGAAAATTACGAGGAGGAAACCTCCGCGAGCGAGCAGGAGAGCGAGTCCTCCGAAGCGCCGCAGGAAACGTCCGAGCAGAACGAAGAACAGCAGGAAGATTGAGATGGAACTTGATTTAACCGAGATAAGAGGTAATATTGACAGAATTGACGAGCAGCTTCTTGAACTGTTCAAGCAGCGCATGACGCTTACGGGCGATGTTGCCCGCTATAAGGCGCAAAACAATATGGTGGTTTTTCAGGGCGACCGCGAAAAGGCTATCATTGAGCGCGTAAAGCAGAATACTCCCGAACAGCTTCAAAAAAGCGCGGCGTTCCTGTTCATGAACATCATGGATATATCCAAATGCGCGCAGGCGAGTGAAATTACTCCCGATGAACCGATACCTCATCTGCGCCGCAGATTGGAGCGCCCCTCGGTTGCCGTTCAGGGCGTTGAGGGCGGCTACGGTCACGCGGCTTACAACAAGCTGTTTGACAATGGCAACGCCAGCTTCTTTGCAAGCTTTGCCGAGGTGTTTGAAGCGGTGGAAAACGGCGATGTGGATTACGGCATAATCCCCATTGAAAACAGCACCGCGGGCGAAGTCACCGTTAATATGGAGCTGCTGGAAAAGCACAGCGTGTACATCAACCGCACAACAAAGGTGGAGTGCGCGCACGTTCTTGCGGCAAAAAAGGGCGTAAAAGAGCAGGATATCCGTATCCTTTTCGGTCATGAGCAGGCTATACGTCAGTGTGCGCATTATATCGAAGGCAGGCGCGAGCTTACGGTAATCCCCTACCACAACAACGGCGCAGCCGCGCTTATGGTATCGGAAAACCCCAGCAGTCAGCTTGGCTGTATCTGCTCTGAGGAGTGCGCCGAAATGCACGGGCTTGACGTAATCCACAAGGGCATAGCCACCGACCCCAACAATGCCACAAGATTTATCTGCATTTCAAAGGGGCTTGAGGTGTATGACGGCGCGGACACTATCGCGGTTTCGCTTTCAATCCCGAACTACGCGGGTTCGCTTTACAGAATGTTGACGAAATTCGCCGTAAACGGCATAAATATGAGCAAGATACAAAGTAAACCGCTGCCTGTCGATATCCGAATGAAGTTCCCTGATGACCATATGTTCTACATAGAGTTCCCCGGAAATATAAACGACAGCGCAACGCGCAAGCTGCTGAAAAATTTCGGCACGGATTACAACTACTTTAAGCTGCACGGCAACTTTTGAATTTGGAGGATAGGCGATGTTTTCGGCAATTATCCTTGCCGCAGGAAGCGCCCTGCGCATGGGCGGGATAAATAAACAGCTTGCGGAACTTGACGGCGTGCCTGTTTTTGTGCGCAGTGCGCTTAGCTTCAATGCTTCTGATATGGTGGAGGAAATTATAATCGCCTCCCCCGAAAATGACGGCGAACGCTTTGCACAGCTTGCAACGGCGCACGGCGTAACCAAGCTGAAATGCGTTGTGGCGGGCGGCGCGACAAGGGCTATTTCGGTGCAGAAAGCGCTTGAAGCCGTATCGGACGGCTGCGCTTATATCGCGATACACGATGGCGCAAGACCCCTGATAACCACCGCCGACATAAACCGCGTGCTTTTAGACGCGCAGAGATACGGCGCGGCGATTGCGGCCGCGCCCGCAACGGATACCGTCAAAACCGCAGAGGGCGGGTTTGTTGAAGCTACCCCCGACAGAAGCAGGCTATATTACGCGCAGACGCCGCAGGCGTTTTCAAAGCGGCTTTACCTCGACTGCCTTAAGCGGCTTGGCGCGCAGGCGGAGCAGCTTACGGACGACAGCGCGCTTATTGAGCGCTGCGGCGGCAAGGTAAAGCTCACGGAAATTACCGCCTGCAACATGAAGATTACCCGCCCCGAAGATCTCGCGGCGGCGGAAGCAATATACCGTAACAGAAAGGCGGCAGAAATATGATAAGAATAGGCAATGGCTATGACGTACACAGGCTTGCGGCGGGCAGACGGCTGGTGCTTTGCGGCGTCGAAATTCCCTGCGAAAAGGGCTTGCTTGGTCACTCGGACGCGGACGTTGCCGCCCACGCGCTTATGGACGCGCTGCTTGGCGCGCTTGCTTTGGGCGATATAGGACAGATGTTCCCCGATAACGCCCCCGAATATAAGGACGCGGACAGTATGCTGCTGCTTATGGACGTTATCTCGCTTATCAAGGCGAGGGGCTATGCGCTTTCAAATCTGGATATCACGATTGTTGCGGAAAAGCCTAAGCTTGCGCCCTATATTCCGTTTATGAGAGAGAACCTCGCGCTCGCTTTCGGCTGCGATACCGACAAAATAAGCGTAAAGGCAACCACCGAGGAGGGACTTGGGCTTGCCGGCGAGGGAATTGGCGCGTATGCAAGCGTGCTGCTGGCGCTGCAATAACGGCTTGTAATTTCCTCGTAATAAGCCGTTTTTTCAATACAGTAAGTATAATTTTGCGGAAATATTACAGATTTCCACGTTTTCCGACATGAAAGGAGCGCAAATGGGCAAGGCAAAGGCGGCGTTGATTGTTGTGGCGGCTGTGCTGATTATTCCCATAGCGCTTGCCGCTGTCACTACAATTGTAAACGATAATACCGCGGCGGATTTGGAAAAGCGCCTTAGCGAAATTCCGCTGCCCGATGGAATGACCTGCGCGGAAAGCTTTTCGGCAGCGGGAAAAATTATCGGCAATGGCAACGGTATGCAGTATCTGGCGGTTATGCTGATAACGGGAGATGTTCCGCTTGAAAGCCTGCAAAACTATTACGCACAGTATAATTGTGGTGTTATTATACAAGAAACGAGCGAAATTGACAGCTATCACGGGGATTTTTGCTTTGATAAATTTAATCCGCAAACCGCAAATTACAGGGTTGAGATGTGGGGCAAAGCTCCGTCATGGTTCTTTGCGGAGTTTGATTTAAGAGGACATTGAAATGCAGAAGATATTGGGCTATATCCGCCGCGCCTGTCAGGAATTTGACCTGATAGAGGACGGCGACCGCATAGCGGTGGGAGTTTCAGGCGGCAAGGACAGCCTTGTGCTGCTTGCGGGACTTGCACACATGAGAAGATTTTACGAGAAAAAGTACGAGCTTGTGGCGATAACGCTTGACCCGCGCTTTGGCGGCGAGGACGGCGATTACTCCGCGGTGGAGCAGCTTTGCGCGCAGCTTGATGTGGAGTTCCACCTGCTAAGGACGGATATAGCGGAGATAGTGTTTGATATCCGCAAGGAGAGCAGCCCCTGCTCGCTTTGCGCGAAAATGCGGCGCGGCGCGCTGCATGACGCTGCAAAGCAGTACGGCTGCAACAAAATCGCCCTGGGTCACAACAATGATGACGCGATTGAAACCTTTATGATGAACCTGTTCAAGGAGGGCAGAATAGGCTGTTTTGCGCCGATATCCTACCTTTCGCGCAAGGATATCACCATGATAAGACCGCTTGTATTCGCGCCCGAACACGCCGTTATGTCCTGCGCAAGGCGCAATAATTTCCAGATTGTAAAATCAAAATGCCCCGCCGATAAAAACACCACCCGCCAGACCACAAAGGAGATGCTGGCAGAAATGGAGCATAACGACAAGGGCATAAAACAGCGCATTTTCGGCGCAATGAGAAAAGCGAATATAGACCGCTGGGGCTATAAGGAGGACTAGCCCGCCTATCTGCATCCGCCCGCAAGCCACTCAAAAAACTCAAACAGGGCAAATTTTATTTCGACCGTCTGTGTTTTTTTATCGTTTACCAACACATCGGGCAAAAGAGCGGTCTGTTTTTCCTCCGAAGCGGCGGGAATACAAAGCGGTGGAAACATCACGCACCACCAGTTCTGTCCCTCCCCGCTGCCAAGCGTAATGCGCAGGGCGGTGTATTCTCCCGCGGGAAGCGTTACATTATCGTAAACGCGGGTGTTGAAGTGCATTTGGCAAAGCTCCGCTTTTGCGCCGTAGGGCGCGCCCTCGGCGGCGAGAAATTCGTTGCAGCTTTGCTCAATTTCGGGCAGAAGCTCCGCTGTCTGCGCTATCGCCTGCTGCACATCGCTTTCGCACGAAAGACGGGAGGAGTATTCCTCAAGCACAAAATCGCGCAGGCGCAGCTTAAGCTGCTGGTCATACTCGCTGTCGGAATTTGCGGGGATATGCAGCCGCAGCACCGCGCTTTGCACGCTTTCGCACTGCGCCGCAAAGCCCTTGAAGCCCGAAAGCAGCAGCGCCGCCGCTATTCCCGCCGCCATAATTATATCGGTCTTAAATTTTTTCATTATGTATCACTCCCTTGCGGTTATATTGTTGACTGCGCGGGAACTTTATAATCACGGCGCGGGAAATTTTTCGTGGGCATTGACAATTATTTTTTTATATAGTAAAATAGAATAAGGGATAAAATGCGCGTGCGGCGCATATATATGTAAGAAGTCTGCCGCATAGGTCTTGCCAAGACAGGCTTCAAAAAATCGTTTTTCAAAATTTAGGGGGAAAATATCATGTGTGGAATTGTTGGCTATGTGGGAAAAAACAACTGCGCCGAGGTGCTGCTAAGCACGCTTGAAAAGCTGGAATACCGCGGCTATGACAGCGCGGGAATTGCCGTGTTTGACAATGACAATATAGAGGTAAGAAAGGCGCAGGGCAGGCTGAAAAATCTGCGCGAGCGTATGGAGCGTGACGGAGTTCCATCAGGCTTTGCGGGAATAGGTCACACACGCTGGGCAACGCACGGTGAGCCGTCCGACATAAATTCCCACCCGCACAACGGCGGCAATGTCACGATAGTACATAACGGAATAATAGAAAACTACAAGGAAATCAAGAATTTCCTTATCGACAAGGGCAGGCATTTTATCAGCCAGACCGATACCGAGGTTGCGGCGCAGCTTCTGGATTACTATTACACAGGCGACCCTGTTGAAGCTATTGTTGAAACCATGCACAATGTGCGCGGAAGCTTCGCGCTGGGAATAATGTTCCGCGATTTCCCCAATACCGTTTTCGCGGTGAGAAAGGAAAGCCCCCTTATTGTCGGCATAGGCAAGGAGGAAAGCTTTATCGCCTCTGATGTCACCGCGATACTGAACTACACCCGCGACTACTATCTGCTTGAGCCTGACGAGATTGCCGTGCTTTCCCCATACGGCACTAATATATATGATTTGCACTACAACAAGCTTAACAAGCCGTTGATGCACGCCGACTGGGATCAGAACGCCGCAGAAAAACAGGGCTATGCCCACTTTATGCTGAAAGAAATCCACGAGCAGCCCGAAGCGGTAAAAACCACCATAATGCCGCGCATTTCAAACGGTCTGCCCGACCTTGGCGAGTGCGGAATAACGCTTGATATGCTGCGCGGCTTCCGCAATATTCATGTGGTGGCTTGCGGCACGGCAATGCACGCGGGTCTTGTGGGAAAGTATATTATAGAGGAGCTTGCGCGCGTTCCCGTAAACGTTGATATAGCGTCAGAATTCAGATACCGAAACCCGCTTGTAACAAAGGACGACCTTGTTATCATCATATCGCAGTCGGGCGAAACCGCTGACAGCCTTGCGGCGCTGCGGCTTTCAAAGGAGCTTGGCGCAAAAACGCTTGCCATTGTCAATGCAAAGGGCAGCTCTATTGCGCGCGAGGCGGATATGCTTATATACACCCTTGCGGGTCCCGAAATCGCGGTTGCTTCCACAAAGGCGTACATGGTGCAGATAGCCGTTATGTACCTGCTTGCGTTCTCTATCGCGCAGGCAAACGGCGCTATTGACGAGGAAACCTGCCGCACCCTTACGGCGGAGCTGCTTAAAATGCCCGAACGCATTGAAAAAGCGGTAATGCTTGAGGAAAAGTCGCAGTACGCCGCTTCAACGCTTGTGAACGCAGAAAGCCTGCTGTATATCGGCAGAGGACTGGATTATGCGCTCAGCATGGAGGGCAGTCTTAAGCTTAAGGAGATAAGCTATATCCACAGCGAAAGCTACGCTGCGGGCGAGCTTAAGCACGGCACTATTTCCCTTATCACAGAGGGAATGCCCGCCATTGCGGTGGTTACACAGCGCGGTCTGGTGGAGAAAACCGTAAGCAACATGAAAGAAATGAAGGCGCGCGGCGCGTATGTTATAGCGGTGTGCGCAAACGGCGTTTCGGTTGACAGCGACGCGGCGGATTACGTTATCACGCTTGACGAATGTCCCGATATTCTCGCACCCATGACGGCGGTTGTGCCGCTTCAGCTTATCGCATATTACACCTCGGTGCTTAAGGGCAATGATGTAGATAAGCCGAGAAACCTTGCAAAATCCGTTACTGTGGAATAAGTGGAATAAATATAAGCCGCGCTTTTCTGCGCGGCTTTAATTTTTAGCGGATATTCAATAAGGTGCTTGCCCTGCTGCTTAACACGGCAGCCGTTCAGTATGGGATACACTTCCCTGCCGAACGGTAGTTTTGCTTTTATTTAAGCAGCGATTTCAGCCTTTCCATAGCTTCTGCCGTTGCTTCGTGCGTGCCGAACGCTGTCAGTCTGAACCAGCCGTCGCCGTTCTTGCCGAAGCCTGCACCGGGCGTTCCGACAACCTGAACCTCGTTAAGCAGGTAGTCGAAGAAATCCCAACTGCCCATGCCCTTGGGGCATTTAAGCCAGATATAGGGGGAATTTATACCGCCCGTGTAGCTTATGCCAAGCTCGTCGCAGGTTTTTGCAATCATGCGCGCGTTTTCCTGATAGTATGCGATAGTCGCCTTTGTCTGCTTCTGACCCTCGGCGGTGAACACCGCCTCAGCGCCGCGCTGAACGGGATAAGAGACGCCGTTGAACTTGCTGCCCTGACGTCTGTTCCACAGATCGGCAATTTTTACGTCCTCCCCGCTGCTGTTTTTCTGGATAATTTCATCGGGAACTACGGTGTAGCCGCAGCGCGTGCCTGTAAAGCCTGCGGTTTTGGAAAGCGAGCATATCTCGATAGCGCACTTTTTCGCACCCTCGATAAGGTAAATGCTGCGGGGAAGTTCGGGGTCGGTGATAAACGCTTCATAAGCCGCGTCAAAGATGATTATGGCGTTGTTGGAAAGCGCATAGTCCACCCACTCCTTAAGCTGTGCCTTGGTGTAAACCGAGCCTGTGGGATTATTGGGAGAGCAGAGATAGATAAGGTCTGCCTTTATATCCTTGGGCGGCATTGCGGCAAAGCCGTTTTCCTCGTTGGAGTCGGCATAAAGCACGGAGTTTCCACTCATGATATTGCTGTCAACATAAACGGGATACGCGGGGTCTGTCACAAGCACGGTGTTGCCCTCACCGAAGATGTCGATAATGTTTCCGCAGTCGCTTTTAGCGCCGTCCGAAATGTGGATTTCGCCCGCAGGAACGTCCGCGCCGAAGCTTTTGTAGTAATCCGAAACCGCTTCGCGCAGAAAATCATAGCCCGCGCCGCTGTCCTCATAACCACGGAATGTTTCTTTTACGCCCATCTCGCGGCAGGCTTTCTCCATTGCTTCCACAACAACAGGCGCAAGCGGCTGGGTAACATCGCCAATACCCATGCGGATAAGCTTTGCACCGGGGTGAGCCGCAGTGTACGCCTTAATGCGCTTTGCGATATCAATAAACAGGTAGTTCTTTTTCAGCTTGAAAAAGTTTTCATTAAGCTTTGCCATTTTTACAGTTCCTTTCTTGCATAAAAATACACTATTATTTTATTACAATTCCCGCGTTTTGTCAATGGCTTTTGCGGATTATTTGGACAGCGCGCCTTCAAACGCAGAATATCGGCGGCGGTTTTAACCAAGACGGAAAAATCATTGCCTTGGTTTGATAAAAACGGACATTTTTCAACCGCGTTTTTGTTAAAATCTACAAAAAGTGCAAAACGAAAAATTTTTTTGCTTCTGCTACTTTAATTTTTCGTTCAGATATGGTATAATATTAGAGTGTGACTGGTTTCAGCCCGCATTTCGACAAAAATATATACGGCGCGTGCCGATTAAATACAATATATTGAGCGGCTCTGTTTATGATAGAGAGCCGGAGGGAAGTGTTCTTTTGGAAAAATACGTTATCAGGGGCGGAAAGAAGCTCAGCGGCGAGGTTGTTATCAGCGGCGCTAAAAATGCGGTTGTTGCTATCCTTACTGCGTCCATTCTTTCTGAGGAGCCCTGCGTTATCGAAAATATACCCAACATCAGCGATGTGACAATAATTCTTCAGATTTTATCCGAGATGGGCGCAAATGTGCGTATGCTCAACAAGACAACGGTTGAAATAGACCCGCGCACGCTTAAAAACGAGCCTGTTCCCTACGAAAAAGCGAAGCTTATGCGCGCTTCTTCGTATTTTCTGGGAACGCTGCTTGGACGCTTTCACGAGGCGCACGTTTCCATGCCTGGCGGCTGCAATCTTGGCGACCGTCCGATAGACCAGCACCTTAAGTGCTTTTCCGCGCTTGGCGCAAGCTATACGATAGACGGCGGCATGGTTAATCTCACCGCCGACAGACTGGTGGGCAACCAGATATTCTTTGACAAAAACTCCGTTGGCGCTACCATAAACGGAATAATGGCGGCAGTAAAGGCAGACGGACTTACGATAATCGAAAACGCGGCTAAAGAGCCTCATGTGGTTGACCTTGCTAATTTCCTCAACTCCATGGGTGCGGATATTCTTGGCGCAGGTACGGACGTTATAAAGATACGCGGCGTTAAGCGCCTGCACGGCACAACATACAGCGTAATCCCCGACCAGATTGAGGCGGGAACGTTTATGACCGCCGCAGCCGCCACCAGAAGCGATATCCTCATTAAAAACGTTATCCCCAAGCACCTTGAGCCTATCACGCAGAAGCTTGTTAAAATCGGCGTAAAGGTGGAGCAGTTTGACGACGCGGTGCGCGTTATCGGCTGTGACGATTATGTGGGCACTACCGTAAAAACTCAGCCTCACCCCGGATTCCCCACCGATATGCAGCCGCAGATGGCGGCGGTGCTTACCTGCGCAAAGGGCGCAAGCATGGTGACGGAAAGCATTTTCGACAACCGCTTCCGCTACGTTGACGAGCTGCGCAGAATGGGCGCGAACATCTCGGTTGAGGGCAGGGTTGCCGTTATAGAGGGCGTGGACTGCCTTAAGGGCGCGCCCGTAAAGGCGACAGACCTGCGCGCAGGCGCTGCGCTTATCGTTGCGGCTCTCGGCGCAGAGGGCGTTACCGAGATATACGATATCTTCCATGTTGAGCGCGGATATGAGAATATGGAGCAGAAGCTGCGCGCTCTCGGCGCAGATATCGTAAAGGTTGACGAGCCCGACCCGTCCGAAGCCGAAAAGGCTGTCAGAAAGGCTGTATAATGGCGCGGATATACCCGATATGCAGCTCCAGCACGGGCAACTGTACCTTTATCGGCACAAAGGGTCACGGCATACTGATTGATGACGGCTGCTCGTTTTCGGCGCTTAAGGGCGCGCTGTCGATGATTGACACTGATATTAACGATATAGAGGCTATATTCATCACGCATGAGCATACAGACCACATAAAGGGGCTTGGCGTTCTTACAAAGCACACAAATATTCCCATCTTCGCAAGCGGCGGCACTATCGCTGAGCTAAGAAGCAGCGAGAAAAATCCCCTGTCCGATACCGCAAGGCTGTTTGACATATTCAAAGAGGGATATAAAAGCGCGGAGTTTGAGGTTAAGGCGTTCCACACGCCGCATGATACGCCTGAAAGCGTGGGTTACAGGATAAACTACAACGGCATGGATATCGCCGTCTGCACCGATATCGGCACGGTTACGCAGGAGGTTGAGCAGAATTTGCTTGGCTGCACCGCCGTTTTGCTGGAGTCCAACTATGACCCCGATATGCTGAGAAGAAATCCCAATTATTCGCCTGCGCTTAAGCGCCGCATTGCCTCGGAGTGCGGTCATTTATCCAACTATGACGCGGCGGATTTTGCGGAAAGGCTGATACGCAGCGGCACTACAAGGCTTGTGCTGGGGCATTTAAGCCGCGAAAACAATACCCCGAACACGGCGTACTCATGCACCTGCGCGCATTTGCAGAAATGCGGAATGAAACAGGGCAGCGATTTCACCCTTGATATTGCCCCCATTGTTACAGAGGGGCAGTACATAGCATTGTAGAATAAGCCCGCTTCGGCGGGCTGTTTGTCAATTGACGGAGGGAATTTATGATAACAGGCAGCGTTTCCAATTATGTCAAGGCAAACGCCGATTGCAAGGGCGTTGCCGATAAATTCGGCGCGTCAGAGAAAAACGGCGCGTCCTTTTCCCAAAAACGGGGTGACGATATTCCGTCATGGCTTCAGCAGATGAAGCAGCAGGAGAAAAGCAGCCGCGATACGCTGAAGCTTTCAAGGATAACCTCAAAGCTTGACAGCGGCAGCGACTTAACCGAAAAGGAACTGTCCTATCTGCGCCGCACAAATCCCATGCTTTACAACAGGGCAAGCGCCGCAAAGCAGGAGAAAAATCTGATGAAGTACCGCCTTTCCCGCTGCAAAAGCCGCGCAGAAGTGAAAAGTCTGGGCTTGCAGAACGCCGTGCAGGCGGCTTCGGGCGCAAGAGCCTGCGGCTCGTCAGATGGCGGAGCATGGTCGTTTGCGGCAGCAAACCGTGAGTACAGCAAATTCTTTTCAAGCAAGGAATACGCAAAGCTTTCCGACAAAAAATCAGCCCCTCGGAAGCGCCTTAATACCAAAGCATAAACGGAGGAACACAAATTATGAACAAACTGAAAAAAACCTTTGCAGCGCTGCTTGCGGGCTGCATACTGCTGACAGGCTGCGGCAATTCCGCAGGTTCTTCGGTTAGCTCCAATGCAGAGAATGTCACGGACAGCAGTTCCGACGCTTCCGCGCCCGCCAATACCGACAGCGGCGAAAAGCAGGAGCAAATCAACATCTACATTGAAGATAACACCTTTAAGCTTGCGGGCGAGGAAATATGGCTTTCGGGCATAAATCTTCCGTGGAATAAATGGGACGATTTCGGCGGCTCGTACAACGCGGAATACTGGGACGAAGTTTTCGGCATGATGCATGACAGCGGCTTCAATTCCTGCCGTATCTGGCTGACTTGCAGCGGCACAACAGGCATTGAAATAGACGAGGAAGGCTATGTTTCGGGCGCAACCGATAAATACTGGGAAGATGTGGACTCGCTTTTCTCCCTTGCCGCAGAGCATGAGATTTATGTAATGCCAACGCTTATGTCCTTTGACTGCTTTAAGGACAGCAACTTTAAGCACAAACGCTGGCGCGCTATGGTGCAGGATACCGAAAAAATCGACAGCTATATAAACAACGTTCTGATACCGTTCTGCCAGCGCTATGACGATAACGACTATGTGTGGAGCATAGACCTTATCAACGAGCCTGACTGGGTGTTTGAGAACGCGGAATGTGGTCAGATTTCGTGGGATTATCTCGGCGATTATTTTGCAAGAGCCTGCGCCGCAATCCACGAAAATACAGACGATATGCTTGTTACAATAGGCTTTGCGATTATCAAATATTGCAGCGATGAGTATGAGGGCGATTACGGCTCGGACGAATTTTTGCAGAGCCGCTATGATAACAAAAACGCTTATATTGATTTTACTTCGGTGCATTATTATGACTGGCAATCCACATATTTCAGCTGCCCGTTTGTTGTCACCGCAGAGCAGTTCAGTATCGACATGAGCAAGCCGCGCATTATCGGCGAATGCTCGCATGAGGGCATAAAGGCGCTTAAGCAGATAAAGCCTATCGAGGAGTGCTACGAATGGGCATACAACAACGGCTGGAACGGCGTTCTTGCATGGACTGACAGAGATTTGCTGAAAAGTGAGGACGGAATGGAACAGTGGAGCTGCGTTAAGCTTGCGGGCGAAAAAATGGCAGAAATCCTCGGCGCGGCAGAGCCTGCCGAAAACAGCGCAGCATAAGGAGGCTACAAAATGATAAAGCACATTGTTATGTGGAAATTCAAGGAGAACGAGCATGAAAATATGCTGCTTTTCCGCGACAGACTGCTTGCGCTGAAAGGAAAGATACCGCAGATACGCTCAATGGAGGTCGGCATAAATATCAACCCCAGCGACCGCAGCTATGACGCGGTGCTTGTATCGGAGTTCGACAGCATGGACGATTTGCGCGCGTACAGCACAAATCCGCTTCATGTGGAAGTTTCGGATTTCTGCAAGACGATACGCACAGCTTCCGTAAGCTGTGATTATGAGGTTTAAGCGAGAGTAAAAGCACCAAGAGCCTTGCGGCTCTGTGGGAATATGAAAAAGGAGCAGCCGTGCGAGGCTGCTCCTTTGTTGTGTTAAAGTACACGATAAATTGGAATTTATCGACCTTCTTCAAACTTCACATTAGAGGGATATCTGCTTTC
>CAZKXB010000013.1:0-44204 GCA_964556595.1 uncultured Ruminococcus sp. | reverse complement strand
CTCTTACTCACAATATACTTCGTCAGCTACTGCAAAAAACTGTAAACGATTTTATGCATACCATACCTGTTGTTCGGGGATTCATCTATCACACATAGGAAAAGAACCTAAAACCATTCTGCACCTGCGGGGCAGTTTTTTGTAAACATATTGTAATCAAAACATGGCTTTCAATTGCGATTATTTATAATATCCAAATTTACTTACGATTTTTGTTTATTGTAGCAATAGCGATACAAGGCAATAGTGTGATATAATAATAAAAATGAATAGTGTAGGAGGTATAATATGAAAGGCAATAAAATCATTACTATGAACAATATCCTTGCTGTTGTTATCACATTCTTAACGACAACCTTTTTCCCTGAACTATTATCCAGTTTGCTTGATTTTGATATTAACATCACTATAGTAGCTGGCTTTGCTAGTGCAGTGACATTGTTAGTGCTTCTTCTGGTTAAGAAAATAATATCACAGCGTGAAATAATATATCATCAACGGTTGTCCAATCCACAAGAAAGGCTTATTGCGAAGGGAAAATTTAACAGGTTACGTTTATATGCAATTAGTAGCAGAATGTGGATATCTATAATATCACAACAAGCTAATATCTATATTGGGCGTTGTATAATTCTGGTAAAAAGCAAAAACCTTATAACAAAAGATGGGGATAGATACGATAAAGAACTTAATGATGCAATAAATGAATGGAAGCGGCTAGTATCAGAAGGGAAAATAGGGCAACTAATAATATACGAATATAATCATATTCCAGATATATTCTTTGCGGTTTTTGATGATTATGCATTAATTACAGGACTGAATAAATTTGATGCGAATGATTCAAATGAACAGTCTGGGGATAATTCGCCTGCCTTTTTCTTTTCAGAAGATGGCGGTATGTCACCTGTACTCATTGAAAAATACACCAAGCACTTTGATAATTATATTGAACACTATAATAAGAATTCCATCTTTGATAATACCAGACAATAATTTAGCAAAGTTACATAATGCATCACAGCACGATATCAAGAATTGATACAAATAAAATGTAAAATTCCCCCTACTAAAACGACCTTGCCCGATGGGAAAAACACCATCGGGCTTTTCTTTTTGCCTTAACATCGAAAACAAGGCGGTCCACAGCTTCTATAACGGCAATTTCGGCTAATGCCCAACAACTTACCTTGCCAAATTGAAAACAAAAAGCCTACTTGACATATTCGGGTGGGCGTGATATAATTACATTAAAATCATTGGAAATGGAAAGGATATGATGCAATGGGAAATTCGCTTATAAGTTCCGCAGAACAAACAAATAAACCTAAAAGGAAAACTCGTACCTCGTCTGAAGTGATAAAAAGATACAAGAAAAAGGTATATTCGAGGATTTACGCTGAGCTTCCGAAAGAACTTGTCGCTGATTTTAAGGCGGCGGCAAAGCGTAATGGAGTTAGTGTAGCGTCTGTTTTCAAAGAAGCTATGACAAAATATATTGAAGAAAATAGGGAATAACCACAAGTAAAATTGCATAATTTTCACATCGGATTTTTGGTAATAAAAGTCCGATTTTTTTATGCGAAACCTTGACATATTCACCCGAATATGTTATAATACATATAAGGGATAAGATAGACAAATCCTATAAAACAATCTTTGGAGTAACGGTAAGTGAGAGGAAGCAACAGCTTCTTCAAGCCCGAAGCCACTCGATAAATATACGCCGCGAAGTTTGCAAGAGAACGGAGCGGAACAAAACGAGATTTTTTAATCACCGAAAGGAGCAATGTCATGAGCATTATTTACATAACCGAGAACGACAAGAACGGAAAAGCTCGATACTATCGCGTAACAGACGGCAAGAAAAAGGTAATCAGCCGTATCGAGTATGAAACAAACGCTGAAATCAGTGCTACCAAGACCGAGGATATCAAAGAGAAAACTCAGACTTCTGGCTGCCAAATTATGCTTTCAGATGATTTCAATAGCGATACAAATGTCAAGGAAATTTCCGAAAAGTCTGGTGTTGATATTTTAGACATAGCAAGAGGAGTGCTTGCTGAAACTAAAGTTGCTGATTGGAAATCTCTTTCCTATAAAATCAAAGGAGATGTTACACAAATAAAGTATCGTAGGTGTGTTGTTTGCGCATTAACCAGAAACAATGATGGCATTATGATTGAACTCCTGGGAACAACTGCCCAGAGAAGAAATAAAACACACTCTCTCCATTATACATTGGATTTCTGGAGTGATTTGCTTACAAGTAATGGGATAAGTTATCTTTGCGATGTGGAGAGAAACATCATAAAAAGTGAAATCTGTTCTCAAATCCGCTATATTGATTCCCTCTGGGAAAGCCTTGAAACTGCTTTTAATAACGCCTCATAAGGGGCGTTATTAAAATTAACAACTCGTTTTTACAGGAGGAAAACCTATGGTTGACTTTGATTTAAAAAGTTATGTTTGTTCCGTCGACCTGGACAATGCGGAATATATCCTTGCTGACATCTATATTCAACGAAAATACGGAAGGTATCTTTGGTGGATTGATAAATTCAAAGAAGAATGTTCTAAACTCAATTGCCTTGAAGCCGCCGCTGAAAACTACAAGAAAGCTATTTCGGAAACTCTGGAGCAATTAAAACAACTTATTTGCAACTACAGTAACGACCATTTAACCCCTTCGAATGTTTCAGTGGGTCAGGGGGCAACGATTAATTATTGGAGCGACAGACACGCAGGAACAATAGTAAAGGTCACAAAATGCTCAATCACTATACAGAGAGATACAGCAATTCTGTCTGCTGATTTTTCTCCTCAGTTCATCATGGGAGGGTTTTCAGCTTTTTGTACAAACCAACATGAACAGAAATACACCTACGAGCCTAACGATTCGGGAGAGCTTATTACAATTCGTTGGTCAAAAAAATACAACAGATATGGTAGACCTGGACAAGTTTCCGCAAGCAAAGGCAGACACGAATTTTACGATTACAATTTTTGAGAAAGTGAGGTTTATATGGAAAATAATAAAATCACTTAAAACAAAGAAACATTATGCTGAGCTATACGACGAGGCTTTGGAAACGCTTATTCTTCTCATACTCGAAATGATGAAGAATAGCAAAACCCTCGCGGAAGCAGAAGAAAAAGTGAAAGCCTTACTCCCCTCGAAGAAGTAAGGCTCTGACAGAAAACAAAGGCTTGCGGTGACTTTGCCCACCGCTTGCCGATGATGTTATCATTATAGCACAGGGCAAAGAGAAAGTCAGGAGGCATTTATGATGACCGAAAGCAGAGCATACATATTCAATCTTGAAACAACTAAAATCGAGTTGCATTTCGCGAAAGCTGAGCACGACGCGTTAAGCGCAGAACAGAAGCAGGCGCTGAAAAGCAATTTCCTGTGGAGCAATCACGGGAAGTGCTGGGTAAGCCGCGCGAAAGAACCAAACCTCTGGAGAGCAATCCATGTTGCTAAGTCGTTAGGATTTACGGAGGAGCGGCGAGAGGGCGAACGCCTAACATTCGCAGAGCAAGTAGAGCGGCAGTTCGAACGGGCAGAAACAAGGGCTGAACGCTATGAGAGATATTCCGAAAACGCGGAGAAGCGAGCCGAAAGCCTGCAAAAGCCCATAAACGATATGCACGGGGATATCGCTTTTTTTACTCAACCAAACATAAATACCTTCGCTGGCAGAGCGTTCACACGCAGGCGTGACAAAATGTGGGAGCAGTACACGAACGCATTTGAAGAATATCGCAAGAGCAGCTATTTCAAAGAAAGGGCAGCTACGGCTCGAAATACGGCAAAGCAGGCTCAATACCGCGACCCTGCATATCTCGACCGTCGGATAAAAGAATGCAAGAAAGAAATTGAGAAGCGGAACAAGAATGCTCTGTACTACGAGGAAATGATACAAGCCATTGAGCGTGGGGAGATACGGAAGCGTTTCAGCGGGGAGATTATCACGGTTGACGAGGCTCGCGATTGGTACGAAAAAGAGCTGGAGCTTATCGAGGTTGCCATAGACAAGCAGGCTTACCTCGAAAATTGCCTTGAAAATCTGGGAAGCGTGAAGTTCAACCGCGACAACATTAAGCCTGGATATATCGTCAAAATTCAGCGGTGGGGGATTTGTGAGATTGTCAGCACGGGTTCGCAGAATGTAACCTACAAGGTAATGGGAAGTAGAGGAGGTTTAGCTTTAAAAGCCGCATACGCCGAAATTGTGGAAGTAGTAGAAAAAAGGGAGCATAAAAAAGCGGCTCATCCATTTAAGGTCGGTGAGAGGTTCACAGCGCGTATTTTTGAGAACGGCAAAAGAGTGGAGGCTGTCTATGAGATTGTGAAAGCGACAAGTTCTACTGTCCAACTCAAACGCGAAAACAGTGATGAAAAGTCGTTTACAAGGAAGCCGAAAGTTGTAGATACCGTCAGCGGGAAAAAGTGGAGGTTTGGGCTTGATGATTACAATTGTTTCTACAAGGAGGCACAAGAATGAAGAAATACAAGATGTTCCAAGAGAGCGTCAAGGAAGGCGACAAGATTACAGTTGTTACGCAAGGCTCTCTCGGAGGCGTAACGGTCTCCCAGATGGTGTACATCGGTAGTTCACCCTCCGACCACTATTATAATTGTCCGCAGGATATGTGCGGCGTTACGCTTACATTCAAGCCAAAAGGGCAGCGCACCTACTACAAAACGACGGTAGATTACATTACGCCGCTGATTGTGTACAGTGGATATGTAGACATAGACACAGACAGCATTGTGTTTCTGACGTTCGGAAATGCGAAAATCAGCAGATATACAATGCACGACCCGCGCTACTTCACGGAGATTTTGGAGAAATACCCCAAAGGCGTTATCTTTTGTGATATTCCAACATCATCATATTATTCGCCGAAAAAGGAGCAGGGAGCATAAGCTAATTGATAACCTCTAGGAACACACGAACTCGCCCACCTTGAGATAATCGGCAGCGTAGTGGGGCAGCTTACCGATGGCGAGGGCGCGAAAAGCTTCGACCGCTACGGCAAGGGCGATTATTATGTAGACCATGCAAACGGAGTATATGCCGCAAACGCTTCGGGCGTGCCGTTTACAGCGGCTTATACCGCATCAAAGGCGGACCCCATAGCCGACCTTATGGAAAACCTTGCCGCCGAGCAAAAGGCGCGCGCAACCTATGACAACATTCTCAGGCTTTCCGACGACCCCGATGTAAACGAGGTTATGAAGTTTCTGCGCGAGCGCGAGGTGGTTCATTTCCAGCGCTTCGGCGAACTTCTGGACTGCTACCAGAGCAAAATCAAATAAATCCAAATATCACATAAAAATTCCCAGTAAATATCTACTGGGAATTTGCTTATTCAAAATATTTGTCAAGATAAGCGCTGAATTTTGCGGGGTCGGATTTAATTCTGTCCTTAATCCTTTCGGCGCTTTCTTTGTCGCCCGTGAAAATATTAAGGTAGTATTTCTGCTTTCCCGTGGCGCTGTCGTTTATGGAAATGCCGATTGTGCAGCTTCCGTCCTCTTTTTCGGCATAGCGGACTGCATAAAGCTTGCCTTTTTTCATGGCGTCGCGGGTGTAGACCTTTACCGCTTCCTCAAACATTTTTTCGCGTATGGAAACAGGCAGGCTGCTTGCAAACTCCTGTGCCGCCTTAACGCCAAGCATTGTGTTGGAGTAAACAAGGTCGCCGTCAAGTTCCTCAACATGGCAAAGGCGCTCCTCAATGCCGTCAAGCGCTTCTGCAAGGTCGAAGTAGTTTACCGCCTGCTCAAGCGAGGTGATTTCTATAAGCTGCTCTTTTTTCAGCGGACAGCCAAGCGAATAAATCAGGTGACAGACCAGTATCCTTATGGAATTTATGTCGGTTATGGTTATTCTCGGTGTTGCTTTCATATACTTCCCCCTTAGTGCCGTTCTGGCTTTTTTATTTCATAAACGCCGAAACCAGTGCGATATTCATTGCCGCTTCAATGCAGGGAACGGCTCTGTGTACAACGCAAGGGTCATGCCTGCCTTTTATGACAAGCTGTTCCTCGGTAAGCGTCTTGAAATCCACGCTGTTTTGCGGCTGCGCTATTGACGGCGTAGGCTTCAGCGCGGCTCTGAAAATAATCGGCATACCGCTGCTTATACCGCCCAGTATTCCTCCGTGGTTGTTGGTGAGCGTAACAATTCCGCCGTCTTTGATGGCAAATGGGTCGTTGTTTTCGCTGCCGAAAAGCCGTGTGCAGTCAAAGCCGCTGCCAAATTCTATGCCCTTTACCGCAGGTACAGCAAACACAAGCTGAGCAATTACGTTTTCAAGTCCCTCCATCATCGGCGAGCCTATACCCGCAGGAACGCCCACAGCGGCACA
Source organism: uncultured Ruminococcus sp. (assembly GCA_964556595.1). GTDB lineage: Bacteria > Bacillota > Clostridia > Oscillospirales > Ruminococcaceae > CAG-115. The sequence goes on along the minus strand of CAZKXB010000013.1, from coordinate 37,820 downwards.
TTCCACAACGCCGCCTACGCTGTCCTGCGCTTCGCGCGCGGAATTTATAACGCCGCGCATTTCTTCCTCCGCCTTATCCGAAAGAACAGGAAAGCTGCGCGCCTTTACCGCTTCAAGCTGCTGCGCCGTTACCGTTACAGGGTCGAAGCGTTCATCATTTACGTCTTTTATGCTGACAATGTGCGCGCCTGTTGTAACGCCGCGGTGCTGAAGTATCTGTGCGCAAACCGCGCCCGCAAACACAAGCGGCGCAGTAATTCTGCCCGAAAAATGCCCGCCGCCGCGCGGGTCGTTAGCGCCGTTATAGCGCAGATATCCCGTGTAGTCCGCGTGGGCGGGACGCGCAATGTGCGAGATGTTTCCGTAGTCTGCGGAGTGCTGGTCGCTGTTCATTATAACCGCGCAAAGGGGAGTACCCGTAGTTTTGCCGTTATACAGTCCCGACAGAATTTCGGGGATATCCTTTTCGCTGCGCGTGGTGCTTGTGCCGTCTTTTCTGGGAGCGCGGCGCGCCATAAACGCATAAATCTGTTCAAGGTCTATATCCTCACCCGCGGGAAGATTGTCCATCACAACGCCGATACCTTTTCCGTGCGATTCTCCAAAAACAGATACCGAAATACCGCCGTTAAATAATGATGACATCGTATTCACCTCCGATAGAGCGGAAATCCTCAAAGAAAGTGGGGTAGGACTTCGCCACGCACTCCGCCTCTGTGATTATCAGCTTATCTGTGCAGCGCTGCGAGGCAATTGCAAGGGACATTGCAATTCTGTGGTCGTTAAAGCTGCTGCAAACGCCGCCCGTAAGCTGCTTTACGCCGACAATCTCCAGCTCGTCGCCAACAATTGTCACATTTGCGCCAAGGGAGTTAAGCACGGTGGATATAGATTCCAGCCTGTCGCTTTCTTTAAGGCGCAGCCTTTTGCAGCCACGGATATATGACGTTCCGTCCGCAAACGCCGCCAGAACCGTAAGGATAGGCACAAGGTCGGGGATATCGGTCGCGTCCACGTCAAAGCGCGAGTAGTTCTCGCCAATGCGTATCATATTGTCGATTATGCTGAATATCTCGCGGTCGCCCTGTACGCTGTTGGAATTAAGTCCCACAAGGTCAAGACTGCCGCCGATACAGTTTGCCACCGCGAAAAACGCCGCCTGCGAGCAGTCGCCCTCAACCTTGTAGTCGCGCGCCTTGTATTCCTGTATGCCTTTTACGGTGTAGTTTCCGTTGAACTCCAGCGTTTCCACGCAGAAATCCTTCATGCATTGAAGTGTAATATCGGCATACGGCTTTGATTGCAGGGGAGAGGTCATAACAATTGTGCTGCTGCCCTCGATAAGCGGCAGCGCAAAAAGCAGCCCCGTTATAAACTGTGAGGAAATATCACCCGTCACCAAAAAAACGCCGCTTGTAAGCTTTCCCTTGATGTGATACGGCATTTCCTCGGAAATAAATTCCACCCCGTGCTTTTTGAACTCGTCAATATACGGCGTTATGGGGCGCGTAGGAAGCTTGCCGCAGCCCGTAAAAGTCGCTTCAACGCCAAGCGCCGCCGCTACGGGGATAAGAAACCTCAGCGTTGAGCCTGACTCGCGGCAGTTTATTTCCGCTTTTTCGGGCGGATTTTCTATGCCCTTTACATAGGTAATACCGTTTTCGGTGCGTATCTGTGCGCCAAGAGCGACAAGCGCGTCACAGGTGGCGTCTATATCCTCGCAGCCGAGCAAATCCACAATGCGCGTTTCGCCTTTGGAAAGCGCCGCGCATATAAGCGCCCTGTGCGAAATGCTTTTGGAGGGCGGTATTTTAATCTCGCCCGAAAGCTTCTTGGGGGTTATTTCAATGTTCATGCTATCTCCTTAATCTACGCCGAGAAAGGCTTTGTACTGCGGTACGGTCATCTTAACCACCGCACTTTCGCCAATTGCGGAGCAAAGAATTATATCTATGCCGTCCGTGCTTCTCTTTTTATCGCCAAGCGAATATTTATATAGTATATCCATCGGTACATCTGTACAGCAGGGCAGGGCGCATTTTTTCAGCAGCGCGTCAAGCCTGCCGCTGACGCCGCTCTCGCAAAGCCCTTTGCTTTCCGCTATATGTGTAAACACGCTCATGCCTATTGCAACCGCGCAGCCGTGGGTAATTCCGCTGAAATTATAGTGCTTTTCAATCGCGTGTCCCAGTGTATGCCCGAAGTTAAGCAGTGCGCGCTCGCCGCGGTCAAACTCATCATTTGCAACTACCTGTGCTTTAATGGAAACGCAGCGCTTGATTATATCCGCCATGTTCTCTTTTATATCACCGCCGCAGAGTATGTCGAACAGCTCCTTGGAGCGTATCATGCCGTATTTTACAACCTCCGCCATGCCGTCCGCAAAAAATTCAGGCGTAAGCGTATCAAGCGTATCGGTGTCGCAGATAACAAGACTCGGCTGGTGGAACGCGCCCACAAGGTTCTTTCCGCCCGCGATATCTACCGCAGTCTTTCCGCCAACGGAACTGTCAACCTGCGCAAGCACGCTTGTCGGTATCTGCACAAACTCAATCCCGCGCATATATGTGGCAGCGGCAAAGCCCGTAAGGTCGCCCACAACGCCGCCGCCCAAAGCTATCAGAAAATCATGTCGCGTAAATCCGTTTTCCGCAAGAAAGTCATACAGTCCAAGCAGCGTTTTGTGACATTTTGAAGCCTCACCATGGGGAAATACAAACTTCACCGCCGAAAATCCCGCGCTTTCAAGGCTTTTCATTACTCTTTCGCCGTAATATCGGTCAACGTTATCGTCCGTAACCACAGCGCAGCGGCGCGGCTTTATCACGTCCGCGATAAGCTTTCCGCAGCCGTCCAGAAGTCCGCCGCCTATGAGAATATCATAGCTTTTGCTTGCATTAACACTTACCTTTTCCATGTTGTGTTCCTTTCCTGCGGTGTATTGATATACACATTCATCTTAATTTTAATTCATTTTGACGGAAATGTCAATATAAACTTGTCGTTTTCGTCTAAATGTACAATGATTTTTACGATTTAACGATATAAACCGCTGAAATTTTTTCAATAAACCACTTTACACTGACGATTTTTGGTGATATAATAAACAATAGGCACAGGGTATTTGTATGCAAATTCCCTGCGCACAGCATGATTACATTACGCAGGAGGCGGCACTATGGGAATGACAATGACGCAGAAAATACTTGCAAAGCACGCGGGGCTTGAAAGCGTTTCAGAGGGACAGCTTATAAGAGCAAAGCTTGATATGGTTCTGGGAAACGATATCACCAGTCCCGTTGCGATAAATGAATTTGAAAAAATAGGCTTTGACAGCGTTTTTGACAGGTCTAAAATATCCCTTGTTATGGACCATTTCACCCCTAATAAGGATATAAAAGCGGCAAAGCAGTGTCAGCAGTGCCGTAATTTCGCGGATAAATACGATATTGTCAATTATTATGATGTGGGCAATGTCGGCATTGAACACGCTCTGCTGCCCGAAAAAGGTCTTGTTGTTCCGTCCGACTGCGTTATCGGCGCGGACAGCCACACCTGCACATACGGCGCGCTGGGCGCTTTCTCCACAGGCGTTGGCTCTACGGATATGGCGGCAGGAATGGCAACGGGCGAAGCATGGTTCAAAGTTCCGTCCGCGATTAAATTCAATCTCACTGGCAGTCTTAATAAATGGGTCAGCGGCAAGGACGTTATTCTGCACATTATCGGCATGATTGGCGTTGACGGCGCACTTTATCAGTCTATGGAGTTCACGGGCGAGGGACTTAAAAATCTCTCAATGGACGACCGCCTTTGCATGGCGAATATGGCGATAGAAGCGGGCGCAAAGAACGGCATTTTCGAGGTAGACGAGGTTACGCTTGACTATGTAAAAGGCAGAACCGACAGACAGTTTGAAGTGTTCTCGGCAGACCCTGACGCGCATTACAACCGCGTTATTGATATAGACCTTTCGGCGATAAAGCCAACGGTTGCGTTCCCGCATCTGCCCGAAAATACTAAGACCATTGACGAAGCGGAGCAGCTTAAAATTAAGATAGACCAAGTTGTAATCGGCTCTTGCACCAACGGAAGATACAGCGACCTTGAAGCGGCTGCGGCTGTTGTCAAGGGCAAGAAGGTTGCAAAGGGCGTTCGCGCTATCGTTATCCCCGCAACCCAGCAGATTTATCTTGACGCGCTGCGCAATGGTCTGCTTGAAACCTTTGTGGAAGCGGGAATGGTTGTTTCCGCGCCCACCTGTGGACCCTGCCTTGGCGGTCACATGGGTATTCTGGCGGCGGGAGAGCGCGCCGTTTCCACCACAAACCGCAACTTTGTCGGAAGAATGGGCGACGTTACATCAGAGGTCTACCTTGCAAGTCCCGCGGTTGCCGCTGCAAGCGCGCTGACAGGCTATATTTCGGGCGTAAAGGAATAACGGAGGAAAATTATGAAAGCACACGGAACAGTACATAAATACGGCGATAATGTTGATACGGACGTAATTATTCCCGCACGTTATCTCAACACCGCCGACCACAAGGAACTTGCCTCCCACTGCATGGAGGATATTGACAAGGACTTTGTAAATAAGGTCAAGGACGGCGACATAATGGTCGCAAATATGAATTTCGGCTGCGGCAGCTCGCGCGAACACGCGCCTATTGCCATCAAGGCAAGCGGAATAAGCTGCGTTATCGCTTCCACATTTGCGCGGATTTTTTACCGCAACGCGATAAATATCGGTCTGCCTATCCTTGAGTGTGACGAAGCGGCAAAGGATATTGACGCGGGCAACGAGGTTGATATTGATTTCGACACGGGCATTATCACCAACGTCACTAAGGGAAAAACCTATCAGGCACAGCCTTTCCCCGAATTTATCAAGGAAATTATTGATAAGGGCGGGCTGCTTAATTCCCTCAAAAAATGAGAATTGACATAAGAGCGGCTGTTGATGCGGATATTGAGCAAATGAGCAGGGTAGTGGACGCTTGCTGGAAAGACAATTTCAGTGGGTTTTTTCCAAATGAAGTTATCGAAAGTCTTACGGGAGAACACCGCCGCGCCGCATTTTCAAAGCAGCTTTCTGAGGGCGCAGTGATAAACCTGCTTCTGCTGGACGGAATAATAAGCGCCGTATGCGCGGGAAGCGCTCGCGCCGAAAATCCGACCGCGGATTGCTTTGAGATAGTTCAGCTTTATGTTGCTCCCGAACATCAGCGCAGCGGTCTTGGCAGAAAGCTTTTAATGCATACGCTTCGACAGGCGCGCAAAAGCGGCTTTAAGTGCGCCGCTCTGGAAACAGCCGTGCAAAATACTGCGGCAAGGCGATTTTATGAGAAATTCGGTTTCAGACAGCTTAACTCCATGCGAAGCATAAACGGCATAGACTACGCTGCATATAAAATCGAGTTTTGACGAAAGGATATACAAGATGGAAAAGCATATTGCAGTAATAAAGGGCGATGGAATAGGCCCCGAAATTGTAACAGAAGCTATGAAAGTGCTGGATAAAGTGGCTGAAAAATTCGGTCACAGCTTCAGCTATGAGCAGCTTCTTATGGGCGGCTGCTCCATTGACGCAAACGGAGTTCCGCTTACGGACGAAACTATTGAGCGCTGCAAGGCGGCTGACGCGGTTCTTATGGGTTCTATCGGGGGAAATACTACCACCTCGCCGTGGTATAAGCTTCCCGCAAATCTCCGCCCCGAAGCTGGTCTGCTAAAGCTGCGCAAGTCGCTTGGGCTGTTTGCAAATCTGCGTCCCTGCCTGCTGTTTCAGCAGCTTTCGCAGGCTTGCCCGCTTAAGAAGGAAATTGCCGACAACGGCTTTGATATGCTGATTATGCGCGAACTTACGGGCGGTCTTTATTTCGGCGAGCGCAGAACCGAGGAAATTGACGGCGTAATGACCGCGGTTGACACGCTTTCCTACAACGAGAACGAAATCCGCAGAATAGCCGTAAAGGCTTTTGATGTGGCAATGCAGCGCCGCAAAAAGGTGACAAGCGTTGACAAGGCGAACGTCCTCGACAGCTCCAGACTGTGGCGAAAGGTTGTGGAAGATGTTGCCAAGGATTACCCCGAAGTTACGCTTGAGCATATGCTGGTGGATAATTCCGCAATGCAGCTTGTCAAAGACCCCGCGCAGTTTGACGTAATGGTGACGGAAAATATGTTCGGCGATATTCTGTCGGACGAAGCTTCCATGATTACTGGCTCGATAGGTATGCTTCCCTCCGCAAGCATGAACGAAACAAAATTCGGTCTGTACGAGCCAAGCGGCGGCTCTGCGCCCGATATTGCGGGACAGAACAAGGCAAACCCCATTGCCACGATTTTGTCAGCGGCAATGATGCTGCGCTATTCCTTTGATATGGAAGCCGAGGCAGCCGCCGTTGAAGCTGCCGTAAACAAGGCGCTTGACAGCGGTTTCAGAACCTGTGATATCATTAGCGCGGGAATGAAGCTGGTTTCCTGCTCCGAAATGGGAGATAAGATTGTGGAATTTATCTAAGAGATTACCGCATGAGCTGAAAGGCTTGTGCGGTACATTTTTTCGTCTTTCTTCGTCAAATTTAAAAAACTACTTGAAAAATATTCTTATTTAGGTTATAATAAGGTTAGCTTTTTTTAATTGCTTAACTTTTTTATTTAGATTTCCGTGTGAATGTATGCATGGTGTAGTAAAATAAGGACAAGTAATTTCGTGCTGTAACTTTTCGTAATTTGAAAGGAGTACCGTATGTACAACGATTTAATGGATTCCATCGGCTTCCTCGGTCAGTATGATAAAGAGGTTTCCGATGCAATGGGTCTGGAGCTTTCCCGCCAGAAAAGAAACCTTGAGCTTATCGCAAGTGAGAATATTGTTTCCCCCGCAGTTATGGCGGCTATGGGCAGCGTTCTTACCAACAAGTATGCCGAGGGATATCCCGGCAAGAGATACTATGGCGGCTGCGAAAATGTCGATATTGTGGAGAATATCGCTATTGAGCGCGCAAAGCAGCTTTTCGGCGCAAAGTATGCAAATGTTCAGGCTCATTCGGGCGCGCAGGCTAATACCGCTGTCTATGTGGCGCTGCTTCAGCCCGGCGACACCGTTATGGGTATGAGCCTTGCACACGGCGGACACCTTACACACGGTTCTCCTGTAAACATTTCGGGCAAGATTTACAACTTTGTTCCCTACGGCACTAATGATGACGGCTTTATAGACTATGAGGAACTGTACAAGCAGGCTAACAAGTGCAAGCCCAAGCTTATCGTAGCGGGCGCTTCCGCTTACCCCAGAGCAATTGATTTCAAGAAGCTTTCCTCTATCGCAAGGGCAGTAGGCGCTTATCTTATGGTGGATATGGCGCACATTGCGGGACTTGTTGCCGCAGGTCAGCATGAAAGCCCCGTTCCTTATGCCGATATTGTTACAACCACCACCCACAAGACTTTAAGAGGCCCTCGCGGCGGTCTTATTCTTACCAATAATGAATATCTCGCAAAGAAGATAAATTCCGCTATTTTCCCCGGCACACAGGGCGGCCCTCTTATGCACGTTATCGCGGCAAAGGCGGTATGCTTCGGCGAAGCGCTGAAGCCTGAGTTCAAGGCTTACGGCGAGCAGATTGTAAAGAATGCCAAGGTTCTTGCCGATACTCTGCTTGAAAAGGGCTTCAATCTTGTTTCGGGCGGAACTGACAACCACCTTATGCTTGTAGACCTGCGTCCGTTCAACATCACAGGCAAGGAGCTTGAAACAAAGCTTGACGAGGTTTATATTACAGTCAACAAGAACGCAATTCCCAACGACCCCCAGAAGCCTGCGTTTACAAGCGGCGTAAGAATTGGTACGCCTGCGGTTACAACACGCGGACTTAAAGAGGACGATATGAAGATTATCGGCGAGTGCATTTACCTTGTTTCCAAGGATTTTGACGCCAACAAGGAAAAGGTTCGCGGCATGGTTACGGAAATCTGCGGCAGATATCCTCTGTATTGATATGGCAGGGGAGAGGGCGCTGTTTAAGAACAAATAAAGAGAAGGAAGTTAAGAGATGACGAATATAAAAAATACCGAGGTACTCTACAATCACTATAACTCCGTTGCACCGCTCGGACTTATTGCCATGAACGGCACACAGGAGCTTGGCGCAAAAATCAACAGCTATCTTGAAAGATGGGCGGAAAGAAACGGACAGGCTCATGATGAGTTTATGATTGAGTGCGAGTGTCCCCGTTTCCAGTCGGGTGACGCAAAGGGTCTTATCAAAAGCACCGTGCGCGGCAAGGATTTGTTTATCCTTGTTGATGTAGGCAACTACAACTGCAAGTACAAGCTGTTCGGTCAGGAGAACTCCATGAGCCCCGATGACCATTATATGGATCTTATGCGTATAATTCAGGCTGCCAGCGGCAAGCCCCACCGTATCAACGTTATCATGCCGCTGCTTTACGGCGGCAGACAGCACAGAAGAAGCTACCGCGAGTCGCTCGACTGCGCAGTGGCTTTGCAGGAGCTGCACAGAATGGGCGTTTCCAATGTAATTACGGTGGACGCTCATGACCCCAGAGTGTGCAACGCCGTTCCGCTTATGGGATTTGACAATATCATGCCGTCCTATCAGGTGCTTAAGGCGCTGCTGAAATCATTCCCCGATATCGTGGTACACAAGGACCATTTGATGATTGTCAGCCCCGACGAGGGCGCTATGAACAGAAATATGTTCTACGCTTCCGTTATGGGTGTTGACCTTGGTATGTGCTACAAGCGCCGCGACTACACCACCGTTGTAAACGGCAGAAATCCCATAGTTGCGCATGAATACCTCGGCGCAAGCGTTGAGGGCAAGGACGTGTTTGTGGCAGATGATATAATCGCTTCGGGCGAGTCTATGCTGGATATCGCGCATGAGATGAAAGAGCGCGGCGCAAAGCGCGTATTTGCGTATGCAACCTACGGAATGTTCACAAGCGGTCTTGCTTCCTTTGACAAGGCTTATGCTGACGGCGTGATTGACGGCATACTCAGCACAAATCTTACTTACCGTACTCCCGAACTGCTTCAGAGAGAGTGGTATCATGAAGTCGATGTCGCAAAGTATATCGCGTACTTTATCGCTTCCATCAACCATGATACGTCTATAAGCAACGTTATCGACCCGTATGAGAAGATTAACGCGCTGCTTCGTGAGCACAGAGGATTTTAATTATGCCTTTAGCTGACAGAATACGCCCCGCCACATTAGATGATGTGGTGGGGCAAACCCATTTGATTGGCGAGAATAAGCCGCTGACCCGCGTTATACAGTCGGGGCAAATTCCCAATATGATTTTCTATGGGCCGTCTGGCGTAGGAAAAACTACCATTGCGCGCATTATCGCGGAAGCGGCAAATATGCGTCTGCACAAGCTTAACGGAACTTCGGCTTCAACCGCCGATATCAAAAGCGTAGTTTCTGAGATTGATACCCTTTACGGCAGCGGCGGTATTCTGCTTTATCTGGACGAGATACAGTATCTCAACAAAAAGCAGCAGCAAAGCCTGCTTGAATATATCGAGGACGGCAGCATTACGCTGATTGCTTCCACAACGGAAAATCCGTATTTCTATGTATACAACGCCATATTGTCGCGCAGCACCGTTTTTGAGTTTAAGCCTGTTGAAGCAAAGCAGCTTGAAAAGGCGGTGCGCAGGGGCTTTGATATGCTGGCAAAGGAAAAGGGCGTTGAATACAAGCTGTCTGACGAAGCAGTAGAATACATCAGCCGCGGCTGCGGGGGAGATGTAAGAAAGGCGCTTAATACGGTGGAGCTGTGCGCGCTTACCGCGGTAGACGGCGAGATTACGCCGCAGCTTGCAATGGAACTTACGCAGCGCAGCAATATGCGCTATGACCGTGACGGCGACCAGCATTACGACCTGCTTTCCGCGCTTCAGAAATCCATACGCGGCTCTGATGAAAACGCCGCTATACATTATGCCGCGCGGCTTATGGCTGCGGGTGATATAATTTCGCTTTCAAGGCGGCTGCTTGTAATCGCAAGCGAGGATATAGGTCTTGCATATCCACAGGCTGTTCCGATTGTCAAAGCCTGCGTTGACAGCGCAATGCAGCTTGGTCTGCCCGAAGCGCGTATACCTCTTGCCGAAGCGGTTATCCTGCTTGCCACCGCGCCTAAGTCCAACAGCGCTTACATGGCGATAGCTGCGGCAATGGCTGATATTGAAAACGGGGAGATAGGCGATTTTCCGCGCCATCTGCAAAATGAACACTGCGACGGCGCTAATGCCGAGATTAAAGGGCAGCATTATCTTTATCCCCATGATTATCCCAACCACTGGGTAAAGCAGCAGTATCTCCCCGATAAGCTTAAAGACAGGGTATACTATAATTTCGGCGACAACAAGCACGAAAAGGGCGCTGAAGAATACTGGAAAAAAATCAAAAATCAGTCCTGATAACCTTTGTGCAGTTATCTCCCGAATAAATCCAACTGTCTATATGGTCGGAATTTATAAAATAATCAAGCTCGTTATTGGCGTATGTATTGTCTGAAGCGCTGACTATAATGAGCTTGATTTTCATTTTTTCGGGAATTATTGCCTTTATGTAAACGCTTACATGACTGTTTATCTTAATTCCGCTGCGTGGCTCGGCAAGTCCCGCAAGGTTTGGCGCAAGTTCCACAAATACGCCGTATTCCTCAATAGAACGGACTATTCCCGTTACGGTTTCGCCTTGCTCAAACCGCGCGGCGTTCTGTGCCCATGTGCCGAGAAGTTCCTTATGCGTAAGGCAAATCCTGTTTTCCTCAATGCTTTTTACAACAGCTCGGATTTGCTGTCCTACATAAAACCTGTCGGAAGGGTGCGATATCCGCGATACCGATATAAGGTCGATAGGTATAAGTGAGGGAAGCCCGCAGCCGATATCAACAAAGCTGCCGAATTGTTCAAGGTGGGTCACGGTGGCGTTGATTATATCGCCGCATTTAAGTTTGCTAAGATAGTTGTCAATACACTCCTGCTGTGCGCTTTTTCTTGACAGCACCGCATAGATATTATCGTTTTCATCACGCCTGAAGTCCACAACCTTAAAGCACACAGGCTTATTTACGCGGGAAATCAGCGCGATATCCTTTGTTGTTCCGCCCGCAATGCCGATTGCGCCGTCCTCGCGCGGAATAATTCCGCGCATACAGCCAAGGTCAACGATAAGATTATGCCTGCTGTCGCAGATAATACAGGGAGCCTCAACGATAGTACCGTTGTTCATGCAGTCAAGCAGTGAAAAGTATGTTCTGAGATGGCTTTTATTTTCTGCCGCGTCAAGCAGCAAGCCCTCCGGAAGATATTCAGCCATTTTGTACCTCCAAAATGAAATTTACTGTACATTGTATGCCTATATACGGCTGAATTATGACGCTTTTAATATCAAAAGCAAGATGTGATATTCGTTTAAGGGATATTGAAAATTCAATGTCCTAAGTTATTGCTGTTATGATGTTCCTTAATATATCCGCGCAAGCGTTTAGGATATTGATGTTTTATTCAAAGAATCAGATATATTACTGCGCCTTGCAAAATCATAATAAATCTGTTATAATAAATGCGGGGAAAACAATAGGGATAATTTCGTAAAATAAAAAGATTACACAATGAGCATACATATATTACCAATAGTAGGGTAGGGGATTGATGTGTCGCTGCCGATGGGCGCCCCTGCGCTCACCTACGATAGTTGCAATCTGGTTAATGATATGGCGGGTACGTCTACATATCGTCCGAGTGACAACATATTAACCGCATTAACAATAGCTGTCCCGTGAGGGACAGCCATCATTATGACCCTTGTACATGAGAGTGATAACACATTGCTACATGATAATGGTCGCATTAACCACGCCACCCGCACCCACCCCTTTTATCAACCAAAACGCCCTCGCTCATGCGAGTAATAATACATTGCTACCCGCTAATGGCAGCAGGAGCTGCGGCGGCATAAGCGCGCACCGCGCCGGAGCCGCGGGAGCGGACCGGCGGCGCGCGCTCGATCATGCGCGAAGCGCGGGAAAGTATCGTTAAATTTTCGCGAATTTAGCGGTACTTTCCCGTATGTACCCCCCTAGCTAACAGGGGGGTACTGTGTACCGAGGAAAAGCCAACGAGCGGCGTTGTAATGCGGGTTCGCGGGGGAGGCAAAAAAAATAAAAATTTAAGGTGCATTGCTTGCAATGCACCTTATCTTTATGTATACTTATTTATCTTATGCAGCAGCTTCTTTTTTGCCTTTACTTCCTGCGGGTTGGTGGTGTCGGTCACAATTTTAATTTCGATGTTAATTATATTGTCGGTGCTGTTCTCTCCGTAGATGTAGTTTGTGCTTGTGATGTACTTCGCTTTTAGTTCCTCTGGCTTAAATTTATTTTTTATGTTGCTATACAGTTCCTTGCCTGACTTGCTCTCTAGATTTGCGGTTATTCTGATGGTGTTTATAATCCTCTTGTCATTTTCTGTTGTTTCGTTTACTAGTCTATAACCCTGTTTCATTGGTTCATCTTGGTATGTATAGTGTGTTGTTTGCATGCTTTTCTTCTCCTCCTTGTTACCAGTATTTTCGTTTATCTTCGGTCAGTCCTAGTATGTAATCTGTTGATAGATTATACATTTTTGCAATTTTAATTAAGGTTTCTACGCTGGGATAACATATATCTTTTTCAAACTTCCTGTATGCTTGATATGATATGTCGAGGGTTTCTGATATTTTTTCTAGCGTCATTTGTGAGATTTTGCGTTCTGCTTGTAGTCTTTGCCCTATTGTCATGTTACCACCTCTATATAATTATAACTTGTAGTTTACATTTTTACTATTAACCAGTGGTTATATTTGTTTATTTTTACATATTGATTTTTTTGTAACTAGTAGTTATAATTATATATGTAACCAGCGGTTATATTCACCTAGAACAAGGTACTAAGAAAGAGGTAAAAGAAATGGTAAGGAAGAATGTTGAAGTTAATACTGATAAGATTGCGGAAGCTTTGTTTGGTGTATGGGTGCGAATAACTAATTGGTTTGATGATGGTTGTGCTTTTGAGGATTTAGCTAGAAAAATTGTTGAAGCATTTGATGAGACAACATCAATGTATATATTTAAGCGTTTTCGTCAGATGACGAAAGAACATGATAATACTGATTGCGGTGAGTAATTGTGACCGATAACATAATACTTGTCGATTGGCTGACGTTCTCAATACATGGGGAGCAGCTACCGACAGTTAATGCCGTTATAGATATGCTTGGTCTTACGGGTGTAGGCTTCCTTGCCCGCAATGGGCATTATGGCTATAGGTCGGCTGTATACTTCGGCGGTATCTGGATTATGTATGACGGTCGGGACGATATGGGCGTATGCGTTGAGATGTCGGGACAAGGCTGTCGGCAGTTCGAGACAAGTTCGATTATAAGTTTCGCGCAGCTGTTTGACGTGCTTGTGTCTGGCAGTGACCGTAATTTGCCCATCTATTACAATATCACTCGTCTTGACGTGGCTTATGACGATATAGACCATGATGGCAGCGGGCTATTAGATATCGTTAAGATATGTAAGTTTGCTTATCAAGGACGATATATTAGCAAATTTGCGCAGGCTATGCCGCAGGTCGATTGTGTTGTAGACCAGTCGGGTAAGGTGGATAGGGCGCACACCTGTTATTTCGGATCGCCAAAGTCTGATGTGCGTATAAGGTTCTATGACAAGGCGCAGGAACGCGGCGGTCTGGGTTATCATTGGGTGCGTTGTGAGTTGCAGTTGCGTGATGAGCGCGCATATAACTTTTTGACGTGTAAGGATACTTGGGGTAATAGGTTCTTCGGTGTCCTCAATAACTATTTGCGATTTGTCACGCCTAATAAGCAAGACAGTAATCGCCGCCGTTGGGCTAGTCCTAAGTGGTGGACGGATTTTTTGCAGTCACTTGATAAGATAAGTATATATACTGCAAAAGGTGTTGATTACAACCTTACGCGGTTGGAGCATTACATAATAGAGCAGTGCGGTAACAGTATTGATACGTTTATACAGTGTGTTGGTATGCTTAAGTTCCAACAGTTGCTTAAGCATCGTGATAGTTATCTTAATGCAAATCAACAAGCGCTTGTTATTGAGTGTCAAGCTGCTAGAGATAAGCAGCTTAAAGATTATTGGGAGCGTAATCCGTGGGGGTGATTTAGATGACTTATAGTCATTTTGTAATGCGTGTAACTGTCCGTGTTGGCGAAGGCGAACCTATTGTTTACACAAAAGTGCGTAGTGTGTCTCGTGAAGGCAAGTATTTAAGAATTTTTTTTAGTGATGGTAATGTTGAAGTGTTTTTTATCTCTGATACGTTATCTTTTACCGTTGATTTTTATGAAATCGTGTATAATTAACCTCTCTAAAAGATTTTTTATCGTTTGGTGGTTGCGATGTAAAACAAAACCACTGCCAACGGCGATTGTGCCGTAGAAATTAAATCACCCAGAACAGGGTAGAAAGAGGTAAAAAGATGATTGTTACATTAGTTGGAGTGCAGGAAATGGACTTTAGAAGTCAGGACGGTAACCAGATACAGGGTGTTAAGCTGCATGTTATATACCCGTCCTCTACTGGTATTGTCGGACGTAAGGCAGATGCTAAATTTCTGTCGGCGGCACGTTTGGACGAACTCGGATTGACTGCTAAGGATTTTTGTGGTCAGATTGACAGTGATATTGATATATCTACTGACTTTAATGGCAAAGTAATTGATGTTAGTTTTGCTGCTAAGAAGTAATCGGGTTATGGGCAGTGAAAGGGGGTGTAGTTAATGACTGGATTAGTGTTAATGTCTGCGGATTCGTCCGTGCTCGAAAAGGGTATAGAGCAGACAAGCGGCGTGCTTACTCTTATGGGTAATGTTGCCGATTTTGTAGTTAACAATGAGTTATGCTTACTGTTTTTGGGCTTTATGTTCGTTTCGCGTGCGGTCGGTGTGCTGCGTAAGTGTCTGCGTGTTACACCTAGGTAATTTTGGCGGGGGTTGTTTTGGTCGGCAGCCCCCAATTTTTAAGGAGGTAATTTTAAATGCGTAAGTTAAGTAAGATTTTTGCCGTGGTTGCCGTTATCATGTGTATCTTTGTGATGTCCGTGTCGGCTTCGGCGGCGTATTTTTCGGGTACATTGTCGGAGGATTATTCTGTGCCGTCCTCATCTAAGACACTGACGAGTGACCAGGCGTCTAAGGCTCTTTGTATTGTTCTTGACATCACTAACGAGGAGTTAGAAGCTAGTGGTTTGCAAGTTTGGGCGTCTATGGCAAAATCGAATGTCGTTGAGGTCTGGGAAGATGGCAACCTTGTTGAGGTTATCTATAGAGATGATAACGGTAACATTATTGGTCTTGTTAGTGGTCCTATGATATTAGGTAACAATGAAGTAGATGATGATAGTGGTTCATCTGGAGGTGGTTCGTCTGGAGGTGGTCCGTCTAGTGGCGGTTCATCTGGCGGCGGACGATTGAGCAATATAATTGATGATGCAAGTGATTTGCTGACGGTTATAGGCAATGTAGCTACATTTATTGTCGGTAATGATTTGTGTCTGCTTACTCTCGGATTTGTGTTTGTTGCGCGTGCGGTTGTGTTGGTGCGTAAGACTATCAGGGTTACGCCCAGATGATGGAGGTAAGATATTATGTCTATATTACAGTGGATTATACTTATACTTGCGGGTATATGGGTAGTGTTTGAGGGTATTAACTTAGTGATGTGGATATCGCGTAAGATTAAGACCCGCAAATATATTGCGCAGCCTCAGCCAGAGCAGGGGAGTGTTACAGATGATAAGGGTAACCGTTAAGCGGTTGTGCGCGTTATGTTTGTGTTGCGTTATCTGTGTTACCTGTATCGGTGTTGTAGCTGCGGCTGATGTGTCCGATGATATTGCAGTAGTTATGGCGTATATTGATTATGTCAATGAGGCTTTGGGCTCTATCGGTGCTGAGTATGTATCATCAATAGATGATTTAGGTGATTATCTTGTCAATGATACTATATTAGGTTGGATTATACAGATTAGTGATGATATATATTATTATCTTAATCCCGATGATGGTGAGTTGTATGTATCTAAGGGCGGTGGCGCTGGTCATGCTGCTGGTGGTCGTGGTGGCGGCGGTGGACGGTCGCGTGATGATTTGTATATTACTGCCGATATGCTGCGCGCCGCTACCGCCGACTATGCCGACCGCTACGGACCGAAATCCACAGCAGAGTACATAAGTTGGCGCACGGATAAGCGTAATTATGGCGGCGAATATGGTAATGGGTATTCCTATGTATCGCTGAGCTTCCGTGCTGATGGTTGCTTTTGTGGTAATGATAGCTGGGTATCTGATGTGTATCTAGTGCCGTTTTATTTTGATGGCACTGATTACTATTATGGTACTTATCAATATCATTATTATGTATATTTTGACAAGGATGCGGACGGTAATTATATACTTAATGATAACGGTCGGCGTATTGGCTATATTAAGTGCGACTATTATAACATGACTGTCGAGGACAGCCCCGTTAATACTGTGGTGATTACAGATGATTATTATAATTATCCTTATTTGGATATCCCTGCGGTGATAGGTGTTGATGACACATATTACTTGTGGCGGTGGAGTACTGTAACTAATTATATTAGTAGGTCACATTCTATCTCGTATTCGCGTTATTTTTATTTAGATAGGATATCTGACATTTGTTTTAATAGTTATGTATCAGATGATTTTGCTGATATGGTGTCGGTATCTTACAGTATGTGTGATGGTGGTAATTTTTCGTCTTTGGTGTCGGTACATGATGCTAATTGCGATATGTTGTGCGATATCGGTTATTATTGTAGCAATAAGCCGATTAAGATGGAGTTGGATATTGACTGGAGCAAATTTGCGGAAGATGATGTTGTAACACTGTCTGGCGATACTATCTATGATTGCGTTATAACCAATAACAACGGCGATACATCTACGATTAACGAGTACATCACCAATAACTACACCTACATTACCAATAATTACGGGGGAGATGGCAGCGGTTCGGGCGGCTCGTCCTCTGGCTCTGCTTCTGGCGGTACTGTTGGCGGTACTGTTGATGGCAATGTTACCGTAGGCGGTAATATAGATGTCGGCGGCTCGGTTGATGTCAATGTTAATGTTAATGTGTCAGATGTGTCAGATAATGAGCCACAAGGCGATTATGTCGGTATAGTCGATGATTACACGCAGTATCTGCCAGATGTCGCGCCCGAAGTCACGGATTATCTGTCTACTACTTATAGTTTTCTGCCGCCTGAGGTTGTAGGGCTGCTCATCGGTGGCATTGCTGCTGCTGTTTTGTGTCGTGTGTTGGGTAGGTAGCTTATGTTTGGAGATTTGTTGTCCTTTATTTTTACTGAGCCTGTCGCATTTTTACGCAGTCTGGTTATAGATTTTGGCGATATCAGTTTTAGCATTTGGGACTTGTCTATCGGTGTCGCGGTGTTGTTGCTCATTGCTGGTGTTGTTCGCAGGATATTAGAGTGAGGTGGTATATATTATGGATAGTAGTGTAGCATTATTGCTGTTCCAGCTCGCGGAGTGGGGCTGGGATTATATCATTAGTGATGGTGATGATGGCACGTCTGTGTTATGGGGTACTGATACTGATGGTGACGGTATCCCCGATACTGATGTTACTGATTGGCTTATCACTGGCGATAATACAGTTGTGCAAAAGTCTATTATTATTGTATCGTCTGACGGTACTATGACTGTGTATGATGAGAGTGGTAATATTACCGCCGAGGACTGCAATACAGCTTATCAACTGTGGATATCTGATAACGGTATAATGGATAAGCCATTTGATGATTACACTGTTACTGATGGTCTATTGCTTATACTTGTGATATTTGCGGTTATTAACTTTTTTAAGGGGTTGTTCCGCAGACGGGAGGTATTTTGATGGTATTACAGTGTCTTGGGTATACTAACGATTTGACCAATTTTTCCGATTTTGTCTATTTCTTGCTTTCTGGTGGTCTGGATATTGCATTATTGGTCTTTGTGCTTAATTGGTGTATAGGATTTTTTAGGGCGGGAGGGCATAGATAATGTTAGGTAAGGTATGTAAGGTATTGTCGCGTGCTGTGCCGTATTTCGTGCGCGATATATATAAGTATTGCCGCCATAGAGGGTGGGAAGATTTTAATTTTTGGGGCTTACATCTCTATGTTGGTATGTTTGGCGCTTGTAAGACGATATCTCTTGTGCGCCGTGCTTATGATATATGCCTTACGCACCGTAATGTTACGGTGTTGACTAATATATCATTACATAATTTCCCGACCGATACCAAGATTATTAAGCTTGTTAATAGTGAGCAGATTAAGGAGTTACCCGATAAGTCGCTTGTGCTGATTGATGAGATTGGCTCTGTGTTTAACAGCCGTGATTTTGCCGCAAATAAGCGGTCAGTGCCTAAGCCTGTGTATCAATTCCTGCTCCAGTGCCGTCACCGCCGTATTATGTTGTTAGGCACTGTACAGCGGTGGAACTTGTTGGATAAGCAGTTGCGTGATATAACAGATACTGTTACTGTGTGTCGGGGATATCTTAAGCACCCGCTTACACGTCTGGTTACGCTGCGGCAGTATCACGCTGATGAGTATGACAGGGCGGTATCTAATCCGTTGTTACCGCTTAAGTCCATATCTCAAGAAGCTTATGTGCAAACGGATGCGCTGCGTGCGAGATATGATACATTGGAGATGGTGGATAATATGCTTAACGCTGATTATATATCTGATGGGGATATACTTAATAATCGCGGCGAGCCTGTGTATGCTCCAGCTGATTACGATAAACAACAGCAGCGGCGCATTAACCGCAATAATCGGTCAAGGACGGGTTTGTGATGATTGGACATGGTGTTAATAAGTATTGTTATCGCTGTTTGTGCCGAGTTTGCGGCGGTGTGGGTTGTCCGCATAAGGCTATAGGCTATGCTAATCGTTGTATTGCGCGCTGTTTTGCTAAGGGGTTTAATCCGCGTCCGATACTTGATTGCGATTTCTTTTATTTCTGTTGCGCGCATAAATATCGGATTAAGCGGGTCTACAAATCCCCACAAATCCGTTATGTAGATAAGACCAACGCGGACGATATCCGCGTTATGCTTACGGAGATATTGCAGGTGCTTAAGCCTAACGGCATTGCAGCCGATGTTAATTGCGTTCGCGGCGATTGCTTGTGTCTTAAGTGTCCTATGATTGATAAGTGTGATAAGCGTTGCAAATTGTGCAAGGACTATAAGGGTCAGCACCCTGTTAAGATGTGCGGTAATTATACATTGTATCTTATGCGGCGGGAGAGGTGATTTGATATGCGTTTTGTCGGTCATATATTGTGTGGTCTGGGTCGCGGTATCGGCTACGGTCTTAGTCGCATTATTATGTCAATTTTTAGTAAGAGGGTGTAAATTATGGATTATTTCGCGTGCCGCGTTTGTGGCAAATATTGTAATGATGGTATGCCTGATGTGTGCGTATGCGCTATGTGCTTGCTGTCTGATAAGCCGTTAGTTGATGAGATGTTGCAAAAATCCCGTAAATCTGATATAATAGACCACAGGGAAAATAATACAGTCAATTGCGTAAAATAAAAAGATTACACAATGGGCATACATATATTACCAAAAGAAAAACCACCTTAAATAAGGTGGTTTTTCTTGTAGAATTGCTCTCCAGAGGGGAACACAGACCCACCCCACAAGCCACAACCGCCGCCGATGGGCGCCCCTGCGCTCACCTACGATAGTTGCAATCTGGTTAATGATATGGCGGGTACGTCTACATATCGTCCGAGTGACAACATATTAACCGCATTAACAATAGCTGTCCCGTGAGGGACAGCCATCATTATGACCCTTGTACATGAGAGTGATAACACATTGCTACATGATAATGGTCGCATTAACCACGCCACCCGCACCCACCCCTTTTATCAACCAAACGCCCTTGCTCGTGCGAGTAATAATACATTGCTACCCGCTAATGGCATTTGTACTGCCGCCGGAAAAAAAGCCAAACAGACAGCAGGGCAACAAAGCAGGGTGGGGGCTGCGCTCCCCTCTGGGGAGCAGCCACCGCCCGTAACTGGAACATTGTAAAGCGACCCCTTAGTAAAACGGTCGCGTAGCATACAAAAAAAAGTGCTTAAAATGGCTTTGTTATACGGGTTTACATGGTTTCAAAATTTATATAAAAAAAAAGTGAGCATTGACGTTAATCAATGCTCATTTTCTCCTTTTAACATTTCTTTTATTTCGTCTAGGCTTTTACAAATGTGTATTTGCCTTTTGTATGCTTGATATAGACAAACTATTACTGCTATTTCAAATGCTCCTGCTATTATTTTTATTATTAAATCTGCCATGATTTTTCTTTCCTTTCATAGTTGATATATTTATATTAACACATTATTTTTGATTTGTCAATCATGTGTATTTATTTATTTTATGCAGCAGCTTCTTTTTCAGTTTTATTTCCTCTGGATTATTTTTATTGGTTACAATTTTGATTTCGATAGTCAGTATATCGCTATTTTGATATTCGCTGTATAAATAATCTTTATCGTTTGGTTTTAATTTGCCTTTAAGTGCGTTATATAGTTCTGCTCCTGTGCTACTAGAGAGGTTTATTTTAATTTTTATGGTGTTGATTATTGTAAATTCGCTTTCTATGGTTTCGTTGGATAGGGTATAACCCATTATCATTCCCATGTCTTGATATACAAAGTGTTTTGTGTAGTCGGAAGTGTTGAGTTGTGTTTTCATGTGTTTTTCTCCTTAGTTTGATTTTATTATTCCAAATAGCCAATCTGTACTTACATTGTACAATTTTGCTAACATTCCGATTGTTTCTATGTTTGGTTCTAGCGTTCCTATTTCATATTTTGTGATATTTGTTCTAGATGTGTTTAGCGTATCTGCTACTTCTTGTTGGGTCATTTTTGCATTTTTTCTTGCTCTTTTTATGTTGTTTGTGAAATTTTCTTTGAACATGATATCACCTTTGATTTATTCTTTGTTCCATTATAGCACTTTTTTATATATTCGTGTGTTCTTTTTTGGCACATTCGCCAGTATCATTTTTTGACTTTCTGTGTTATAATATAGATGTTCTAAAATGGAACATTTCAAAAAAATAAGTTGATTGAAAGGAAAAGAAAAAGATGAAGATGAATTGTACTGTTGATATTGATAAGATTGCGGAAGCTTTGTTTAGTGTATGGGTTCGAATATCTAATTGGTTTGATGATGGTTGTGCTTTTGAGGATTTAGCCAGAAAAATTGTTGAAGCATTTGATGAGACAACATCAATGTATATATTTAAGCGTTTTCGTCAGATGACGAAAGAACATGATAATATTGATTGCGGTGAGTAATTGTGACCGATATTTTAATAATTGCTTGCTTCTCATTTTTATATATGACCCCCTCCCGTTGGTCGTTCGGGTTATAACGACTACCAAGCACTTCGGTGCTGATAACTAAAAAAATTGTTTTGAGAAAGGAAAAAAAGATTATGTTAGTATTGATGTCTATTGAACGTTGTAAGGCTCGCGGAACGGGTAATATTTTTTACAAGCTGTATTGCTCAGATGACTATAATCATGGCGGCTGGGTTGCGGGTTCTCCGCTGAAAGTAGTTGCGGTGTCGGAAAAAACGCTTAACAAAGCGCTTGACGGCGATATTGTTACAAATGCTCCGTTTAAGTGCGGTTGTTATGCCTATGTGTTGTATAACGAGTACGGCTATTGCAATTATGTTCGTTTCTATACCGAGGAACAGCGCAGAGAGCGCCAAGCACAGAGTAATAGTTATTCTGCTCCTGCTCCGTCCGCTGACGTTCCGCCACCTGTTGATGATGGCGATTATCCGTTTACTTAATGTTCATTTGCTTGCAAGCTTTTGATAATTCCAATGGTTTAAATTGTTCGAAAGGAGTTTAACATGGCTGATATTATTTCTACGCTTACCACTGGCGTTAAGGGCGTTTTCAGTATTGCGGGTGAGGGCTTCGACTTCATCACGGCTAACGACCTTTGTATGTTCATGGTGTCTATATCCTTTGCGGGTGTGGCGCTCGGCTTCGTTAAGCGTGCGTTTAAGACTGCGCGTAAGTGACGGTGTGGGCGGTTTTATACCGCCCATTAACTTAAATAGGGGGTGAAAACATGGAAAAGTCCAATAAAGGCGCGATTGTTGGTGCCGTTATTTTCGGTATACTTGCAATTGCTTCCATTGTTATCATGTTCATACGTTGATTTTGCGCCGTTGGTCGTTCGGCTATAACGACTACTATAAATATTTTTTTTGGAAGGTGTGTTACTATGTCTATTACAAAAAAGGTTAGTGTTAAGGTGCTTGCGGTGCTGTGTGCTGTTGTGTGTCTGGTCGGCTGTGTCCTGCCTGTGTCGGCTTCGGCGGGCTTTATATCGGATTACATAACGGGCGATTGGACTGACCAATACACTGTTACAACTACTAATACTATAACTTTAGATGAAGCTAAATACGGTCTTTGTACTTATTTGGGCATTACTAATGCAAAGTTGGAAGCTAGTGGTTTGCAGGTCTGGGCGAGTACAAGTAATCAATATGCCGTGGAAGTCTGGGAAGATGGCAATTTAGCGGAAGTAATCTATAAGGACGATAACGGCTATATTTGCGGTCTTACTACTGGTTTTATGGTATTGTCTGATGATGTGCCATCTGGCGGCGGCGGTGGACTTGCGTGTGGTGATGATTTAGACGGAGTTATTACAACTGTATCAACAGGTGTCGGCGGTGTGTTTGATATGTCTGTTTCTGCGTTTGATTTTATTACATCTAATGATTTGTGTATGCTTATGCTGTCGATATCCTTTGCGGGTATAGCTGTTGCGTTTGTCGGCAGAAGCTTTAAGACAGCGCGGAAGTAACGCGTATTGTAGGGGGGTAATATGTTGGAGTTGCTTTTTGCGGTTGTTGGATTGCCGTTTATTTTAACGTCCGTTTGGGTTATTTGGGAAAATGATGGAGATGATGAGGATGGAGAAAACGAAGATGATAGCTAAACGCGCACTTGCCGTTGTGCTTTGCGTATGCTTGTTTTTAACGTCTGCTTTTTGCTTCTCGGTGAGCGCGGGGGCGGTTGCGGCTACTTCTACAACATTAGCTACTTTAGAAGCGATTTTGTCATATTTGGAAGCCGCTAAAACTTTAACTGAGATTTATGAATATGGTGCTGAACTTTTTCCCGCTATTGTTTCTGCGGTATCGGCTGATGGTGTTGCGCGTAAAGCGCAATTTATATTGATTTGGGACGAAATTATTAGAAAGTCGGGTATGTCTGAGGCGGATTTTCGTGAAATATATGTGGTTGATTATATTTTAGCTGTACCAAATGCTACATATTCGATTACTCGTTTGTTTGAGTTAGGTTATATTGATAGTTCTGAATTTTCTGTATCTATTATGACAAAGTATGACGAATTTATGGCAAAATCTATTAAATCGGCTTCGGCTGATGAAATATGTAATTATTGTTTCGACGATGATGGTGTTATTGCTTCTATGCCGAATTATAGTGTTGAAATCAATGATGATAGTTTGAGTATGTCTTTTAAAGATTTTGTAGCTATGACCGCCGACTACGCCGACCGCTACGGACCGAAATCCACAGCAGAGTATATAAGTTGGCGCACGGATAAGCGTTTGAGTACTGGTACTGGTTATAGTTATATCCCGTTAAGCTTCCGCGCTGATGCCTGTTTTTGCGGTAATGATAGTTGGGTAACTGATGTGTATTTAGTCCCGTTTTGCGTTACTGATGGTATATATTATTATGGTACTTATCAATATCATTATTATGTATACTTTGACAAGGATGCGGACGGTAATTATATACTTGATGATAACGGTCGGCGCATTGGATATCTTAAGTGTGATTATTATAATATGACTGTCGAGGATAGCCCTGTTAATACGGTTGTAATAACTAGTGATTATTATAGTTATCCTTATATTGATATCCCTGCTGTTATAACACTTAATGGTGATATGGCACTTGGCGTGAGGTATTACAAGACTGTAACGGATTATATCAGTAAGAGTCCTACAACGACTTACGTTATACCATTACAACAGATTGTTAATATTGGTTTTAGGCAATATATATCTGATGATTATACTGATATGGTTAAGGCTGGTAGCGGTTGCAATTATTTGGGTACTAACGTAGATAACCATGATGTAAATTGCGACAAAATGTGCGATATCGGTTATTATTGTAGCAATAAGCCGATTAAGATGGAGTTGGATATTGACTGGAGCAAATTTGCGGAAGATGATGTTGTAACACTGTCTGGCGATACTATCTATGATTGCGTTATAACCAATAACAACGGCGATACATCTACGATTAACGAGTACATCACCAATAACTACACCTACATTACCAATAATTACGGGGGAGATGGCAGCGGTTCTGGCGGCTCGTCTTCTGGCTCTGCTGGCGGCGGTACTGTTGATGGCAATGTTACTGTAGGCGGTAATATAGATGTCGGCGGCTCGGTTGATGTCAATGTTAATGTTGATGTTAATAACGGCTCTGGCTCTGGTGATAGTATGCCAGTTGATGTTGATTTAGACAATTATCTTGCGCAGACCCCCGAACAGGCGCAGCCGATAACGCAGTTTATTTCTATTTTCTTTGATTTTCTGCCGCCAGAATTGTTAGGCTTAATTTGTCTTGGCGTTACAGTGGCGATTATATTAAGGATTTGGGGGCGTTAGTATGGGTCAAGCTTTCAAATTTTTGTGGGATACGGGTTCTATGTTCTTGTCTTGGCAGCTTGATTTCGGCGATATCTCATTTACGCTCTGGGATTTTTGCTTGGCGGGTGCGGTGCTGACGATTATAATAGTACTGGTTCGCGGATTTTTTACAAGGGGTGATTGATTATGGACGGTAGTACGGCGTTATTGCTCTTGCAGTTAGCCGAGTGGGGCTGGGACGTTATAACAACTGATACAGATGATGGTACGTTAGTTACTTGGGGTACTGATACAGATGGTGACGGTATACCTGATGTAGATGTTACTGATTGGCGTATCATTGGCGATAATACCACAGTGCAGAAGTCTATTATAATTATGTCCGCTGACGGTACTATGACTGTGTATGATGAGAACGGTAATATTACCGCCGAGGACTGCGATACAGCCTATCAATTATGGGTGTCCGAAAATGGTATTATGCATAAGCCGCTTAATTATTATACCGTAACCGAGGGGCTGTTGCTTATTGCGGGGATTGCGGCTTGCTTCGGCTTTGTCTTTAAGATGTTTAGGCGCAGAAAGGTGATGTAATATGTTTGATATCGTAGAGTTTTTGGAGTTAATCGGCTGGGGCGATTGGTTCGCTCAGTGGACGGCAGAGGGCAACGAAATTACTTTTAGTGATTTGTGCTTCGGCACGCTCCCTTATATATTACAGCTTGCTTTTGTCATATTTATGCTTAACTGGGTTATGGGTATGATTTCGGACGGCGTAAAGCTTAGACTTGGTGGAGGGCGCTTGTAATGGGTACGTTTTTTAAGAAACTGCGGCTTGCTCCGCGTTTTCTGTTCTTCGTTGGTCGCGATTTTGTCCGTTATGTGATTAACCGCGATTATAAGCGTTTTAACGGTTGGGGACTACATATTTATTTAGGTATGTTCGGACAGGGCAAAACTTGCTCCATGGTCTATGACGCGTATAATATCGCTTGCAAGTATGAGGGATTGACGATTATAACAAATCTTCGGTTGCAAAATTTCCCCGAACATTGTAATGTTTTGCCCTTGCGTTCGGCGCAGGATATTCTTAACGCTCCAGATAATACGCTTGTGCTTATAGATGAGATAGGCACGATATTTAATTCACGCGATTTTGCGAAATCTAAGGAGAGCGTGCCTAAACTGCTGTTTCAGCATATATGCCAGTGTCGCCATCGTCACTTGATGATTTTCGGCACGGTTCAGCGTTGGGGCTTTTTGGATAAGCAACTGCGCGATATAACGGCAGATGTAACTGTGTGCAAGGCTTCTTTCCGTCACCCATTTTCGCGGCTTGTAACTAATACTGTGTATGACGCTTATGAGTACGATTTGTTTTGCGGTAATCCTATGCGGCAGATTATGGCGTTGTCTGCTGATTGCTATATCCAGACTGACAAAATCCGCGCTTTGTATGATACCAAAGAAATGGTTGATACGTTATTGACAATGGATTATATATCTGATAAGGAAATCCTTGAAAACAGGGGGGAAGCGCCCGTTGTTGTGTCCTCTGAGCAGCAGGGGAAAGGCAAGAAAAAGGGCATTTTTAAGCGATAAAAATAAAGAGGGGTTATATTATGGTTATTGCTTTGGATTGGCTGTCGGTGTCTGTGCGCGCGCCTAAAGATGTAGATATGTCTATATTTGCGCTTGCACAAAACATAGTCGATTTGATGTATTTGGGCGATTTTTACAAACGTGCTGTATGTGTCGGCTCTCATAAGTTTTACGCTACGGTGTTGCGTATTGACGATATATCCTTTAAGCTTGCTCGTGCCGTTGAGGGCGCGGAGCATAAGCAGGGCGTAATGATTGAGATGTCAAGCAAGGGATTAACCAATTACATACATTATCTTAATGCGCATAATCTTACATTGAGTGATGTTTTGCGTGATTTGCGCTCTGCGACTGTTGCGGGGTATGTGGTTAATTTCCCGCGCCTTGACGTGTGCATGGACGATATATGTCGAGGTAATGAGCGCCCGTTACTCCGTATGGATAAGATATATAATGCATGGGTGCAACATTTGTTTTGTTCCCGTGCTAGGGCTATCGACCATACGCAACAGCTTGATTTTAAGAGTGATGATGATGGTCTGATTACTACGGGTAAGGTTTGTGACAGGCGTGTTAAAGGCGCTGTTGGACGTACTATATATTTCGGTTCGCGCAAATCTGCGGTTTGTGTTAGATTTTATGACAAACTTATAGAACAGCAGCAGAAAGGGAAGACAGTAGCGGAAGATATAACGCATTGGGTACGTTGTGAGTACGAATTTCATCGAGAGCGAGCCTGTGCCGTGGTGGCTATGCTTATAGATAATGAGTGGGATTGTTTTGTTAAGCAGTTCGCGCGTTGCATTCTCGGTCACTTGCGGTTTATTGTCCCCGATGATTGCAACCGTTCCCGCTGTACTACTTGCGCGTGGTGGATTAAGTTTTTGGATAATGTTTGCCATGCGGCACATTTTGCTGTGCCGCCAAAGCAGGGCTCGCAAGCTGATAAGACGATAAATTGGCTTCGGCGGTCGGTGTTGCCGTCTGTCTGGGCATATATTGCAACGGTCGGCACTGATGAGTTTTTGGGCGAGGTGTATGAGCATGGGCGTAACAATGTAGGTTTTAAGCAACTGCAATTTGTCAGCGATTATATTAACTGCGATTGTAACACGGACAACCTGTCGGAACTCTATAATATTGTTATGTGGTCTGCAATGACTTGTAAGCCGTTGCCCGATATTATATCTGATTTAGACCGTGATTTTAGTGCTATACAGCGTTGTAAGCTTAAGCGTTCCGACAGTTTTAAGGCTACTGCGGATATATTAGACAATATCCTTAGATTGGGGGTACTCTGATATGTATAATGTGTTGGGTAATAACACAACTAAGACTTATTTCCGCTTCCGCCCATCGGGTGCGGCTGCTGATTTGCGCCGTTATTATGCCGCGGGTTATGACAGCGGCGTTATTGTTGTGCCGTCTAAGCAGATAGTATCTTTTGATATTGCTAATGATTTAGAGTATCGTTTTGTTGGTATCCTCGATTTTGAGGAGTTTTTGGCGGCTGTTACTTATGTTATGGTGTATGATAGTAAGCATAACGGCGTGTTGTCTGTCCTTGCCAGAGATTATAAGCCAGTGTATCAGCACCGACAGTATAGCCATATCAAGCGTTATCTTGCGCGTCCGAGGTGTCTATTATGATTGGACATGGTGTTAATAAGTATTGTTATCGCTGTTTGTGCCGAGTTTGCGGCGGTGTGGGTTGTCCGCATAAGGCTATAGGCTATGCTAATCGTTGTATTGCGCGCTGTTTTGCTAAGGGGTTTAATCCGCGTCCGATACTTGATTGCGATTTCTTTTATTTCTGTTGCGCGCATAAATATCGGATTAAGCGGGTCTACAAATCCCCACAAATCCGTTATGTAGATAAGACCAACGCGGACGATATCCGCGTTATGCTTACGGAGATATTGCAGGTGCTTAAGCCTAACGGCATTGCAGCCGATGTTAATTGCGTTCGCGGCGATTGCTTGTGTCTTAAGTGTCCTATGATTGATAAGTGTGATAAGCGTTGCAAATTGTGCAAGGACTATAAGGGTCAGCACCCTGTTAAGATGTGCGGTAATTATACATTGTATCTTATGCGGCGGGAGAGGTGATTTGATATGCGTTTTGTCGGTCATATATTGTGTGGTCTGGGTCGCGGTATCGGCTACGGTCTTAGTCGCATTATTATGTCAATTTTTAGTAAGAGGGTGTAAATTATGGATTATTTCGCGTGCCGCGTTTGTGGCAAATATTGTAATGATGGTATGCCTGATGTGTGCGTATGCGCTATGTGCTTGCTGTCTGATAAGCCGTTAGTTGATGAGATATTGCAAAAATCCCGTAAATCTGATATAATAAGTGGCAGGGAAAATAATACAGTCAATTGCGTAAAATAAAAATTTTACGAAATAGGAGAGGGGCTAAAATGGCAAAACACTATAATTATGACAACGCGCCGCAGTTGCTTAAGGATTTTATTATATATATGCAGCTTGTAAAAAATCGCTCGGAGCTTACGGTACTCAATTATTATACCGACCTGCGTTCGTTTCTGCGGTTTTATAAAATCAAGCTTGGGCGCGCTTCGGATAATCCGAACGAATTTTCCAAAATCGACATAACCGATATTACGGAAGCTGAAATCAAGGCTGTGGATTTAATGCTTGTGCAGGAATTTCTTATATTTGAGAAAACTGAGAAATCCAATGAGCATAAAGCGCGGTATCGCAAAGCTGTCGCGCTCAGGCAGTTTTTTAAGTTCCTTACCAATAATAAGGGGTTGTTTGAAACCAATCCCTTGGCAAATCTTGAACTGCCATCGCCAAAGCCTGCGTTGCCTAAGTATCTCACGCTTGAACAGTCGCTGGAAATGCTGTCTAATATCGACACGCCCGACCAGAAGCGCGATTATTGCATTGTGGTATTTTTCTTGAACTGCGGTATGCGTTTAAGCGAGTTAGTCGGCATAAATCAGAGCGATATCAGAAAAACACATGACGCAGACGGAAACGAAATCTACTCGTTAAAAGTCCTTGGCAAAGGCAGCAAGGAGCGCATTGTGTATCTCAACAACGCCTGTGTAAACGCTTACATGGATTATGTAGACCCAACCGTGCAGGACGAGGAAACACGAAAAAAATACGGCTACCGTCCGCTTAACAGCGGCGAGGACGCATTATTTCTCAGCCGCCGCGGAACGCGGATATCCAACCGCCGCGTTCAGCAGATAGTGGAACAATGCCTTAAAAGCTGCGGACTGGATAATATGGGGCTTTCCGTACACAAGCTTCGCCACACCGCCGCTACGCTGATGTATCAGAATGGGGTTGATGTGCGTGTTCTGAAAGACGTACTGGGTCATGAAAATCTGAACACCACCCAGATTTACACGCACGTTTCCAATGCGCAAATGCAGTCCGCCATGCAGAATAATCCTCTTAGCGAGGTCAAAAATAAAAAGAAATAACACCCGATGACAGGAGATAAAAACAATGGTATTCAAAATTGCAATATTGCAAAAGCGCGCCGTTAATGCACAGATAGATAAGAATGTAGAGTCTGTTATAACCGCGATGAAGCAAGCGGCGAATAATAATGCGGATATACTTTTGCTGCCAGAGTGCTTTATTACAGGGTATGATTTGCCTATGACATATGAAAAAAGCATATCGGAAAAAGATAACCGTATTATTAAAATTTGCGAAATTGCGCGAGAATATCAAATCGGCGTTGTGCTGACAGCATTTACAAAAGGTTCAAAGTTGCCGCAGAATACAGCGTTTGTTATTGATAAGTCGGGCGAAATTTTGATGAAATATTCCAAAGTACATACCTGTGATTTCGCAGATGAAAAGAACATAGAAGCAGGACAAGAATTTAAGGTATGTGATTTTGAGGGCGTGAAGTTGGGAATTATGATTTGTTATGACAGAGAATATCCTGAAAGTGCAAGAATATTGATGCTGAAAGGTGCGGAAGTCATTCTTGTACCAAATGACTGCGGTTCGATGAAACCAAGGATTCAAGCGCTTTCCACAAGAGCGTATGAGAATATGACAGCAGTTGCAATGGCAAATCCAAACGGCGAAAATGCGGGCTGCTCCTGTGCATATAGTCCTATCTGCTGGGATACAAGCGGAAGATGTGTTGACAATACCGTTTTGTTAGCGAATAGTGCAACAGAAGGTATTTTTTATGCTGAGTTTGATATGGACGCTATTCGGGAATATCGCAATAGAGAAATGATGGGAAACACTTTTCGTAAGGTGGACGCATATAAAGATTTGCTGGACAGAACAATTGCCGCGCCCTTTATAAGAACAGGACAGGATTAAGCGATTAAGCATAATTTTATTCCCCGAAATCTTCTAGAATTTCGGGGGATTTTCATACTGTATAAAATTAAATTTCCTTGCCATTAATCATATCCAGAAGCTGCTGCTCGGTGATGACGCTTATACCAAGTTCGTTTGCTTTGGTGAGCTTGCTGCCCGCTTCCTCGCCTGCGACAACATAGCTTGTCTTTTTGGATACAGAGCCGCTGCATTTGCCGCCGTTCTGCTCAATAAGCGCCTTTGCCTGCTCGCGCGTCATGGTGGGCAGCGTTCCCGTAAGCACAAAGGTAAGTCCCGCAAACCGCTCGGATACCTTATCGCTCTTGTAGGTCATATTCACGCCGTATTCCTTAAGGCGCTCGATAAGCTTTATGCGGTGCGGCTCGCGCATTGCCTGATAAACTGCGTGCGCCATAATATCGCCAAAGCCGTCTATTGCGGAAATTTCCAGTTCATGCGCGTTTATTATGCTGTCCATATCGCCGAAATGCTCGCAAAGCAGCGTTGCCGCTCTCTGACCTATTCCGCGTATGCCAAGCGCAAAAACAAGCCTGTTAAGTTCGTTTTTCTTGGAATTTTCGATAGAATTTATAAGGTTCTCTGCCGATTTGCGCCCAAATCTGTCCAATGCCATAAGCGACTGAATATCCAGCGTATACAGGTCGGCGACAGTTTTAATCAGTTCCTCGTTTACAAGCTGCTCAACTATCGCTTCGCCAAGACCGTCAATGTTCATTGCGTTTCTTGAAGCGAAATGCTCAATAGAACGCAGAAGCTGCGCGGGACAGTCCATGTTCTGGCAGCGGATAACAGCCTCGTCCTCATCACGAATTGCCGCTGCGCCGCAGACTGGACAGACATTCGGTATAAAATACGGCTGCGAATTAGCGGCATGAGCGGCGCTGCGAACCACCTCAGGTATAATATCGCCCGCCTTGCGCACCACAATTCTGTCGCCGATACGGATATCCTTATCGGAAATTATATCCTGATTATGCAGGATAGCGCGCGAAACGGTAGTTCCCGCAAGAAATACTGGGTCAAAAATCGCCACGGGAGTAAGCGCGCCCGTTCTGCCAACGTTTATCTCAATATCGTTAAGCGTGGTTTCCTTTTCTTCGGGCGGATATTTGAACGCAACCGCCCATTTGGGAACTTTGGTTGTTGCGCCGATTTCCTCGCGCAGCGCAAAATCATTCACCTTGACAACCGCGCCGTCTATATCAAATGGCAGGGAATTTCTGCTCTCCCCTATTTCCTTTATTCTTTCTGCCACCGCTTCCCCGCTGCCGCAAACAACATAATCCGGTATCACGGTGAAGCCAAGCTGCTGCATATATTGCAGCGACTGTGAGTGAGATGTAAGCTGCTTTCCCTCAATACGCTGCACATTAAAGCAGAATATGTCAAGCCTGCGCTGTGCTGTAACGCGGCTGTCCTTTTGCCTTAACGAGCCTGCTGCGGCGTTTCTGGGATTTTTGGGCAGTGCTTCTCCCCTTTTCTCCTGCTCCGCACAAAGCTGGGCAAAGCTTTTCTTTGGCATATAGACCTCGCCGCGCACCTCGATAAATGGAATTTCCTCTATAAGCTTCAGCGGAATAGAGCGTATCGTTTTCAGATTATTGGTGATATCCTCGCCGATAAAGCCGTCACCTCGCGTTGAGCCGCGTACAAATACGCCGTTTTCATACTCCAGAGAAACCGAAAGTCCGTCAATCTTCGGCTCTACAACAAACTCATGCGCGTCCTGTTCCTCCATGCGCCCGATAAAATCCGCAACCTCGCCCGCGCTGAAAACGTCCTGCAAGCTGCCCATCTGAACGGCGTGCTGCACCTTTTCAAAGGTCGTCATAGCCGTGCCGCCTACACGCTGCGTTGGCGAATCGGCGGTGAGAAGCTGCGGAAATTCCGCTTCTATCGCTCTCAGCTCGCGCATAAGCGCGTCATATTCATCGTCCTCGATAGTGGGCGCGTCAAGGTCATAATAGTTGTGGTTATGCTTTTCGATTATCGCGCGCAGTTCTGCGGCGCGTTCCTGTGCTTTAGTAAGTTCCAAAAAAATTCCTCCAAACAGCGCCAAGCGCGCTATTAGTCCAGCGTTGCGCCGTAGTCCTGAAGTATTCCGACAAGGTCGTTATCGCCCGATACCACATGAGTAAACGCGTCAGGCACTCTGCCTACTATAATCGTTTCTGCCGCGATTATCGAGGTGCTGACCGAAACTTCCGAGGAAAACCCCGGAATAACAGCGTCCGCGTCAACGGTTATCTCGATAATAATTCTGTGGCGCGTCTGGTTTATTCCCGCCTCTGTAAATTCGCTTACAATTCTGGTCTGGGGATAACCTATCGGCTTTATTGTCATGCCAACATCAAAGCCCCTGCCGTGAAGCAGGCTGATACCGCTCAGCGTTCCCACAGGTATGCCGATATCGGCGCTTTCCATTGCGCGAAGTTCGGATTCAATCCGCTGTGTTATACCTGTTTTCAGCTTGTTGATATTGACAACGTTGCTTTCCACGGAAATAATCTCACCATCGGGATTTGTGCTGAGCTGCACAAGCCTTGTATAGCTGATATCCTCGCGCGAAAGTTCCTCGCTTACCGCGGTGTTAATCATCTCCGAAACCGTAAGATGGCACTCGTTGGCGCTTACCGTTTCAATCACGGGACGGAAGCTAAGTTCCAGAATAACGCAAAGTCCCATAAGAATAAGCGAAACGGCAATAAGCTTAAAGCCGATAGAGCGCAGAACCTTTCGTGCTTTGTCGGATACCATGGCAAATCACCCCTTACACATACTATGCGCAAGGGATTGCCGCGGTGAATTGTGTCAGCCGTTTATAAACGCTTCAAAAGCCTTGTATGCGGCGTAGATATCGGTTTTTGCGGTGATTTCAAACGGCGCGTGCATGGAAAGCACGGGAACACCCACGTCAATAGTGTCAACATCAAGGTTTGCGATATACGCCGCAACCGTTCCGCCGCCGCCGATATCAATTTTGCCAAGTTCTCCCGTCTGCCAGATAACCTTTTTCTTATCAAGCAGCGCTCTTATCTCGCCCACAAATTCGGCGGAAGCGTCAGAGGTTCCGCTCTTTCCGCGTGAGCCTGTATATTTTGTCACGCAAACGCCGCCGTTAAGCACTGCGCTGTTCTGCTTTTCAAATACATCGGGGAATGTGGGGTCATACGCGGCGTTTACATCAGCGGAAAGGCACTTTGAATTTGCAAGCACGGTTCTGCCCTTTGTGCCAAAGGTGTTTGCAAGGTCGGATATAAAATACTTAAGGTAAGCGGAGCAAAGACCCGTGTTTCCATCGCTGCCTGTTTCCTCTTTATCGGTAAGAATTGCAACGGCGGTTCTTTTGGGCTGCTTTGCGCCGAGGATAGCCATAAGTTCGGTGTAGGCGCAGACTCTGTCGTCCTGTCCGTATGCGCCGACAAGGCTTCTGTCGAAACCGATATCCTTCGCCTTGAATGCGGGTACGGCTTCAAGTTCCGCGGAAAGGAAATCCGCTTCCGTAATTCCGTACTTTTCGTTCAGTATCATCATAAGGTTAAGCTTTACAAGTTCGCTGCCCTCATCGTCCTTAAAAGGACGTGAGCCGATAATGATGTTAAGCTCCTCGCCCTTGATAAGCTCTGTCGCGGGGCGCTTGTATTGCGCCGAAGCAAGGTGCGGCAGCAGGTCGGAAACGCAGAAAACAGGGTCGCGCTCGTCCTCGCCAATGCTTACGGTAAGCTTTGTGCCGTCAGCCTTTACAATAACGCCGTGCAGCGCAAGCGGAACAGTGGGCCACTGGTACTTTTTAATACCGCCGTAGTAATGCGTTTTGAAATAACCCACCTCGTCCTTTTCGTAAAGAGGATTCTGCTTAAGGTCAAGCCTTGGGGAATCAATATGCGCCGCCAGCAGATTAACGCCGTTTTCGATAGGCTCGCTGCCGATAACCGCCAGAATAACCGCCTTTTCGCGGTTTACATAGTATACCTTGTCCCCCGCTTTGTAGGAAGCGTTTTTGTCAAACGGAGCAAAGCCCTTGGAGATTGCTTCCTTCTCAACAAAAGAAGCTGCTTCGCGCTCCGTCTTTGCTTCGTCAAGGAATTTCTTGTATCCCTCGCAGAACTTGTCGCATTTTGCAAGCTCAGCTTCGCTCATGCGCTGTACGGCGTTCTTTTTCTCCATAAAAAGCTTTTCCTTAAGTGCCTTTGCTGTGGTTTCTTTCTTTGCCATGATATAAATTTTCCTTTCGTGTTCATTTATCGTAAAGCCTGATATAAATATCCATAGCCTTGTTTATTTTGTCAACATAGTGCGCGGTATCGGATATGGGAATATATTCAAGATGAACGCCGTCTGACGAATATCGGCTGTCGGACAGCCATTGGTTGACGTTTCCGCGACCCGCGTGATAGGCGGCAATAGCCGCATTGGTATCGCCAAATTCGCTGCACAGATATCCCAGCAGATAGCAGCCGTAGCGTATATTCTGCCTGGGGTCGAACATATCCGCGTATACGGTTTCGCCGTCTGCCAGCTTGTAATTTATCCAGTTAAACGTTTCCTCCATAATCTGCATAAGACCGCGCGCGCCCACATTTGAAACCGCGCCGCTGTCAAAGCCGCTTTCGGTTTTTATCACCGCATAGACAAGATATTTGTCGATACCGTTTTCGGCGGCATACCGCTCAACATAATCCGTGTATTTAAGCGGGTGTGAAGCGGCTTCGTAGTATTTATACCCGAAATATCCCGCCGCGCAAAGCAGCGCGGCTATCAGTAGGATAATTATTACCGACGCACCGCTGCGCCTTTTGGGTTTTGCGTACTTTATCATGGATTTCCTTTCAGCGTTGAAATTATACTGTCGCAGCTTTCAAACGCCTGCTGCTGCGTTCCGTTGTTGACTATGCAGAACTGCGAGCGCTGTGAGTACCATTGTATATCGTGCTGCGCGTTAAGTCTGGCTTCGGCGCTGCCGCGTGAAATTCCATCGCGCTGCATTATGCGCTCAACGCATATCTGCCTGTCCGCGCACACCGAAACTATGCTGTCGCACAAGCCCTCAAGCCGCGCTTCGTATAGCGTAGGCGCGTCAAGCAGCACATCACCGCCTGCATTTTTTATTTTGCATATTACGTTATACGTTATGTAGGGGTAAATTATACGGTTGAATATGCCGCGCTTTTCATCGCTTGAAAAAATCATCTCGGCGGTAAGCCTGCGGTCAAGCGCACCATCGGGCAGAATAAGCTGCGGCGAAAGCGCGTCTGCAAGCTCCTTAAGAGCGGGGCTGCCCTTTTGCACAACCTCGCGCGCGGAAAGGTCGCAGTCAATCACGGTAAAGCCGCGCTGCGCAAAACGTGCGCACACGGTGGACTTCCCCGCGCCCGACATTCCTATAAGACCAGTTATCCTGTGCTGCGTAAGCTTTGTCATGAAATCACCCTACAATCTCAAATCCCGCCGCGCGCAGCAGCCTGTTGTATACCGCCAGACCAACGCCGCTTTTATCGGGCATTTCCACAAAAACGGTATCGCAGGCGTTATCGTCAGCGCTTCTCAGCAGTGAAAAAAGGCTTTGCGCCTGCTGTTCGGCGGTGCTGCCGTAGTTTATGAAAATATCACCCTGCATCTCCCCTGCCGAAAGCGCTATGGTTTTACCTGCCGCGTGATTTTCGCAGTATTCCGCAAACGCCTTTCCATGCCTGTCGACTATAATTACGTTGGCTTTTGGCGAGTAATGCTTGTATTTCATTCCCGGTGAAAGAACCCTTTCGTTCTCGGCGGGCTTTGCGCATACCGCTTTGTCAACCTCAACCTCCGCAAATTCCGCAAGCATTTCCGCGGTTATGCCGCCTGGGCGCAGGATATGTATTTTGCCGCTTCTGAAGCAGATTACCGTGCTTTCAACGCCGCAGCGGCAAGCACCGCCGTCTATAATCAGCGGTATTCTGCCGTTCATATCGTCAAAAACGTGCTGCGCCGTTGTGGGGCTTGGGCTTCCCGAAAGATTTGCGGAGGGCGCCGCTATCGGAACTCCGCTCGCCTTTATCAGCGCCCTTGCCGCTTCGCTTTCGGGCATTCTTACGGCAACGGTGTCAAGTCCGCCGCTTGTTACGGCGGGAATTATATCCGACTTCGGAAAAATCATAGTAAGCGGTCCGCCCCAGAAGCTTTCCGCAAGCCTTACCGCAACCTCAGGAATTTCGCGCACAAGCGGCGCAAGCATTGAAAAATCGCTGATATGCACTATCAGCGGATTGTCCTGCGGACGTCCCTTTGCTTCAAAAATGCTTTTAACCGCGCCTTCGTCCAGTGCGTTTGCGGCAAGACCGTAAACGGTTTCGGTGGGCATACCCACAATACCGCCGCTTTTTATGATATCGGCGGCTTTCTGAATATTTTGCGCGGAATATGTCAAAATCTCGGTTTTCATGCTTTAATCCTTTTGCTTCAGCAGTCTTGCGGTCTGGTCGGCAAGGCGCAGAGCCTCGAAAAGCTCGTCGCAGCCGCCGTTCATTATGCTGTCCAGCTTGTATAATGTAAGACCTATCCTGTGGTCGGTAACTCTTGATTGGGGGAAATTGTATGTGCGTATGCGCTCGGAACGGTCGCCCGTGCCGACCTGTATTCGCCTTTCCTCGGCTATTTTGCTGTCGCGCGCGGTAAGCTTTGCCTCATACAGCTTGCTGTAAAGCATTTTCATAGCCTTGTCCTTGTTTTTGAACTGGGAACGCTCCTCCTGACATTCCACAACAACGCCCGTGGGGTTGTGGATTATCCTTATCGCGGACTCGGTTTTGTTGATATGCTGACCGCCCGCGCCGCTTGAACGATAGGTCTGTATCGTGAGGTCTGCGGGATTTATGTCAACATCAACCTCCTCCACTTCGGGAAGCACGGCAACGGTTATCGTTGAGGTATGGATACGCCCCTGCGACTCCGTTTCCGGTACGCGCTGTACGCAATGAACGCCGCTTTCATACTTCATTCTGGCATAAG
>CAZKXB010000012.1:0-45545 GCA_964556595.1 uncultured Ruminococcus sp. | reverse complement strand
CCTTGGCAAGCTGCCACTTGCGACCTGTGGGGAAGCCTGCGCCGCCTCTGCCTCTCAGACCGGAGTCAAGAATACACTTTACAACATCGTCCTGGCTCATGGTGGTGAGAACCTTGTACAGAGCTTGATAACCGTCGCGTGCTATGTACTCGTTGATGTTTTCGGGGTCGATAACGCCGCAGTTGCGCAGTGCAACACGGTGCTGCTTTGCATAGAAAGCGGTATCGTTAAGGGACTTGATGGTGTCGCCGTCAACGGTTTCATCATACAGATACTTCTTCACGGGGTTGCCGTTCTTAAGGTGTTCCTCAACAATTTCGGGGATTCTGTCCACAGAAGCGTGGGCATAGAATGAACCCTCGGGGTAAACAATCATGATAGGGCCGCGTGCGCAAAGACCGAAGCAGCCTGTTGTAATTACATTAACCTTATCCTGAAGTCCTGCCTTGGCAATTTCGTCCTTCAGACATTCTACAATTTTCTTGGAGCCGCTGGAGTCGCAGCCTGTACCGCCGCAGATAAGCACGTCCTTTATGCCTGTATCCACGCAGTCAACACGGGTTTTAACAACCTCGGCAGCCGCTTCTTTTACAGCGTTAAGCTCCGCAATAGTCTTAATCATAGCTTAATCCTTCCTGTTTCGTTAATTGATACTGTAATATTCAGCAAAATTCAGCGATTACTCGTACTTTGCAAGAATTTTGTCAACATCGTCAACTGTAAGATTTCCGTATACGTCCTCGTTTACGGTAAGTACGGGTGCGAGGCCGCAGGCGCCTATGCAGCGGCAGGCGTCAAGGGAGAACTTGCCGTCGGGGGTAATCTCGCCGCCCTTTATGCCGAGCTTTTCAGCAAATGTATTGAAGATATCGCCAGAGCCTTTAACGTAGCAGGCAGTACCAAGACAGACGGAAATTCTGTACTTGCCCTTGGGGTTAAGGGAGAACTGCGCATAGAACGTAACAACGCCGTAAACCTTCTCAAGCGGGATATCCATACCCTCTGCAATCATGGTCTGAACCTCGATAGGCAGGTAGCCGTAGATATCCTGAGCCTTCTGAAGCACGGGCATAAGCGCACCGCGGTCGTCCTTGTGCTCAGCGATTACAGCCTTAAGCTGCGCTTCCTGTTCGGCAGTTCCGGCAAAAGGAACTGCGCACTTTTTAAAAGCCATTTTTTAGCCTCCTTAATATTATCACTGCCTTGCAGCAGTATTTTTAACTGTGCCTTGTACAGCACGGAAAAGCCGCCGGACGCTACCAAGCGACCGACGCAGATATATCAATCACAATATATACGATATATCGCGATTGTATTACTTAAGATTATAACATATCCACGTTAAAAAATCTACAAAATTCGCGCTAAATATTTTCAAGAAATCGTAGAATTTTCGGCAAAATAATTGGTGGTTATGCACAAAAATCACAAAATCCACGCAGTCTGTGCAGGGTAGCCTGTACTAACCTTTCATGCCGCATGGCAGCAAAAAACTCCCCCTGCGGCAAATGCCGCAAAGGGAGCGCGTCCGCTGTTTTCAGACCATAGGATTTTCAAGGGATTTCTGCAAGAACGCTTTCGTTTTCTCGCTTTTGGGATTTGTAAAGACTTCATCGGGAGTTCCCATTTCCTCTATAACACCATCCGCCATAAAAATCACCTTGTCCGCAACGCTGCGCGCAAAGTTCATCTCATGCGTCACCACAATCATGGTACGGTCGCTAGACTTAAGCCCGCGTATAACGCGCAGAACCTCGCCCGTAAGCTCTGGGTCAAGCGCGGAGGTAGGCTCATCAAAGCACAGTATATCGGGACTCATGGCAAGTGCGCGGGCAATTGCAACGCGCTGCTGCTGCCCTCCCGAAAGCTGACAGGGATAGTTCGCCGCCTTATCGGTAAGCCCAACCATGTCAAGCAGCCTGCGCGAATGCTCCTCAATGTCCTTGCGGATTTCGTTTTTCTGCTGCTTTGTAAGCTTTTCGGGACTGCCCTTAATGCGCATAAGTTCCTGCGCAAGCATCACGTTTTTCAGCACCGTGTACTGCGGAAACAGGTTAAACTGCTGAAAAACCATGCCGAAATGCAGGCGCTTTTCACGGATTTCCTTATCGGAATAATCACGGTCAAGGGCGTTGAAAATCTCCTTGCCGTCTATTACAAAGCTGCCGACATCGGGTCGCTCAAGAAAGTTTATGCAGCGCAGCAGCGTGGTCTTGCCGCTGCCCGACGAGCCGATTATGGCAAGCACCTCGCCCTTTTCCAGCGAGAAGTCAATGCCCTTAAGCACCTCGGTTCTGCCGAAGCTTTTGAATATATTTTTTACTTCAAGAAATGCCATAGCCGCTCCTTATCCGCTGTAATAATTCAGCTTTTTCTCTATTTTTCCCAGCACAATGGTCAGCAGACCGGAGAACAGCAGGTAGAACACCGCAATATAGAACAGCGGCCATATGATAGCCTTAAGCGAAATAATGGTTTCAGCCGCCTTGACAAGCTCAGTCACCGCAATAACTCTTGCAAGAGAGGTATCCTTTACAAGCGTAATAATCTCATTGCCCATAGGCGCTACAATGCGCTTTATCACCTGAAACAGCACTATTTTGAAGAAAATCTGGCTTTTGGTCATGCCAAGCACCTGTCCCGCCTCATACTGACCTTTGGGGATACTTTCAATACCGCCGCGGTAAATCTCGGAGAAATAGCAGGCATAGTTGATAACAAACGCTATAAGCACCGCGGTAATTCTGGGTATTGCGGACGCGCCGAAAATCAGTCCCGGACCATAGAACACCAGAATAATCTGAAGCATAAGCGGAGTGCCGCGTATTATCCAGACAAAGGTTCTGGTTATCCACTTTATCGGCTTTATTTTGGACATAGAACCGAAAGTGATTACAAGCCCCAGCGGCAGCGCGCACAGAAGCGTTATAGCAAATATTTGCAGGGTGACAAGAAAGCCCTCTGCAAGATTTAATGTAACTTCAATAAACGACATATCAAATTCCTTATGTAATTTTTGGACGGCTTTCGCCGATATATGGGGCGGCGCTGTGCCGCCCGCTTAAATCCCGTTTACGGATTACTGAAAAGCATATACGTCTGCAAGGTCGTACTTCTCCGCAAGCTTAAGCAGAGTGCCGTCCTTTACAAGCTCGTCAATAGCGCCGTTGATTTTTTCAACAAGTTCCTTATCCTCAAGGCGCATACCAACCGCATACTCCTCAGGAGCAAGCTCAACGCCGTCAACAATCATAAGGTCGGAGTAGTCTGTACCCTCGCCGATGGAAGCCTTAGCCATAACGTAGTCGATAACGCCGATTTCGGTTGTGCCAGCCTTAACCTCCATGAGAACGTCTTTCTGCGCTGCGCTTGCAATGTAGCTGTTCTTGGAAAGAACACTGTCAGCCTGAATAGCGGTTTCGCCTGCCGAGCCGCTCTCTGCCGTGCAGGAAGCGCCTGCCATAGCCTCTATTGTAGCGTACTTATCGGCATTTTCCGTCTTGATAACGGCAACCTGCTTGTTTCTTACATAGGCGGTAGAGAAAGCCATGTTCTCCTTACGCTCCTCTGTAACGGTAAGTCCGTTCCAGATTGCGTCGATGGTCTTGCTCTTAAGCTCCATCTCCTTCTTTTCCCATTCAATCACCTGAAAATCAGCCTCAACGCCGAGTTTCTCGCATACTGCCTTTGTAAACTCAGTTTCAAAGCCTGTCAGTTCGCCGTTTTCGTCATAGTAGTTCATCGGCTCAAACAGGGTTATGCCGACAGTCAGCTTGCCCTTTTCCTCAATGTACTCCCAGTCGGTCTTGTCGCTGCTTGAGCAGGCTGTCAGACCAAGCGCCATAACAGCGCTCATAAATAATGCTGCAATCTTCTTCATTTGTCTTACCTTCCTTAGTTTGTATTTATGTCTTAGTATCATGTTATTATGATACCACGTTAAAGCGGGACGGCAGCAAAAAGCACACCGCACCGTGTATATCATATCACAAAAATCGCCGCTTGTCAACCCAAAGCCACAAACACTTTCGGTTTTTCGGCATATAATGAGAAAAAACGCTTTCGGGGGAGGTGGAATTTATGCCGCGCAGAATAACGCTAAGCGAGCTTGAAACGGGCGAAAAAGCCGTGGTTTCGGGGCTGCTTACGCATGGCGCAATGCGCCGCAGACTGCTTGATATAGGGCTTACGGAGGGCGCGGAGGTTGAATGTATAGGAAAAAGTCCCGCAGGCGACCCGACAGCCTACCTGATACGCGGCGCGGTTATCGCAATACGCAGCGAGGACGCGCGCGAAATAGTAATAACGAGAGGAGCATAGCCATGGGACTTACCGCAAAATCAACAGGGCACAACGCCATGGACAGCGGAGTATCCATAAAAAAACACAGCCCCGATGACAGGCTTATAGCCATCGCGGGAAATCCCAACGTCGGCAAAAGCACGCTTTTCAACGCGCTTACGGGCATGAACCAGCACACGGGCAACTGGACAGGAAAGACCGTGGCAACGGCGCAGGGGCGGCTTGTCACCGAAAAGCGCGACTATGTGCTGGTGGATATCCCAGGGACATACTCGCTTGTGCCGCACTCTGCCGAGGAGGAGGTTGCGCGCAGCTTTATCTGCCTTGGCGCGCCCGACGCCGTTGTTGTGGTATGCGACGCGGTATGCCTTGCCCGCAGCATTGACCTTGTGCTTCAGATTTCGGAGCTTTGTCCGCGCACGGTGGTGTGCGTAAATCTGATGGACGAAGCGCAGCGCGCGGGCATAAAAATAGACCTTGAAGCTTTATCCAAGCGGCTTGGACTTCCCGTATGCGGAGTTACCGCGCGCAAAAAACGCACGCTTTCGGCGCTTACTTCACTGCTTGACAACGCGAACAGCCAAGAGTTCCGCCCGTGTGAGATACGCTATCCCGCCGCCGTGGAAGCGGCTGTATCCGCAGTGGAAGCAGCGCTTCGCATGGATTTCGGCAGCGCCGCGCCAACAAGGTTTTTCGCGCTGCGGCTGCTTGAGGGCGACAGCACTCCCATACTGAAATACGCGCAGCAGCGCGGCTTTGAGGAGCTTTCGCAACAGCTTATCCAAGCGGCAGAGCGCGGCATGGAAATACTGGCACGGGCGGATATCACGCGCGACAGTCTGCGCGATATAATAGTAAGGGCAATTTCGCACAACGCGGACGATATCTGCCGCATGGCGGTAACACAGGGCGCAGCGGGTCAGCGCGCCATTGACCGCCGCATTGACCGCGTAGTGACAAGCCGCGCCCTCGGTTATCCGATAATGATAATTCTGCTGCTGTTTATATTCTGGCTTACCATAACGGGCGCAAATTATCCCTCGCAATGGCTGTCTGACGGACTTTTCGCGCTTGGCGACCTACTTTCGCGTCTGGTGCAGTCATGGGGCGCTCCCGAATGGCTGCACGGACTGCTGATTGACGGCGCGTACAAGGTGCTTGCGTGGGTGGTATCCGTTATGCTGCCGCCAATGGCGATATTCTTCCCGCTGTTTACGCTGCTGGAGGATTCGGGATTTCTGCCCAGAATAGCATACAATCTTGACAAGCCGTTCAAAAAATGCAGCGCCTGCGGCAAACAGGCGCTCACAATGGCAATGGGCTTCGGCTGCAACGCGGCGGGAGTGGTCGGCTGCCGCATTATAGATTCCCGCAGGGAACGCCTTATCGCGATGCTTACAAACAGCCTTGTGCCGTGCAACGGCAGATTTCCCGCCATGATAACGCTGATATCGCTGTTTTTCGTGGGAACTGTGGGCGGCTTTTTCGGCTCGGCGCTGTCTGCTCTGCTGCTTACGGCGGTGATACTTCTGGGAATAGGCGCAACCTTCGCCGCTTCAAAGCTGCTTTCGGCTACCATTCTGAAAGGCGAGCCGTCCTCGTTTACGCTGGAGCTTCCCCCCTACCGCCGCCCGCAGTTCGGCAAGGTTATTGTTCGCTCAATACTTGACCGCACGCTGTTTGTCCTCGGCAGAGCGGCAGCCGTTGCCGCGCCCGCGGGAATTATAATCTGGCTTATGGCGAACGTAACAATAGACGGCGCAACGCTGCTTACGCACTGCACGCAGTTTCTCGACCCGTTTGCGCAGTTTCTGGGCATGGACGGAGTTATCCTGATGGCGTTTATTCTGGGACTGCCCGCAAACGAAATTGTGATACCGATAATAATTATGGCATATACCGCCGGTGGAACGATTACGGAGCTTTCCCCCGCCGCAATGCAGGCGCTTTTCACCGAGCATGGCTGGACATGGGTGACGGCGCTGTGCGTGATTGTGTTTTCGCTGATACACTGGCCCTGCTCCACCACAATTCTCTCCGTGAAAAAAGAGGCGGGCGGAATAAAATGGGCGGTACTGTCCGCTATTCTGCCGACAGTTATGGGCATGGCGCTGTGCTTTATTCTTAACGGAATTCTCGGCTTATTTGTGCAATAACAAAATAAGCCGCGCCCGCAAATAAATCTGCCAAAAGCCGCATTTTTTTGCATAAAATCTATTGACTTTTTATAAGCATGGATTTATAATATAACTTGGGGAAATTATATAATATATATGTATATATAAATAAATCATGAAAAAATGCGGCTTGTTTTGCCCGTTTTTAACCGATTAGTATAACTATGCCCCGCTTTAAGCGGGGCTTTTTTACGGAGCTGATAAAATGATTTTTGCCGACCTTTTCTTCCTGTACATATTCATACCCGCCGCCGCGATATGCTATGCGCTGGCGCGGTATCTTGACCTTGCGCTGTTTGCTCCGCAGAAAGGGGGCAGCCATTTTTCCGCGCCCGCAAGGCGTCACCCGCTTGAAAACGGCGTGCTGGTCATCTTTTCG
The DNA here is from genome assembly GCA_964556595.1 of uncultured Ruminococcus sp. Classification (GTDB taxonomy): domain Bacteria; phylum Bacillota; class Clostridia; order Oscillospirales; family Ruminococcaceae; genus CAG-115. The sequence continues at coordinate 38,687 of CAZKXB010000012.1, read as the reverse complement.
CTGATATTCTACGCATGGGGCGAGCCGATATATGTGCTGCTTATGATAGCAAGCGTGCTTGTAAACTATTTCATAGGTCTTGGGCTTGCAAAAGCGCGCTCAAAGGCTGTGCTTATTCTGGGCGTGGTGTTCAATATCGCGGTTATCGGCGTGTTCAAATATGCGGATTTTCTTGTGGAAACCATAAATCTGCTTGGCTTCGGCATACCGCTGCCAAACATAAGACTGCCAATAGGCATAAGCTTCTTTACATTCCAGACAATGTCCTACCTGTTTGATGTATACAGGGGCGAAACCGCCGTGCAGAAAAGCTTTGTAAATCTGCTGCTGTATATATCCATGTTCCCGCAGCTAATTGCAGGTCCTATCGTGCGCTATGATACCATTGCGGAGGAAATCGACTGCCGCAGCATATGCTTTGACGATATCGCGGAAGGCTCGTTCAGATTTCTCATCGGTCTTGGCAAAAAGGTAATTCTGGCAAACCAGCTTTCGGAGCTTTCGGGACAGTTTCTGGACGGCGATATCACCGCGCTGTCCGCAGGCGGCGCGTGGCTTGGAATTATCGCATACACGCTTCAGATTTACTTTGACTTCTCCGGTTACTCCGATATGGCAATAGGAATGGGACGCTGCTTCGGCTTCCACTTTGACGAAAACTTCAACTATCCCTATATTTCCTCTACAATTACGGAATTCTGGCGCAGATGGCATATCTCGCTCGGCTCGTTCTTCAGGGATTATGTATATATTCCCATGGGCGGAAACCGCAGACACCAGCTTCTTAATATAATGACGGTTTGGTTTCTTACGGGACTTTGGCACGGCGCAAGCTGGAATTTCGTGCTGTGGGGCGTTTATTTCGGAATTATCATCAGCATTGAAAAATACACAATTCTTAAAATCCGCGACAAAATTCCCTCGTTTATACTGCATATTTACAGCCTGCTGCTAATAATATTCGGCTGGGTGCTGTTCTATTATACGGATTTTTCAAAAATCGGGCAGTTCTTCGGGGCGCTGTTCGGCGCAGGCTCGGCGGGCGGCTGGGACTATCTGGCGCAGAACGCGCTTACAAGCAACCTGTGGCTGCTTATCGCCGCCATTATCTGCTGCATTCCGTTCGGAAGATTTATACGCAGCTTCTATGACGAAGCGGGTACGGTTCGTTCGGCGGGTCTTGCCACGCTTATGACCGTAATGAAAATTATCTGCGCGGCTGCGCTTCTTGCGGCAAGCACGCTGCTGCTTATAGGCGACACCAACAACCCGTTCCTGTATCTGAGATTTTAATGGAGGCTGAAATATATGCGACCGCAATATGAAAAGAAATATAAAATCCCAAAGCCTACCCGCCGCAAAAAAGTAATGAACATGGCTTACCTTATCTCCATACTGCTGGTTTTTGAAGCCATAGGCATAATGATGATTGTATTCCCGCGAAGCGAGGTATCGGAACTTGAAAAGCGCGAACTTGCAAAATTCCCCGAACTTACCGCGGACAGCTATTTCAGCGGTGAGTACACCGAAAATATCAGCAAGTGGTTCAGCGACACCGTACCTTTCCGTGACGACCTTATGGAGATGTCCTATGCCCTGCAAGACCTTAAGGGCTTCAGCGGCGGCAGCGAGATAAAGCTGCACGGCGTTGGCGGCACGGTGGAACAGGAGTCCAAACCCGAACAGACCTCCAAGCCCCCTGTTGACGAGGACGTATCAAAGCCGACCGAAAGCTCGCAGCCCGATACATCTTCCCCGACAGGAAGCACCTCCACCCCCGAAACAACCCAGCCGACAGAAAGCGGCAACACCCCGATTGACGCGCCCGACAGCTCCACCACTGTTGATGACGTATTCAACATCAAGAACAACGGCATTGCGGTTGTGGGCAACGGCGCAAATACCCGCGCGCTTATGCTCTACGGCGGAAGCTACAACGTCAGCGAAGCTTACGCCAAGGTTGTGAATAAATACAAAGAGGCTTTGGGCGAAAACGTAAACGTCTATACAATGGTAATCCCGACATCGGTTGAGTTTTACAGTCCGTCCGAGCTTAAAGCCTACTCCGCAAGTCAGCTTGACAACATAAACTACATGATTGAAAACCTGTCTGACAGCGTTAAAAATGTGGACGTATACACCACTCTGTCGCAGCACACCGCCGAAAACATCTACACCCGCACCGACCATCACTGGGCGGCACTTGGAGCGTACTACGCGGCACAGGAATTTGCAAAGACAGCGGGTGTTCCGTTTATGGATATCTCGCAATATGAGGAAAAGGTAATCCATGACTATGTGGGAACTATGTATGCTTACAGCGACTACGACCCCGCAATCAAAAACAACCCGGAGGACTTTATTTACTACGTTCCCGATATAGAATACACCGCCACTTACTATGAATACACCCTCGGCGAGGACGGCTCTATAACGGGTATGTCAGAGCCTGACGAGGGAAGCTTCTTCTGGCGCTACAAGGACGGCAGCAGTATGGCATACTGCACCTACATGGGCGGCGACAGCAAGATAGTACACATAAAGACAAGCACAAATAACGGCAGAAAGCTTGCAATTTTCAAGGACAGCTACGGCAACGCGCTGCCGCCGTTCCTGTTCGGCTCGTTTGAGGAAATCACGGTTATAGATATGAGATACTTCACCTACAACGCGATTGACTACCTCACCGAAAACGGAATAACAGACGTGCTGTTTGCGAACAATGCGTTCCACGCCGCAACAGCCTCCACCGTAAGCTATTACGAGAAATTCCTTACGCAGTAAGCTAAGCTCCCCCGAAGTAAAAAAGCTTCGGGGGAAGTTTTGCGCGATGTTGACAAATACAGAATATTGCAGAATTGATGGGCATAATTCCGCAAAAGAGGCACTAAAATGGAAAAGATAAAACAACAGGTTGATTATTTCGGTACGGAAAAAATCAGCAAAATACTTTTTAAGATGGCGCCGCCCGTAATGCTGGCGCAGCTTATACAGGCACTCTATAATATAGTGGACAGCTTTTTTGTCGGCAAATACTCCGAGGAAGGGCTTACTGCCCTCTCCATTGTGTATCCGCTTCAACTATTGATGATTGCGCTGGCAGTCGGCACGGGCGTTGGAATAAACACCGTAATGGCGGCAAGGCTTGGCGCAGGCGAAAGCGAAAAGGCGGACGAATACGCGGGCGTAGGTACTCCGCTCGCCGCTGTGCTTTGGGCAATTTTTGCCGCTGTGTGCTATGCGATAATGCCGCTCTACGCGCAAACGCAGACCTCCTCGCCCGAAGTTGCCGCAGAGGTTGTCACATACGGCAGAATTGTCTGCGTTTTCAGCATTGGTCTGTTTTTTGAAAGCGTGTGGACTAAGGTGCTTCAGGCGCGCGGTGACATGAAAACTCCCGTGATAGCGCAGATTGCGGGCGCGGTGACAAATATAATCCTCGACCCGCTGCTTATCTTCGGCATGGCAGGCTTTCCAAAATCAGGCATAGCGGGCGCGGCAATTGCAACCGTTGCGGGTCAGATAGTCGCAGCCGCCGTTGTAATGAAAAAGGGGCTTAAAAAATCTCCACCGATAAAAAAATATCCACCCTACATTGCAAATATATTCCGCCTTGGGCTGCCCAATATCCTTATGCAGTCGGCGTATACGCTGTATATATTCGGGCTTAATACCATACTTGCCACATTCTCGGACGCTGCGGTGACGGTGCTTGGACTTTACTATAAATGGCAGACGTTTTTCTTTATCCCGCTTGGCGCAATGCAGACCTGCATAGTGCCGATAATCAGCTTTAATTACGCGGCAAGGAATATACAGCGCTGCAAAAAAACGCTTAACACAGCCATTATTTTCGGCGCGGGGCTTATGCTGCTGGGAACGCTTTGCTTTCTGCTTATCCCCGAACCCATGCTGCGCTTTTTCTCCTCCGAGGAGGAAGTTATCCGCATAGGCATTAACGCATTCCATATTATCGGTATAAGCTTTGTTCCGCTTGCCGCTTCGCTTACATATCCCGTACTGTTTCAGGCAGTGGGCGCAAGCTTCAAAAGCTCACTGCTTACGATTATCAGAACGGTGTTTTTATTTGTGCCATTGGCATATATTTTCTCGCGCTTTGGTCTGGAGTTTTTCTGGCTTACCTACCCCGTAACCGACAGCATAGTTGCGATAACGGGCTTACTTATGGCAAGGCGATTTTTCCGCACGGCTGAAAAATGCTGCTGAAAATCCTGAAATAAGTACTTGACTTTGAATGGAAAATATGATATAATAATGATGTTGTTTCGATGTTATATTGTACGGAGAAGTATCGAAGCGGTCATAACGAGGCGGTCTTGAAAACCGTTTGAGGGCAACCTCACGTGGGTTCGAATCCCACCTTCTCCGCCAAATATCAAGAGAACCGCATTCTAATGCGGTTCTTATTTTTTATCCCCGAAAATGTGCAAAAAATTATTTGATGCGCTTATTCCGTAGTACAGCAGCCTTGATAACGGCATTGCAGAATAACTTCTGATATTCTAAAGCAAATCTCTCCCGCGGCTTTGTACTGCCATGGGAGGGATTATTGTATACTTATTGGGGAATTAAAGCAACTCAGCGCAGAATTTCGGACGGCACTATATCCGCCATGCGCTTGTAGCCTGCCTTACTGGGGTGGAGATGGTCGCCGCTGTCATAGGCGGGCAGAAATCTCTGCGGACGGTCGGGGTCGCGCACAGCCTTGTCAAAATCAATGCAGCCGTCAATAAGGTCGGTGCTTCTTATCCACTCGTTGAACTGGCAGCGCAGCTCATCACGGAACGGCGCATAGGTACGCCAGCCCTCAATAGGAAGCAGCGTTCCCACATACACCTTGTAGCCATAAACGCGCGCCCTTGAAATATAAAACTTCATGCAGTCTATCAATTCCTCTGCGGTGGGCAGGTCGCTCATTGGGCGGAACGGATTTACCTCCCTGCCGACAGGGTGAATTATATCATTTATGCCATGCTGAATTATCACCGTATCTGCGCCATCGGTAGGAACCTCGTGGTCAAAGCGCTTTACGCCCATAAGTCCGTAGCTTTCATAGGTTATGCAGCTATACTCGCGCAACATTCTTGTGCCGCTTGCCGCCCTGCGGATAACAGCCGTTTTCAGCTTGTCCTCGCGGTTGCAGCGAAGTGTGAGGTATTCAGGCCAGTCCTGCGCGGTAATAGAGTCGCCGTAGCACACAACAGTTCGGTTTTCCGTTGAAGTAAGCAGCGACACATTGCTTAGAAAATATATAATATTAGTGCTTCTCGCGATATCCTGTGAGATACATTCAACCTCGGTCTGGTCGCCTATGGCGTAAATTCCCTCGGTAAGAGGTCCGCTTGTATACACCGCGGAACGAAGCTGTGTAAAATCCTCAAAATAAAAGCTTACAACGATAAGGCTCTGCGGCTCAACGCTGCACGCAAGCTCATCTGAAACAACATTTTTACCATCGGCAATGGATACTTCCCGCCTGCCCGAAAAGGTCACAGGATAAAACCTGCCGTCAATAAATACAGTAACCTTATCGAATTTAACCGGCTCTGTGCCGCAGTAGTTGTCAAACGTCAGCCTAAGCGCGCTGCCGCCAAACTGCGAATATATCGGGTATCTGATTGTAAGATTTTTATTGTAGCTTTCGGGGCGGTTTTCGCCAATGGAAATCGCATTGCCCCAGACGCTTGCCCAGTGTCTGCACTCACTCATTAAATCTCATTCCTTTTGTTATATGATTATGCCCCTGCGAACGGCTTCTTCCACAAGCTTCGGCTGAATTTCGGGGTAGGTCTGCTTTTGGGGGTGTTCGTCAAGAAAATATACCCGCTCTATCTCGCTTGCAGGCTTGTCGCCAACCTCAGAAACGTCAGCGTAGTACAGCATTCCGTAGCTTGTTTTGCCGCTGTCGGTGACAGAATACACGCACACGGGAGTAAGCTCAAACTGCTTTGCGCCCGTTTCCTCAAAAAGCTCGCGGCGCGCCGCCTGTTCGGGAGCTTCCCCCGCCTCTATATGACCGCCCGGTATCTCGTATGTAAGTCTGTCCCTGTGCTTGCAGTATATCCACTTGCCGCAGTATCTTGCGATTATAACCGCATATTTCAGCAGGCTTTCGTCAATCTCATCAAGAAAATCAACCTGCATATCAGTCTTTCCTCCACTTCATTGAGATATCGAACGCCTGAACGCTGTGTGTAAGCGCGCCCAGCGAGATTATATCAATGCCTGTCTTAGCAACCTCGGCTATATTGTCAAGGGTAATATTTCCGCTTGCTTCAAGCTTTGCTCTGCCGTTTACAAGCTTCACCGCCTGCGTCATGGTTTCGCAGTCCATGTTGTCCAGCATAATTACATTTACGCCGCAGTCCACAGCTTCCTTAACCTCGTCAAGATTTCTGGTTTCAACCTCAATTTGCAGCATATGTCCCGCTTTGCTGCGCAGCGCCGTAACAGCGGCGGTTATGCCGCCGTATGCGTCAATATGGTTGTCCTTAAGCATAGCCGCGTCGGTAAGATTATAGCGGTGATTTCTGCCGCCGCCCGCAAGCACAGAATACTTCTGAAGCGCACGCAGTCCAGGGAGCGTTTTTCTTGTATCCGCAATGGAAGCGTTAGTTCCCTCCGCAAGCTTTACGCATTTATTTGTATAAGTTGCAATGCCGCTCATGTGCTGCAAAAGATTAAGCGCGGTGCGCTCCGCTTTCAGCATAAGGCGGGTATGTCCCGTAAATTCCGCGATAATATCGCCGTTTTTAACCTCGTCCCCGTCCTTAAAATGGCAGTCTATCTTCATATCGGGGTCAAGCATGGTGAACACGCGCAGCGCGACCTCCAGTCCCGCGATAACGCCGCTCGCCTTTGCCATAAAATACGCCGAGGAAACGCTGTCCTCGTCAATAAGCAGGTCGGCGGTGCTGTCAATATAGTTGATATCCTCGTTAAGCGCGGTCTTTATAATATCGTCAACATAAAAAGGCAGAAGTATCATTGCTGAGAGTCCTTTCTTTCAAGAATTTCCGTAAGTATTATGTAAGCCACCGTAACCAGCGACTTTGTTTCCACATAAGCGGCGGTTATTGCAAAGCCGCCCTCGTCAAGCAGCTTTTTAAGCTGCGTTACACGCTTAAGTCCCTTTTCCGCTTCGGCGTAATCGGGATTGATAAAGTACGCGTGCTGCATTATATGACGAACCTCGGTTTTTATTCCCTTGGGAAGCTCTGCCCCCTCAGGAGAGGTCATGGCATACTCAACCTCCGCGCGGCTGTCCTGCGGCGCTTTGGCGTTGATATCCTCCGCAATAAGGCGCGAGAACACAAGCGCCTCAAGCAGCGAATTGCTTGCGAGCCTGTTTTTGCCGTGAACACCCGTATGCGAGCATTCGCCCGCCGCATACAGACCCTCGATATTTGTCGCGCCCTTGCCGTCAACGTTAATTCCACCCATAAGATAGTGCTGACAGGGATAAATCGGTATCGGCTCTTTGGTCATATCGTAGCCCTTTTCAAGCACCTTGCCGTAAATCATCGGGAAATGTCCCTTCACAAACTCTGGGTCTTTGTAGGAAATATCCAGCCAGAACTGGTCGCTGCCTGTCAGCTTCTGCTCCTCAATAATACATTTCGATACCACGTCGCGCGGGGCAAGCTCCTTGCGTTCGGGTTCGTAGCGCGGCATGAAGCGCTCCTTGTTGCAGTTAAGCAGATACGCGCCCTCGCCGCGCACAGCCTCGGATATAAGAAAGCACTCGCGGTTTTCCCTATCCGCAAAAGCAGTCGGGTGGAACTGCACATAGCTGAGATTTTTGATTTCCGCGCCCAGATTATAGGCAAGCTGTATTCCGTCACCCGTTGCGATAGCGGAGTTTGTGGTGTAGTCGTACACCCTGCCTATGCCGCCCGTTGCAAGTATAACGCGGTTTGCGCAGCAGTAAACATGGCTGCCCTCGTCCAGAATATCCGCGAAGAACATTCCGTCCTCCCGCTCCAGACGGCACAGCACGGAATTGTTGATTACGGTGACGTTTGTCAGCTTCTGCACCTGTCCTATAAGGCTTGTCTCTATCTCGTATCCCGTGGAATCCTTGTAGTGCGCTATGCGGCGGCGGGAATGTCCGCCCTCTCTTGTAAGAGCGATACTGCCGTCCTCCTTATGGTCGAACTCAACGCCGTAGCAGTCCTGAAGCTTCTGCACATCGGTAGGACCTTGCTCCACAAGGATACGCACGTTATCCAGATTGTTCTCATAATGTCCCGCGATAAGGGTATCCTCAATATGCAGACTGAAATTGTCGTTCTCCTTATCCATAACCGCCGCAACGCCGCCCTGCGCCAGCGCGGAATTGCACAGCGTAAGCTCCTTTTTGGAGAGCATAAGGATACTAAGCCGCTTATCCAAATTAAGGGCGGCGTATATTCCCGATATACCCGTGCCAACTATCATTACGTCAAACCTACGGAAATTCATGTTTTTATCAGCCTTTCTTTGCGGGAATAAACCCATTTTTTTGCAAACGCGCGTTAAACGCACGAACCCCTTGACATTAAGAGGGAAAATTGATATAATTATCACTAATGTGTGCAATTTCAGAATGCCCCGCGTTTTTCTCACGCACGGGGAGAAATCGCCGTAACTCCGTTACAGTATCGGCATTGTACCGAAAGGAGTACCTATGGAAGAAAAAACATCAACCAAAGCAATACTTGTCAGCGCCGACACAGGCGCTTATGACTGCGAAGCTTCCCTTGACGAGCTTGCGGAACTTGCCGCAACCGCAGGCGCGGAAGAAATCGCCCGCGTTATCCAGAAGCGGGAAGCGTATGAAACCGCAACCGTTATCGGCGAGGGCAAGCTTGAGGAAGTAAGCGAACTTTGCCAGACGCTTGGCGCGCAGCTTCTTATTTTTGACTGCGAGCTTACCGCGTCACAGATACGCAACATCGAGGACGCGACAGATGTCCGCGTTATCGACCGCACCATGCTTATCCTTGATATTTTTGCGGGACGCGCAGTTTCGCGCGAGGGCAAGCTTCAGGTGGAGCTTGCGCAGCTTCGCTATCGGCTGCCGCGGCTTATGGGTATCGGCGCTTCGCTTTCAAGACTTGGCGGCGGTATCGGCACAAGAGGTCCCGGCGAAACCCAGCTTGAAACTGACAGGCGACATATCCGCCGCCGCATTGACAAGCTTTCCGAGGAGCTTAAGCAGCTTGAGGAGCGCCGCGGCTACGCAAGGCAGCGCCGCCGCAAGGACAACGTTCAAGTCGGCGCGATAGTGGGATACACAAACGCGGGCAAATCCACCCTGCTTAATCTGCTGACGGGCGCTGACGTACTTGCGGAGGACAAGCTGTTTGCAACGCTTGACCCCACCTCGCGCGCCATTGAACTGCCCGATGGCAGAAGCCTGCTGCTGGTTGACACGGTAGGTCTTATAAGACGGCTGCCGCACCACCTCGTGGAAGCCTTCAAATCAACGCTTGAGGAAGCCGCCTGCGCGGATATAATAATCCATGTCTGCGACGCTTCCGACCCCGACGCCGCCGAAAAAGCGGACGTTACGCTTAAAACGCTCGCCGACCTTGGCGCGGCTGAAATCCCCGTTGTCACCGTGCTTAACAAGTGCGACAGGCTGGAGGAAAATATCCCCGAAAACGAAAGCACCGTAAAAATAAGCGCGCTGCAAAACCAAGGCATTGACAGGCTGCTTGAAGTCATCGCGAACAATCTGCCCAAAACCGCCGAGCGAATGAAGCTGCTGCTCTCCTACGACAAGGCGGGACTTGCAGCGATTATACGCGAAAACGGAAAAATATTCAGCGAGGAATACACCGAAAACGGCTTAATGCTTGACGCATTGGTAGACAAGCTGAACATCAAGCAAATGAGCGAATACAAAACGGAATAACACATTGCTCGGCGGATAGAAAGCTATCCGCCGTTTTTTTCGGATTAAAGCACAACCTCTGTTCCGCCTATGGGGCGCACGTTAAGCACATGACAGGAGCCCGCGCCGAACACGCGCTCAATATTCATCTTGAACTGCTGTAAGCTGTCAAACGGAACAAACGCCTGTATTGTGCCTGCAAAGCCGCCGCCGTGTACTCTGCACGCGCCCTTGCGGTGCAGCGAATACTCCGCAACGTTAAGCGCAATGCTAAGGCACTGGTGCGGAACATCAGAATTTGCGTATATATTCTGAAGATATTTGAAAGAGCTGTCGCCGCTCTCCTTTACGCTGCCGAGGAATGCGGCAAAATCGCCCGATTTAAGCGCATGAACAAGCTTGTCAACGCGCTCGTTCTCGTCAAAGAAATGGATTGCTCTCAGCACCGCCCTGTCGCCGAATTTCTCGCGCAGCAGATTGATATTAAGCATGATATCCGCCTTGGAAATCTCGCGCAGATGCGTGCAGCCGAAATATTCCGCAACGCTTTTCATCTCAGCGGGAATGGAAGCGTATTCGTCCGTAAGGTCGGCATGGTCGCCCTTTGCGTCAACAATGCACAGCGCATGACCGAATTTTTCAAAATCAGCGGGAACGGACTCTATAACAGGGGAAGCGGTATCCTTGAAATCAATGGCGATAAAGCCGCCAACGGAGCTTGCCATCTGGTCCATAAGTCCCGATGGCTTGCCGAAATATACATTCTCGGCATACTGGGATATCTGCGCGATTTTTACGGGACTAATCTGACCGCCATTGTACAGATGGGAAAGTATAGTTCCCACAAGCACCTCAAACGCGGCGGAGGAGGAAAGTCCGCTGCCCTTCATTACATTTGAAGTAGTGTACGCGCGGAAGCCGCCCACGCTGTAACCCTCCTGCGCAAATTTTGCGGCAACTCCGCGTATAAGAGATGCGGAGGTGTTTTTCTCTGCTGCAACAGGCTCAAGTTCGGCAAGGGAAATGCTGTCCTCAGGGAAGCCCTCGGATTTTATGGTAATTCTGCCGTCCTCGGTAGGCTCAACCACCGCGATTACGTCAAGGTTTACGCTTGCCGCAAAAACCTTGCCGCAGTTGTGGTCGGTATGGTTGCCGCAAATCTCGGTTCTGCCGGGCGCGGAGAAAAAGCGATGCTCCGCAATAGCGCCGAAATACGCCGCAAAATCCTGCTCAGCCTTTTGGTAGCGCGCTTTCTGCTGCTCAAGCTGGCTGTCTGGATAGATGTCCTTTAATGTTGATACGCAAGCTTTCATAGTGTTTTCCTTTCAGTGTTCAGGCAAATACCATGCCCTAATCCTTTTCTTCATAGAACATATGCTTCTTCTTTTCCTTGTGGGTAGAAATACTAAGCACAGGTCCAAGCGAAACATACATCATAATCATTGAAGTACCGCCCGTACTGAGGAACGGCAGCGTTATACCGATAACAGGCACTACTGACAGCACCATGCCAATATTTATAATGCTATGAAAAATCATCATAGCAAAAACGCCGATACAAATCATTTTTCCAAGCTTATCCTGCGCCGCAGAGGCGTTGGAAAGCAGCTTAAGGCACAGCACCGCAAGCGCTATAACCACCGCCATACAGCCGATAAAGCCAAGCGTCATGCCGATATAGGAAAAAATGAAGTCATTATATATTTCGGGAACGTAGGTGTAGCTGTCCGAATGGAAGCCGAGTCCCGTAAGCTGCCCCGAACCCATTGCAACCTTGGCGCGGTACTGCTGCATATATATATCCAGCTTTTCCGCCTCCTGAAGCTGTTCATCAAACAAAATAATAAATCGCATACGGTGATGGTCTGCCATGACATAATTCCACGCAACATACAGAACCGCAGGCGTTGCCACAAGCGCGGCGGCGATATACTTCCACGAAATTCCCGCCGCGAAAACCATGCACAGGAATATAAACAGGAAAACAAGCGCCGTACCCGCGTCGCCCTGATAAAGCACAAGCAAAAACGGCGCAAAGCCGTGAACGCACAGCAGCGCAAGCCGCGGAAAGCTGTTAAGCTTATCGCCAAGCTTATTGATATGCGCCGCCAGCGTAAGTATATATGCAATTTTCAGTATCTCGGACGGCTGAAAGCTGATAAAGCCAAGGTCAAGCCACGCGAGGTCGTCATCACGCTGCATACCAAGCGGCGTAAACACCAGAAGCTGAAGCACAACCGCAACAGGCGCGTATATAAACCAGTATTTCGCCATAACCCTGTAATCTATCATGCCGACAATTATTGCGGCAAAAAAGCCCGCAACGGCGGCGAAAATCTGTGTTTGCAGCAAGCCAATTCCAATCTCGCCGTTAAGATACAGCGAGTTTACTATAATTATATCAAACACGGTTATTGCAGCGCAGATGGCAAGCAAAATCCAATCCAGCTTTTTGAAATAACCGCCAAGCCATTTTATAACAGTTTTCATTCATTGAACCCTCGACAGTCAAGCTACCTATACAGATATATTATATACTTTTTTGCCGAACTTTGCAATAGAAACGTCAGGTAAAAAGCGGCTGTTATGAAAATTTGCCATATTGGATAAAAAGGATTAAATTTAATAAAAATCTTCGGCTTTTTTTACAATACAGCAAGCGACCCTCCCCTGTTACGGGGAGGGTCGAAAAAACCTTTTGGGAGAGAAAATTATGCTTTTATTTCCGCACCGGCAGGAAGCATTTCATACCTTGCGAACTCTGACGTAAACTCGCCAAGACCCTGTGTAATCTGGCGAAGCGCAAGCGCGAAATCAACCATTTCGGAAGCGGGCGCTTCTGCGGAAAGCTCAGTCATGCCGCCGCCTATCGAGTTCATGCCAAGCACGCTTCCGCGGCGCTTGGACAGCACGCTCATAACATCGCCCTGCTTATCATCGGGAACGAGAATTGTATAGCTGTTAAGCGGTTCAAGCAGGTAGGGACGCGCTTCCTTCATGCAGTCGCGCACTGCCATTGAAGCGGCGGTTTTGAATGCCATTTCGGAACTGTCAACGGGGTGATAAGAACCGTCAATAAGGGTTGCCTTAAGTCTTACAACAGGGAAGCCGCCGATTGTGCCATGCTCGCAAGCCTCCTGCAAGCCCTTTTCAACCGCGGGGAAGAAATTCTTGGGCACAGAGCCGCCGAATATCTTTTCCTCAAACAACAGCTCATCGCCGTCATAAGGAGCAAACTCAATCTTTACATGACCGTACTGACCATGACCGCCCGACTGCTTCTTGTACTTGCTTTCGATTGTGACGGGCTTTCCGATAGCCTCGCGGTAAGCGATTTTGGGTGTGGACAGCGCAACCTCCATGCCGAACTTGGTTTTCAGCTTTGCGGCGGTTACGTCAAGGTGCTGCTCGCCAAGACCGCCGATAATGCGCTCATGCGTTTCGTGATTGTGAACGTAATCAAGGGTCTTATCCTCTTCAAGCAGACGTCTGATTGCGGTGGACAGCTTGCCCTCATCGCCGCTTCCCGCAAGCTTTACCGCCATATAATAGCAAGCCTTGGGGAACTGCATAGGCTCAAGCGCCTTGACCTCGGACGGGTCGCAGAGGGTGTCGCCCGTATTAGCGTCAAGCTTTGTTACGGCAACGATATCGCCCGCAAAGGCTTCTGTGATTTCCTCCTGCTTTTTACCGCAAAGCGTAACAAGCTTAGCAAATTTTACAGGCTCGCCCGTTGCGGCGTTGACCGGCTCGGTCTTGGCGGTAAGCTTGCCCTGTACAAGCTTAAGGCAGCTTATCTTTCCTACAAACGGGTCGGCAACTGTCTTGAAAACAACAGCCTTAAGCGGCTTGCTGTCATCATAATCCAGAACCTCGCCATCGACCTTTTCAAGCTTTCTTTCGTTGGGCGCGGGCAAGCAGTCCACAACCGCGTCAAGCAGCATATCAACGCCCGACAGCGTATCATTTGCGCAGCACACAACAGGAGTTATAGCGCCGCTCGCGATACCGTCATGTATGCCCTTTACAAGCTCCTCATGGGTAAATTCCTCACCCTCGAAGAACTTCTCCATAAACTCCTCGTTGGTTTCAGCGACAGCCTCAGCCATGGCAGCGCGCAGACCCGCAATTCTGTTCTCGGACGCGGGCATTTCAACCTCTGTGGGAACACCGTTGCTGTCATACTTATACGCTTTCATGGTAAGCAGATTTATGTACGCCTCAACAGGGCCGTGCTTATCAAACGGAACAACTATGGGGCAAACAGACGGTCCAAACGCGATTTTGAGGTCGGTATGAACCTTATAGAAATCGGAATTTTCAACCTCCATGCAGGTAACGGCAAGCATTCTCGCCTTGTTCTCGCGGCAGGCAAGGTTATACGCCTTGATAGTGCCGGGGCAAACGCTGTCCTTGCCGTTTACGGTGATGATTACGGACTCGGCAGCGCGCACAGCCTCGTACATACCGCCGATAAAATCAAACTGACCGGGAGCGTCTATAATATTTATTTTTGTATCTTTCCACACGGCGTTGGCAACTGCCGCGTTTATGGATATCTTTCTTTTAATTTCCTCTGCGTCAAAGTCGCACACAGTATTGCCGTCGGCTGTATTGCCCATTCTGTCGGTAAGACCGCACTTAAACAGCATAGCCTCTGCCAAAGCGGTTTTGCCGCTTCCGCCGTGACCTGCCAAGGCAACGTTTCTGATACTGTCAGCTTTGAATGTTTTCATGGGGTAACCTCCGAAATAGAAATTAAGACTTATCAAAATGCGATAATTGTATATAATAACTAAAAACAACGCGCATTCAAAAATCTCATACGTCTATTATATAGTAAATTTTCATAAATTGCAACCGTTTTTGTGGGATTTTTTTGACATTCAATGTACAAATGCGAAGCACCGTTTTGTGAATTTTGCACAATTGTATTTTGTCGGAACACACTTGATTATGGCATTATAATGGTATATAATATATACTGGAATCAGTATATGAAGAATGGAGATTTATTATGACGGATAATATCGACTGTTGCTTTCGTGAGGGAAACAAATGGTTCCGTTATCGTGCGGCGGCGGTGATTATTGCGGACGGCTATGCGCTGTTCGCGGATAACGGCGAGTATTTTTATTCCGTGGGCGGCGGCGTGCATATCGGGGAAAGCTCCGCAGAAGCCGTACTGCGCGAGGTTGCCGAGGAAACTGGGCTTACGCTGAAGCTAGAGCGTCCGCTTGGTCTGGTGGAGAATTTTTTCAGCGGCGACGGCACGCTTGAGGGCGTTGACTGCCACACAATTGAGCTGTACTATCTGCTTAAACCAACCTGCGAAGCCATGATATCAACGGAACACTCTGCCGAAAAGCTGCGCTGGCTTCCCGTTGACAGGCTTGACGAATACGATATAAGACCATCTCTGCTTAAGAAGCTTGCGGCGAACCCGCCTGAAAGCTTTTTCCTGATAAACAACAAGGAGCGCAAATGAACATATTCACCTGCCCTGTCTGCGGAGAAAAACACGGCTATGACAGCGCGCCGCCGCTTGATATATCGGGTGGCACGGCAAAATGCCCGCTTGGACACTGCTTTGATATTTCCGCAAAGGGATATATAAATCTGCTGCTTTCACAGCATAAAAATGTCAAAGACCCAGGCGACAGCAAGGAAATGGTTGCGGCGCGGCGCGAATTTCTCGAAAGCGGCGCGTACAAGCCGCTGCTTGACGGACTTTGCGCCGCCGCGGAACAGCTTACCGCGGCTATTCCCTGCCCTGTCATTGCGGACTGCGGCTGCGGCGAGTGCTATTACACCGCAGGACTTCACGATTATCTGACGCAGTGCGGAAAATCCCCCGCGATATTCGGTATTGATATCAGCAAAAACGCGCTTGCCGCCGCAAAGCAAAGAACAAAGCCGCGCGGGATTTCCACGGCAGTTGCAAGCGTATTCCGTATGCCGATTGAAAGCGGCACGGCGGATTTGGCGATGGTGGTGTTTGCGCCGTTCCATACGGCGGAGCTTTCACGCATACTGAAAAAAGACGGCTGCGTTATTACGGCTATCCCAGGTGCGCGGCATCTTCAGGGACTGCGCGACCTGCTGTATGACAATCCCCGCCAAAACGAAGTAAAGCCGTATGAGATAGAGGGATTCGAATTTCTCGGCAAGGAGGAAATACGCCGCACGCTTGAAATAACCTCTCAGGCGCAGCTTAATGCGCTGTTTATGATGACGCCGTATTTCTACAAAACCTCGCCGCGCGACAGCGACAAGCTTTACGGCTACTTTGGCGCACACGACAGCTTTACAACGGAAATAGAATTTGAAATACTTAAGTACAAGGTAAGGAAGTGACGATATGATTATTTTACCCGCGCAGGTTACACAGGCGCTGTCGGTGCTTGAAAACTCAGGCTATGAAGCATATATCGCGGGAAGCTGCGTAAGAGAGCTTCTGCTTGGCAACAACCCGCAGGATTTTGACATAATAACAAACGCGGAAATAAACGATATACTGTTTGCTTTCCGCGACTACCGCATATCGGACGAGGATATAAAGCGCGGCGAAATTCTTGTTACGGTGGTGGGAATGATTATCAGCGTTTCTCCCTATCGCCGCGAGGTTGTTGGCAACCGCGTGATGTTTGCGCCCGACCTTGAAACAGACCTTGCGCGCAGGGGCTTTACAATGGACGCTATGGCGTATTCCCCCAAAGACGGGCTTATAGACCTTTACGGCGGCAAAGCCTGCCTTGCGGGCGAGGAAAAGCAGGTGGTTGCAATAGGCGAAAACATCACCCGCACGATAAAGGACGAGAAAGGCAAGCCGCTTACGGAAAGCTATTACGATATGTCGCGCAGCTTTACCACCGAGCCGTCCCGTATTCTGCGCGCAATACGCTACTGCGCCGAGCGCGAATTTGTGATTGACGAGCCTACCCGCGCCGCCATGCGGCAGAATGTAAGCTGCTTTGAATACGCGGAAAAGGACAAGGTTTTCAACGAGCTTTCGCGTATTGTCATGGGAAAGTTTGCAACCAAGGTGCTGGAAAGCTACTCCGATATACTTAAGCACGTTATCCCCGAAATTGAGCCTTGTATCGGCTTTAACCAGCACAGCAGATATCACGAATTTGACGTATGGACGCACACGGCGCGCGCCGTAGGCTTTGCCGTACCCGAACCCGCGATACGATTTGCAATGCTGTTTCACGACCTTGGAAAGCCCGACTGCTGCGCCTTTGACAGCGAGGGTCGCGCGCACTATAAAGGTCACGGTGAGCGCAGCCGACTGCTTGCGGAGGGAATTATGCGCCGCATGGGATTTGAACGCCGCCTTGCGGACGAAATAAGCTGGCTTATTTACCACCATGACGTTAAAATTCCCGAAGAACGCAAGGAGCTTAAAAAGCTGATACGCAATCTTGGAGCGGACGACCTTAAAAGCCTGCTGCAATGCGAAATTGCCGATAACCGCGCCAAAAAGCAGGAAACCGAAACTGATGATGTAAAGCACCTGCGCGCAAGTCTTGCGGCGCTTGGGGAAATTATACAGACAGGCGAATGTTGGGATATCTCGCAGCTTGCGGTGACAAAGCGCGAGTTAATCGACCGCCGCCTTGTAACAAGCGACGCCGAAGCGGAGGAGCTGCTTAACGTTCTGTTTGAGATAGTACTGGATAAGCCAAGCTTCAACACAAAGCTAATGCTGCTTGACATGGCGGAGCGCAGCAAGCAGAAGATAGACGAAATAAACGCCGCGCGTGAAGCCGCAATAAAGCAGAAAGCCGCCATCAACGCCAGAAAAAGCGAACCCGTGTTCACCAAAAAGAAAAAGAAAAAATAAAACCAGTCTGCACAAGCCGTGGTGCAGACTGGTTCTAAGGGCGGATAGCCGCCCACGCTGACACAAAATAACCCCCCGAATTTTCATTCGGGGGGTCAGTTTATCGCCGATTAAAAATCAAGCCATAAAATTACTTTCTCTTCTTGGAGAGGAGCAGAGCGCCGCCAGCAACTGCTGCGATACCTGCAACAGCAGCTACGCCCTCAACGCCTGTGTCAACAGCGTCCTTGCCTGTTTCAACAGGAGCGTTTGTGTCAACAACAGCGTCTGTGGAAGAATCTGTGGAAGAATCTGCAGAACCGCCGCCAAGACCTGTTACTGTGAACTCAACAGCAAGCTTCTCGGTGGGGTATGCACCTGTGTAGGAAGGAGTATCGGAATTATAGATGTTAACGCCGTTGATTATAAGATTGCCATTAGCGTCAGCCTGAACAGCAGGGTTATCAATTGTTGCTGTAGCAACACCATCAACATAAATGGTTGCAGATGTTACAAAAGCTGTGGGAGTACCCTCAGGGTCGAAAGCATCAAAAGGAACATCGGTAGAAACCTGAATCATGTTAAAGTCAGAAACACCGTCCATAGCCCAATCAAAACCGTCACAGGAAACAGTATATGTACCGTCACCATCGAATGTTATATCGTTGAAGCCACCGTCAAGAATATAAGCCTCAATGTCCCAATCAAAGTAGTCAGCGTAGTCGGGATATGTCTGATCATCTGCACCGCCCTGAGGCCAAGCAATAACAACACCATCATTCCAGTACGGCGCACCATAAGTAGCTTCAGCCATATCGTTACGGAAAGAATAAATGGTGTTCTGGAAAACAAGACCTGCATTGTAAGCGCCTGCGGTAGCTGCAACAGCGCCGGCTGCGAGAGCAGCAACAGTAGCGGTTGCAATAAGCTTTGTAATCTTCATAATGAAAACCTCCAAAAAAATTATGTATAACCTGTGCAGAGTATACTCAACACATTTTACAATTATTATTATATAACTTCGCGCTGACAATTTCAAGGCATAATTTTAACCAAATATGCCAATCCCTTTTTGGCGATATTGTCAGCAAAAATCAGCCGATAAACTCCCTTATCAGCGAATTTTCGGGAACAATGCCGCGCGGCAGCGACGAAAGCTGCTGCAAAAACCGCTCTATATCGGCATAACGCTGATAATCGGGGTAGGTTGCTGCGGCGGCTTCAAGGTCGGGCAGCAGGATATCGCGGTACACCAACGGCTCAAACGGGGCAAAAGTATCAATATGGAAATCCGCACGGAACTTAAACGGCATTATGTACAAATCCTCGCCGCGCTCAACCGAGTGGAAAAAATCGAACGTTTCCGCAATATTGCGCCCACGGTAAAGCTTGTCGCGGATAAGACGGCGCATAAGGCGTATTTTGGAGGGGTGCAGCAGGTCGCCGCCATCGTCCTGTATGCGGGTGCGCACGCTGACGTAAACGCAGGTGGTGTAGCTTTCGCTGTCGCCCGTAACTATCGGGTTAAGCGCGTGAATGCCCTCCAATATAACAACATCACCGCGGTTGATTTGCAGCCGCATTCCGCTGCGGCTCTGCTGTGCGGCAAAATCAAAGGACGGAATATCCACCGCCTCGCACCGCGAAATTTTAAGCAAATGCTCCTTAAAAAGCTCGGTGTCAAGGCGCATTGGGGATTCGTAATCAAATTCGCCGCGGTCGCTTAGCGCCCTGTCCTCGGCGGTAAGCGTTTTGAAATAATTATCCATGGATATGGAGTGCGCGCCGCAGCCCATCTCCTTAAGCAGCGCGGCAATGCGGTTTGCCGTGGTGGTCTTGCCCGAACCGCTGGGGCCCGAAATCAAAACCACAGGGCGCTGTTCGCGCGAGGAAAAAATCTGCTGTGCGGCAGCCTCAAGCTCCTCGGCATAGCGCCGCTCGCTTTTGCGCACCATTTCGGCGGCGTCAAGCGCGCATTGGTTAAGCTGCCTTATCGTCATACAGTTCATAAATTCACCCTTATTTATCGAAGGAAACTTCCTCCCTCACCCGCTGTATGCTGACGCAGCGCCCCGTTTTACGGTCGATTTCAAGGCAGACTGCGTTAATCTCCACATCACCTTCAGCAAACACATGGCGCTTTGGGTAGCAGGTAAGAAACCTTTCTATGATGATATCCTTATCCACGCCCAGAACAGAATTTTTCGGTCCTGTCATGCCGACATCGGTAATATATCCCGTGCCGTTTATAAGCTGCTCATCGGCGGTGGTGACATGGGTATGCGTACCCAGCACCGCCGAAACGCGCCCGCCGAGGTAATACCCCATGGCGCGCTTTTCCGAGGTTGCCTCGGCATGAAAATCCACAATAACGATAGGCGTTTCAATCTTTTCCAGAAGTCTGTCCGCGCATTTGAACGGATTGTCAAGCGGCTGCATATAGGTTGTGCCCATAAGATTTACCACCGCCACGCTGTAAGCGCCGCAGTCAAGCAGGCATACGCCCCTGCCGCACACTTCCTCGCCATAATTTGCGGGACGTATAATCCGCTCGTTATGCTGAAGCTCCTCCTCAATTTCCTTGCGGCGGAAGCAGTGGTTGCCCGTTGTGATAACGTCCGCGCCCGCCTGAAAAATCATGGCGGCGGAGCGCGGCGTGATGCCATTGCCATCGGCGGAATTCTCGCCGTTTACTACAACAATATCCGCGCCGCATTGCAGCTTTATAGCGTGCAGGCGCTTAATCAGCGCCTCACAGCCATGCTTGCCCACAACATCGCCAACAAAAAGCAGCTTCATCAGATTGTGCCGAAAATACGGTCGCCCGCGTCGCCAAGACCGGGGATTATGTATTTATCGTCATTAAGGCGCTGGTCAAGCGTGCCGCAGTAAATCTCAATATCGGGGTGGGCTGTGATAAGCGCGGAAAGTCCCTCGGGCGCAGCGATTATAGACATAAACTTTATGGATTTAACGCCCTGCTTCTTCAGGTAATCAACAGCCGCAACGGCAGAGCCGCCTGTTGCAAGCATGGGGTCAAGCAGCACAACGGTGCGCTCCTCCACGGTTTCGGGAAGCTTTGCATAATACTCATGCGGGAGATGTGTTTCGGGGTCGCGGTAAAGACCGATATGACCCACCTTTGCCGTGGGAACGAGGGCAAGTATGCCCTTAACCATGCCAAGACCTGCGCGCAGGATAGGCACAACGGTGATGGTTTTGCCCGTAATAACGGGAGCCATGGTGGTTTCCATGGGGGTTTTTATCTCCTTAAGCTCAAGCGGCAGGTCGCGCAGCGCCTCGTAACCCATCAGCATAGCGATTTCCTCTATAAGAATACGGAAATCGCGCGTGCCTGTGGTGCAGTCGCGCAGCAGCGTGATTTTGTGCTTGATAAGCGGGTGGTCGAATACAACTATCTTTGACATTTTTATTTCCTCCGTTTTTAAGGCGCACAGCGCCCATTTAATCATACACATATATTATCTCACAAAATGCTTTAATTTGCAATAGCTTTTGCGCATATTCCGCAAATTTTTGTCTGTAACACAAAAACTCCCCGCCAAAAGACGGGAAGCTTTTGCATAATCTTCAGAGATGAACCGAGGCAATGCCGCGAAAAAGCTTTGCGCGGCTTCGCCTTAGGTATCGTCGCGTAAATTGAACTGGTTGACAAGCGATTTGCACGCGTCAGCCTGTGCGTTAAGCTGCTCGGAAGCGGCTGCGGTTTCCTCGGCGGTTGCGCTGTTTGTCTGCACAACGGAGGAAATCTGCTCTATGCCGATAGTAACCTGCTTTACAGCCTCTGCCGCACTTTGAGAGTCCTCGGCAATCTTCTGGTTTATCTCGGCAACCTTGCCTGCGCTTTCAGAAACATTCTCCATGTTCTGGGAAACAAGGTTCATGATGTCATTGCCCTTGCCGATAGCCTGAACAATATCCTCAATAAGCACTGTGGTATGGGTTGCGGCTTCTGCGGATTTGCTTGCAAGATTTCTTACCTCGCCCGCAACAACGGCAAAGCCCTTGCCCGCTTCTCCCGCTCTTGCAGCTTCAACTGCGGCATTAAGCGCAAGAATATTCGTCTGGAACGCGATATCCTCGATAGTCTTGATAATCTTCTTGGTTTCCTCGGAGGAACGGCTCATGTCAGCCATAGCGGAAACAAGGTCGCCCATAATATCCGTGGTGTGTGCAAGCGCGCTGCCAGCCTCGCCTGTTTTCTGCGAAGCCTCTGCGGAATCGTGCGCGTTTTCGTTTACCATCTCTGCAACAACATTGATGGTGGAGAACAGCTCCTCGATAGAAGCAGCCTGCTCGGTTGCGCCCTGTGCGAGATTTACGGAAGCTGCGGAAACCTGTGTTGCGCCGCTGTCAACCTGCTCTGCGGCGGTGTGAATTTCGCTGAGAGTAGCGCTGAGGGTTCTGTTGATTTTTCTAAGCGAAAGAATAATGTTGCGGTAGTCGCCTACATACTTCTCCTCGCAGCGGGTCTTAAGCACAAAGTTGCCGTTAGCCATCTCGCCAAGCAGATAGTTGATATCATCAATAATTTCTGCCTGATATTTCTGGAATGTATCTATTGCTCCCGCAGTCTGACCTATTTCGGTGACATCATCTACGGCGACGTCAAATGCATCGTGCATATTGCCCTGCGTGAAATCTGCCATCTTGTCCTTGATTTTGATAATAGGACGTATCAATCCCTTAAGAACGAACAGCATCAGATATGCTTCAAACACAAACGTAACGCCGATTGCGGAATATGTAATAACATCAGCGACAGTGGAAAGTGTGTTGTTGTTAGCAACCTTGGCGTCCATTCTTGCCGATACCTTCGCGTCAAAATTGTCGGTGAGTTCGTCTACATCTTCAGTGCCATTAACGTACTCATCGCTGTAAAGGATATTGTACGCGCCATTAAGGTCATGTTTTTCAACAAGCGCAAAGGCTTCTTCCTCCATTACGGCAAGCCTGTTTGAAATGTCGGCAATTTCGTCCATTATTGCCTGTTCTTCGCTTGTAATGCCAATCTCCTGCATATCTGCAAGGGAGGTTTCGCGCGTTTTCTCCACGTTAATTTCGTTGTTGTAGTTATCCAGATAAACGCTGTCGCCTGTTACAGCATAAGACCTTGCTTCCTTGGTGAGATACTCGGAAGCTTCTCTGAAAGAATTGGATAATGAGTCAAGTTCATGCGACTGGGTAAGCGCCGTTTTCATCATGCCTGAACAGATGGTAACGGAAACGTTGCACACGCCGATAATAACCAGCAGAACTATCGCCGTGATTGTAAGGAATTTTGCCTTGGTAGACTGTTTGATTGTCTTAAGCTTCAATTTGGGGACACTTCTTTCTTTATATTTATATTTTCTTGGAAACAGACAGCCGCAAAACCTATACGCCGACGCATAACAGGCAATTTTATGCACCCGCGAAAAAGCGCCGCAAAACGGCGCAAAAAGCTATAACATAGTCCGTCAAGCTGCTGTAATTTCCACAAATCCCGCAGCACGGCAATGGCACAGCCTGTGCAGGCGTGAATTATGCGGAAATAAAGCACACGGCGCTGTCAATATTTCCTAACAAAACAATTATACCACCGAATTTCCAGATTGTAAAGGGCTAATAAACATATTCTAACTTTATGTGCATTTATCTTTATTTTTATCTGCAAAATTCAGCAAAATCAACAAGTTGGCGTGATTAGTCGATTAACCAATGTGTTCAAGAAAATATTCCAAAAAAATGCAACCTTTTCTGCCGCTGCGCTGTTTCAGTTACAGATAACCCAAACATCACCGAAAGGACTGATACTATGAAAGCAAAGAAACTATTTATAATAGCAATGGCGGCAGTTATGCTGACGGGCTGCGCTTCGCAGCAGTCCCAAAAATCCGAAAGCGGCGCGGCAGACGCGGGCGCAAATAGTGAAATATTGACAATAGGACAGGATACGGCTGCCAGTGGGCAGTACAAAACTCCGCCGCTGCTTACGCTTGAAATGATACGGG
The DNA here is from genome assembly GCA_964556595.1 of uncultured Ruminococcus sp. GTDB lineage: Bacteria > Bacillota > Clostridia > Oscillospirales > Ruminococcaceae > CAG-115. The sequence continues at coordinate 14,944 of CAZKXB010000012.1, read as the reverse complement.
GGGAAATAGCTTCCGCGTATCAGCTTACCACAGGCTCATACTCATGGAACTATGAAAGCGATGATGAAACTGCCGCAGGAACAGAAGCCTGCTGTTCCATTCCGGGACTTATGGGCGACAATATACTTTGCGTTGTGCAGGCGGACGCGGGCGCAGAGGTACATATTATTCTGCCAAAGGGCGCACAGCTTGCAAAGGCGGAATGCTGGCAGGGCACGCAGACACAGACGGTTGACTTCACCGAGGACGGATATATCACCCTGCCCGAACAGCCGATAGGCGATATTTACTGCCTTACCGTGCGGTTTGACGGCGCAGAATACCACATGGGCGAAAGCGGAAGCTGCGAATATATTTTCAGAACCACCGATAAGCCTGTTGACGATACTATATTTGATGACGAAACGCCCACCGAGGGCAGCACTTCCCCCTATGACCCTACCGCTGTTGACAATGTAGGAAGCATTTTAAGCGACCCGCCGCAGTATACTCAGGGACCGCCCGAACTTACGGCAGCCATCTTTACCGCCAACGGAGATTTCAATGTACAGCTTACACAATGCGGCTTTGCATGGTATTATACCGACGACAACGGCAACGAAACCGCCATTATGGCAGACTGCCCCCTGCCCTATCAGCTTAAGCTTGAGCCTGTGTGCACCGTTGCGGCGGACGATAAAGTCTGCGTAAATCTTACGGACGGCGGCAGACTTACAGGCGCGCTTAACTGGAGCGCGGAGGGAGAGCAGATTGAGCTTGATTATCAGCGCACAGGCGAGATTTATATTCCCAATGGCTTAATTGGCGATACTTTCAGCCTTACGGTGGAATTTTCCCAAGGCGAATGCACCTATGTGTTCGCCGCAGCCAATGAAGAAGCTTCAGCCGATGAAGTCGCTTTCACAACCGCCGCTGAGCTTATGAAATATCCCTGCGACATCACATATTTCAGCAGCGTGGACGAGGAAATATACAGCGGTCTTGAAGTAATAGACAGCGTGAATAATCTTTCGGGCTATGCAGACCAATTGGACGAAAGCCGTTATAACGCTGAATTTTTCAGGGAAAACGCGCTGATTATCGCATATTTCACCGAGGGCAGCGGCTCTGTCAAGCTAAGCTTTGAGGGTGTTTCGGCTGACGGAGAGATTGTGGTAAAGCGGGAAATTCCCGAAATCGGTACTTGCGATATGGCATACTACCGCATGGTGATTGAAATTCCGCAGGAAGAAATCGCGCACAAGAATTTCAGACTTGTATGCAATAATGTAAATATTTGAATATGACAAAACGGACTGCTTGTAATAAGAAGTCCGTTTTTGCGACCCATAGCGCAGCAAAGCAAGAGGGCGGCTCTTATATAAAAATACAGACGGCGCGAACAGGCAGATGACTGCGAATAACATGCCGCAGAATTTGTTCCGCCAGACCGTTAGGCAAATAAGATGCACAAGCGGAAAAAGTCATTGACAACCGAGCCGAAATATAGTATAATACATAGTTGGAGTTATATATTTTCTGAAAGGACGACAAAACAATGAAATACGATTTCGCCGCCATTGAAAGCAAATGGCAGAAATACTGGGACGAGCATGAAACCTTTCGTGCAGAGGACGACCGCAGCAAGAAGAAATTCTATGCGCTGGTAGAATTCCCCTATCCCTCGGGCGCAGGTATGCACGTTGGTCATATCAAGGCGTATTCCGGTCTTGAAGTGGTCAGCAGAAAGCGTAGGCTTCAGGGCTACAACGTGCTGTTCCCCATCGGCTTTGACGCATACGGACTGCCCACCGAGAACACCGCGATAAAAACGGGCGTTCACCCAAGACAGGTTACCGACAACAACATCAAGAAGTTTACGCAGCAGCTTAAGCGCGTTGGCTTCTCCTTTGACTGGGACAGAGTTGTTGACACCACCGAGGAGGACTACTACAAGTGGACTCAGTGGATTTTCCTTAAGATGTTTGAAAACGGTCTGGTTTTCCGTGACAAGACCCTTGTAAACTACTGCCCAAGCTGCAAGGTTGTACTCTCCAACGAGGACAGCCAGGGCGGCAAGTGCGATATCTGCCACAGCGATATTGTCCAGAAGGACAAGGAAGTTTGGTATCTGCGCATTACAGAGTATGCAGACAAGCTGCTTCAAGGTCTGGACGAGGTTGACTATCTCCCCAATATCAGACTTCAGCAGGAAAACTGGATTGGCAAATCCACAGGCGCTTTTGTAAACTTCTCCATAAAAGAGCAGGACGAGAAACTTCGCATTTACACAACCCGTCCCGATACGCTGTACGGCGTAACCTTTATGGTAATCGCGCCCGAACACCCGATTATTGAGAAATACAGAAATTCCATAGCGAACATAGACGCGCTTGACGCATATAAGGCAGAGTGCGCAAAGAAATCCGAGTTTGAGCGCACACAGCTTGTAAAGGATAAAACAGGCGTTAAAATTGAGGGACTTACCGCTATCAATCCCATAACCGAGAAAGAAATCCCGATTTATGTGGCAGACTATGTAATGATGGGCTACGGCACAGGCGCTATAATGGCAGTTCCCGCGCATGATACCCGCGACTATGAATTTGCAAAGAAATTCGGCATTGATATAATCGAGGTTATCAAGGGCGGAGATATCTCCAAAGAAGCCTATACAGGCGATGGCGAGATGGTAAACAGCGGCGTGCTCAACGGAATTACCAACAAAAAGGAAGCTATTGAGAAAATGCTCGGCTTCCTTGGTGAAAAGGGTATCGGCGAAAAGGGCGTACAGTTCAAGATGAAGGACTGGGCATTCAACCGCCAGAGATACTGGGGTGAGCCTATTCCGATTGTTCACTGCAAGAACTGCGGAATGGTTCCCGTGCCTTATGAGGAGCTTCCGCTGAAGCTGCCGCCCGTGGATAACTTCCAGCCCGGTTCTGACGGCGAATCGCCCCTTGCAAAAATCGACAGCTTTGTAAACTGCAAATGCCCCAAGTGCGGCGCAGACGCAAAGCGCGAAACCGACACAATGCCGCAGTGGGCAGGCTCAAGCTGGTACTTCCTGCGCTACTGCGACAATAAAAACAAGCAGCGCTTTGCCTCCAAAGAAGCGCTTGAATACTGGCTGCCTGTTGACTGGTACAACGGCGGTATGGAGCACGTTACGCGCCACTTGATCTACAGCCGCTTCTGGCATAAATTCCTGTATGATATCGGCGAAGTTCCCACCTCTGAGCCTTATGCAAAGCGCACGGCGCAGGGTCTTATCTTAGGTCCTGACGGTCAGAAAATGAGTAAATCGCGCGGAAATGTCGTTGACCCCAACACCGTTGTTGACGAGTACGGCGCGGATACGCTGAGATTGTACGTCCTGTTTATGGGCGATTATGAGCAGGCTGCACCGTGGAGCGAAAGCAGCATGAAAGGCTGCAAGCGCTTCCTTGACAGAGTGTGGAAGCTTCAGGAAAAGGTTGTGGACGGCAACGAGTACAGCGACAAGCTGCGCTCCTCAATGCACAAGACAATCAAAAAGGTGAGCGATGATATAGAGGGACTGCGCTTTAACACCGCAATCGCCGCTATGATGGGACTGCTTAACCAGATTGACGAGATAGGCTCTCTTACAAAGGCGGAATACCGCGACCTGCTGATAATGCTTAACCCCTTTGCTCCTCATATTACAGAAGAATTGTATGAGCAGATGGGCTTCGGCGGACTGCTTAACCAGCAGAAGTGGGTTGAGTATGACGAAGCGCTCTGCGTTGACGACACGGTTGAAATCGTTGTACAAATCAACGGCAAGGTAAAGGCGCGCTTCAATGCTCCTGTAAACTCCGATAAGGACGCGCTTGAGGCTATGGCGTTCGACCTGCCTGAGGTTAAAAAGATTACCGACGGAAAGACCGTTGTAAAGAAAATCGCTGTTCCCAATAAGCTGGTAAACATCGTTGTAAAATAAAAATCAAGGGTCGGCGCAAAAGCTTCTGCCGACCCTTTGCATTAGGGCGCTAAAAAAATACAAGTTCGTGTTCAGCAAGGATTTCCCCTACATAAAATTACACCCAAACAACCAAGAAAGGAAAACAGGGCAAAAATGGACGCAATCACTTCTGATGCAATAAAAGCATTAGCGGCAGATAAAAGCAACATTGAGATGTCTAGCCATGCAAACAGTCGCTGCATAAAGCGCATAATATGCAGCGAGGACATACTTAACGTTTTGCGCAACGGCGAGATAATAGAGCAATATCCTGATGACTATCCTTATCCCAGTTGTCTGGAGTTAGGATTATCTATATCAGGAAAACCGCTTCATGTGTGCTGTGCTATCAGCAACGATAAACTTTGGGTAATTACGGCATACTACCCTACAACAGAAAAGTGGAATAACGATATGAAAACAAGAAAGGCGGCGAAATAACATGACTTGTTTTTTCTGCAAGGGCAATATGGAAAACAGCACAACCACGTTTATGGTGCAGCTTGAAAACTGTATTGTTATTGTCAAAAATGTTCCTTGCCACAAATGTGACCAATGTGGGGAAGAATCTTTCTCCCTTGAAGTAACAGAACGTTTGGAGAAAATTGTAGATAAGTGCAAGGAAGCGCTGACTGAAATTGCGGTGGTAAATTACACCGCAGCTTAATGCGCAGCAGCATGGTACAAATCTATAAAAATATATAAGGAGGTATTACACCACATGATTGAATACAGATATGACACTCAGCTTCTTATTGACGGCGAAAATCTTGACGAGGACGAGGTTTTCGACTACTTTGTAAGCCACTTCAAGGGCGACAGCCTGCTTGCGGTGGGTGATGAGGACACTATAAAAATCCACTATCACACCAACGAGCCGTGGAAGGTTCTGGAATACTGCTCCACCCTCGGCGAAATATACGATATAGTTGTTGAAGATATGGACAGGCAGTCCCGCGGGCTGAAAGGATAAAGTCATGAAAAAAATATCGGCAATAATCGCAGCAGCGCTTGCTGCCGCCATGCTGGCAGGCTGCGGGGGAACGGGCAATTCGCAGTCGCTGTCCTCGGCGGAAAGCATGACTGCTTCCGCGCAGGAAAGCCAGACCGAAACTGCACAGACTACCACAGTTTCAACCGAAGCACAAGGCGAAATCCCCGCTGATACCACAACCTCGCAGACAGAAAGCTCCACAGCTTCGGCAGAGGTATCAACAACATCGCAGTCAACTTCAGCCACACAGACCGCAACTACCGCGCAGACCACAGCCGCAATCACAACCACAGCCGCGCCGCAGACTACCACCGCGCAAGAGCCCGAAATAAAGGAGGAAGAACCCGTGGAAGCAATGTACATAGCCCTCACGTTTGATGACGGTCCAAACACCACAACAACCATGCAGGTGCTGGACGTTCTGGAAAAGCACGGCGTTGTCGCTTCGTTTTTCCTTATAGGCGATAATATAGACGATAATTCCGCGCAGTCGGTAAAGCGCGCGCATGACATGGGCTGCGAAATCAACAATCACTCCAAAACCCATTCTAACATGACAGAGCTTTCCGCAGACGAAATAATCGCGGAATTTAACTACACCGATGATAAGATATTTGAAATAACGGGCGAACGCTCAAAATTCTTCCGCCCGCCGTATATCTCGGTAAACGATGAAATGCTTGACAGCATAGATGTGCCGTTTATTGCGGGTATCGGCTGCAACGACTGGGAGGACAGAGTAACCGCAGAAATGCGCACCGCCTCTATCCTTAAACAGGTAAAGGACGGCTCGATAATCCTTATGCACGATATGCTTGGCAATGACAAAACCGTTGAAGCGCTGGATACGCTTATTCCGCAGCTTAAAGAGCGCGGATATACCTTTGTCACCGTTTCGCAGCTATTCAATATCAAGGGTATTGAAATAAGCGGCGAGGACATCAAAATCTACACAAACGTGCTTCAAAGCGGTCAGTGGGGATAAAAAGCAGCGGCACACAAGCCTTGTGAAAATTCCCAAAAAGCGTCATAATACACAAATCCCTCTGAGATACTTTACTGCTCAGAGGGATTTTTATTCTATTGGAGCAAGCGTAACAATCTTTCGACCGCGCTTGCGGGCATACTCACAGGTGTACCGCGTGCCGCCGTTTTTGCCGTCATACACCGCCACAAGCACATCGCAGACATCAACAAGCGCTCGGTTGCGCTTATGCATACAGTCATTTGTATATTCCCCGCTAACGTATATAACCTTGTTGCAGCTTGCAAGAATATCATGATAGCGCTGCTGCTCCGCCGCGCTCCATTTAAGCTCCTGCCCGCGGCAGGGAACAAGCGCCGTAAGCGTTATATTCGGGCATTTTTCACGCAGCTTAAGCACCGCCTCTGCCGCCCATATATCTACCCCAAGCGCCATGCCGCTGTAAAAATCGCCCGCGCCGCTGTCGGCAAGCTTTTCTGCCATTGAAAAAATCCGCTGCTTAAGTTCTATGCACAGAGGGTCGTCCTCACCAAAAAACGGCAGCTTTGACGGACGATATCCTGTAAATGAAACTCTATACATTTTTTCGCCCCCATAGCACTCGATTTTGGCAGGTATTTCCTAATATGCGATGCCGATTTAATTATAACACACCCGCGCCAAAAAAGCAAGCGCTTTTCAGCTAAATCCAGCAAGAGGCTTGCCTTGTCATTTCGCAAAAGCCGAGTACGTCAAGCTTGCCAAATGTATACGCTGCTGTATTCCCCGCAGAACAAAAGCGGGGCGCTGCCGCACAGCGCCCTTAATTCCGACGAAGCAGCGCCCTAATCACGCGGCTCTGCCTTTATGCCGAACATAACCCTGAGCAATCCCGCAAACAGCTTCGGACTTTTGACAACAACTATCTTCATTATGTAACGCTCCTTTCAAAGACGTATCAGAAACAATCCAAGGATAATAAACAGCAGCGCCACCATGAAAAGCAGAAACTTAAAAGAACAAAACGCCAAGCACATCATTGCGCCAAAAAACGCTATCAGTGCCAAAGTTCCGCATTTGCCGCTTCTGCGTCTTCTTTTTCTGCGCACCGCTGTCACCTCCCCGCTTATTCAGTGCTGGGCAAAACAAATTCTGCCCTGATACATATTATTCGCTTTGGCGAAAAGCGTTACTGCTTTGTCAAAAAAGGCTCGGCGGGCGCGCGTGGGTTTGTGGAATATTGATATTGACAGCAAGCTAAATTCAGCGTATACTTTTAAGGGTGACATATTGCGCAAAATTCCACACAAACATTCTGCGTAATATTACTTTTGTTTGAAGAAAGGAGCGCCGTTTATGGCTAAAAAATATGAAATAGATATGTGCAGCGGCGCAATACTGCCAAAGCTGTTAAGGCTTACGCTGCCGCTTATGCTGTCAAGCGTGCTTCAGCTTCTGTTCAACGCTGCGGATATAATAGTTGTGGGAAATTTCGGCAGCGATAACGCCGTTGCAGCCGTTGGTTCAACCACATCGCTTGTAAACCTTATAACCAACCTGTTTCTGGGACTTTCCACAGGCGCAAACGTTATGACCTCCCGCTACATGGGCGCAAACGATACGGAGCGCGTAAACAAGACCGTCCACACCGCTATACTGCTGAGTATCATAAGCGGCGCAATTCTTACAGTTGCGGGCGTTGCGCTTGCGGAGAAAATGCTTGTGCTGATGAGTTCCCCGCCAGAGGTGCTGGGACTTTCCGCATTGTATCTGCGTATTTACTTCTGCGGCATGATTGCAATGATGATATACAACTTCGGCAGCTCTATCCTGCGCTCAAAGGGCGACACTCAGCGCCCGCTGTATTACCTTTCTGCGGCAGGCGTGCTTAACGTGATACTTAACCTTGTGTTTGTAATCATTTTCAAGATGGACGTTGCGGGCGTTGCGCTGGCAACCGTTATATCGGAGTGCGTTTCGGCGTTTCTGGTTATCCGCTGCCTTATGAAGGAAAGCGGCGCGTTCCGCTTCAGCTTCCGCAAGCTTAGGCTTGACCGCGTTATCACGGGAAAAATTCTCGGCATAGGTCTGCCCGCAGGCTTTCAGGGCGTGGTTTTCTCGCTTTCCAACGTTGTAATTCAATCCTCCATAAACGGATTTGGTCCGATTGTTATGGCGGGAAGCGCAGCGGCTGCAAGCATTGAGGGCTTTGTTTGGGTTTCCATGAACTCGTTCTCACAGGGCGCGCTTACCTTTGTCAGCCAGAATATCGGCGCAGCAAAATACAGCCGCATAAACCGCATTGCCTTTACCGCCTGCGCCTGTGCTGCGGTTACAGGTCTGGTGCTTGGAAATATCGCATACCTTTTCGGCGCGCCGCTGCTTAGCATTTATGACCCTCGTCCCGAAATTATTCAGCCCGGTCTTACCAGAATGAGCCTTGTATGCGTGTTCTATTTCACCTGCGGACTTATGGACTGCATAGTGGGCGCGATACGCGGCATGGGCTATGCCGTTGCGCCGACAATAGTGTCGCTGCTGGGCGCGTGCGGATTGCGCATACTGTGGATATTCACGATATTTACAATTCCCGAATACCACACCGAGTTTATGCTGTTTTTGTCCTATCCGCTTTCGTGGACGGTTACATTTCTTACGCACCTTATCTGCTATATTATTATGCGCAGAAAATTCCCCAAGCACGACCTGTCGCACGAACCCGCCGAACAAACGGATTTACAGCAGGCGCAATAATCACCCCATAATAAAAAAGCCGCGCAGTCAGAACATCTGCGCGGCTTTTTGCGTCAGCAATGCCGCGCAAGCATAAACCTGCGCGGCACCGCCCTAAAAGGAAACACAAGGACAATTTTGTCCGCAATGTGACTGAAAGTCAATTCTTATACTAATAACCGTTTAAACGAAGGAAAAGATTTGCTGAAAGACAGTGCCGATATCCCGGGAAACGCTGATTAAATCAAATTCGCCCCGTTCAAACGAGCGTACTCACGCGGCTGAATTTGATACGCTGCGCTTTAATCAGCGTATCCCTAGGACAAGAAACGCAGGCGTACTGTATGTACGTCAAGTTTCTTGGACGACGAGAGCGGTGCTGGATTTCTACAAAGATTTCCTGAATTTAAATGGTTATTAGTATTACTTAGAAAGCTGCTCGCCAAGCGATTTGCACACCGAAAGCGCGTCAGCGTCGGGCGCTTCGTTTACAATCAATCCCTCGCCGCCGATAACCTCTGCGCCTGCGGCGGTGCAGCGCTCGCACCAATCGCGCATCCACTGACCGTCACCCCAACCGTAGCTGCCGAAAAGCGCGATTTTTTTGCCCGAAAGCTTGCTCTCCACAGCCGCGAAGAACGGCTCAAACTCCGTTTCCTCAAGCTGCTCATCGCCCATTGAGGGGCAGCCGAACGCAAGCCTGTCATAATCCGCAATGTCGCTCTTGAAATCAGATACCGCGAAAAGCTCCGCGCCTGCGCCCTCAGCGACAGCCTTTGCCATCTCCTCGGTGTTGCCTGTTCCGCTCCAGTAAATTACTGCTGTTTTCATAAATTTTCCTCCCTAAGATATTTTCAAAGCGCGGCAGATATCCTGCCCCTCGCTAAGCTTGCCGCACAGGAATTTCCTGCACCTGTTGTAGTTTTCAAAGGTGCGCTGCGCCTTTTCGGCGTTGCCGTACACCTTCCAGTAGCCGCAAAGCTTGAAATTGCAGCCGTTGTTCTCAATAAAGCCGATAACGTCCTCCACAGGATAGTCAAGGAAAATGCCTATTTCATGCGGAAAACCGCCCGCTTCTGCCGCAATGCGGCGGCTGAGATGCTCAATGCAGTCCTCGCTGCTCATATCGTCAGTGTAGCCGTAACCGCGAAGCACCGCGCGACAGTCGCTGCGGCAAAGCCTTTCGGCAAGCTTGCTGCCATTATACACAAGCAGCAGCGCGCGATTTTCACATACGCACACGGTTTTTATTTTAAGACCTCTTGCCGCCGCACGACGGTTGAAACGCTCCACATTTGCCGCCACATCAAACTCATCATTGCGCAGAGATACAAGGCTTGCGCACTTTATTCCAAGCAGCGACGGCGCGGTATGAAACGCAAGCTTCTGCTCAAAGCCGAAATAATTATCACACATAAAGTCCGCCCCCTACTTTTGGTTAGTTTTTCCTAACCGAAATATATCCGCTCATCAAACAGTATTTCCGACCGCCGCCGAATAATTCGAGGTTAGCTTAAACTAACCCAAATTCAATAAAAAATGTTATCTTACGGCGTATTGGTCAAGAACCGTTTTAAGCGCGTTGACGCTTGCATTATGCACCCTTACAACGGGAATGGAATATTTCTCCGACCGCTGATTTACCCTGTTTACCATTTTGTGCGAGCAGGTATTTGTAAACACCACCATCAAATCGGGATTTCCAAGCTTGCTGTCAAAATCGGCGGGCATTTGTGTAAAAACCTTTGCCTTGCAGCTATACGCGCTGCATATCTCTTTATATCTGGTTGCCATGCGGTCATTGCCGCCAACCACAACTACGCTCATAGCAGGCTGCTCCTTTCTTTTGCTGAGTTAGCCTTAACTAACCCAGATATATAATACCATATATTTCTCCGCTTGTCAATAGCTTTTTCAAAAAAATTCTGCTCCCGAATAATTCGGGAGCAGTTTGCTGTTATTGAAGTGTATTCACTATTCCGCAGAATAAAATCAATCCTTTGGAGTTTTCTATTGCAAAGATAAAAGGACGGTCAAGCTTCATATCTATCACAACAATTTGCTCTTCATCGGCAGCCCCATCAACAGCTTCTACAAGTACATAGCTGGTGGCAGAAACGCCCTTCTCGTCAACCATTACTCTCACAGCATTGTCTATCCTGTCTACATACCGACCTTGCTCATCTCCTATTGCGGAAAAATCAGCTACATCGCTGTCGAAGATATCCGTTATTCCAAGATTTGAAAGACCGTCTATAAGGTCATTTTGAACAGTAACATCAAACTTAGGAAGCGAAAGCTTGCATTTACAGCGCTCTAAATTATCCTTGCCGCCGCCATACAAAAACTCGCTCAGCGCGCCGCTTTGGATAAGCTGCTCAGCTGTTGTGCCCTCGTCAGGCAGTATAAACCACATCCTATTATTACCGCAAATACCCTTGTAGGACGCTATAAAATTTCCACCATCATAATATCGTGAATAAAACGTGGTGTTCATAAATTCCGCTTGCTGTTCGTTTCCATTGGCAGATGTAAATATGCCCTCGGTATTTAATTTTGAATAAAAATCATCCTCCCATTGAACGTCATAATATACCGTTGATACCAAAGCAAAAGCTGCGTCATAGGAAAGCTTTACATCTGACACCTCATCTTGCAGCAAGCCCCCTGTATTGCTGTTTATCCACTCTCTCAACATTTCGTTGTATGAATCACTGCCCATTGCGCCAATATATGTGCTTGCATAATAGTTGTCAGCCAAAGTTTGCAGCGTATTGAGATTATAGCTCTTTTTGTTGCTTAGCCAGATGGAATTGCCAAGCAAGGCTCTGTTATACAAGGTATTACTGAAGCAGCCGCCCCACAGACCGTTTGCGCACAAGCGAACCTGTCCAATGCCCTCCGCTCCGAGAAGATTGAGAATTTGCTGTCTACTATTGCCGTCTGTTGTTTCGGCAAGCATTGAAAGCGCAAGATAAATGTTTACAGGCGATATTATGGCGTTTTCCCCATTGGCATTGGAAAGAAATGTTTCCGTAACAGACGAATAATAGCTTTTTGAGATATCCTTTGTGTATTTGAGATTACTCTGAAGCAAATTCATTGCGGATTGGTACTTCCTGTATTTTGTTGCCCAATTTTCTTCCTCATAATCAGGCTCTTTGATATCAGGATATTCAGCAGCCATAAGCTCCAAATTCTCCGTTGTAGGCTTGCTCATAACAACTTCGACAGGTTCAACGGGCATAGTAGTCTGCTCAGTCTTTGAAGTAACAGTTGTCTGCTGCTCCTGCGGCGCTGTTGTCGGTTCTGTTGTGGAACTTGTGACTGATTGCTCATCTTGACCAGAGGTGGTTGTTGCCGTTGTTGTTTGCTCTATTCTTGATGTAGTGGTTGTCTGCTGACCGTTTTGTGATATTGCGGTTGTCTGCTGCTCCTGCGGTAAGGTTGGCTCTGTTTGCGATGCGTCAGACGTAGTGCCCGAAACATTAGGGTTGTCAACAGACAGCTTACCCATATTCACGCTTACAACCGCAACCGCCGAAATTACCGCGCAAGCCGCTATTGTGCCTATGGATATCCAAAGCCTTTTTCTGTTTTTAGGTGAACTTCTGCTTCTCATCTCGTCAACCTCCTTTATAATATCATCATCAATTTCCCCGATTGCTTCGCTCAGCTTTTCCGAATTCATATCTCAAACCCCTCGCTTTCCAGATACTCTTTCAAACCAACACGCACGCGGTGAAGGATACTTTTTACATTTGACTCGCTCTCGCCCAGTATGCCGCAGATGTCGTGTATGCTTTCGCAGAACCAGTACCGCAGCACAAACGCGGCGCGCTTGTTTTTGGAAATTCCGCGAAGATACGCGCTTATCGCCCGCGAAAGTTCCACCGCGTCATAACCCTCGGCGGGGTCGCCGCCGCCCGCGACATCACAAAGCTCCTCAAGTGAAAGCAGATACTGGCTTCCGCCGCGCTTTTCCCGCGTTGCGGTGCGCAGCCTGTCTATCGAAAGCTGCCGCGCAATTCTGCCCAGAAATGCCGATAATACCACAGGACAATGCGGCGGAATTACATTCCACGCCTTAAAATATGTATCGTTGACCGTTTCGCCCGCGTCCTCGCGGTCGTTAAGCACGTTTAACGCGATTTTGGTAAGGTAGGCGCGATATTTCCTGTCAGTTTCGGCAATAGCCGCCTCATTTCGCTGATTGAACAGTTCCACAATTTCGCCGTCAGTCACCCCGATATCACCTCTTTCATTTGCCTTTCATAAATAATACCGATAAAAAGAAGATTTGGTTGCATTTTTCACCAAATTTTTCTCAACAAACAAAAGCAATACCGCACATTTTTTGCGCGGTATCGTCCTGAATAATTCATGAAATGCTTATCAGTGTGTAGCCAAGCTGCATCACCGTTCTGCGGATAGTGGTTTCGGAAAGCGGCTGTTCGGAGCGTATAACCGCCTTTCCCGTTTTGTGGTCAACAGCCGCATTAACTCCGTCAAGCCTGTTGAAGCCGTTTTCTATGCGCGCCGCGCAGTTCTCGCAGGTCATGCCGCCGATTGAAACGGTAACGCTGTACGGAAAATCGCCCTGCTTTGGCGCAAGACGTATTTCCTTATCCGCCGCAGTTCCGCAGCAGCCTTTTGACAGCCGCTTGATATAGCTTACCACAGCAGTCACGCAGACCGCCGCTATTATCGCGATTATTACCGCCGTTGCCAGCCACTGTGGCATACTGACGCACCTCCCATATCATAACAGCGCCGCGCAAAATCCAAAGTATTCCGCACGGCTATGTATTTAAGACTGTGATTTTTTCTTATATCCACAGTCGCAGTATGCGCCGCCCTGCGCAATGGTGTACTCGCGCACAAAATTCGTTGCGCCGCCTGCTTCGCTCATGGTGTAGTCCAGTGCGCACATGGCGGGAACAAGGTCAAAAAGCCCAAGTTCCTTCATCAGCGTGCATATGCCGCACTTTGTAAACCGTCCCTCATAGCCGCTGCCATCGGGATAGGGAAGAAATTCCATATTCCACGAGTAGGGGTTTCTGTCGGCGGCACGAAATTCGGCAGTTTTCTTCATTCCCTCAATGTCCTTTTGGGTGAATTTTTTCTTACCGCTTTGCCGACAGAACCAACGCATCACCCCAGTCATCATCGACTGCCTAAAATAAACAGTAAGCTTGTCCACATCGGGGCGCTGCGGCATACTCAGAATTACCGCTGACAGCATAGCGCAGTTCAAAATATTCATTTCAAATCGGTCGCCCTTTTCAAACGCTGGCAGGTCGCAAATAAGCTTCTTGTATCTGCCCTTGGCTTCTGACATAACAGTTTTCGCTGTCTGCGGAGATAATTCAAAAACAGCCGTCAGATTTCTCCGAAAGGACTTTGAAAACAGCGTCCACATTGCCGAGGGCAGTCCAACATAACGCATACGGCTTTCCTCCGACTATTACTGCTCCGTTTTTTTGCCGCCGTGGCACAGACCTGCGTTGGGGCAGCATTTGCAGCCGCCGCCACATGATGATTTTCCCTTTTTCTTATCCGATATCAGCTTTGCCGTAATCGCCGCAACCATGGCGACAACCAAAGCGCCAACGATGATAGAGCCTATATTATTCACAATGAAATCAATCATGAAAATTCCTCCCGTATGTATAGCGCAGCAGGAGGATTTTCCCCCTGCCGCGCACAACATGGAAACTTATTTTACCTTAACCTTATGGGTAAGCTTTGTAGCCTCCTTGTAAGGTCTGAATATCATATAAATCAAGCCCACAAGTATAACCACAGCCGCAACAAGGCTTATGATATTTACCACAGCGCCGCTGCCTGCGGTCATCAGTGTGCCTGTAAACAGGTTGCCGAGCTGATTTACAATAAGAGCGATAGCATACGCAAAGCCGCACTCATAGCCTATCGCAAACCAGAACCACTTCGCGCTGTTCATCTCGCGCTTGATTGCACCCATTGCCGCGAAGCAAGGAGCGCACAGCAGGTTGAACACAAGGAACGACATACCGCTTATGGCAGTGAACGCCTGTGCCATTGCCGCGTATACCGAAAGCTCTCCGCCGCCATAAAGAACGCCCAGTGTGCCGACAATGTTTTCCTTTGCAACAAGACCTGTAACCGCTGCGACAGTTGCCTGCCAGTTGCCCCAGCCAAGAGGTGCAAACAGCCAGCTTACCGCGCCGCCAATTGCCGCAAGGATTGAGTACTCCATCTGCGACTCGTCAAGCATTGTAAACGCGCCGTCAACAAAGCCAAAGTA
>CAZKXB010000011.1:0-47380 GCA_964556595.1 uncultured Ruminococcus sp. | reverse complement strand
TTGGCTACGCCAACCCTTGCCACGTTAAATGACGGGGCAAGCCCCTTATTGAAAAGCCAAAGCGGTTTGCCTTTATGCACAAGGCTTGGCTATCTGCCGCAATACCAAAGCTTTTATAAAAACTATACAGCCGAAGAATTTCTGCGCTACATAATGGCACTGAAAGGAATTAAAACAGAAAACTGCAAAAACTATTGCCGCAGACTGTTGGAGCAAGTAAATCTTGCGGATTGCAGCGGCAAGAAAATCGGCGCTTTTTCGGGCGGAATGAAGCAGCGGCTGGGCATTGCGCAGGCGCTTGTGGGAGAGCCTGAGGTGCTGATTTTTGACGAGCCTACGGCGGGACTTGACCCTAAAGAACGAATACGCTTCAGAAACCTGATTTCATCATTGGGCAGCGACAGAATTGTAATTCTTGCAACGCATATTGTATCCGATATTGCATACATAGCCAAAGAGGTTGTGTTGATAAATAACGGACAGCTTATCGACTGCGGCACACAGAGCCAAATCACATCAAAGCTTAAAGGCAAAGTGTGGGAATACGCCTGCGGCAGCGACAGTGTTATTGAGATTATGAACGCTTACCCTGTCAGCAACGTGATAGCGGAAGGCAATTTGTGCAGAGTAAGGCTGATATGCGAGCAAAAGCCGTTCGAAAACGCGGTTGATGTTTCGCCAAATCTTGATGATGTCTGCTTGTACAGTTTTGGGAAAATCTGACATGAAAATAGTATATTATGAAATGCGAAAAAGCTGGCTAAAGCTTTCCGTGCTGCTTGTTCTGACAGCGCTTTCGATACTGAATGTATACAGAATAAATGAAGTGTTCAACATTTTCGGGCGTTTCAGCGGCGAGGATATGACCGAGGTAAAGTCGGCGTACTATCAGATGTATGACGAATTAAGCGGCACTGTTTCGGGGGACGAAATTCAGTTTCTTAAGGAAAACGACAAGCATCTTAGTGCCCTTGTGTTAAACAAGGAATACAGTACGGAATATAATCCCGATTGCTATACAGGATACGAGTTCGGAGATTTTGCGCTTTTTCACTTTTACCTTATTCCAGAAGTGGAGTATTACATAACATATCCGAATTTATCAAACGAAATTGTAAGCAAAGCATACGAGAACATTGGTTTTTACACGCAATGCAAAAACTACTATGAAGCAAAATACAACACGCTGATATACAATTTATACAGCGGTCGCAGCATACCTGAATACCATCTTACAGAATGGGCTGAACACTATTTCAGCTATGATTTTTCCTCGCTTTTGGCAATAATAATGCTGATTTTAGGATTGTCCTCATGCTTTTCGGGAGAAAAAGAATGTGGCATGGGCGCGCTTATTACATCAAGCGGCAAAGTCGGAATAACGGCGAGGGCAAAGCTTGCGTCAGCGTTTTTGTACGCTCTTTTTCTGACCGTTTATTTTGTCGTGCTTGACCTTGCGTGCGTTGGCGTTTTGTATGGCGTAGACGGACTTAACAGCCCTGTATATTCTGCCGAGTATTTCGCCTATTGTCCGTATGGCTTCACATTTGCGCAGGCAATTCTTATATGTGCGGCACTTAAATTTATCGCGCTGTTCGTCATAGCGGAAATCATAATGCTTATATCGCAAATCAGCCCCAATACAATAATTGCGGCAATCGGTTCTTTTTTGGCGGCGGTTGCGCTTATTCTTACGGCGGGTTATTCTAACATTCCGCTAAATCCCATAATGGCGCTTACTCCTGATACATACCTCAAAGGGCTTAATTGCATTAACATTTTCGGCGAGCCTGTTCCCGCGCTGTACATTGCGTTGTTTTCGCTTTGCATTCTTTTGGCGGGACTGGCGGTGTTTGTCGCAATTGTTGCGCCGCATTGTTTAAGGAGATCAAAATGCTGAAACACGAAATAAAAAAACTGTTTATAAAGCAATATGGTTTGTTGCTTTTATTTGTTATGATTGTTGCGGAATTTGCTGCAATGAGCTGTATGTATACCCAAAAGCATTTTGACAACGAGATAACCAAGGCTGCATACTATGATTATATGTCGTATCTGTCGGGGGCTTTAACTGCCGAAAAGGAGGATTTCCTTTATTACGAACAGGACGAAGTTTACGCCGCCCAGAGCAGAGAACAGGATTTGATAAATCGGATAATAAGCGGTGAGCTTGACAATGAGGAGGAATATCTAATCGGCATATCGGAAATTCAGCCGCTGCTTGATAAAGCGCAGGCACTGGAGCTTGTATTTCAACGGTATAACTATGTATCAGAAGATACCGACAGGCGATATTTTATCGCCGAAGAATACAACGGATTGTGCAGGGATTATCCCGATGTTCTGTTGGTTGCTTTGACGGTAATTTTTAGCGCAATATCATTTCTCGGCGAGGAAAGCTCACAAATGATTACGCTTATCAAGGCATATCCAAACGGAAAAAGCAAAACTCTTTATGCTAAAATCGCTGCGCTTGGTATATTTATTGCCGCTGCGCAAATACTTGCGTCGGGGTGCGAATTGTTGCTTTTATGCCGCGAATGTGGCTTGCAGGCGCTTTTTTATCCCATTCAGAGCATAAGCTATTTTTCGGGCTGCGTTTATAATATTTCTGTTTTAGGCGGTTTTGTTTTATTGCAGGCAATAAGGCTTTTGGGATATATTTTTCTGGCATCCGCTGTAATTTTACTGTGTGTGACAATCAAAAAGTCGCTTTTGGTTGTGTTTGTTCCATGTTCAATATGCCTGTTGCAGCAATTTCTGTTTACCAAGGGAAGTGCGGCATATTATCTTCCTACTGGATTTTTACGCGCAACGGGGTATTTTCGCGGTGAAGCTTATGAAACGCTAAGTGAGGGCGCAAGAAACCAAATGACAGCAAGGACTTTTTCTGAAATTCCAATATCAGCTTTTGCCGCATTGACTGCATTTATATTAGCGTTTTGCGTTGTGGCTGTTTTTGTGGCAAAAAAGTATTATGAGCAAAAGTCGTTAAAAGCAAAGTGCATAGCGACATTGCCGCTGCTAATGCTTGTGATTTTTAATATAACGGGCTGCCAAGGGCAAAGTTCTTCGGATATCTGCTATAACCTGAAAGACGGCTTTTATGTGCTTCAAAACGATACATATTATTTTGTAAAAAGCGCAGATGGGATTAGTGCATTTTCAAAGCTTGACGATACTAATTACGAGCTGTTGAGGAATCCTTTTAAGGAAGATATGCTTATCACGCATTTTGCATATGGCGACAATTCGATTTATTATCTTGATGACAGTTCAAGCACTTCGATAAGCAAGATTTCTCTTGAGAATTTTGAATGTGAAGAATTGTTTTCACAAGACCCTCAGCCGGTTTATTCGTTTTTGGGATTGAGTTTTAAGGACAACATTATCCTTGAAAGCAGCATACATTCTTTTTTTGCCGACGGAAATACGATTTATGCAATTACATACAGCGGCGAAATCTACCAAATCAAAAACGGCAAAGCAGAGTGCATAATTCCAGATGGCAACCAGCTTAATATGGTGGCGTTTGACGGGAAAAGGATTTACTACATCAATCACTCTTTGGAGCTTATGGCATACGATATTGCAGACAAGCAGTCTGAAAGGCTTGCGGGCGGCTTTGTTAAATCGCTTTACTATGATGGCAGCAGACTGCTGTATTCCAACAAAGACGGTATATATTCAATGAACACAACAAGCGGCGCAGCCGAACTGCTTACAGAAATGACGGCGGAACAAATATCCTCTGACGGCAGCCGAATTGTGTTTTACGCGGACGAAACGTTATATTTGCTCAGCGATGAAATTACGGTGCTGATGCAGCAGAAGCTGCTGCATTTTTCTGTGATTTCAAATACGGATATGGTGTATTATGTTTATTACGGCGAAGGGGAGAATGTTTCAGGGGTTGTTAAAATTTAATATATTAAGGCGATTCCGCATAAAGATTGTGTGACATTGTCTTAAATGTTTATCGCTTAATTGAGGTCTTGTGAGGTAAAATTTATGAAACAGATAAAGCAAAGCTTGAAAAGATAAATTAATTTCTGCGGCAGTTCTCAAGCTGCCGCATTTTCATAACCCGAAATTCCCGAAAAACGAAATCTCATTCTCGAAATGGTGAGAATATTCCTTGCAATGTTTTAAGATGTTTCCCCCATTTCTACAGCGTATCCACTGATTAAATACTTTGTTTTTCCGACAGCAAAACAGCTAATTTTAGTTCTGACCTTCGTATTTCAGAAAAAATTGTTGTATTTCGGCTTACACGCGTTGTTGGGGAAACTTAAAAATTTAGGATGCCACAAAATGTTTATATTTTTGATATATTTGTATGATCGTTCACAAAATCAATAACATCTAAGTTCTTTTTCATCATTTTTTTATTCGCATACATTTTGTCAATAGAAACCCACTTAAATTTTTGACCATTAATTTTAAACCGTTTTTTATAGTTTCCCAATGTTATCCCGCTAATCAGATAAAATTGAAATTTATAATTCACAAAACAGTTTTCACCCACGTTCATTTTATAGTTTTCCAAAATTCCAACATATTTAATTTCTAAATTTTGATTCTTAATTCCCATAATCTCTTTACTTTTTTCTAGCAAAATTTGATCTATAGAATGTGTTGAAAAATCAATTATACTAGAACTAAAGCTAGGAAATAAATAACATTTACAAGGGATGTTATAAATCAATAGATAATTTCCATCAATGTCATTAACTATTATCACATATTGTACACGTTTTTTGTATCATCCAGACTAGAAATCTCCTTAAAACACAGATCAACTGTAAAAAAGTTTTTTATACTTGATACAAACTGCAAAACACCATACGCCAAAATAGCTATCGAAATAAAATACCCAACACATGGAAAAAATATTGCAATTAATGATGCAGAATTCCAATTGGAACATATCAAAGTAATAAACATTGATACACCAGATATTATTTCAGCAATTCCAGAAAACTTTTTAAACTCAATATATTTCTTTCAAGTGTTAAGGTATAACTTCAGTTTATTTTCATTAATATTCATTTCATTTTTGTATGGTACAATAAAGTAACATGCTAAATTCTTTCATAAGATTTACCCTTATTGCAAATAATAAAAACAATTATCTGCAATTTAATGTTATCTGCCTATAACCTATACCAACATTATACTCCAAACCCAGCGTAATTTCAATATTAACACTTAAAATACATCAAATCACACAAAATCACGCTTTGAATATGTGCATATCGACAAAACCTGCTCTAAGATATATAATGTGGATAATAAACAACAAAAGGAGACACCAATAATGAACCTGCAAAAAGCCATCAGCACATATATCACATATTGCGTTGAACAGAAAACCCTTAGCCCCAAAACCGCCAAAGCGTACCAGACAGACCTTCGTCAATTCTCTGACCATTCCCAGAACACCTTTGACCGTGAGCATATCCAAAGCTACATAATTCATCTCCATAAGCATTTCAAGCCTAAAACAGCCAAGCGGAAAATCGCTGCGCTTAAAGCGTTTACGCATTACCTAATGGTGCAGGACATCATTTCTGCAAATCCATTTGACAAAATCGGCACTTCATTCCGTGAACCGTTAATGCTGCCCAAAACTATTCCATTCAACATAATCAGCGCAATTCTATCTTCGGCATACAGTACGCTGAAACTTTGTCGGACTGATTATTCCCGAAAATGCGCACTCCGTGATATCGCCGTGCTTGAAATTCTATTTGCCACCGGAGCAAGAGTTTCAGAGATTTGCACCCTCGTCCCCGAAGCGATAGACCTAGAAAATCACACGCTGAAAATCTTCGGGAAAGGCTCAAAAGAACGAATAATCCAGATTGAAAACCCTGATGTTCTGAAAGCGCTCCATAATTACTGCAACGCCTTTCGTGATGATATTGCAACCTCGGGATTTTTCTTCGTAAATAAATTCAAGCGTCGTTTGTCAGAACAGTCGGTACGGGCAATGATAACCCATTATGCCACTGCTGTTGGGTACGAACGCCACGTTACTCCGCATATGTTTCGGCATTCTTTTGCAACGCTATTGCTTGAGGAGGACGTGGATATCCGCTACATACAAAAAATACTCGGACATAGCTCTATTACTACAACACAAATATACACTCATGTTGCAATGGCAAAGCAAAAGGAAATCTTATCGGTTAAGCACCCTCGAAACAAAATAAAACTATGAATTATTATACAATTTCTGAAAGACGCAGAAAAAAGTCCGAAACAACCGAGCAAACGGCTATTTCGGACTTTGGCGGGATTTATATTTCTAGCTAACCTCGCTTTTCCTGCGGGGAAATATTATTTGCGGGTATTTTCCTCGGCTGACTGCTGTTCGCTTGGCTCAGCCGATTTTGCCGCTTCGAGTTTCTGCTTTTCCTGCGTTATGGAGTCGAAAAAACGCGCCTCGCGCTCCGCTTTCGGTACGCGGGAAATGCTCTGCTCGCGCGACATACGCTCAAACTGCGCCATTATGCCGTCCTTGTCTATTTCGTCAGCGACCTCCTCGCGCAGCCCCGCCCTGACCTCCAAATAATAAAACGGAGTGTCGGAGGTAGCGGTATTTTCCGCATTATAGCCAAACACAAACCCGTATTTAACCGTGCGCACGCTTGTGGTTATCAGCACCGTGTAGCCCTTGTCCCTGCCCTTTTTAAGCGGCTGATAATCCACGCTTTGTATATCGCTGTAAAAGAAATATTCCGTATCTCCGTTGGGGGCGGTAACGGAAAACTCATTCTCCCTTATTTCATAGCTGTAATCTCCGCGCATGGATACCACAATCCACGTCACCGCAAAAATTGCTTCCAGCAGCGCAACCACCCAGAACAGCCGCGAAATATATCCGCTTAATTCGCCAAAATCAAAAATACACAGCACCGTAACCGCCGCAAGCATAAACAGTCCTGCCGCAAAAAATGTGCCGCAGACATTCTGCGCCTTGTTGTAACAGCGGAATGTGCCTTTTCTTACTATATTTTCATTCATCTGTTCCATCTTGTATCTCCAAATGATTTCCCGTCATTCTCCGTTTCCCTGTAAGCCTTGGCGGTTATCTGCTCAATCAGCGCCGACTCAAACATACTGTCCACTTCCTCGCTGTCAAGCTGCGGCTTCTCGGTGGTAATAATGCCGCTGTTTACGCCAAGATAGTAAAACGGCGTCGCTGTAACGTCCTTAATCACCTTGTTATCGCCGAAAATCACACGGTACTGCGTTGTTCTCAGACTTGTGGTGACCGTGACGATATAACCGCGGTGTTTGCCGAAAAGGCTGAACGGCTCAAATGTAATATCGCTTACGTCCGAATAATAGAAATACTCCGTTTTTTTGCCTGGACCTTTTACCGTAAATTCGTTCTGCTCCGCGCTGAATTCGCAGCCCCTGCCCATAAATATAACCGCGCACATTATGCCGAAAAATCCGCACACCGCCGCCAATATTACTTCAAAAAGCTGACTTGACTCCATCACAAACGCAAGCTTTATCACAGGCAAAAGCGCAATCAGCGAAGCCGCCGCAATTCCCGCCGCGATAATCAGAAAAACCATCTCATGGTTATACGCAACCTTAAAAGAGCCATGCCGTATCAGCGGAAGTTCCTCCGCCTCAGTTTTGCCGTATGTGCCATTATTTCTTGCGTCAAGAAGCTTGTCCACAGAAATCCCTCCCCGATATCATAAAATACCCGCAATTTCGCGGTAAAGCTGCCTTGCAAAGCCGTCCGTCATGCCGCAGATATAATCCGTAACCAACATAAGCCTGTAATACGCCTGATGAGCTTCGTCCGCGCCCTCGCACTGCATACGGCATATCTTAACGTAATTTTCCGATATCACGGAGATAAGCTTGCTGTCCGTTATTCGCTGCTGCGGCGTGTCAAACCTCAGCGCAGCACCCGTCAGCCTTTCAAGCAGAAAATCCATCATTGTTTCCACCGAAAGTTCAATTTTAAGTATCTCGCCCGACTGAAAAGCGTACCTGTACGCTATATCGCTGAGAAGCTCCGCAAGCCGCGCCGCAGGCGAAACGGAAAGCAGTTCCGTTTTCATCTCTCCGCGCATAATCTCGTCATAGTTATTAACAAATGCGTCCGCCGCCGCATATATCAGCCGCGACTGCATAGCTATAATCCAGTTCTGTACCGCGTTTTGGTCGGGGTCGGGCATGGATTTTTCCTCTGCCCTTTTGCGGCAGTGGCAAAGCTGCTCAACCGCCTTTTCAAGCACGGATTTTTCCGCGCCCTGCGTGCAGCGCTCCGCACAGTCGCAAAGTTCCGAAAACAGCGCCGCATAGCTTATCATTCCCTTTTTCACCGCGTCCTCAATATCGGCGGTCTTGTAAGCGATATCGTCCGCCGCTTCAAGCAGAAATGTAAGCGGATATCGGCAATTTTCCGCGCCCGTTGCCGAGGATATATCGGCATAAAGATGCTGCTCGGTAAGGTAAAAGCCCATCTTTTTGGTCTTTATATCGCCGCTGCGCTTATCTATCCCAATGGACGAAACGGGATACTTTATCACGGTATTGAGCAGCGCGTAGGTAAGGTTCATTCCATGCTCGTCAACAAGATAGTGCAGCTTTGTCAGCACCCTCAGCGCCTGCGCATTGCCCTCAAAATTAAGCAGGTCGCCCGCCATCTGCGGGCTTAGCAGGCTGTCCAGCGGCTTTCCCATATATGTAAGCGCCGACAAATGGCGCGAAAACCACTCCCGTATGGTGTATTCTCCGAAATGCCCGAACGGCGGATTGCCTATATCGTGAACGAGTCCCGCGCAGCGAAGTATATCACAGCAGGACTCGCGCACCTGCGGCGTAATATCCGCGCGACCCTCGCTAATCAGCCTGCAAAACGCGGTATCGCCCACCGACTCCGCAAACGAGGAAACCTCCAGCGAATGTGTAAGCCTTGTGCGCACAAAATCTCCCCTGTCCAGCGGAAAAACCTGCGTTTTATCCTGAAGCCGCCTGAACGAAGCGCTGCCGATTATCCTGTGATAATCTTTGCGGAACTCCGTTCTCACGTCGCCTGCATTGTTTCTTGTAACCTGCCTGCTTCTTTTGGTGCAAAGCAGCCTGTCCCATGTCATCTGTGGCATAAGCGCTCTCCTTATTCCATATTCTCTACAAGCTGTCTGAAATGCTCGCCGCGCTCCTCAAAATTCTTGTAAAAGCCGTAGCTTGCCGCCGCGGGACAAAGTATCACTCTGCGCCTTGCAAGCCGCCGCGCTTCCCGCACCGCCTCGGCAAGCCCCGCCGCCATAACAATATTGACAGCGCCGTTTGTAATATCCCGCGCAATGCGCGCGCCCGTATCGGGCAGAAGTATAACATTTTTGACAGCGCCCGTGTTGATAAAATCCGTAAGCTTATTGTAAGGTATGCCGCGCTCCATTCCGCCGACTATTATGCAGTCCGCGCCGTCTGGAAACGCCCTTACCGCCGCAATCGCCGCCTCTGGAATTGTGCATATGCTGTCATTGATATACTCAACGCCGTTAATCTCAGCGATATATTCCAGCCTGTGCTTAAGTCCGCTGAAATCGGGCAGCGCCGCAAGGCTTGCCCCGATATCCGCGCCCGCAAGCGCCGCCGCCTGAAGCGCCACGGCTATGTTGTAGACATTATGACTGCCGCGCAGCCTTGTGAATATCTCCGCCGCGGAAATTACACGGTCGGGAAGCCTTATATCGCCGCCGTCCGTCATAATATCGGCACTGCCGCCAAAGCTTGCGGAAATCACTCTGCCCCCAGTCTGCGCGGGCAAAAGGTCTTGGTTGATTATGGCGCAGTCCCCGTCCGTCTGATAGCGGAATATGTTCTCCTTTGCCGCTTTGTAGGCTTCAAAGCCTGTGTAGTGGTCAAGATGTTCGGGGAAAATATTAAGCAGCACGGATATTTCGGGCGAGTGCTTTACAAATTCAAGCTGATGGCAGGAAAGCTCGCACACCGCCACGGTATCGGGACGCATTTCCTCAAGCCGCTGAAGCGGAGGCACCCCGATATTTCCTATCAGCATGGTATCAATTCCGCTCGCCTTAAGGAAATGATGTATCAGCGATGAGGTTGTGCTTTTGCCCTTTGTACCCGTAACCCCGACAATTCTGCACGGGCGCAGCCTTAAAAGCAGCTCCGTCTGGGTGAGAATTTTAGCCTTTTCAGCTTCATTCAGCTTATCCTTGATTATTACCCCTGGGGACTGCAAAAGCAGGTCGTATTCCTTCGCCCTGTCAAGATAATCCTCGCCGCAGATAAGCGTAACGCCCTCGGCTTCCACCGTGTTTACATCGGCTACCGCAATTTCCGCGCAGCAGGCAAGTTTTTTCAGTATATCCAGCCACACCCTGCCCTCGCGCCCAAAGCCGAGGATAGCAGCCCTTTTCCCGCGAAAAGTCGGGGTTAAAACAGAAATATCCATATCAATTCTCCAACAAATATAAAAACTCCTGCGGCACAAAATTATCCTTATCAAAATAATCCGTCAGCATGGGGATATCAAAGCCGCCGCGCTCATTAAGCTGCATATATTTTCTAAGCAGCGCGGGTGGATTGTCACGGCGCATTTCAAGCGCCATTTCAAGCGACAGCCTTACCTCGCCGCGCGTTCCCACGCACTCAAACGGCTTATCCTCGCCGTCAAGCACCAAGCCGTAAAGCATATCGCAAAGCTGCTCCTTTTCAAGCATATTGCAGCCGAAGATTTTTTCCAGCGTTTCATCGGGCAGAAATGCGGCAAGCAGAATATATACATAAAGGCATTTTGCACATTCGCCGCACCACACGTTGGTTTTGCTGCCCAGATTGCAGCTTTGAAATACCCCGAAATACTGCGGATATTTTACAAACTCGCGCGCAATCTGCCACTCGCTCCAAGGGCGAAGCAGCGAGAAATATTCGGGATAAGCGCCATCGGAAATCTCCCCGAAAACGCGCGCGCAGTATTCGCGGAAATCCCGCTCAAACTCGGTGGATTTGCTGTATTGGTGATTTATAACCGTGCCGTCAACATACGCCTCGTTCGCGCTGCTTTCGTTGGAGAGCGCGATATATTTCAGCCCCTTTGCCACCGCGAAAAGTTCCGCCGAAAACGCCACCACCGCCGAAAAAGGCGTATGCCCGTTGAGGTATCCAAGCCCGTTAAGCGTAAGCAGCGTTTTATCAATCGTTCGGCGCACGCCTATTGTCTTTTCGGAGGAAATTCCCGCCGCCTGCACGCAGCCAAGCGTTGCCCCGCGCGGATTTATGATATACGGAAATATCTCCGCGCCGTGCTTTTTAAGCAGCTCCACCGACACAACGCTGTCCTTGCCGCCGCCGACAGGCACAAGCACGCCGCGAAGCTGCCCACCGCCGTAATAAGACGCGCGCCGTTCAGCCTGTTCGGGCGCGGTTATTTGCATAAATCCGTCAAAATCGGGAGTTATGCCGTTGCGATAGAAAAACTCGCCAAGACCGTTGAAATAAAGCTTCTTCCACCAGTTCTTCTGCCATGCGGAAAGCGCGCCGCAGCGCACCTCGACATTAGGACAGCAGGCGCATTTCCAGTAGGAAACAAGCTCCGCCATGCCAAGTGAAAACGCAAGCTCGTCAATAAGCGCGAGATTGGCGCTTTCGGCGGCTTCAAGCGAAAACGTCCACTGCGGATAAAAATGATATTCGTCAATGGAAAAGTGAAATCGCAGCTGCGTTTCGCCCTCCTGCCGCAAAAAATCATAGCTGTGATAAATAAACGTGCTGTGCTTCTGCCGAAGCTGTTCGTAAAGGCTCATATCTGCTCCTTAATCATTTATGATATGCGTCATTGCGGTAGATGCTCTGACCAGATTTCTGAGCTTATCTTCCTTGCCAAGGTTGTATTTTTTTACAAATGCGTCTATGCTGTCCTCGTTTCTGCGGTCAAATTGCTCGCTGCATTCGATAAGCCGCCATTCCTCGGAAAGCGAAGCGGTCTGATAATTTTTCAGCGTTTCAAGCTCGCCAAGGCTCTCACATTCAAGGAAAAGTCCGTTGGTGAATGTTTCAAAATTGCAGCCGTAGTCGGGATAATTTCCATCAATATTCATATCGAAATTCTTGAGGAAAATCTGCCCGTGGTTTACAACAGCCGCCCAGCCGTCCTCGTTGTTTATACCTATTTTGAATTTTTTGTCCGTGCCGCTTACCTGATGTAAAGTTCCGTATTTGTTGCCAAGGAAAAAGCGGTCGTCATTGATATCGGAATAGCTCCAGAAAACATTTCTGCGGTTGGAAAGCAGCCCGTTGTCCTTTTGGCTCTGCGGGAAAATTTCAACGCTGCCCGCCGCGCAGACCGTCATTGCCCACGGCGCAAGGGTCACAATCGCGCCCGAAACGTTGGTGATATTATGGTTGATTTTAACCCTTGACGAGCCTGCCGTGCCGTCCAGCCATACAAATGTCGCGTGCTGCTGACACGTTCTGGTTATGGGAGAATACAGCGCAACCCCGTAGAAGCCGTCAAGCTCGCCCGTTAAGCTGTAAGTTACAGGCTGATTATCGGGAACATAGCTGTGCGGATAGCTTTCGGGACTGCTCCAAAGCCTGTGACCGCCGTATATGTACCATGTCTTGTCATCGCCGAAGTATTCGCGAAGTTCCTCGCTGTCATCAAGGAAATCCCTGTTTACGTCCTCAAACAGCATATTCTCCTTGCCGTTAAGGCAGTAAGAAATTATACGCGGACCTACATCAACGGTGACGATTATGCTTGCCGTGCCGTTATCCATTTTTATGCACTTGCCGAAATTTTTGTAGCTGATTTCTGTTATTTCTACCATTTTATGCTCCTCCATGGTTTATTTATGAAATTATCACAGGCTTTGCCGTGAACTCGTACCCGCACCGACGCGGCTTTTCAAACGCAAGCGAGTAAATATCGCCGCAGCGCTCCTCAAACGCGCCCTGCCTGTGCGCCTCGCGGCTTTGCTTCATAAGGCTTTTCAGTGAGGTGTCAATCGGCAGTCCGCACTGCGCCGCCGATAGTATTTCCCTGCCGCGCCCATTCATGCCCAAAATGCGTATATAGGCTATCGGCTCGTTAAGCTGCCTTTTGTCTATTTCAAGGAAGCTGCAAAGCACCGCGCGCCTTATTCTGGCAAGAGTATAACGCTTTGTCTTTGTCAGGAAATACAATTCATCAAGGCTGCACGCCTTTCTTGCCGCTTTATAAAGCCGCTCGCCCAGCCCCTGTGCCGCATCGTACACGCTTTCAAAATCCGCCGCCTTCATCAGGCGCAGCTTTGCAAGTATAGCGCTTTCAAGCCTGTGAATATCCGCCGCGGGCTCGCCGATTACAGGCGCAAACGCGGAATAATCCCCGCCCTCGGCTATCTTTTTGCGGATAAGCGAAGCGCTTGCAAAGATTGCCTGCTCCTCGCCGCTGTCATGGTCTGCGCCAAGGCGCTGTATGGTGACAGGCTGTATCGCGCTGCCAATATCGTCAAGCGCTTTAATATATTCCACCGCCAGCGTATTGTTGGGGCAGCTTAAAACCTCGTACACATCGGGCGTGTAGTAGCTTTTAACCGCCTTTGCAAGCGCCGCAGGAAACGATTCGCCGCTGCGCATGAGATTATTGAACTCATCAGTATGCACGGCATATTCCGAAGCGCCCGCAGCTTCTTTCAGCGCGGCGATATCTCCGCATTCGCTGCCAAATGACAGCATATCTACACAGCCGAGCGCCCCGATAATATGCACCGCGCCGCGTGCAAAATTCTCCGCCGCCGACAGGCTGAATACCGTGGGCAGTTCCAGCACAAGGTCAGCGCCGTTTTCGAGCGCAGCGCGCGCCCTTGCATATTTATCAAACACCGCCACATCGCCGCGCTGAGTGAAATTTCCGCTCATAACCGCCACAATATGGGTAGCGCCAAGCTCCCGCGTTTTGTCAAGCTGATATTTGTGTCCGTAATGAAACGGATTGTACTCGCATATAACCGCCGCTGTTTTCATAGCTTCACCTCGCCGCTTCTCAACATCTGTACATGGGGTATGCCGTCCTCAAGATACGGCTCGGATACGCGCACAAAGCCGCATTTTTCATAAAAGCCCTGCGCATATTGCTGCGCGCTTATGCGAAGCCTTGTCTGCCCGTATTTTTCCTGCGCGGTGCGTATGCCCTCCATCATGACCTTGTACCCAAGACCCGTGCCGCGCTTCACCGTAATAACCCGCCCGATTGAGCCTTCATCGGGGTACGAAACTCCCCTGTCCAGCACGCGGCAGTAGGCGGCAACGCCGTCCTCGTCCTCATACCAGACGTGCCATGCGTCCAAATCCTTGCCGTCAAGTTCCTGATAGGGGCAGTCCTGCTCCACCACAAATATGCCCACCCTTGCGCGCAGTATCACATAAAGCTGCGCCGCCGTAAGCTGTGTAAAATGCTTTATATATAACGTCATGTGTGTCCTTTCCGTAAAAGCTGTAATATCCAATATCTAAATTGTACACCAAAATCCGCAATAAATCAATACAATATACAGGAAAATAGTAAAAAAATAAAAAACAAGGAAAAAGCACTTGATTTTTCAGGCAAAAAGAGTTAAAATATAGATTAGACTGTTTATTGGTTTGGAGTTATCCGCCAAAGCCGAAATACAATACATGAAAGGACTTATCAAACATGAAAATTCTGGTAATCAATGCAGGCAGTTCCTCGCTGAAGTATCAGCTTATCAACATGGAGGACGAAAGCGTTATCGCCAAGGGCAACTGCGACCGTATCGGTATTGACGGTCACATCAAGCACACCGCATACACAGGCGCTGTGGTTGATATGGACTGCACATTCCCCACACATACAGAGGCTTTTGAAAAGCTGGTTGAGGTTCTCACAACGGGCGAAGCCAAGGTGCTTGACAGCATGAGCGAGATTTCCGCAGTTGGTCACCGCATTGTGCAGGGCGCAGAGGTGTTCGACAAGACAACGCTTGTAACAGACGAGGTTATTCAGAAGATTGACGACCTTGCAGAGCTTGCCCCCGTACATAATCACCCCCACGCACTGGCGCTGTGGGCTTGCAAAAAGGTAATCCCCGAAACCACTCCTCAGGTGGTAGTATTCGATACCGCATTCCACCAGACAATGCCCGAAAAGGCATATATGTACGGTATGCCCTATGAGTGCTACGAAAAGTACCATGTAAGAAAGTACGGCTTCCACGGTACATCTCACAGATTTGTTTCCATGGCGCTTGCTGAAGCTATGGGCAAGGACATCAAGGACCTGAAGATTGTTTCCTGCCACCTTGGCAACGGCTCCTCCATCACAGCCGTTGACGGCGGCAAGTCTATTGACACCTCCATGGGCTTCACCCCGCTTGACGGCGTAATCATGGGCACACGCTGCGGCGCTGTTGACGCTTCCGCTGTAACATTTATCGCCGATAAGATGGGTCTTACCCCCAAGGAGATGAGCGACTACCTCAACAAGAAGTCCGGCTTCCTCGGCATTTCGGGTATCTCCAGCGACAACCGCGATATCTCTGACGCGGCAGAACATGGCGACAAGAAGGCTCAGCTTGCGGGCGAAATGCTGCGCTACGAAATCAAGAAATACATCGGCTCTTATGCCGCTGTAATGAACGGTCTTGACGCGGTTCTGTTCACAGGCGGCATCGGCGAAAACTCCGATGACCTGCGTGCTGACGTTTGCCGCAACATGGAATACCTCGGCATTAAGCTTGACGAGAACGCAAACAAGGGTCTGCGCGGCAAGCTTACCAAGATTTCCGCACCCGACAGCAAGGTTGAGGTTTGGGTTGTTCCCACCAATGAGGAGCTGCTTATCGCGCGCGACACCCGCGACCTTGTAAGCGCTTTGAAGTAATGGCATAAGCATAATAAAAACGGGCGATTTATGGTCGCCCGTTTTATTATGCCATAATATAAAGACGCCCTGCACAACCTTTTGCGCTACGCAATTGTCGGCGGCTGCTCGTCCTCCTCAAACAGGATATCGCAGATATGCTCCTCGCTTTCCACAAAGCACAAGCCGTCCACCGCGTGGATAACAAGCAGCTTTTCCCCCTCGCGCAGCTCTCTGCCGTTGGCGGTCATTGCGTCAAATGTATAGCTGCGTTTGCCATGCTTCACCCGTATCCTGCCGTAGCTGTCGGGCAGAATATCCGTAAGCGCCTCCGCCTGCGCGCCAGATAATTCGTCATCGGTCGGCGCGCCGCTGTGCTGCGCCTTAAACAGCACGGGCAGCAGCGCAATGTTTATCGCAAAATTAACCGCAAGCCCGCCGATTGCCCCAAGCGGCAGCGAAAGCCAGCCCACCACCCCAAGGCTATCCAGAATAAGCCCAAACGCAGACGCAGCAAACAGAAATATTATAAGCAGCAGCAGATTTTTGGGAAATACCATCTGCCACTCAAAACGGCTTTTGCGCTGCTCAAAAAGTATCCCCGCGTTTGGAAAAAACAATTTTCCGAAAAAAACGTATGCCGCAAGCTGCGCCGTAAGATATATGCCGCTTAGCGCAAGAATAATGGTATAAAAACTGCCCATCTGCCCTACCTCCACTACTGATATAAGTATATGATATCATGCTTTGGCGGATTTAGCAAGCATGCAATGCGGATATTTGTTCAAATTATGCAAAATGCGCCGCAATACGGGGGATTTTATGGAGTTTCTTACCGCTTGCCAAATGCCGCCCGCTGTGATATAATTGTATCGTGTATATCATACGGCACGGCGGCTTTCCGCTGCGGAATTACCACCGTGCGGCGAAAGGATTAAAATGAAAACCGTAATAACCGACAACAGCCTTTGCACGCTGCCGATAAGCGAAGCCGCAAAGCCTGTGCATATCTATAAATATATCGAAGCTCTGGGCGAAATGGGCGTGCGTTATGTGGAGCTGGACTTCCGCACCATAATGAAAATGCAGCAGCTTCCCGATAACGTGAAATATATTTTCCGCCTTGGCAACCCTATGTTCGCCGAGCTTGCGCGGGTGTTTGATTTTTCCTATGTGCTGCTTACAGTTCATGACCTTAAGGAAAAAATCAAGGACTGCGGCACGCCAGTCATCATGGAGTTTCCCGCGCTTAATACGCTTCAGCCGCAGCTTGTGCGCGCGGCGCAAAGTCAGATTGACGCGCCGATATCCATGGTAAGACTGCGCGGCAGCTTTACATATATGACCCCCGCAGACGCGCGCCGATACATAATGGCGGCAAGAAACGCCGTAACCATGCCTATCGACATCTGCCCTATGAACAAAGTAAAAACCGCGCTTGACACGGCGCTTAAATTCTCCGCGGCAAATGTGGACAGCCTGACAATGTGCATGGGGCTTTCAAACAACTACGCTTCCATAGAGGAATACCTGTTTACCTTGATGGCGGTGCATGAAAAACTGTTAAAGGAGTTTGACATGGGCGCAATGTGCAAGGCGGCGGTTTTTCACCATCTTGTATTCGGGCAGCACAGCACCGACAGCATATCCTACATAATGTCAATGCTTGACCGCGACATAATGCAGCTTCGCAATGCGGATACGGGGCAGCGCGTTCCCATGAAGATTGTGATGAAAGACTCTGTTGCGCTGAGAAAAAGTTTTGCTTCGGCGCTTAGTAATTTTATAGAGAATGAGGAAATTCCGGAGGATTATGCCGAGGATATAACAATGGCGCTTAAAAAATTTGACGCTTCGCTTTATAACGCGGAGCTGCTCGGCAATATTCCCCAAAAACCGCTTAACTGAACGAGGTGAAAAAGCATGATAAAGCTGATAGCCAGCGATATGGACGGAACGCTGCTTGACGATAAAAAGCAGCTTCCCGCAGATTTTTACGAAACAATTGACAGCCTTTGCGAAAAGGGCATAGGCTTTACGGTGGCAAGCGGCAGAACCTACGCCGCAGTGGAGCATCTGTTTCCCGCAGAATACCGCACCAAAATAGACTATATCTGCGATAACGGCGCGTATATAGTCCACGGCGGCAAACTTCTTGAAATCACCCCGCTGGAACGCGGAATTTTTGAGGAGTTTGTAAAGGCTGCGCAGGATATAGGCGGCTTCAGGCTGCTTGTATGCGCGGTCGGCGGAACATACCACCTGCCCGCAGATGATGAATTTAACACCGAGGTTGCAAAATTCTATAAAAACCATATCGAATGCAGCGACCTGCTTTCGATAGACGATACGATATATAAGCTTGCCGTATGCGATATGCAGGGCGCGCAGCAGCGCGGCAAGCCCGCACTTGACGCGGTGTTCGGCGACAGGCTGAATATTCAGGTATCGGGGCAGATATGGATGGACGTAATGGCGGGCGGCGTAAGCAAGGGCGGCGCGCTTAAAAAGCTGTCCGCGGCGCTTGGCATAGACCGCAGCGAAATAATGGCGTTCGGCGATTATTACAACGATTTGGATATGCTTCAGACAGCGGGCGTAAGCTTTGCAATGGCAAACGGGCATGAGGACATCAAAAAAATAGCAGACCACATCGCCGACAGCAACAACAGCGGCGGAGTTACCAAGGCGATAAAGCAATATGTGCTTAACGGAGATTTAACATGAACATACAGATTTTCGGCAAATCAAAATGCTTTGACACGAAAAAAGCGGAGCGATATTTTAAGGAGCGCGGCATAAAATATCAATACATAGACGTGCTTTCAAAGGGGCTGAGCAAGGGCGAGCTTGACAGCGTTGTAAGGGCGCTGGGCGGCGGCATAGACGCAGTGATTGACCAGAACGCGAAAGACTACACCGAGATAAAATACCTCTATGACGAAGCAAAGCCCGAAAAGCTTGCGGAAAACCCCAAGCTTTACAAAACCCCGATTGTAAGAAACGGAAAACAGGCAACAACAGGCTATCAGCCTGAAATATGGAAGAAATGGGAGTAACCAAACAATGACCGATATAATCCTGATAATAGTTCTGGTGGCGCTTTCGGCGTTCTTTTCGGCGTCCGAAACCGCGCTTTCAAGCGCCAACAAAATCCGTCTTAAAAGCATGGCGGACAACGGCTCAAAGGGCGCCGAGCGCGCGCTCAGGGTAATCAAAAAATACGACAAAACCATCACGACCATACTCATTGGCAATAATATAGTAAATATCGCCTGCTCATCAATCGCAACGCTGCTTACCATCAGCCTGCTGACCAATATCAGCGCGGAATTTGCAAGCGCGTGGGGCAGTGTAATTTCCACCATTGCAACAACGCTTATCGTGCTTACTTTCGGCGAGGTTCTGCCCAAAAGCATCGCCAAAGACCACGCAGAGGGCTTCAGCATATTCGTTGCCGCGCCGATAAGCTTTCTGATGTTTATTTTCACGCCGTTTTCCGCGCTTTTCATTCTTATGAAAAAGGGAATTTCCAAGCTGTTCCGCACAAAGCAGTCTGTAAGCATGACGGAGGAGGAGCTTAAGGTTATCATAGAAGAAATTGAGGACGAGGGCGTTCTGGAAACGCAGGAATCAAATCTTGTGCGCAGTGCGCTTGAATTTGACGAAATAACCGTTGACGAAATTATTACTCCCCGCGTGCGCATAGTGGCGGTTGAGAATACCGCAAGCGTTGACGAGGTGCGCGCGAAATTCCTCGCGGAGGAATATTCCCGTATGCCCGTATACGAAAAAACGCTTGACAACATAATCGGCACAATAACCGAAAAGGACTTCTTCAAGGCTTACGAAAAGCACGGCAGAGATTTTACAATACGGGATATTCTTCAGGAAACCATTTATCTTCCGCAGATGCTGAAAATAAGCGAGGTTCTGCGCAATATGCAGAAAGAAAAATGCCACCTTGCCGTGGTTCTCGACCAACACGGCGGCACGCTCGGCATTGTGACCATGGAGGACATTCTTGAGGAGCTTGTGGGCGAAATCTGGGACGAAAGCGACGAGGTTCGCTCGCCCGTCACCGCCGTTGACGACCGCACCTTTGAGGTCTACGGAGAAGTTTCGCTTAACTCGCTGAGAAGATTTTTCAACACGCGCGATATTGATGTTGAAATCGCAAGCGAAGCAAATACGGTTGCAGGCTGGGTGCTTGAACTTTTCGGCAGCATACCGAAGTCGGGCGATATCCACACCGCGGACAGCTTCAGGATAACCGTGCTTGAAGCGATTACGCCGCGCGTAAACAAAATAAGGATTGAGCTTACATCAAGTCAGGATAACATCAGCGGAGGAATGTGAAAATGACCATCGAACAATATCAGGAAAAAATACGTCAGCTTAAAAAGGAAAACGATGTCTGTATCCTTGCGCACAGCTACCAGACGCGCGAAATATGCGAAATCGCAGATATCGTCGGCGACAGCTTCAAACTCAGCGTTGAAGCGCAGAAGGTAAAAAACAGCAGGATTGTAATGTGCGGCGTTCATTTCATGGCGGAAACGGCAAAGCTGCTTTCGCCCGAAAAGACGGTTATACTTGCCTGTGCTGACGCAGGCTGCCCCATGGCGGAGCAGTTCACCCCCGCGCAGGTACTGGAATTTAAGAAATCCCACCCCGACTATACCGTGGTTTCCTACATAAACACCACCGCCGCGCTTAAATGCGTAACGGACGTGTGCGTTACAAGCTCCTCTGCGGTGGAGATAGTGGGCAAACTCGACAGCGATAATATTCTTTTCATTCCCGATAAAAATCTGGGCGCGTTTGTGCAGCAGGCTTATCCCAACAAGAACATCATTTGCTGGGACGGCGGCTGCCCCGTCCACGGAAAAATGACCGCCGCCGATGTAACGGCTGTAAAGTCAAAATTCCCGCAGGCAAAGCTTCTGGTTCACCCCGAATGTCCGCCCGAAGTATGCGCCGAAGCGGATTATGTAGGCTCAACAGCGGGAATACTGGATTATGCGCGCAAATCGGACGCGCAGCAGTTTATAATCGGCACGGAAATAAGCATCACCGCGCAGCTAAGCTACGAAATCCCCGAAAAGCGCTTTGTAAATCTCTCCAAGCGCCTGATATGCAGCGATATGAAAGCCACCACCCTTGTTGACGTATATAACGCCATCTGCGGCAATAGCGGACTTGAGATAACATTCGACGCCGAAACCGCCGCCAAAGCAAAGCACTGCATTGATGAGATGATAAGACTGGGATAACAGGCTTTTAGCCTGCCGCATTATCAAAGCAGACCTGTTGGTCTTGATACAATTCGTTGGATATAATTTCAGCGTTGCTTCCCAAAAAGGCTTTTTCGGCTTCCTCATCGCCTTGCAGCAGCCAGACAAACCATGCCACGACATAACCATTGGCAGAATAAAGAGTTTCACCGTGCGGCGTATCCTTTCTGCGAAGCATTACTTTGTTTGCGCCGATATCACCATAAATTTCCTTAAGCTGCTCGCCTGTAACTACCCAATCATCACCGCTTCCCGCGCCTGAAATCAGCATAATCGGCACAGCTATCTGCGCTGCGTCATAGTCCCATTGCAGCGCCTGTGCCAATTGCTTATTTGTGGGCGAAACAGATACCGCCGCCTTAAAAATACCGCTGTGCCGCTGCGTGGTAACGGCGTTTATTACCCCAACACCGCCTTGAGAGTGTCCCGCAATGCCAACATTTTCAAGGTCTATTTTTTTATAAAATATATTTTCTTTGCCGTTTACAGTTTCGTTTTCGCTGAGTAATTCCAGATAGCGCACGCACATTTCGGCAGCAAAGCCATTCCAGTCGTATTCTTCCTCAGTGCCAATCACAATAAAACCCCATGACGCAAAATGCTTTGCCACCGCAGCGTATTTCAATATCGGCACTCCCGTGCCGTTGCACAGCACAATAACAGGATACACGGCGTTTTCATCAGCTATTGAAGCGGGATAGTAAATAACATATTTACCAAAGCCCTGCAACACCTTTTCCTCACAATACGATACAGTGTAATCTCCGCTGTCCATGTATTTTTGCTCCAGACTGCCGCCTGTTTTCACGGTTTTCTGATATCCCTCTGGCGCGCTTGGAATATTTGCGAGAAATTTTATTAAAACAACTACGCCAACAATCAATATCAAAGCAAAAATACCTGTAATTTTCAACACTTTTTTCATTTTTCACTTTCCTATCCGTCAGCCTGCTTGCCGCGCGTTTTTTCAGCCCATGCATACACAGCGCGCAAACGGCACAGCAATGCGCTTTTTATTCCGCCGATACATCTGTATCGGCAAGTACAATTATACCTGCACAAAACAATACCGTCAAGAGGTTAAAGCAAAATGAGACAAACAGCCGAAAATGTATCACCAAAAAGCAACGCATACAGAAACCGTTATGTAATACAGCACATCACAGATGCCCTAATCAATTTGATGGCGTCACGCCCGTTTCAGGAAATATCAATCAGCGAAATATGCCAAAAAGCAGAAGTCGGGCGCGCTTCGTTCTATCGCAATTACAAAAGTAAGCAGGACGTTTTGGCAAAACATCTCACCGTACTTATTGAAGAATGGGGTGAAGAATTTGAAGCGCACGGCACACCCTCCTATTTTTCGGAAAGTCTGCTGAAGCATTATTACAAACACAAGAATTTTTATCTGCTGCTGTACCGCCATGGGCTTTCAGATATGATTTACGAAACAATCAGAAGCGCCTTGAAAATCACAGACGCCGCTTCCAATATCGAACGTTACAGCAAATCCATGTTTGCCGGTATGCTTTTCGGGTGGATTGACGAATGGCTGCGCCAAGGAATGCCCGAAACGCCCGATGAGATAATACTGCTGACCTCACCCTCACTTAACGCCGATATCCCACGCTGATAAAAGTCAGCTGCGGAAATTATCAAAAAAAGCGTATTTCCCCTTGAAAAAAGGCACAATAAATGATATAATATATAGCGTATGAGCTTTGCTTCAATAAGGGGCTTGCCCCGTCATTTAACGCGGCAGGGGGACATCTTGCCTAAGTTATTATTTATAATGAAAGAAGGATAAAGATTATGGCAGACACCATGCAGGGTCTTAAAAGAACACATTACTGCGCAGAGGTTGCACTCGGCGGCGGCGAGGTTGTTGTGGGCGGATTTACCCAGAGAGTACGCGACAAGGGCAGCCTTATATTTATAGATTTGCGCGATACTTCGGGTATCGTTCAGCTTGTTTTTGACGAAACCACCGAAAGAGCGGTGTTTGAAAAGGCTAAAACCGTCCGTTCAGAGTATGTGCTGATGGCAAAGGGCGTTGTACGCGCAAGAGAAAGCGTAAACAATGACATCAAAACAGGCGCGGTTGAAATTATGGTGACGGAGCTTCGCATTCTCTCCAAATCGCAGACTACCCCGTTTGAGATAGTCGATAGCTGCAAGACAAACGAGGAACTCCGCCTTAAGCACCGCTACCTCGACCTGCGCAGAAAGCCGCTTCAGGATAACCTTAAAATGCGCCATGAGATTGCAAAATGCGCGCGTGAATATTTCTACGAAAATCATTTCTATGAGATTGAAACGCCCATGATGATTAAGTCCACGCCCGAGGGCGCGCGCGACTATATCGTTCCCTCGCGTATCCACAACGGCAAGTTCTATGCACTGCCCCAGTCCCCCCAGATTTATAAGCAGCTTCTTATGATTGCGGGCATGGACAGATATATTCAGCTTGCGCGCTGCTTCCGTGATGAGGATTTAAGAGCCGACAGACAGCCCGAATTCACCCAGATTGACCTTGAAATGAGCTTTGTGGACGTTGAGGATATTCTCGAAATGCTGGAGGGCTTTGTAAAGCGCCTTTACAAGCAGGTTCTCAATGTTGATATTCCCACTCCCCTGCCCCGCCTTACCTATAACGAGGCTATGCAGCGCTACGGCTCGGACAAGCCCGATACGCGCTTCGGCATGGAAATTACAGATATTTCGGATATTGTGAAGAACTGCGGCTTCTCCGTATTTACTGACGCAATTGCAAACGGCGGCAGCGTTCGCGGTATCGTAGCAAAGGGCGCAGCCGACAAGCTTACCCGAAAGGAAATAGACAAGCAGGTTGAATTTGTGCGCGGTATCGGCGCTAAGGGTCTTGCCTATGTAAGATGGGTTGAAGACGCTCCCAACTGCTCCTTCGGTAAATTTATGGGCGAGGGCGAGCTTGAAAAGATACTCTCCGCGCTTGGCTGCGAAAAGGGCGACGTTGCGCTTATCGTTGCGGACAAGAACAAGGTTACGCTGCCCGTACTCGGCGCGCTGAGATTAAAGCTTGCAAAGCAGCTTGATATTATCCCTGAGGGCTGGAATTTCCTGTGGATTACAGAGTTCCCGTTCTTTGAGTATGACGAGGAAAGCGGCGAGTGGCTTGCAATGCACCACCCCTTTACTATGCCCATGGACGAGTGCCTGCCTTACCTTGAAACCGATAAGGAAAAGGTTCGCGCAAAGGCATATGACCTTGTGCTTAACGGAATTGAGCTGTCCAGCGGCTCTATCCGCATAACGGATTATGAGCTTCAGCAGAGAATGTTTGAGCTGCTTGGTCTTACCAAGGAGGAAATTGACGCGAAATTCGGCTTCCTCGTGGACGCATACAAATACGGCGCTCCCCCTCATGGCGGCGCGGGTATAGGTCTTGACCGTCTGGCAATGCTGATGTGCGGCTGCGACAGCCTGCGCGATGTTGTGGCATTCCCCAAAGTCAAGGACGCAAGCGAACTGATGAGCGAAGCGCCCTCCATTGTTTCGGACGAGCAGCTTCAGGAGCTTGGCATTGCGGTGACAAATCCGGAAGAATAATCCGCTGCGCGGCTTTGCACGGCAATTTACAAAACAACCTATATTATTTTGATGTACGCAATTAAACTTATCAGACCCACTGCGGAATTTGCAGGACAGATTATGCAATACCGCAGTGAGTTTCTTGAAAACAATCCCTCGGAATGTATGGGCGGCTGCGGAAATCTTCGGCGCTGCGAAAGCGCGGAAGAATGGCTTAATGGGCTTAGCCGCCTTTCAGACCCCGCGCTTTGCCCGCAGGGCTATGTGCTTTCGGACGTCTATCTTGCTGTGAGAACCTTTGATAACCGTCTTGTGGGAATTATCGACCTGCGGCACAGCCTTGATAATTCGGCGCTTAGCGAATGGGCGGGGCATATCGGATATTCCGTAAGACCCGCAGACCGCCGCCGCGGCTACGGCAAGGAAATGCTGCGGCTTAATCTGGAAAACTGCCGCAAGCTTGGGATAAACATGGTGCTTTTATGCTGCGACAGCGACAATATCGCAAGCGAGCGCACCATACTGGCAAACGGCGGCGTGTTTGAGCGCTTTACCTACGCCAACGGCAAGGCGGTAAAACGCTTCTGGATTGAAGTCTGAAAGGAAGTGATAAAACGTGGACAAGGAAGAATACAAAGAATTGCAGCAGCTTGCCGCAAACGGCGGCACAAAATACTTCGGCAGACTTTATGAAACGCTGTACCGCGAGATGTACTACACCGCGTTTTATTCCCTTGCGGACGATACGGACGCAGTTGAAGCGGTTATTGCCGCGATAAGAAGCGGTTTTGCGGCGATAGGCAGGCTTCACAGCGAGCGTGCTTTCCGCCTTTTTATGATGAAGCACCTTTGCAGCAGCATTAAGGTCAAATTCAAGGAGTACGCCGCCGAAGGCAGAGAACTGTGCAGCAGCGAAAACGAACACGGCATTGATATAAAGCGGGAATTTAACGTCCTGCCCGACATGGAAAGGCTTGTCTGCGCGCTTTATGTGGGAGGAAAATTCCGCATGGAGGAAATAGCACAGTTTACGGGACTGTCATCGGGCGCAGTAAAAAAGAACCTTAACAGGGCGCTTGCCGCTTTTGAACTTGACTGACGGGAGGGAGTACGCTTGACGGTATCAAAGCTTTATGAATATATGAGTGAAAAGGTTGTGCCTGAAAGCGTAATGCCACAGAATATAACCTCAATACTCGCCGATGATGATGACGAGCCTATACTCCCCGAACTTGACGCATTTACATTTCTAAACCGCGTAAGAGCGCTTGGCATAGGCTCTGCGGATTTTCTGTATCTGCTGAAAGGCTGCGGCGCGCCGAAAGCTGCCGTTGACAAGATAGAGAACAACCCCGCCATGAATTTGCAGTCGCTTATCGTGACCCTTGACGGTTCGGGGCTTACCTCGCAGGATTACACCCGTATGCTGTACACCGCGCGGCAAATCTGGGAGCG
This sequence comes from uncultured Ruminococcus sp., assembly GCA_964556595.1. Taxonomy (GTDB): domain Bacteria; phylum Bacillota; class Clostridia; order Oscillospirales; family Ruminococcaceae; genus CAG-115. The sequence continues at coordinate 21,187 of CAZKXB010000011.1, read as the reverse complement.
CACGCTAACCATGCGCATAGAAAAAGTGCAGCCCGTGGAAGATACAGACGAAGATTATGCGGAGGAAGTTTCTCCCGCTGATGATGATTTCGCGGAGGAAGCCGTTCCTGCTGACGAGGATTTCGCGGAGGAAGTTTCTCCCGCTGACGAGGATTTCGCGGAGGAAGTTGCTCCCGCTGATGAGAATTTTGCGGAGGAAGCCGCTCCCGCTGATGATGATTTCGCAGAAGAAGCCGCTCCCGCTGATGAGGATTTCGCGGAGGAAGCCGCTCCCACTTATGATGATTTCGCGGAGGAAGCCGCTCCCGCTGACGAGGACTTCGCAGAGGAAACCGCTCCCGCTGATGATGGTTTCGCGGAGGAAGCCGCTCCCGCCTATGAAGATTTCGCGGAGGAAGTTGCTCCCGACAGCGAAGATAATCCCGCCGAACCGGAACAGCCAATTGTCACGGGACGGCAATATACCCCCAACGACGCCTTTGACGCATACTATGACGAAAACAAGCCTGTAATGCGGCACAATGGCAAAATAGTGACTGCAACCGTGGGCGCGGCTGTGCTTGCGGGGCTTGCGATAACAATGGACTGCATAGGGTTCACGCCCGTGCAGACTGCGCTGCCGACAGCGCAATTTGCCGAAAGCGAGGAAGCCGTATTTGCCGAGATATACTACGCCTATCAAAGCGGAAATATCGGCGGCGAAAACATCTTTATATCCGACTGCGGCAGTACGCTTTTCGGCGATATGCTGATATCCTCGCCTGGGGAAATTTGCGGCAGCTATACGGTGGGGGACAGCGTATTTTCCGTAAGCGCCGACCTTATAACGGTGTATATTGAGGAGGGCGGCGCTATCTCCGCCAAAACGACCATATCCGCACCGCAGGGAGCGGAATTTATAGAAATAGAAGCCACCCCGCAGCAGCTTATCGCCGTTTTTGCGGGCGAAGAAAGCGCAGGCTTTGCGGCGTATGACGAGGACGGAAAGCAGCTCTTTGTCACCGAGCAGTACGGCGTTCTGACGGATTACACAATCTCTGCGGACAGCGTTTCATTCGGCACGGTTTATATCCCCGATTATAACGAAAGCTTCACTGTTTCCGATACGGAAAAATACCTGCCGCTGTATAAAATCAACGGTCAGCTTAATACCGTTCCCGCACAAAGCGTTGTTACGGAAGCCGAAAGCAGCGGCTGCGGCTACGCGGTGTACGGAGAATATTCGCAAGCGGACGGCAGCGCTTCCGCCACAACAGCGGCGCTTGGCAATCCAGTATACAGCGGCTCTGAGGAATTTATGGCGGCTATGCGGACATCAGACGGCTTCAGGCTTATGCAGCAGGACAGCGGCAGCGTGGAACTTGTCGATATAAACGAGCTGGTATTCTGTAATATGAGCGATGTAATTCTGGTTGAAACCGCTGACAACCATGAGCCTTATGATGATGTTATTGATATTGAGGACGAGCAGCCGATAATCGCCACCGCCGAAAAGGATGAAAACGGCGAAATAAAAATATACCTGCGCGGCTTTGATTTTAAGCCCGTATCCGTGATAACAGGCGTTCCCGAGGAAATGACTTCCATAAGCATAGACGAGGGAATACTGTATATCTGCGGCGAAAACGGCGTATTAAGCGCGGCTGATATCTCCGAGCCTGAAAACCCCGTTTTGGTTGAGTTTACACGCCATGACGGAATAGTGCGTGAGGACTGTGCGCTTACATATTCGCTCTACGACAGCGCCGTGGAATTAGTTCTTTATGCGTACAATGATTTTGAAAAGATATACGAGGCGGCAGCCTGCACTAAATCTATAAATCCCGCCGAGGGAAAATATCCCGAAATATGCGGCGATACGCTGTTTATCAGCGAGGAAAGTCTTGCAGGCGCGGCGTTCCGCTATTTTGACGGCGTTTCCATGGTGTCGCAGTACGCAGTGTTCGGCAAAACCAACACGGAATTTATCCTGTTTGACGATAAAAACGGCTTCTCTGCCGCCATTGAAACCGACAGCACGGTTTATTTAATCTATGGCGATAAATCCTGTTCCGTAAACAAATAATTGAATTGCCCTATGCAGCCGTCAAAAGACCTGCACAGGGCAGTTTTCGTAAATAAATCTATCCGCGCCGCCTGCAAACAGCGGCGCGGTTTTTTGTGCGCCAAAATCACCCTTTACAGCCGTTTGCATAAAATATACCAAAGCAGCGAACGGAGGTTAGGCTATGGACAACAGATTTTTATTTATCGGCGGCGACCGCAGGATAGTTTATGCGGCAAAGGCGCTTGCGGCAAGACGAAGCGTTTGCGCAATAGGACTTACTGCGGATTTTCCCGCGCCAAACGGCAGATATCCCAATATTGTACTGCCGCTGCCCTTTTCGCGCGAGGAGGGATATCTGAACGCGCCGTTAAGCGGCGAAAAGCTTCCGTTGTCCCTGATAGCGGACTATGCCGAAAGCGGTGCGGCGGTATTTTCGGGCGGAACTTCACCGCTGCTGGCGGAATTTTGCAGCAGCCGCGGCTTTACCCTCATCAACTATTTTGCCTATGAGCCGCTTACTGTTATAAACGCCGCGCTTACCGCCGAAGCCGCCGCTGCGCTGCTGATACAAAACACCGAATACTCGCTCAACAATGCAGATATAGTAATAACAGGCGGCGGCAGAATTGCCTTTGCGCTGGCGCGGCTGCTGCGTGCGTTCGGCGCGGCTGTCACAATATGCGCAAGAAGCGCCGAGCAGCGCGCAAAAGCCTTGGCAGAGCATCACCGCGCCGCCGATATCGCGCAGCTTTCCCTGCTTTGCGAAAAAGCGGACGCCGTTGTAAACACCGTTCCCGCTGAGATTTTTACGCAGCTTTGCTTCGCGCGCATGAAAGCAGGCTGCCTGTTTATGGAGCTTGCGTCCCGCCGTCCCTCGCCCGAAAAGGGCTACGCGGAGCAGTTCGGCATACGTTTTATCGACGCTGCGGGACTGCCTGGAATATATTCCCCCAAAACTGCGGGAGAGGCAATCGCGGACGCAATACTATTATCATGAAAGGAGGTCTTCGCAGTATATGCGGAGTTCACATATATGACTGATATAAATAAGCTGTCGGGGCTGAATATCGGGGCGGCTGTATGCGGCTCGTTCTGCACCTTTGATAAGGTTTTCAAGCAGCTTGAGGAGCTTGCGGCAATTGGCTGCAATCTTACCGCAATTATGTCCGACAGCGCATACACGCTTGATACGCGCTTTGGCAGCGCAAAGTCGCACACAGAGCGGCTTTCAGCCATCACAGGGCGCGAGGTTATACACACCATCACCGCCGCCGAACCTATCGGTCCAAAAAAGATGTTTGATGTGCTGCTTGTCGCCCCCTGCACAGGCAACACGCTGGCAAAGCTTGCGCTGGGGATTATAGATACCCCCGTATGCATGGCGGTAAAAAGCCATCTGCGCAACGAGCGCCCCGTTGTAATCGCCGTTTCCACCAATGACGCGCTTTCGGGCGCAGCCAAAAATATAGGCAGCCTTAGAAACTACAAGAACTTCTATTTTGTTCCCACATATCAGGATAACAGTAGCGCCAAGCCGTATTCAATGCTTGCGGATTTCGCCAAAATCCCGCAGACAATAGAAGCCGCCATAGAGGGCAGGCAGATACAGCCGCTGCTTCTGGCGGGCGGGTAAGGCTGCGATAAAGCGCCATCTTCACCGTTCCTCACAAAGCCCAGCCGTTATCTGACGATTTTTCGCCAGACTAAAGCCGCGCAGATAAATGCGCGGCTTGCTTGTATATTATTGCTTTTTCGCGTCCTGCTCGCGGATTTCGCTGCGGCGGATTTTGCCGCTGCCAACCGTCTTGGGCAGGCTGTCGCGGAACTCGATAACGCGCGGGTATTTATACGGCGCGGTCTGGTTCTTAACGTAGGTCTGGATTTCCTTTTTAAGCTCATCGGACGGCTGTGTGCCGTTTGTCAGGACGATAGTTGCCTTTACAACCTGACCTCTTATCTCATCGGGAACGCCTGTAACAGCGCACTCCAGAACATACGGAAGCTCCATGATAACGCTCTCAATCTCAAACGGACCGATACGGTAGCCAGAGGACTTGATAAGGTCGTCAACTCTGCCCACATACCAGAAATAGCCGTCCTCGTCCATGCGCGCGGTGTCGCCTGTGTGATAATAGCCGTCATGCCATGCTGCCTTGGTGCTTTCCTCGTTGTCATAATAGCTCATAAACAAGCCGCAGGGCTTTGTGTCGCCTGTCTTTATGCAGATTTCGCCCGTCTCGCCAACGCCCGCTTCCGTTCCGTCCGCGTTCATGATGTGGACGTTGTACAGCGGATTGGGCTTGCCCATAGAGCCAGGCTTCGGCGTCATGCCGACAAAGTTTGCGATGGACAGCGTTGTTTCGGTCTGACCAAAGCCCTCCATCAGCGAAATTCCCGTTGCCTTCTTGAACTGGTAGAACACCTCTGGATTAAGCGCCTCGCCCGCAATGGTTGCATATTTCAGGCTGGACAAATCGTACTTTGACAAATCCTCCTTGATAAAGAAGCGGTACATTGTGGGAGGAGCGCAGAATGTTGTGATGTTGTACTTCGCAAACATCGGCAGAATATCCTCAGCGTGGAAGCGCTCAAAATCATAAACAAACACGGCGGTTTCGCACATCCACTGACCGTAAAGCTTGCCCCAGAGCGCCTTGCCCCAGCCTGTATCGGAGATGGTGAAGTGAATGCCGTTGGGGTCTACATTGTGCCAGTAGCGCGCTGTTGTATAGTGACCAAGAGGATACTTATAATCGTGCATTGCGATTTTGGGATAGCCTGTTGTGCCGGAGGTAAAGAACATAAGCATGGGGTCGCTGCCGCAGGCGGTATCCTCTGTGCGGGGGAATTTGCTGCTGTATGCGGGAAGTTCCTCATTGAAATCGTTCCAGCCCTCACGCTTTTCGCCCACGATAATCTTTGTCTTAAGCGAGGGACAGTTGGGTGCGGCAAGGTCTATCTCGTCCGCAGAAATTCCGTCAGAGGTGCAGACAACCGCCGAAATCTCCGCAGCATTAAAGCGATACTCCAAATCGTGCTTAACAAGCTGATTGGAAGCGGGAATTACAATTGCGCCAAGGCGGTGCAGTGCAAGAATTGAAAACCAGAACTGATAATGCCTTTTAAGTATCAGCATTACCTTATCGCCCTTTTTAATGCCAAGCGACTTGAAATAATTCGCCGTCTGGCAGGAGTATTTCATAATATCCTTATATGTAAATCGGCGCTCGCTCTTATCGTCCGCAACATGAATCATAGCAACCTTATCGGGGCATTTCTCCGCAAGCGCGTCAACGATATCATAAGCGAAATTAAAGCTGTCCTCATTATGGAAATTAACCGCCGAAAGCATACCATGCTCATCAGTTTCGCAGGTTACAAACTTATCCGCAACGGGGTGGGAAATTCCCGCCTTGTAGAAGTTGGAGTGGGTGTATTCGCGCACCTGCTCATGATATTCGGTATCGCTGCTGCCGTCCTGCGGCGCCATAACAAACGCATAGATTTCGCAGTCCTCGCCGCCAAGCGCAATTTCATCATGCGGGATAGAACTATCGTAATAGATGCAGTCGCCCTCATAAAGGGTTTCGATATGCGTGCCGACAATCATGCGCAGCGTACCCTTTACAACGATATCCATTTCCTGTCCTGCGTGGCTCGCAAGGTGTCTTGCGCCGCTGAGTGCTTCATCAGAATAAGGGATAACCACATGAAACGGCTCGGCAATCTTGTCCTTAAATTTATATGCAAGGCGGTTGTACTCAAAACCTGCTCTGCGGACAATCGGCTTGCCCTGACCCTTTCTTGTGATGGTATAGCCTGTAAGTTCGGGGGCGTCGCCCTCCATCAGCTCCGAAATATCAACGCCGAAAATTCCCGCACACTTGTGGATAAAGGTAAAGCTGAAGTCCATTTCGCCATTCTCCATATTTCTGTAATTCTCAACGGAAAAGCCTGTCTTTGCCGCCATTGTTTCCGCAGAAATGCCCATATCCTCGCGCAGCGTGCGGATACGCTGTGCAACCTCGCGGATTTTCTGCTCTGTTGTGTTCTGACTGTTCATTTTGATGTTCTCCTTTCGCAGCAGGGGGGAGTAAAAACAAAAAACTCGCCCCAAAGTAAAGCTTTGAGACGAGTATTAAACCCGCGGTACCACTCAAATTGCGGTGCAGCCTATACTGCCCGCCACCTTCAGACTCGCCCTTTTTTTTGGGGAAAAGCCCTATGCATTAACGCAGCCTCACGAGAGCGCCTACTGAAAAATTCAGCACCCCAACTCAGAAGGGATATCCGCTGCCCCGCGCTGCCATCTCGCACCGAACGATGGCTCTCTGAAAACGCCGCAGATAACGAACGTGTCTTCGTCTTTGTTTTTGTGATTGTTATTATAGCACTCTAAAATCCAAAAGTCAAGGGGTTTTTCAAAATTTTTTCGCTTTTTCGGATTTTTTTGCGGTGCTGCTTCAGGCTGCCTTGCGCGCCTTAAGCTTTTCCGATACCTTAGGCACTGCCCATTTTGCAAGGGCGTTTATGCCAATGGCGATGCCTGTTCCGAGGATTGCGCCCACCAGAATATCCGTGGGAAAATGCACATAAAGGTACATACGCGAAAACGCAACCGACACGGCGATTATGTACGCGGCAATGCCAAGCTTTTTATCATGCAGGAAAATAACGGTTGCCGCCGTGAAGCTTGCTGTGGTGTGTCCCGATGGAAAAGAATAGTCCAACGGAATTTCAATCAGCATATTCACCGTTTCGTTTATCCAACAGGGACGGTCGCGCATTACAAGATTTTTAATCAGCACGTTGCCTATCAGCACGCCCGTCAGCAGCGAGCCAAGCGAAGCAATGCCGCAGGTTCTGTATTTCTTAAAAAACAGCAGCGCTATTGATACAGCTATCCAGAATATGCCCTTATCGCCAAACATTGTAACAATCGGCATAAGGAAATCAAGAAACGGGCAGCGGATAGTCTGTATCCCGTCAAGTATCGCGAAATCAAAGCTTTGTATTGCTTCAAGCATTGTCATCTCTCCTTTTGAACACCCAGTCCTGCTGTATTCTGAAGCTGATAAAGAACAGAATTACGTCCACAACTATCTTAATAACGGACTGGACAAGTCTTAATTCGGGTGCAACAAGCGCGGACAGCAGGTAAACTATGCCGTAGGACAATCCCGTCTGCACAGCGCAAAGAATATAATACCTCGCCATGGTTGCGCCAAGGCTGCCGCTGCTTTTGAACACGCGGGTGCGATTTGCAAAGAAATTGAACAGCGAGGATACAATTCTCGCGCCGAAAGTGGCTATAAACACGCGCCACAAATCACTCACCGCTGCGGGCATAAGCATATTGATAATGGTGAACACCGCGATATCAATAATGGAGCTTAACCCAGAGGACAGCATAAATTTGAATATAACCATGTAGATTTTTATGGAGTCCTTGACAGGGTGGAAATGCGTTTCACTGTTGTTGTCAAGATACACGGTCTGTATGCGCTGCTCCTCAAACGCAAAGCCGCTGCGGTGCATTTCAAGCAGGCAGTTTGTTTCATACTCAAACCGCTCTCCGTCGGTTTTGGCAAGCAGCGGTATGTATCCGCGCGGGAACGCACGCAGTCCCGTCTGGGTATCGCTTATCTTTATTCCGCAGAACAGCCTGAACACTATCCTTGTGGCGGTGTTGCCGAAGCTGCTTTTCCACGGAACTTCCTTGCCCGAAAAATCCCTGCAACCGAATACGGCTGTATTTTTCTGCTGCATAAGCAGCGTGCAGGCAACAACGTCTGCGGGCGTATGCTGACCATCATCATCAGTCGTCACCAGACCAACGCGGTCGGGACGGTTTTCCAGAAAGAACTCAAAGCCCGTTTTAAGCGCCCTGCCCTTTCCCTTGTTCACCTCATGGTGAAGTACGGTACACTGCGGCAGCTTTTCCGCCTGCTGAAAATATTTCTGACACTCCTCGCGGCTGCCGTCGTCTATAAGTATAATATCGTCAAAGCCCGCTTCAATAAGCCCTTGAAGCGTTTGCAGCAGCTTCTCCGTGGGATTATAGGACGGAAGTATCACCGATGAATTTATTTCTGCATTTACCAACGGTAAACGCCTCCTTTTAATTTTTAATGGATAACAAATGCGCACGGAAGCCGCCACGAGGACTGGCTGTAATAGAACGTTACGCTGTTCTGAAGATATTCGCCCTCATAGTACATACAGGTTGAGCTTCCGCCGTCAAGATTTGCGGCGTTTACCGCGCCGTAGCGCACCATAATCTCTATAAGGTCGGCAGCCGAAGCGCCCGCGTGATTGTTGTATCCTCTGCCGTCTGTAACCAGCAGAAGCAGCGCGCCGTCTGACCGCTGACCTATCGCGGTTCGCGGATTAAGTCCGCTGCCCGAACCTGTAATCTCTCTCGGCTCTCCGTTTATGATAAGATGCACAAAATGGTTGTTGTCAACGCTTGCCGCCTCCTGGAAGCATACCGCGTCACGGATTTGCTTTTCCTCAATCATTGCTTCACATTCTGCCGCCGACATACCGTCAAGGTCGATTATCTGAAGAATATTGTTTTCGGTAAGTCCCACAAGCACCAGTCCGGAAACGTCCTGAGGATTATTGCGGACAATCTCTCCCTTGGAAACACACACGCCATAGGGATTTCCGCCCGAATTGTTGGTGGAATTATACAGTCCTCCGTTTATCGCGCCTATTGCGCCCTCGCGGTCAACTATCTCCTTAAGCGTTATGCCCTGCGCAGGCCACTGGTTGTAGCCTGTGTTTATCGCCGCAAGGCTTACGCGGGAGGGGTCTTTTACTATCATGAGTGTTGCCTTGTAGGAAAGACCGGGGATATCAATAATCTCTATATCCTCGCTGTCCTGCTGCGCACCGCTCTCCCCACCGTCTGTATAGCCGCCGTTGTCAACAATGGTTATCATGCCTTCATTTACGTCTGTGCTGTCCATATCCTTAAGGGAATTTGCGCTGACAACCTCGGCAATCTCCTCCTCCGACAGGCACAATGACGCGAGGAATTTAAGCTGTCCCGTTTCAAGTATAGTTGTGATAAAGGTGTTTCTGGTTGACACCGAGCCAAGACAGATTATCTTCATCATGATAAACAGCGTAATCACAAGAATTATAACAAAGGTGAATATAAACGCAAGCGCCTTGCCAATGCCGCCCATAACTCTTTTTGCAGTGCTTTTTCCGCTCATAACATCACCCCCGTTATATTACATCGTGCATGACCGCAATCGCCCAGTGCGGGTCGTCCACGCCGTTGTCGGGCGTATCATCGGCATACACAAAATACACAATGCTGTTGAAAGTATCGGTTCGTTCTCCCGCATAAGCGCCGTTGCTGTACAGCGTCATATTCTTCTCAAAGAATATGTTGCAGGAGAAGCAGGTATCGCTGTAAACCGTGACGTTTGAAACTTTCTCATTTACAAAGCCGTCAAACGAATGCGCGCTGGTAAAGGTTATATCAATGCCCGTTGCCCACTGCTCCGCATAGTCATAGTACGCCGAAGTCTTAAGCAGGTACTTTCTTACCTCCGCAAGACCGTGCTGCGCGCCGCCGAGGTCGTCCGTCATAAACTTGCTCCAGCACTGCGCCGCTTCAAGCACGTCAAATTCCGCCGCAATGCTTTGGGGAATTTCGTCCGTGGTCAGACCGTTAAGCCAAAGGCTGCCCTCTGCGGGAAGCGTATAAGTTTCGCTTGTGCCGCTGCTGTCGGTTACTTTCGCCGAAGCTTCTCCCGCAATAGCAGCAAACTCGTAGGTTTTCATGTCGGGAAGCTGAACGCCCGCCTGTGCAAGCAGCGCCTGTGCATCGGTATGCTCCGAAAGCCACGGTTCTGCAATGCTGTCGGCTGCAACGCCGTTTATCTCAACCGAGAAATCCTGCGGAACAACCACGCTGTGCCGCGTGTAAAGCTCGTCCACGGAAACGCTGCCGTCATAACGAACCACACCGCCGCACTTGTCAAGCAGCAGCACCTCAGGCTTTGTCATTTCACGCACGGTGTAGACGTATGCGCCGCCGTCAGCCGCTTCGCCCTTAATCGCCGCGCCGTTTACCGTAACGCTTAAATCAGAGGGAAGCATAAAGCGATAATCATACACCGCAGGTTTTACGGCATTTCCGTCAATGGTGTAATTTACAGTCGCGCCGTCCGCGCCGAGATACTCAATCTCAGGCTCGGCGAGAAGTCCGCTTACACTGTATATACGAACTCCGTCATTTTTCTCGCTGTCCGCCAAGGAAGGCGTTATGCCGTTCACGGTAACGCTTACCTCATCAGGGCAGTACAGCGTGAGATTATACACGGTTTCAGCAGGATACGGGATAAATTCATCAAGCGTCCAGTCCGCCATTGTGAAGAAGAAAAGACTTGTGCGCGTGTTTTCGCCCGCAAGGCGCAGCTTTCCCACAAGCACGCCATCGGCAAGCACGGAATAGACCTTGCTGAGGTCGCCGCTCTCCGCCGCGCTGATTTCGTATGTAAGCGTGCCGTTTGAAAGCTTTTTGCAGTAGCTTTTCAGCAGCGCGTCCGCATCATTGTTTTCATACGGATTTATGCAGTATCTTTCAAAATCCAGTTCCTGTGCAAGCGTGCCGTCCTTTGCTATATCCGACAGCCACCTTAGCTGCGTTTCAACGGTATGCTCAGGCTGCGCCTTGTCATAATCCGCAACCACAACCCCGACATACACAAGGAAAATTACACTAAGCGCCACACATACCGATATAAATATTATGTACGCCTTTTCAAATCTGCTAAGCTTCATTTTCTACTCCTTTACTGCGTGAATTATCAACCATACAGCAACGATAATTATAACACTAAATCCGACTTTTTTCAATATGTTACATATAATAAAACAAGATAAAAGACAAAAAAGTTTCGTTTTTTGCCCGATTTCTCAAAAAAATTTATGCGCCGCACGGAACTACCCCATGCGGCGCTCTGGAATTTGTCTTACTTTTTCTGTCCGTAATATGCGTTTGCTCCGTGTTTGCGCAGATAGTGCTTATCCAGCAGTTCGCGACTCATGTTCTTTGCGGCGGGGTCAAGCGACAGCGTAAGCCACGCCATTGCCGAAAGTTCCTCCAGAACCACGGCGTTATGCACCGCCTGAAATGCGTCATCTCCCCACACAAACGGCGCATGATTTCTTACAAGCGCCGCAGGAATATCAGCGTAGCGCGGGCAGCACTCAACTATAACCTTTCCCGTTTCGCGCTCGTATTCTCCGCCGATTTCTGCGGGAGTCATGCCGCGGGTGCAGGGAATATCGCCGTAAAAATAATCCCCGTGAGTGGTTCCCAGCGCGGGGATATCCTTTCCCGCTTGTGCAAACGCAGTGGCATAGCGGCTGTGGGTGTGGACTACACCGCATACGCCCTCAAAATTTCTGTACAGTTCCAGATGAGTGGGCGCGTCACTTGAGGGATTAAGCGTACCGTCTATTATATTTCCGTTTATATCCATAACCACAATGTCCTCCGCGGTCATGGTATCGTATTCCACGCCGCTCGGCTTTATGGCAATCATGCCCGTGCTGCGGTCATACTCGCTGACATTGCCCCATGTAAAGGTAACAAGTCCGTATTTCGGCAGCATAAGATTTGCTTTAAGCACGCGCTCCTTAAGTTCCTTTATATCCATGTCAAAATCTCCTTACGCATCAATCGCCGCGCGCTCGGCTTCAAGCGCGGTCTTGTACTGATTTATGTATTCCTCAAAGCCTGCGGCGTCAGCTTCGTCAGGCTTCATGCATTCGCCCTCCATGCCCGCAAAAACATGGCGGTCAAGATACTGCGCAAGCGTTTCCGATTTATCCGCGCGCACAAGATATCCCGCAAGCAGGGCAATTCCCCATGCGCCGCCCTCGCCCGCAGACTTCATCAGCGTTACGGGAACGCCAAGCGCCGCCGCAAGAAAGCGCTGTCCCGTAACAGGCGACTTAAACAACCCGCCATGCGCGTATATTCTGTCCAAAGCGACCTTTTCCTCGCCCGTGAGAATATCCATGCCGATTTTAAGTGTAGCCATGCTCGAATAAATCAGACTGCGCATAAGGTTTGCCGCCGAAAAATCAGAATCGGCGCTGCGCAGCAGCAGCGGTCTGCCCTGCGAAAATCCCGTAACGTGTTCGCCCGAATGATAGCCGCAGCTTATAACTCCGCCGCAGTCGGGCGCGCCCTTAAGCGCCTCGGCAAACAGCCTGTTGTACAGTTCGGATTTATCCGCACCGTGACCGAATACGGCAAGAATTTGCTCCGCAAGCGAAACCCACGCATTTATCTCCGTGGTACAGTTGTTGCAGTGAACCATAGCCACAGGGTCGCCATCGGGTGTGGTGACAATATCAATCTGGCGGTGAGCCTTTGACAAACCGCGTTCCAATACCGCCATGGCGAATATCGAGGTTCCCGCCGAAACGTTGCCCGTGCGCGGCGCAATGCTGTTTGTGGCTACCATGCCCGTACCCGCGTCACCTTCGGGAGCGCAGAACGGCACGCCTGCGGCGAAATCGCCCGTGGGGTCAAGCAGCAGCGCGCCCTGCTTTGTAAGCGTTCCCGCGCACTGCGCAGGCTTTACGATAGTGGGAAGTATATCCTCAAGGCGCTGCGTAAACGCAGTGCCGCTTGTAAGCTGCGCAAATTTATCCAGCATAGTCCTGCTGTACGCGCCGTTTTCTATCGGGAACATACCCGAAGCGTCACCCGTGCCTATATTTTTCTCACCCGTAAGCAGCAGGTGAACATATCCCGCAAGCGTTGTGATAAAGCGCACCGAGGGAATATGCGGCTCGTTATTAAGTATAGCCTGGTAAAGGTGCGCAACACTCCACCGCTGCGGAATATTGAAGCCGAATGCCTCAGTAAGCTTGTCGGAAGCCTGCTGCGTCATTGTATTTCTCCATGTGCGGAAAGGAACAAGCAGCTCCCCGTTTTCATCAAAGGCAAGATAGCCATGCATCATCGCCGAAACGCCCATAGAAGCCGCCGAGCGAAGCTGCACGCCGTATCTGGCATAAACGTCCCGCTTCAGTGCCGCAAAGCAGCCTTGAAGTCCTTTTTTCACCTCATCCAGCGAATATGTCCAAACGCCGTCCGCAAGGCTGTTTTCCCACTCATAATCGCCCGAAGCAGCGGGCGCGGTATCCTCGCCGATAAGCACTGCCTTTATTCTTGTAGAGCCAAACTCTATGCCGATTGAAGCCCTGCCCTGCGCTATCTGTTCTTTTATATCCAAATCATTCCACCCTTTCAGCCGATTACGCGGCTATGATATATCAATTATAACATTAAAAGGCTGATTTGTAAATAAGTAAGTTAGATTATGTCTTTTTTGTGCTGATTTGCGGCGCAGCAGCACATTTTGTCACACTGCACAAAATTGGTATTAAAATTTTTACGCCGTTTTTGCCCGCCAAGTTTGTCTATTTTGTATATTTATTATTGAAATTTGTGGGAGAATGTGTTATAATATTGACAATAAAATGCAAACGATTTCATTTTGTGTTTGTTGTTTGCAAATCCGTGGTTCACCACGCAAATTATTGGAGGCTTGTCATGAAAATAGCGCAAAAAATCAGCATCATTGCCGCTTCATGTGCCATTGTATCCTCAATGGCGGTTGGACTTCTTTCCATAGTTAATTCCAGTGTATTCATGCGGCAGAACCTAAGAAACATATTGCAGGAGGAGGGCGCTAACACCGCCACCGAGATTAACTCCTACCTGAATATAATCGAACATTCAGTTGATACCCTAAGCGAAATCACAATGGATCAGCTTGATTTCGACAGCTTCAAGTCCGATAGACAGTATGTCAACGGGCTTTCCGCAAAGCTTGAACAATCGCTGTTCAGCATGGCGGGAAATACAGACGGCGTTATCTGCGCATACATAAGATACAACCCTGATTATTCCGAGCCTACCTCTGGTCTGTTCCTTACCAGGAATAATACGAACGAAGCGTTCACAAGCGTTACACCCACCGACTTCAGCATATACGATAAAGACGATATCTCCCATGTTGGCTGGTACTACACCCCCGTAAACAACGGCAAGCCCACATGGATGTCGCCCTACCACAACGATAATGTCGGCATCTACATGATATCCTATGTTGTTCCGCTGTTCAAGGACGGCGTAAACGTGGGTATTGTCGGCATGGATATAGACTTTACCATGGTTCAGGATATATCAGAATCCTGCGATACCTATGAAACCTATATGCCGATACTGATTGACGGCGACAAAAACATAATGTACAACCGTGACGCGGAATTTAACTCGCCGCTTGCCGATTTCAGCAGCGGTCTTGCCGAGGGCATTGACAGCAACAGCGGCGAAGTAATCTACGCTTCTGTCGGCTCGACAAAGTACATTGCCTCCGTAAGCAGCCTTGGCAACGGCATGACCCTTATAGCCACCGCGCAGCAGGACGAACTTTATGCGCAGTCCACAAAGCTTTTTGTGATGATTATGGCTTCCGTGGGAGTAGTGGTGGTTGTCGCTACCGTGGTATCCTTCCTGCTTGTCCGCAAGATGACAAAGCCTATCGGCGTGCTTACCAACGCCGCAGCCAGAATAGCAGACGGCGACCTCAACGTTACAATCGACTGCAAATCCAGAGATGATATCGGTCAGCTTGCCGACAGCTTCCGCAAAACCACCGATACCCTGCATAATTATGTGGGTTATATTGAGGAACTTTCCGCTGTGCTTAACGAAATTGCCAACGGCAACCTCAACATAAACCTCAAGCTTGAATACAAGGGCAAGTTCGCCGAACTTAAGAGCGCCCTTGAAAACATAACCAGTTCCCTTAACAGCACCCTGTCCGAAATCAATACCGCCGCAGACCAGGTATCTGATGGCGCAGACCAGGTTGCAAGCGGCGCACAGGCGCTTGCCGCAGGCTCAACCAGACAGGCAGGCTCGATAGAGCAGCTTGTTTCCACCATCAGCGACATTTCCGAGCAGGTTAAGAAAAACGCAGCCGAAGCCGAGCAGGCAAGCAGCCAGATGGGCAGCATCGGCGAGGAAGCTAACTTCAGCAATCAGCGTATGGAGCATATGCTTAACGCAATGCAGGATATCAGCAAGAATACCGAGGAAATCGGCGCAATAATCAAGACGATTGAGGATATTGCGTTCCAGACCAATATTCTTGCCCTTAACGCAGCTATTGAAGCCGCAAGAGCAGGTGAAGCAGGAAAGGGCTTCGCGGTTGTCGCAGACGAGGTAAGAAACCTTGCTTCCAAGTCCGCCGAGGCTTCGCAGAATACCTCCGACCTTATCATAAGAACCACCGAAGCGGTAAACAACGGCTCCGCTATCGCAAACCAGACCGCAGAAAGCCTGCGCACCGTTGTAAGCAACATAAGCGATATTGTACAGAATGTTGACGATATCTCCAAGAACTCGCAAAATCAGGCAGAAGCAATCAATCAGGTCAACGCGGGCGTTGAGGAGCTTGCAGCCGTAACGCAGAACAACTCCGCAGCCTCCGAACAGAGCGCAGCCGCAGCCGAGGAGCTTGCAAGTCAGGCGGCTACAATGAAGCAGCTTACAGGCAGATTTACTCTGAGGTAATCCCCCAATACGCAGTAAAATAAAATCAAACGGCGCTGTCGTAAAAGGCAGCGCCGTTTCAGAGTGTAGACAAAGTCCATTTTGCCCGCGTAGCGGGCTTTTGAAATCCGTTTTTTGCCTCAGCTTTGCCGAGGCAAAAAACACTTCTATCCGCACAAGTGTACGAACTGACGGCTTCGCCGTCAGCGAGTGCGCGCAGTGCGGATGTTTCGGCGGAAAACCCCGCAAGGGGTTTTTCGACGGTCTACGGCGCTGTCGTAAAAGGCAGCGCCGTTTTTTATGCGGTCTTGAACGCTGCTTCGGTTATCGCGGCGGCAAGCATTATCATAAGGTAAACCGCAAATTGCAGATTATAGCCGCGCGAAGCCCGCCCTCTCGCAACAACGGAACAGCTATCGCCCGAAATCAGCCGCAGAAGCAGCTTTGACAGTTCCCCAGAGGTTATCGCTCCCGCAACGTTTAACGCAGTGTATATCAGTTCAGCCGCTATCACCCACGGCGAGCCGCCCGCGCTTATTGTTCCCGCCGCGCCAAGACCTGCGCCAAGTCCGTAAACCAGCGGAAGCAGCCACACAACCGCACCTCCCGCCGCAAAATAGCCGAGAAGATACTCCCCAAGCAGGAAAATTCCCGCCTGCCCCAGTCGTCTGAAAAGCGCAGCAGCAAAGCCGCCCTGCGCACTTCCCGCAACCCCCGAAAGAATATCCGCGCCCTCTGCGGGAAAACACAGCGCCGTAATCACCCCCGCAATAACCCCCGCAGCGGCTGCCACAGCGCAGACAAACGGACGTGGGTCGCTTGTGCGGCGCAAATGCGCAGCGCGCTCATAAACAACAGGCTTTTCGGGAAATTCATCGGCGGGCAAAGGCTCGTCCGCTTCCTGCGCAATTGCCGGCTTCTCCTGCGGCTGATTTTGCTCATCTTGCGGCTGTTCAGCACCGCCGTCACCCGTGTAATCCATTATGTATAGTCTGCCCGAAACAAGCTCCTCAGCCTGCTGCGGGGTCAAAATCTCCTGCATGATATCACCTCGGTAACATTATATGCGCTTGTCCGTAATAAAATGCACAAGCGCAGTTCGGGCAACTGCGGGTTGCTTGATTATTGTGACAATTTGTTACACGTTGTAGGTTTGTCAATGATTTTGTACACAATAGTCGGAAAGGAATTCAACAGGAGATAGCCAACCCAGAGGACGCATCGGGCGGTCATTGGAGCGCCGAAGATGAGCTTTTAGCTGCCGATTAAGGTCATCACAGGAATAAAAACTATGGCAGGAATAAAATTTGTTGTGATCTTCACGATGGCTGCGTTCAACTTTGCTGTTGTGGCGAGGAGTATACAGACGAATTAATTTGTGCTGAATGCCAAGCTTTTCAGCGGTTATCTGGAACAACGTGGGCTTGTCCTTTAAGCCTTGAATAAATCGCGTTGTGAATGCGGTGTATTGGTAAAGCTTCTGTTCCTTATTCGCAAGGCACTTTAGCGGAACAAATTTGACATCTATCTGAACACGTTCGCCTGGGTAAGTCATCTGCTCATACGGCTTGGGCTTGTAGGTTGGCTTTGCTGGAGTTTGCGGAAGCAAAGCCAACCTTTTGAGAACTCGATAGAGGCTCTCGACACGGCGAGTGTAACCACGCTTGCGAAGCCTGTGCCACAGCTCGGTAAGACCAAGCTGTGGATTGCGCCGTTGCATATCTCTGATGAGCTTCAGCTCATCAGGTGTATGCTCGTTCGGGTGATGATGGGGGCGTTTGGACTTGTCGGCAAGAGATTCAACTGTTCCGTCCCAGCGTGCTTTCCAGAAATAGATGTACGAACGGCTTTTGTTATATTTCCTTGCTGCTCGCTTTACGCCATATTTCTCGGAATATTTCATTAGGGATTGACGAAACTGCATTTCTTGTGTTATACTATTCATGAGAGATAGACCTTTCTTTCACTTGAATTTTGTGTGACAACTTTATTCTAGCAGATTTTGGTCTATCTCTCAATACTTTTTCTGCTTTTTGTCCAATATCTATTGTAGCACTACAGGTAGGTTTTGCGCTGAAATGCGGATTAACGCTAAAAGAAAGGATTGATGGGTAGAATGGAGCATATTCCTTATGGCTACCGCATTGAGAATGGAACTGCCGTTATTGATAAAACGGCGGCAGAGCAAGTGCAGCGTATGTTTGCGGACTATCTGAACGGAGCTTCTCTGACAAAGGCGGCAGAAAAAGCAGGTATCAGGGCAAACCACGGTTCTGTCAAGCTGATGTTGCACAACCGCCGTTATCTGGGCGATGGATTTTATCCGCAGATAATCAGCGAGGAAGTTTTCAATGCTGCTGCGGAGTGTGAAATTCGTGCAGTAAGGCCTGGGGGAAACGGCTGCATAAGGAAAGAGCATCCTGCGAATGTTCCCGTGCGATTCTTGTTTGAGAGCGCTTCTGATTATTTTGACGATCCTGTTCAGCAGGCAGAATATATGTATGGATTGATAAAGACTGAGGTGACAAGGAATGAGTAACATAACGATAATACCGGCAAGACCGCAGAGAACGAACCAGCGACAGAGCGAAGCGGAAAAGCCAAAGCTTCGTGTGGCTGCGTATTGTCGCGTCAGTACGGACAGTGATGAGCAGGCGACTAGCTATGAAACGCAGGTCACGCATTATACCGAGTACATTACCGGGAATCCCGAATGGGCGCTTGCTGGTGTCTACGCTGACAATGGCATTTCCGGCACGAACACCAAAAAGCGTGAAGAATTTAATCGCATGATAACCGATTGTATGGACGGTAAAATCGACATGGTTATTACAAAGTCTATCAGCAGATTTGCAAGAAATACTCTTGATTGTTTGAAATACATTCGTCAGCTTAAAGACAGAAATATCCCTGTGTTCTTTGAGAAAGAGAACATCAACACGCTGGATGCAAAGGGAGAAGTTCTGCTGACGATAATGGCTTCGCTGGCTCAGCAGGAATCGCAGTCGCTTAGTCAGAACGTGAAATTGGGCTTGCAGTTCCGCTATCAGCGTGGAGAGGTGCAGGTGAACCACAGTCGTTTTCTCGGTTACACAAAAGATGAAAACGGCAGACTTGTAATCGACCCCGAACAGGCAGAGGTTGTGCGTAGAATTTTCCGTGAGTACCTTGACGGTTACAGCAGCGATAAAATAGCTGCGGGTTTGGAGCGTGACGGAATACTCACGGGTGCGGGAAATCCACATTGGCATACCAGCACAATTGCAAAGATACTGCGCAACGAGAAATACATGGGTGATGCACTTCTGCAAAAGACTTACACGGTGGATTATCTCTCCAAAAAGCGGATAAAAAACAACGGCATTATGCCACAGTATTATGTTGAGGACGACCACGAAGCGATTATTCCGAAAGAGATTTTTATGCGTGTGCAGGACGAACTTGTGCGGCGTCGGCTTGTAAAGGTAAGCCCGAACGGAAGAAAACACGGTTTCAGCAGCAACCATGTGTTTTCGCAAATGATTGTCTGCGGAGAGTGCGGTGAGTTGTTTCGCCGTGTTCATTGGAACAACCACGGCTGCCGCCGATTGTTTGGCGGTGTCTTAGCAGACTTCAGTCAACGGGTGTGATTTGTCATGCCAGAACGGTGAACGAGGAAGCTCTGAAAAAGGTTGTCGTACAGGCTTTCAATGAATTGCTCGGAAACAAGAGCGCTTATCAGAAGCGGCTGCAAGACAACCTTGACACGGGGATTGGAGGGTACGATGAGGGCGAGGCTATGGAGATAGACAAGCGGCTTGCCGAACTTCAGCAGGAGCTTATAAACCACGCTTCCCGAAAAGAGGACTACAACGATATTGCAGATGAGATATTCAGACTTCGTGAGATGAAGCAAAAGAACTTCACCGACACCGCCGTCCGTGACGAGCAGGTCAAGCGTATCAATGAGCTAAACGAGTTCATTGAGCAACAGGATACCGAGCTTACCGAGTTTGATGAAAATCTTGCACGGCGGTGGCTTAAGGAGATTGTCGTCTGGGACGATAGGTTTTCTGTGGAGTTGAAGTCGGGGGTGACGGTGGAAATTGAAATATGACTTTTGAATATACACATATCCCTCTCGGCTGTGACGGCCGGGATGGATTCTTTTATAAATCATAAAACTCTGAAGATGGAATCATCTTAATTCGACTTATATCAACACCAGATTCTATAAGGTTATTTTGCAGTTTTTCTATTTCATTTGTATCATAATAGAACACTTTCCAGATTAGAGTGTTTTTTGTCGAACGGTCAATGCTCCTAAAATATTCCTTATCTACCCCGGATAAAGAGTGACCAATAACACAAATTTCATCAATAAACATATTATGGAATTTGGAAAGTGCTGTCACATAGCGAGATACGTTTTTATATGTCGTTCTATAATAGTCTTCAACCACTCGACAAATACTTAGCCATTTTTCATCAAATAAACGTTCAGCCTCTTCTATTTTTTTGTGAATTTGTTCAATTCGTTCATTGTTACCGTGACCTAAAACTGGGTCAATATCATATTCTCTTAATGAGCCATGAATGTGAATAATGTTTGAAGGTAAAATGCCATAAACATTTTCCAAAACAGCAGTATAATTGAATGTGATATATACTACATCACTTGTGATTAATGACGACTTTTTTGGAGTATCTCGAATTTTAATAGTTCTAATCCATTGTTTCAAGTATTTTGTTAATAGATTTATATATTTATACTCTTCGGAAAAATACTTATATAGTGTATCTTCAATACCAACATCCCCACTCTCTAGATTCATTTCGATGCTAACTCCATCTTGAATAATTACGTCTTCATCAATATTGGCAATATTTGACTCTAATTCGTTCCAAAGTAGCATTGATTTCTCATTATCTGACATATTGGGATATATGTAATAGTGTGACTCGAAATTTAACAAAAAATCAGGATATATATTTTCAAGGTAATTTCTAAAGTCCCAATACCGTGTAGGTAAACCATGCCCGATGTCAAATCCATTTCCAATGATGAATAACTTCATAAATTACTCCTTTTCAAAATAATATGTTGGTGGTCAAAACCACTATTGGGGTTAATTTTATAGCGATGTAATAAAGAGATAACATCTCTCCCGCCCACCACAACACCACTTCCGCTCACCCGACCCCACCGCCGTGTATCGCTGCGGAACTGCTAATGCGGCAGATATATTACCTCACACGCAAATCACCTATAAAACGGGAAATCAGCGCATTCGTGATAACACAGTTAAACCCCACCGTTAAGCCAAATTTTACGCTTTAGTTTTCTTTTCGTGACATCGAAACAACGCACTCAACGTGGCTCATCTGGATACGCTGAATTTCTTCGCTATTTTTAGGTTCAAGAGAACATATCCACAATCTTTTTCACACTTTTGCTGTTTGCGGGAATATGTCTATAGACTGAAACTTATAGCAACTTCATCGGCGTAAATCTCAAACCATTTACGACCTGTTCTGTAGCCGTTGCTTTA
>CAZKXB010000010.1:0-53638 GCA_964556595.1 uncultured Ruminococcus sp. | reverse complement strand
CGGCGCTGCTTGGACGTACGCCCTCCGCCGTTGGCTATCCGCCCACGCTGTCCACGGAGAAGGGTGCGCTTCAGGAGCGTATCACATCTACAAAGAAAGGCTCTATTACGTCGGTTCAGGCGGTTTATGTCCCTGCGGACGACCTTACCGACCCTGCGCCCGCTACCACATTCGCGCATCTGGACGCTACCACCGTACTTTCCAGAAACATTGCGTCAATGGGTATCTACCCTGCGGTTGACCCGCTGGAGTCCACCTCCAGAATACTCACACCCGATATTGTAGGCAAGGAGCATTACGAGGTTGCGCGTGCGGTTCAGTCGATACTTCAGCGCTATAACGAGCTTCAGGATATCATTGCAATCCTTGGTATGGACGAGCTTTCCGATGAGGACAAGCTGACGGTATCGCGCGCAAGAAAAATTCAGCGCTTCCTGTCGCAGCCGTTCTCTGTTGCCGAGCAGTTTACAGGTATGGAGGGCAAATACGTTCCCCTTAAGGAAACAATACGCGGCTTTAAGGAGATTATCGAGGGCAAGCATGACGACCTGCCCGAGTCCGCATTCCTGTTTGTAGGCACAATTGAGGAAGCGGTTGAAAAGGCAAAGAAGGGTTAAGGTGAGCCTATGACGCCTTTTAAGCTTGAGATAATTACTCCCGAAAAAAAGTTTTTTGACGGCGAAACAGAGCAGATAATAGTACGCACAACCGTAGGCGATGTCGGTATATTGAACGGGCATGAGCCGTATTGCGCGGCGCTCGGTATCGGGCAAATGCGCATTATGATTGACGGAAAGCTGCGGCACGCCGCAACTTCGGGCGGCATTATCAAGGTAAGCCGTGAAAAAACCGTGGTTCTTGTGGATTCCTGCGAATGGGCTGACGAGATTGACGTTCAGCGCGCGCAGAACGCAAAGGATAACGCGGAGCAGCGCATAAAATCCGCCGACAGCGACAGGCAGATTAAAATGGCAGAGTACAAGCTGAAGCGCGCACTCAACCGTATTGACGCTGCAAGATTTAAGTAAAAGTTAAAACAGCAATCCCGCCGTGGCACGGTTTATCGCAGCCACGGCGGGATTTTGTTGTTTTGTACAGATTAAGAAATTATTCCTGCGCTGCAAGTATTTTTGCAAGCTGCTCAGAGTTTTCGGCAAAATACGTGGGCTTTAAGCCGTTTAATTCATCTCGCGTGCGGAAGCCCCAAAGCACCGCGCAGGAGTCTATTCCCGCAGCGGCAGCCGTGCGTATATCTACATCACTGTCGCCGACATAAATTGCGGCGCGTTTGTCGGCATTAAAGCGGCGGCAAAGCTCTAATGCCGCTTCGGGCGAGGGCTTAAGCGGAAACTTATCGCTGCGCCCGATAACAGCTTTTATATGGCTGTCGAAAAACCGTTCTATAAGCTGCTGCGCAAAAACATGGTCTTTGTTGGTGTTTACGCAGCAGGTAACGCCCATGCTGTCAAGGTCTGCGACAAGCTGCGCTATGCCGCTGTATGGAACGGTAAGGTCTGCGCCGTGCGCGGAATAATACTGTTGAAACAGCGTGTAACATTCGTTGTGCTGTGCCTCGGTATGCTCTGCGGGAAGCATACGGTGAACAAGATTTGGCATTCCGTTGCCGATAAAGTTTCGATAGGCACTGACAGGGTGGGTGGGATATCCAAGCGCGGCAAGGGCATAGTTTCCCGCCGCGGCAAGGTCGTCCAGAGTGTTCAGAAGTGTGCCGTCAAGGTCGAAAATGACAAGTTTATACATAGCTGTTGCTCCATTTTATGTTTTTGCGCGATTATTCGGACTGAGTTTCCTCTGTTGAATTATCCAGAGCGTAAGTAGAAAAGTCGGGAAGTTCGTCTTTTGTAATACACAGACGGGAATTATACACATTGTTTAGCTTTTGACGGTTTGTATATGCGTCTGAATAGCTGCCGTTTGCGTGGATTGTGTATTCACCGCTTGCTGCGGCAGTCCACAGCCACATAGCGTTGTCGCGCGACAGGCAGTCGGGGTCGGGAAGCTTATCGCAGCTTGTTATAGCAACAGGCTTTACCGTTATTTCCGCAAGCCCCGCAAGCGCAGTAAATCTTGCGGCGAACGATGCGGAGGAGTTGTAGTACATTCCCTGTCCGATAATATCACAGTAATCTATTCCAGGGAAGAAATCCGCGCTGCTTCCGTTATACACCCAGATAAGGTTGTTAAGCTGGTGATATTCGTTCATGCGCTTGAACATAAGCTGCCACAGCCATTTGTAGCTTTCTGCGTCGCCGCCCCACCAGTACAGGCTTGTGTCGCCTTCCGCAAGCGGCTGCCATACAACGGTAAGCCGCTCGTCCCTGAAGCGCGCAAGCACCTGCGAGATGTTGTCAATATCTAGTATAAGACGGTAGCACTCCTCCGATATCATTGCGCTGTTGTACATTCCCTCTATTTCTTCGGCGCTTAGCAGCGCGATATCGCGGTCGGTGACCGCTGCGGCAAGGTCGAAGTCCGTGCCGGCGGCATACAATCCGTTTTCGCTTTCGCATGGAGCATACCAGTGCCAGCCAAGCGAAACTATACCGCCGCTTTTGCCCCATTCCAGAGCAAGTGTTATTTCGTCCTCGGCGGTGTCGCGATATTCTTCATCGGCATAAAGCGAAGAATATATCAGATTGCCGCAGCGCATTGCGGGATATCGTCCTGTTTCAGCATAAACGGCTTCAAGCTCGGCATTCGTGCCGATGGTGACGTTCTGCGCGGTAAGCACCCTTACCCCGTATATATCGGACATATATTTCATTGTGCTTATAGTGTGTATGCCTGTGTTTTTCCCCACTACCGAGGAGGAAACTTGATAGCAGCTATTTGGCGCGGGCTGACTGTCCTCCACAATAATGTAGTCAAGGGAAGCATAACCGTCCAGCATGGTGAATGTGATTTTTGACGCGCCTGCTTCAAGGTAAACGCTGTCTATCGTGTAAAGCTGAAATACAGGCTCGCTTGTGGGAGGGATATAGTAAGTTCCCACGCAGCCCTCGGGCGCAGTAAGGCTTATCGCCGCGCCGCTGTAAGAGTACGCCGCTATCACTATGCGGTAGTGCTGCGAGGTTGGCACGTCTGCAATATGGGTAAGGGTTTTGTCCTGTTCCAGTATCACATAGCCGCTGCCGTCATAGTCGCCGTCTGTGCGGGCGTTGCCGTCAAAAACTCCGCCCTCAGCGTTAAGCTTAAGAGCAGTATCTTTTAGGTTGATGTCATATTCCTTAGGCTCAAGCTGCTCCTGTGGCGCTGTGCTGTTGTCTGCTTCGGACGTTTCGGGGGAGCTTGCGGATTCCTCCGACTGCGCGTCTGACATTGGTTTATCGGGTATTACGGAGCAGCCGCTAAGCATTATTGCCGCAGCGAGCGCAAGCGGCATAGTTTTTCTGAAAAGCTTCATATTTTTGTATCCTCATGTAGACTTTCTGGGATTTTTTGCTGTGCTTTGTTCATTTGCCCACGCAGAAGCGCTTGAATACCTCGGCGATAACCTCGTCGCTTGCCCGCTTGCCCGAAAGCTCATAAACCGCGTCAAGCGCCTGTTCCAGCATAACGCCTACCGCGTCGGGGGTAAGACCCATATTTACGGCGCTTATAGCGCCATCAACCGCTTCGGCGGCGCGGATTACACAGCTTCGCTGACGCTCGTTGGCAAGAACGCCCGCCTGCATATCCAGTTTGTCAAGGCAAAGGCGCGACTTGATTTCCTCTGAAAGAATATCGGCTGTTTTATCGGATTTTGCGGAGATAAACACGGCGCGGGAAAGCTTTTCCTCCAGACAAACCGTGTCAAGCGTAAGCTGCAAATCGCATTTGTTTACTATCGGTATCACAAGCTTGCCCGAAAGCCTGTCTATCAGCTTGAAATCGTCAGCTTCAAGCGGTCTTGAGCCGTCAAATACGGCAAGCACAAGGTCGGCGCTGTTAAGCTTTTTCAGCATGATTTCAACACCGATTTTCTCCACCACGTCATCGGTTTCGCGTATTCCCGCGCAGTCTGCCACTCTAAGCACTATGTCGCCTATCGCGATGGTTTCCTCCACGATATCGCGCGTTGTTCCCGCGATATCGGACACAATACTGCGCTGCTCGCCCGAAAGCAGGTTCATCAGCGTGGATTTTCCCACATTGGGCTTTCCCACAATGGCGCAGGAAATCCCCTC
Source organism: uncultured Ruminococcus sp. (assembly GCA_964556595.1). GTDB lineage: Bacteria > Bacillota > Clostridia > Oscillospirales > Ruminococcaceae > CAG-115. The sequence goes on along the minus strand of CAZKXB010000010.1, from coordinate 49,451 downwards.
GCGCACGGGTCTGCCTTTGTCATAGTCGGCAAGCAGGGCGGAAAATTCGCCCTGTACGGCGTAAAGCTTTTCTTTAAGCCATTCCTCGGTTACTGTGGGGGTATCGTCATCGGGATAATCTATCCATGCGGATATCTGGGAGGAAATTTCCATTATCATGTCGGAAATTGTTTCTGCGCGGCGGAACATTGCTCCCTCGCGCTGACAGTTGGAGCAGTTAAGAAGCTGCCCGCTCTGCGCGTTGATTATATCCGTAACCGCTTCTGCCTGCGTAAGCGACATTTTGCCGTTAAGCAGCGCGCGCTTGGTAAACTCGCCCGCAGCCGCAGGCTCTGCGCCCGCCTTTATGCAGGCGGAAAGAACCCTGCGCGTGACGTAAATTCCGCCGTGGCAGGATATCTCGGCAACGTCCTCGCCCGTGTAGCTGTGCGGCGCGCGGAACATCAGCACAACGCCGTCATCAAGGCGCTCCTCGCCGTCATATATTTTTCCGTAGGCGGCGCGGTAGCCTGAAAGTTCCTGCACGGATTTGCCCGAAGCGGGCTTGAAAACCTTAGCGGCAATATCCGCAGCGTGCGCCCCCGATATTCTTATCACCGAAATGCCGCCCGCAGCGGGCGGCGTTGCTATTGCACATATTGTTGACATGGTTATCCTCTTTGTAAATTGGAGTGCTGTTTATTTTTTACCGAAAAGCGAGGAAAAAAAGCCTTTTTTGCCGGAAGTCGGCTTGTCCGCTGCTGAAGCTTTTGGCGGCTTTGGCTCGTCCTCCTCGTCAAATACGTTAAGCAGCAGCGGCTTTGTCTTAAACTCCTCCGCCATATCATCAAGCAGATATGTGTAGGTGCGCGTAGGAGTCTGAACCTTGTAGTCCTCAAGTCGGTCGCATTGAAGCAGCTCGTCAAGCTTTTCTTCCATTCTTTCTGGGATACTGTCCGCCGCGCTGTCATAGTACTCCTCACAGGCTATATTGTATTCCTCTGCGGGATTTCTTCCCGCAACCTGTGTAAGATGTATGCCCTCGCGCAGATAGGCGGTGTAGTCAAGATAATCGCACCAGAACTCGTTAAGCAGCGCCGCAAGGATAAGGTTCTGCTTGTCCTGAAGCGCTTCCTGTCCGAATTTTTCTGCCGCTTTTGCATACAACTCCGCTGAATGCTGCTGCCAGATATCTGCATTATAGCTGCCCTCAAGCAGCGATTTTCTGCGGCGGAAGGTCTGCTCGCGGTGCTTTTCGCCAATCATGGTGTATTTCATAAGATTAACGCGCTCGTCAAAGGTATCGCCCTCTGAAATGCGCTGAATACGTTCCGCTTCTTTCAGCAGCGTTTTATCCTTTATTGCGCCGCTTATTTTCTGCGAGGGATAATGCCGTCCTGCTAGCTTTTTCAGTTCAAATCGGGTCATCATGCGGTCATCAAGCGAGGAGAAAAAGCGGCTTTCGCCTATATCTCCCTGTCGTCCCGCACGTCCGCGAAGCTGTCTTGTAATGCGCGAACTTTCCCTCATGGAGGTCGCCAGCACCAGCAGTCCGCCCGCCGCGGTGACAAAATCCTTGTCGCGGCAGTTCTCGCCGCCAAGCTTTATATCAACGCCGCGCCCCGCCATATTGGTGGAGATAGTGACAGCGCCCTTTTCGCCCGCGCGGGAGATTATCGCGGCTTCCTCAGTATCGTTTTTGGCGTTAAGTACGGAGCAGTGTATTCCCTTTTCGCAGAGCCTTGCGGCAAGCCGCTCGGACTCCTCAATGCTTTCGGTTCCCACAAGCACGGGGCGCTGCGCGGTGGCGGCTTCCTCTATAACCGAAATAATCGCAGCTTGCTTTTCCGCGTTGTCATAATACAGTTCAAGCGGGTGGTCTGTGCGCGCACAAGGCAGTCTTGTGGGAATTATGTCTGTCGCAAGACCGTACATTTTTTCAAACTCCTCGCGCGCAAGTTCCGCTGTGCCCGTCATGCCCGCAAGCTTTGGGTAAAGGCGCGCAAAGTATTGCAGCGCGATATTGCCCATTATACGTCCGCGCGAGGTTATTTTCAGCCCATGCTTTGCTTCTACGGCAGCCTGAACCTCGCCGGGGAACACCCGTCCTACGGCGGCTCTGCCCGTAAACTCATCAATAAGCACAACCGCGCCGTTTTTCACGATGTAGTCCTTATCCTCTTTAAGCACTGCGCGTGCTTTAAGGCAGGCGCATATTTTTGCAAGCGCGGGAGCGCCCTTTTCACTGTACAGACGGCAGTGAAAAAGCTTTTCCGCCCTGTCAATGCCCTCGTCCGTCAGATAGACGTTGCGGCTTTCCTCGTCTATTTCATAGTCCTCGTCAAGCTTGAAATCCTCAACCAGCGCGTAGGCTTCGGCGGTGGCGCTGCCGTCCTCTGCGGCAAGGTCGCCCGCGATAACAAGTGGAATACGCGCCTCGTCAATAAGAATACTGTCCGCCTCGTCAACAATCGCAAGGTTAAGCTTTTCGGGGAACACCATCTCATCGGGATTAAAGCAGGCAAAATCGCGCAGATAGTCAAAACCCGCTTCCTTTGCGGTGAGGTATACAACCTGCTTTTTGTACAAATCCCTGCGCTCAGCGCGGTTGGTATTTTCGGTTATATAGCCGACGGATACGCCCATTTCGTCATAAACGGGCTTCATCCACTCATAATCGCGCTTTGCCAGATAATCGTTGAAGGTAAGCACATGAACCGCGCCGCCGCTTAGCGCCTCATAGCAGGCGGCGAATACGGCAGAAAGCGTCTTGCCCTCGCCCGTCTGCATTTGCACCATTCTGCCCTGTGAAAGGGAAATCGCGGCGGAAAGCTGCTCATCAAACGGCGTTATGCCAAGCGTTTTTTCCACTGCGCAAAAGCAGCGGGCGAATATTTCCTCAATGCTGCCGCCCTCTGTGCCGCCGCTTTCCGCAAGCGATTTTATTTTTGCTATTGCTGCTTTTTTATCCATATCAGTTATTATTCCTTTGATTTGGCTTGCTTTATTATTTCGATTTTTCTGTGCAGATTGTCCCCGCGCGCTTCCAGCCATTTGGTAACGGTGCGCGTTGTTTGTCCGCTATGCGACATTTCCTCCAGCCGCGCAAGGCTCACCCACTTTGCGGCGCATACTTCGGTTGACTGAAGCCTGAGTTCCGTAAGCGGGACGTCTTTGTTTACCATATAGAAATCCCTAAGCATACTGTCCGTTATAAATGACCACTCAAGTTCTATTTCATCGGGGGATACCTGTATGCCTGTTTCCTCCCGAAGCTCGCGGCAGGCGGCTTCGCTGCTTGTTTCGCCTGCAATGGCGCAGCCGCCGGAACATTCCCACTTGCCGCCGCTGGTCTTGCTTGGAACGCGCTGGGTAAGCAGGATTTCGCCGTTATCATTTACGGTCATAATCTGTACAACTATGTGATATTCCCCTCTTGGTATTGGCGCGCCGCGCTGCACCTGCTTGTCAAGCGGTTTGCGGTCGGCGGTGTAAAGGTCAAAATACTCCATCATACATTCCTCTCCATGCCAAGATTTTTTGCGATAAGCTCACACCGCTGCTTTACGCAGTCAGAGGAGCGCAGCGCGTCAGGCGGGGTGTTGAACGTATAATCCACCAGCTTTTCAAGCGTTGTGGAGGCAACGTGCAGCCTTGTGTCGGAGGAGGCATAATAGATATATACATCGCCGTTTTCATTTACTATCGCGCCATTTGTGAACGCCACGTTGGAAACATCGCCCACGCGCTCCTCGCCAAGCGGCGCTATAAACAAGCCCGATGGCGAAGCGATAAGCTTGCTTGGGTCGTTAAGGTCGGTCGCAAAAACATAAATGACATAGCGCAGACCCGCCGCTGTGTTTCTTACGCCGTGCGCAATGTGAATCCAGCCCTTTTCTGTCTTTATAGGAACAGCGCCCGCGCCGTTCTTAACTTCGGTTATGGTATGGTATATGCGCGGACTGATAACAACCTCCTCTGTGCAGAGAACGGGGTGCGTGATATCCTCACACAGCGCAAAGCAGATACCTCCGCCCGAACCTGTGGAAATAAAATCGTCCTGCGGTCTGGTGTAGAAAGCGTATTTGCCGTCAACAAATTCGGGGTGCAGCACAACGTTTCTCTGCTGCGGCGATTTTGACACAAGGTTCGGCAGACGTTCCCACTTGATTAAATCCTTGGTGCGCACTATTCCCGCCTGAGCAATGGCGGCGGAGAGGTCGTTTGACGAGGTATCTCTGCTTTCGGAGCAGAATACGCCGTATATCCACCCGTCCTCATGCTGTGTAAGCCGCATATCGTATACATTGGTTTCTTCGGGGCAGGTATCGGGCAGTATCACGGGGTAATCCCTGAAGCGGAAGCCCTCTGTGGGATTTGTGCTTTCCGCAACGGCAAAGAAGCTTTTGCGGTCATTTCCCTCAACACGCGCTACAAGGCAGTATTTTCCGTTAAGATATACAGCGCCGCTGTTCATAACGGCGTTTACGCCAAGGCGTTCCATAAGGTTGGGGTTTGCGTCATAGTCCATGTCATAGCGCCAGATTATCGGTGCATGAGCCGCTGTAAGCACGGGGTTTTCGTATCGGTCATAAATTCCGTTGTAGAAATCCGTTTTGCGGTTGGGGCGGCGGATTAACTGCTCCTGTGCTATCAGCATTTGTTCAAGACGCGAGTCAAATTCTCTTTTTGTCAACATAGTCAATATGTTCCTTTCGTCAAGTGCTTGAATATATACACTACTAGTATATCACATATTTTAATATATTTCAAGGTTGACAGAAAGGATTTTACGCGATATAATATATATGGCGTTTTGGGGAAGCCTTGTGCTTTCCGCGATGCCATAAACCATGCCTTTAAGGCAACACCGCACAAAGACCATCTTTTGGATTTTGTACGCGCCTTGCTTGCATCTTTTCCGCCATATTGCACAATTCGTCCTAGCAAGGCGTCAGCCTTGCGTCGTCCTCGTTGTACAATCTGACGAAAAATCTGACGGCGCAATCCGCGCACAATCTTTGTGCGGTATTGCCTTAACAAGGCTTTCAAAAAAGATAGGAGATATTTATGAGAAAGTTTTTATCACTTCTGCTTGCGGCTGTAATGGTGACGTCGCTTGCAGGCTGCGGCGGCTCTACGCAATCGGAAAGCTCACAGGAGCAGAACTCGTCCTCTGCCGAAAGCACATCGCAGTCCACTGACAGCGTATCGCAGTCTGACGAGGAAAGCAGCGATGCATCAGCATCAACACCCGATGAGGAGCAAATCCCTGAGGTCGCTTATCAGCTTGGCGGAGAGCTTACCCCCACAATGATTTCAAATTCTGTGCTTAACAAGGGCAATCAGGCGCGCCTTGCAAATGTAATACAGATGCTTCAGAAGGGCGGAAATATTACTGTGGCTTATCTCGGCGGTTCTATCACGCAGGGAAGCTCGGCGGGCGATGAGCTTTGCTACGCAAAGCTTACATCTGACTGGCTGGTAGAGCAGTTCCCCGAAGCCAACATCAAGTATGCAAATGCGGGTATCGGCGCGACAGGTTCTTATATAGGCATTCACCGTGCCGACAGAGATGTGCTGGCGTGCAGCCCCAACCTTGTGTTTATTGATTTCTCGGTAAATGACACAAGCGACCGTATGGCAATCAACAAGGCTGCCTATGAGGGTCTTATAAGAAAACTTTGGAACAGCGACAGCAAGCCTGCCATCATCTGTCTTGCCATGACGCAGGAGGACGGCACCAGCGTACAGGACGCGCACTACGAGATAGCAAAGAAATATGATATCCCGATGATATCCTACCGCAACGCAATTCTTGACGTTATCGACAAGGGCTACATTGTATGGGACGATATTTCTGACGATAACATTCACCCCAACGTGCAGGGTCATGCAGTGCTTACACAGATGATAACAAATTATCTTCAGTCTGTAATTGATACTGTTGATACTATTGATACCACAGAGCCTGAGCTTCCTGAAACTGACGCAAACGGCGCAAAGTATGAAAATGCGGAAATTGTCGCTCCCGGTGATGAGCGCTGCACCGCGCTTGGCGTTTTTATGGAGCATAATTCCGTATTCGGCAACTTTGGTCAGCCGTGGGTTGCAAAGGTTACAGCGGGCACCGAGATTACGGGCGGACTTGAATTTACCGTAAACGCAAAGAATATCGGCGTGCTTTACGGCAAGGTTACATCAAACGGCGGTCTGCTTGATGTTTACGTTGATGGCGAATTTGCAATGTCCATCAACTGCACATTCCCCAACGGCTGGGGCAACTATGTGGAGTTCCAGGAGATTGTAACGTTTGACGAGGCGGGTGAGCATACTGTAAAGCTTGTACCGCAGGAGTCTGACGCGGCTGCGCTGTACTATGTTTCGGCGCTGACAATAAGCTGATTTGAATTAAATAAATTGAACTCCCTTTGTTTAAGCGAAGGGAGTTCAATATTTAAGCTGAAAAAATTCGGCAGGGTAATATCCTGCCGAATTTTATTGTGTGGTTTTATCAGCCGTTACCCACACTGCCGAACACATTGTAGATGGCATTTATATTGTCATAGGTGTAAGTTTTGCCCTTGTAGGTGGCTTTTATGGATTTGCAGTCCTTAAAAGCATTATCATAGATAGCAATAGACCTATTTGGAAGCGTTGCATTTATCAATGAAGTGCAGCCAGAGAAAGCCCACATGCAGATTTTAGTAACGCTATTGGGGATTGTTATGCTTGTCAACGATTTGCAGTTATGGAAAGCATAATGGAGGTCGTATTCTGTCTATGGGTTTAGTTTGCCCATGACGCAGAATCATTTTAGCCCAATGCAACTACTGGTGATGTTCCTACCGAAATACCCGATGTAGTTAATCCTGCCGTTTCGCCGTCCCATGCAAATGTTTCTGAAAACTCTCCGTTCGTTATTGTAGGATAATCTACACCACTAATCATTGGGGTGTTTATCTCATTTGTATAAGCTACCGCTGTACAATGTCCAGCGCAGAGTGCAACATGGATTGATGCATTTTCAATGCGATAATTATTCGCAAGCTCAATGCAAAGAAGTTCCTCAATACTGGAAGCATCCGATTTGTTCATGTTGGAGGTTACTCCATCAGCACCTGAACCACGTTTGAAATCGCCATTAAAATTCGAAGCTGTCAAAGCAGTGCAAGACCACACCCCGTCTTTTACCAAAATATCAATTTCATCAGATGCAGTGGAGGAGTATTTCATACCATAGCCAACAGTATCGGCGTATGTAAGAAATTCGCCAATATTTTGCTTTAAACTTTTCGCTGTACTGTTTTTATAAGAGACTTGAGCTGCTCTGCCGACAAGCAAAGCGTATTCTCCTATGTAATTAACGCTATCAGGAACATCTATACTTTCTAAAGATTCACAACCATAGAAAGCATAACTACCGATAGAAGTGACACTGTCTGGGATTGTAATGCTTGTCAAGGATTTGCAATGATAGAAAGCACGTTCGCCAATTTCAGTAACACTGTCTGGGATTGTTACATTACCGCCTTTGCCATTGTATCCCTCTAATACACCATCTGTTATAACAAATTCTTGACTCTGATACCATGGTGTATCAGAAAAAACGCACTTACTAACGCTATCGGGGATTGTTACGCTTGTCAATGAGTAGCATAAAGAGAAAGCACCCTCTCCGATAGAAGTAATGCTGTCGGGGATTGTTATGCTTGTCAATGAGGTGCAGTCAGAGAAAGCCCAATCGCCAATTTCAGTAACACCATTTCCGATTGTTACGCTTGTCAATGATTCGCAGTTATAGAAATCATAATCGCCAATAGAAGTAACGCCATCGGGGATTATTATGCTTGTCAACGATTGGCAGTTATAGAAAACTTGCTCACCAATTTCAGTAGTACTGTTGGGGATTGTTACGCTTGTCAATGAGATGCAGCCGCCGAAAGCATTGCTGCCAATAGAAGTAACACTATCGGGGATTGTTATGCTTGTCAATGAGCCGCAGCAACAGAAAGCTTCCTTGCCAATAGAAGTAACACTATCGGGGATTGTTATGCTTGTCAAGGATTTGCAGTCATAGAAAGCTCTCTCGCCAATAGAAGTAGCGCCCTCGGGCAGCTTTACATATTCAACAGATTTTGGTATGACGCCATAATCTTCAACATTGTCAGGAAAAATCAATGTTTTCACATTATTGGAATATTTCAATTCATCACTGATATACACAACAGGCTTTCCTTCAATTGTTTCGGGAAAGCGTATGGCTTCATCATTTGAATTGACTGCATTGATTTTTATGCCCGCGGTACCTGAACCATAATCCCCCTCTCCCATATATTCATACTCTAATTTGTTTACGCGAATTACATCAACAGCAGGCACGGCAGGCTGGGACGGCTTTGTGACAACATCTTCTTCCTTAAAGCCGATGACGTCTTTGAAATCGTTAATATTGCTTTCTGCGCTGTTGGCATTTTCGTTTGTGCCTTGATTCGGCACGGTGTCGCCCGAAGCGTTCTGCGCGGTGTCGCCGCCTTGATTTGGCACTGCATTTGCAGCGCACGCTGAAAGCATAAGGCAAGCCGTAAGAATAAGCGCTATCTTTTTCTTCATATTTTTTCCTCTCATTCAGATAAAATTAGGTATTTGCTACAATTATTTTACACCCAAAATCACCCTATCGTCAATGTGCAAACCCGCCAAGGAAAAATTAGTTAGAATATATATATATATATATATATTGCACAATAAAAAACCACACCCTCGGGCGTGGCATTCATCAAAAATCCCTCTGAGCTTTTACGCTCAGAGGGTTGTTTCTTATTTTGCGTAATCTACCGCTCTGCTTTCGCGGATAAGGTTTACCTTAATCTGTCCGGGGTATTCCATTTCGCTTTCAATGCGCTTTGCTATGTCGCGCGCAAGAACCTTCATGCCGTCATCGCTGACGGATTCGGGCTTAAGCATAATGCGAACCTCGCGACCTGCCTGAATTGCAAAGGACTTCTCAACGCCGTTGTAGCTGTTGCAGATTTCCTCAAGCTTTTCAAGACGCTTGATGTAGTTTTCGTAGTTTTCGCTTCTTGCGGCGGGTCTTGCGGCGCTGATAGCGTCCGCAGCCTGAACAAGAGCCGCGATAACCGTGCGGCACTCAACGTCGCCGTGGTGTGCTTCAATCGCGTGGATAACTTCGGGGCTTTCCTTGTACTTCTTACATACGTCCACGCCAATCTGAACGTGGGAGCCTTCAATCTCGTGGTCGAGAGCCTTACCGATATCGTGCAGCAGACCTGCGCGTCTTGCAAGAGCCGCGTCAACGCCAAGTTCGCTCGCCATAATGCCTGCGAGGTGCGCAACCTCGATAGAGTGGTTAAGTACATTCTGCCTGTAAGAGGTTCTGTACTTAAGACGACCGATAAGGCGCACAAGCTCATGGTTAAGACCGTTCACGTTGGTTTCCATAACGGCGCGCTCGCCCTCTTGCTTTATGCGCAGTTCAACTTCGCGGCGTGCCTTTTCAACGGTTTCCTCAATGCGTGCGGGGTGAATACGTCCGTCCTGAATAAGACGCTCAAGCGCAATTCTGGCAATTTCGCGCCTTACATGGTCAAAGCTTGAAAGCGTGATAGCCTCAGGCGTATCGTCGATTATCAGGTCAACGCCCGTAAGCGTTTCGATAGCGCGGATATTTCTGCCCTCGCGACCGATAATTCTGCCCTTCATCTCGTCATTGGGAATTGCCACAACGGATACCGCCATTTCCGATACGGTGTCGGCGGCAAGCCTTGCAATCGCAAGCGACACATACTGGCGCGCTTTTTCGTCCGCTTCGTCTTTGATTTTCTGCTCGTATGCGGAGATTTTAACAGCCTTTTCATGGCTTAACTCGCTGTCAAGCATTGCAAGCAGGTGTTCCTTTGCCTGCTCGGTAGTGAAGCCCGAAATACGCTCCAGAATATCCATCTGGCTGGCTTTAAGCTGGTCAGCCTCGGCGATTTTCTCGTCGACTCTTTTGTGCTTTGCCTGAAGCTGCTCCTCCAGCTTTTCGATTTTATCTGTCTTTTTGTCCAGATTTTCCTCTTTTTGCTGAAGTCTGCGCTCGCTGCGGGATAACTCGCTTCTACGTTCTTTCAGTTCGCGCTCGGTGTCGTTTTTAAGGTGCTGAATTTCCTTTTCGGCAGAGGTGCGCAGCTTATGGATTTCGTCCTTTGCCTCTACAAGAGCGGTTTTCTTTTTGGTTGCAGCCTTTTCATTGGCTTCAGCGATGATTCTTGCGGCTTCCTTTTCGGCGGACTCAAACTGAGCCTCGGCGGTCTTTATGCGGTGCTTTATGCCAAGCTTAAAGCAGATAAATCCACAGACCACCGCGCCAACAAGGAACGCGGCAATACCAATTAACACACAGGTTAATTCTGATGGCATCGTTCTTTTCCCTCCTTTTGAAATCGGCGGGATAAATATACAATTTTTTACGGAAAATACATTATCGCAGCCCAGGCTGCGCTGTCAAGATAAGATATACTTATACGCCGCAATTACCCCTCGGCATATCATATATCCGCCCGCGCGGCGCGCAGAGGAATATAAATATAAGCATATAAACTAACGGCTGTTCTCCTGTTATTATATATTATGCCGCCGTAACGTTGATATGTAAAAACATTAAATATAAACGCCTAGCATATTTAATTAAACGGACAGAACGCGCCCGTTTACAAATAGCCTATTCTATTTTACTACATAATAACGAAAATGTCAAGTGCCGCAGTGCGGAAATTTTGCCAAAATGCACATATTTTTTGTGGAAGCGTTTTCACAGACCCCTGTAAAGTCAATTCTTGGCGGATTTGTGCGGCTAAATTTTGCTTAAGCCCTTGCAATAAGCGCGGGATTGTGTTATAATGTATGTGAGATAATATATATTTCGGAGGAAGTTATGACATACAAAGAAAGCTTTATAAAGTTCATGGTAGACAGCGGCGTGCTGAAATTCGGCGAGTTTACGCTTAAAAGCGGCAGACTTGCGCCCTACTTCATAAACGCGGGCAACTACAAGACAGGTGCGCAGCTTGCAAAGCTGGGCGAGTTCTATGCAGAGTGCATTAAGGAAAACGGTCTTAAGCCGCAGACGCTGTTTGGCCCTGCATACAAGGGTATTCCGCTTTCGGTTGCTGCCTGCACGGCGCTTTACAACAAGTTCGGCATGGACGTAAATTACTGCTTCGACCGCAAGGAGGTAAAAGACCACGGCGAGGGCGGTATGTTTGTAGGCAAGAGTCTTGAGGACGGCGAAAAGGTTGTCATTATCGAGGACGTTATGACAAGCGGCAAGGCGCTGCGCGAGGTGCTGCCCAAGCTTAACAGTGCCGCAAAGATTGACGTTGAGGGCATGGTTATCACGGTTGACCGCATGGAAAAGGGTCTTACCTCCGACAAATCGGCGGTGCAGGAGGTTTATGAGGAGTTTGGCGTTAAGGTATACTCCATCGTAACCATAAACGACATAATAGACGCGCTTGAAATGGGCGTTATTCCCGGCGCGGAGTATGTCGCTAAGATGAAAGAATACAGAAAGCAGTACGGCGTAGGCTAAGCTGTGTTCTGAGAGGTTTATTTTTCGGCGAAAGGAGTGAATTTTATGGCAACGGTAGGTAATATGGCGTCAATCCAGTACAAGATGGCGCTTGTCAACACATCGCAGCAGTATACAAGCAACCTGTGGAAAAACAGCAAGTACAGCACCAACATATTCAACACCGAAACCGCGGACGAGGTTCTTAAGAACTATGCGGAGCGCGGCAACGCTTATGTGCAGGAGCAGTACGAGAAGCTTTACAACAGCGTTTTCGGCGCGAAAAGCGAGAAAACGGCGGAAAAGACCGTATCCACCAAGGCGGCTTCGCTTGCGGCGGCAAAGTCTGCGGACAGCATTGAAAGCTTTGCGGACGGCTTGAAGTACGGCGGCGAGTATGACGCGGACGAAGCAAAGAAGCTTATCGGCGGCTTTGTGGAGGACTATAATTCGCTTGTTGAGGCGCTGGGCAATTCCGATAATGACAGCGTGCTGCAAAAGGGCGTGCTGCTTGTAAACACCGCAAAGGTTTACTCAGGCTCGCTTGGTCGCGTTGGAATTTCGATAGGCAGCGACAACAAACTCAGCTTTAACGAGGACTATATGTCGGAAATTTCCGCAACGGATCTCAAGACCACGTTCGGCGATGGCGGCATAGCGACCAAGGTAAGGCAGAAGTCCGAGCAGATAAGCCGACTTGCGGGCAGCAGCGGAGCGTTCAGCTACACCGCAGCAAGCACGCAGAGCTATTCCTATAACATAGGCGCGCTGTTAAGCACATACGCCTAATTTGCTGACGGATAAGTCAAATCCCGCATGGAGATAACTCCGTGCGGGATTTTGTATATGCGCAAAGCGGGCGCTTCGTTTGAAGCGCCCGTTCGGTTTGTTTTATTTCGACATTATATCGCACAGCTTGTTGGTAAATTCTACGGGGTTTTCGATAGCCATGCCCTCTATAAGCAGCGCCTGCGTGTACAGAATATCGGCGTAGCTTGCAACGGCGTCCTTGTCGGTTTCGTAAAGAGATTTAAGCTTTGCGAAAATCGGGTGGTCGGCGTTGATTTCCAGTATCTTCTGCGCCTTTGCGGAGTGAGCCTGCTCCTCCGGCATTGCGGAAAGAACCTTTTCCATCTCAACCGACAGCATACCCTCGCTTGTTATACATACGGGGTGAGTTTTAAGGCGCTGCGACAGTTTTACCGCCTTGACCTTGCCCTCAAGCTTTTCGGTCATAAAGTCGAACAACTCCTTGTTGTCCTCCTCCGCTTTTTTGATTTCTTCCTTTTCCGCCTCTGTTTCAAGACCCAAATCGTCCGAGGAAACGGATTTGAACTCCTTGCCGCTGTAATCGTGCATCATCTGGATTGTAAACTCGTCCACATGGTCGGTGAAATACAAAATTTCAAAGCCCTTGTCCTTAACCATCTCGGTCTGGGGCAGGCTTTCAATTCTGGCGATGGAAGAACCGCTTGCAAAGTAGATGTACTTCTGTTCTTCTTTCATGCGGGAAACGTATTCCTCAAGCGTTGTGTAAGAGCCGAAGCTGCTCTTGAACATCAGCAAATCCTGAAGATTTTCCTTGTTTGCGCCAAAGCTTTCGTAAATGCCGTATTTTATTTGCACACCGAATGCGTCAAAGAACTTTTCATACTTTTCGCGGTCGTTTTTCTGAAGCTTTTTCAGCTCGTTCTTAATGGATTTCTCAAGGCTCTTTGCGATAAGCTTAAGCTGTCTGTCATGCTGAAGCATTTCACGGGAGATGTTAAGCGACAAATCCTCGCTGTCCACAAGACCGCGTACAAAGCTGAAATAATCAGGCAGCAGGTCTGCGCATTTCTCCATTATCATAACGCCGCTTGAATACAGCGTAAGTCCCTTTTCGTAGTTTTTGGAGTAGTAGTCATAAGGCGCCTTTGCGGGAATATACATCAGCGCAGTGTAGGTTGCCGTACCCTCTGTGCGCGTATGGATATGAGCGATAGGCTCGTCATAATCGTAGTACTTATCCTTATAGAAGCTGTTGTATTCCTCGTCTTTCAGCTCGCTTTTGGACTTTTTCCAGATTGGGGTCATGCTGTTAAGCGTTTCGGTGACGATTTCCTTTTCGTACTCGTTTTCGCTGCCCTCTTTAAGCTTTTCATGCTCGGTATCCATCATGATGGGATAGCGGATATAGTCGGAGTATTTGCGGATAAGGCTCTTGATTTTGAACGGCGTGAGGAACTCGTCATAATTTTCCTCCTCGGCGTTATCCTTGATTTCAAGGATAATTTTTGTGCCGTGGTCGGGCTTTTCGGCTTCCTCTATGGTGTAGCCGTCAACGCCCTCGCTCTGCCAGATATACGCTTCGTCGCTGCCGTATGCCTTGGAAATTACAGTAACCTTTTTAGCCACCATAAACGCGGAATAAAAACCAACGCCGAACTGACCGATTATGTTGACGTCCTCTGTCTTTTCGTTTTCGTTCTTGAAAGCGAACGAGCCGCTCTTTGCGATTGTGCCGAGGTTGTTTTCAAGTTCCTCCTTGGTCATGCCTATACCGTTATCGGTTATGGTGAGGGTACGCGCGTCCTTGTCGGCTTCCAGTGTTATCTTCATATCGGAGCGGGTGATGCCTGTGTTCTCGCTCATGGATTTGAAATACAGCTTATCCATTGCGTCGCTTGCGTTTGAGATAAGCTCACGCAGGAAAATTTCCTTGTGGGTATAGATGGAGTTTATCATCATCTCAAGCAGTCGCTTGGACTCCGCCTTGAACTTCTTTGTTGCCATTTAAGGTCATCTCCTTGTTTTTTATCAATATGTTTTAGCACTCTTGTATCACGAGTGCTAATTTTATTATAGCACGTTTTTGGAAAAAATCAAGGGGTTGATAAAAATTTTCACAAATATTATTGTAGCGCTACGGTTTATTACATCAAGACGGCAACAACATGGTTGCAAAAATCCCCCAAAAGTTGTATAATAAATACGTAACATATTTTGAAAGGAACTTACTTATGGACTCGGCAAAAATAATTGCATTTCAGGCAGTGGTTATGTTTGTGCTGCTGTTTTTCGGATATTTTCTGTACAAGGGCAAAATGCTGTCGGACGAAAGCACAAAGCAGCTTTCCGCTATAACAATTTCGATAGTAAACCCGATAGTTATTTTCAACTCATACATGATGGATTTTGATGTGTCGCTTCTGGCGGGACTTGGCATAGCGGCGGGCTTGGCTGTGCTGGCGCACCTTGCGCTTATAGCCGCAGCTTACATAGCGGTGAGAAAGGGCAAGGCTAACTGCCAGATAGAGCGCTTCGCCATAATCTACGCCAACTGCGGCTTTATGGGAATACCGCTTGTAAACGCCACGTTCGGGTCGGAGGGCGTATTTTATCTCACGGGATTTATAACCGTGTTCAATCTGTTTATGTGGACGCACGGCACACTTATGATGAGCGGCGAAAAATCCGCAGGCTTAAAGGCAGCGGTGAAAAGCATAGGCAAGGTGCTGCTTTCCCCCGCGATAATCGCGATAGCGCTTGGCATGGTGTTTTTCTTTACGGGACTGCGCCTGCCCGATATACTTCAGACCCCGCTTGACTATATCGGCAGCCTTAACACGCCGCTTGCCATGATAGTGTCGGGCGCAACCATAGCAAAGGCGGGTCTGCTGCGCGGCTTCAAATGTGGCAGAGTGTATTTTGTGCAGCTTTTTAAGCTTGTGCTTGTTCCTGCGCTGCTTGTGCTTGCTTTTGTTCCGCTGGCGAGGGTCGGCGTTTCGATGACGGTTATCAATACTATACTGATTGCTTCAAGCGCGCCTACCGCTTCGGCGACTATTATGTTCTCCTACCGTCACGGCAGGGACGAGGGCTATGCTTCGGGACATTTTGCGGTTTCTACCATTGCAAGCATGGCTACAATGCCGCTTATGCTTATGCTGTCTGCGGCTTGGGCGGGCGTACTTGGCGTGTAAGCATAACGCAAAGTATACAATTTCAACACAATATTTTTGGTTGTTTTGTTAGTTGAAAAAAATTGCGCCAAATGATATAATATAAAAGTAATCAATGACAAGATAGTATTGTGGCTTTATAGCCAACATACTTCTTAATATATTTTCCCCAATTGTTTTGCCGCGTAAAAACCGCTTTTCCCCAAGCGGGCGGCGTTTGTTTCAGATTTCCGCAGACACCCCCTTGTCTGCGGGCTTTTTTTGCCCTTTTTTAAGAAAATATATTTCCGTGTGCAACCAATTGGTTCGCTGCCTTGTTTTATAGTCAGAATGAAGAAAATGCCAATCGCTGTACAATATACGCTTTATTCGGAAAGGGGTTTTATCATGAGGAAATTTATATCTGTCCTGCTTGCGTGTTCTGTTTTGCTGTCCGTATCGGGCTGCGCTGCGGGCAATGCGCCTGCCACTGCTTTGGATTATGAAACAAATGGCGGGGCTTCATTATCTGATGGTTTTGATAAGGCTGAGCCGTCAGCCACGGCGGGCGCTCCCGCCACTACGGGCACGGTGGCAGGAGATGGTGCTGATGTCTGGATTGGCGACAGCGCAGAGGACTTTGCTTATGACGCTGCTGTGGGAGACTTCGCCTACGTCGCCGAAGCAGCAGTCGGCGCTTACGAAGGCGGCGCATATGAGGAATATTCGCCCTCCGAAGCCGAGCAGATTGTTGCAGGTCAGCTTACCGCGGGCGAATGGAACGATAACGAAAACTGGAACGCTTGGGTTTCCCTCTACCAGAGCCATGAGGACTGGGAGAATTACCGCGAGGAGTGGGATATTGATTTCGATATCCGCTGTGAGGTGACGGTTACGGCGTTCGGCGAGCCGATAGAGGGGGCAATTGTATCGCAAAATCACTGCGATACAAGCGGAATATTCAATGCCGTGACCGATAACAAGGGCAAGGCGTATCTTTTCCTTAAAGCCTGTGAGGACGATGAGCAGCATTACCTTGACATATACTACAATGATGTCCACGCCACAATAAAAAATGTTGACCTAAAGGCAAGCGGAGAATATACCGTTGATTTGACCGACCTGATTTCCCAGCATGAAGTTGTAGATTATAACACCTTGGAGCTTATGCTTGTGATTGATACAACAGGCTCTATGGCAGATGAACTGGAATATATTCAGACAGAACTTGAGGACGTTGTAAAACGCGTAAAGAGCGATAATGCTAATATTCCCATAAGAATAAGCGTCAACTTCTATCGCGATGAGGGCGATGAGTATGTGGTTCGCGATTTTGATTTTACGGAAGATATAGATGAAGTTACCGCCGCTCTTATGGCACAATATGCGGACGGCGGCGGAGATACTCCCGAAGCGGTTCATACCGCTCTTGGCAACGCAATAAACGACCACGAGTGGAGCAAAAACACGACAAAGCTTATGTTCCTTGTGCTTGACGCTCCCCCTCATTCCGACAGCCAGATTATCGACTCTGTAAACCATTATGTAAACGCTGCTGCGAATGATGGAATACGCATAATCCCCGTAGCTTCAAGCGGCGTTGACAAATCCACAGAATACCTGTTAAGAACCATGGCGTTCAGAACAGGCGGAACTTACACCTTTCTTACCAACCACAGCGGTATCGGCGGCGACCATATAGAGCCGACAATCGGCGATTATGAGGTTGAAAAGCTTAACGACCTTATGGTGAGAGTAATCAGCGAATATATCGCATAAATCATAGCGTTCTCCTTGTTCCATATATTTTGCCCCGATAAAGGTATCTGCTCCTTGTCGGGGCGGCTTTTTGCCTGTCCGAGTTATTTTCCGCAAATTTTCATAATACGCCGCGCGAAAAGGTTGCATTTCCGCTTAAACTGTGTTATAATAAATAATGTATATTTATGCTTATGTCTTATTCTTGGAAAGGATATGTAATGTCAAAATTTTATGGAAAGCTCTGTCCCGTGTGCAGAGTGCGTTTTGGGGAGAATGACGATATCGTTGTCTGCCCCGAATGTGGAACGCCGCACCACAGAGCGTGCTATATGATAACAGAAAAATGCGCACTGGCGCAGCTTCACAGTGACGGTTTCACATGGGACGGCGCGCTGCCTGATGAGCAGAACAACGAGGAAAGCGGCAAGGAAAATACCGCCGCAGATTTTTCGCAGCAAAGCGCAGACCCTCACCACGCTGAGTACCCCGGCGCTCAGGCGTATGACGAGCCGAGCGAAAATCCATTTGGCGCACAGCGCGATGGGCATGACGGCGCGCCTTTTACAAATCCCTATGCCGAAGCGTATAAGCAAATTCAGCAGATGACAAGCGATGAAACGCGCGGCGAGGACGGGGTTTCGGCAAAGGAGCTGAGCCGATTTGTGGGAACCTCGGTGCTTCATTATGCGCAGGCGTTTTCGGCGTTTCGCACGGGCGTTGTGGGATACGGCGGAACAAAGCGCGTAAAGGTGTTTCTTAATGTCTGGGCGGGAATTTTATCGCCCATACAGCAGATTTACCGCAGAATGGACGGGCTTGGGATAATTCTGCTTATCATACAGGCTGTTATAGCGCTTCCCGAAGTTCTGCTGCTAAGATACAGCGGCACTCTTACGCAGTCTGCAATGGACACGCTTCAGACCCTTTCGGCGGTAAGCAGCATCATAAGCATAGCGCTGCTTATCGTGCTGAGTTTGTTTGGGGATTATATCTACTATAAATTCTGCGTGCGCAGGATAAAGAAAATCCGCGAGCGGTTTGATGACGGCAAGGCGGAGGGATATTATGACGAGCTTGCGCTGCGCGGTACACCCTCAAAGCTGAGAGCGGTTATCGGCATACTGGCTGCGCTGCTTGTGGGACAGCTTGTGGCTGTGCTGCCGTTTAACGGACTTTTGGGGTAAAGGCAGCCGTTAAGATGAAGCTTATTATCCAGATACCATGCTATAACGAGGCGCAGACGCTTGGCGTTACGGTAAGCGATCTGCCGCGGCAGATTGACGGCATTGATGAAATAGAGTACCTTGTGATAGATGACGGAAGCACAGACGGAACCGCACAGCGCGCAAAGGAGCTTGGGGTTCACCATATCGTAGGCTTTGCGCATAACCGTGGGCTTGCCAAGGGCTTTATGGCGGGAATTGACGCCTGCCTGCGGCTTGGCGCGGATATAATAGTCAATACGGACGCTGATAACCAATACAGCGGTCATGATATAGAAAAGCTTGTGCGCCCTATACTTGAGGGAAGGGCGGAAATGGTGATAGGCAACCGCCGCACCGACAGCATACAGCATTTTTCGCGCAGCAAGAAAAGGCTGCAAAAGCTTGGCAGCAGCGTTGTGCGCAGGGCAAGCGGCACAGATGTCGCGGATACGACAAGCGGCTTCCGCGCGTATTCAAGAGAAGCCGCCATGCGGCTTAACGTGCTGTCCGACTACACCTACACACTGGAAACCATAATAACCGCGGGCGCGGATAAGTCAAAGATATTTTCGGTGGATATCGACACAAATCCGCAGCTTCGCAAAAGCCGTCTTTTTAAGTCCACATGGGGCTACATAAGGCGCTCAAGCGGGACGATAATAAGAAATTATGTTATGCGCAGACCGCTTAAAACTTTTCTCGGCATAGCGGCGGTGTTTATCGCGGCGGCGCTTGCGCTTGGCATACGCTTTATTGTGTATATGTGCATGGGTGATGGCGGCGGTCATGTCCAGTCGCTGGTGCTTATGGCGGTGCTTGCGATAGTCGGATTCCAGATTGGCATTTTCGGTCTTGTGGCGGACGCTATATCCGCCTGCCGCAAGGTTATGGACGAAACCCTTTTCCATGTAAAAAGGATAGAATACAACAATACAAACGGGCGCTGCAATAACTATAACGTGTGCAGCTACTCAAAAAAGGAAATTGTAAGCAATGAAGAAGAAACTTGAGCGCTTTTACGCCGCGTTTGGCGACAGGGGTGTCATGTTTATACTGTTTGCCGTTTCGGTGGTGATACACGCGCTGCTTTCGGTGAATATGGAGCTTCCCTCCGTTAATCCCGATGAAATCGGCACAGCCGCCATTACCGCGTTTTATACCGGCAAGGACTGGTCGGCGCTGATGAGTACGGTAGGCTATTACTACGGCTATATACAGGCGCTGTTTTATGTGCCGCTGATGATAGTTTTCGGCTCGCCGTATGCGCTTTACAAGGCAATGCTGGTGATGAACGGCGTGCTGATAAGCTTTATCCCGATGCTTGCGTACCACCTTGCTTCAAAGCTAGGCATACCAAGCGTGTGGCAGAAGATTGTCATAGCGTTCTGTTCGGGATTTTACATAACCTACATAGCGCACTCCAAGTTTATCTGGAACGAGGCGATTGCAAGCCTGCTGCCGTGGGCGCTGATATGGTGCGTTTTTATGGCTTGGGACAGAAAAAAACGCTATTCAAGATTCAGCTTTTCCATGCTCGCGGGATTTATGTGCGCAGTGTGCTACGCGGCGCACCCGCGTCTTATCGCGGTGGTTATCGCGCTGATACTTATGCTTGTTATCGCGAGAACGGTGTTCCGCGAGAAGATATTAAATCTCCCCACATTTTTCGCAACGCTTGTTATTTCGTTCGGCTGCGAATATCTGATACGCAAGGCGATTGAAGCGTCTGTCTGGGACGGCGCGGCGCGTTATAATACCGTAGAAGCGGGCTTGTCGCGTTTGGGCGGACTTTTCACGGCGGACGGCTGGGACAGATTTATCGCCGTGTTTTTCGGGCATTTGTACACATTCTTTACCTCTACGCTGGGCATAGGCGCGCTTGCTTTCGTGTTTTTTGTGGTTATGATTGCGAAGCGGTGCAGCGAGTGGTTCTCCTGCCGCAAAGCGTGCAACGAGGACGGAACAAGGGTGTACGAGCCTGTAAAGCACAAGTACAGCCTGCGCATAACCGTGTTTGGCTTGTTTGCGTTTCTGGCAGCGGGCGGTTCATTGCTGCTTTCGGTGCTTTATAAATTCAATTCCTCACAGCTTGGCGAGCTTAGCGACCTTGTTATATTCGGGCGCTATACCGATAATGTTACGCCGTTTGCGGTATTTTTTGCGCTGGTATTTATCATGACCTACGGCTATACAGCCAAAACCGCTGTCGGCGGCGCGGCGGTATATGCGTATGCCTGCATGGGCTTGGTGCTGGCTTCATGGAAATATCTTGCTGACGGCACATTCCGTGCCTCCACCATACTTGGCTTGCAGCCATGGCGGATAAGCGAAAGCACAGCGGAAAACATGACCTCCATGAGCTTTATTATTATGTCGTCAATGGTGTTTACCATGTTTTCGGCTTTGATAATATGCGTTGCGTGTACAAGGCGGTTCAAAATGCAGCTTGCTTCCGCTATGATATGCTGCGTGTTTGTGTACACCACGGGCTTTGCGGCGTTTGATTATCTTCCCATGCGCGCGGCTGACGCCGCCGAAACAAACGCGCCCATAAAGCAAATAAGCGAACTGCTTTATAACGAGCCTTCCGCGCCGCTTGTAGTGGCGTATAAGACAGGTTCGCGCACGGCGGGGCTTTTGCAGTTTCTTAATGCAAAGGCGGCGGTTGTGCTGGTAAACAATTCTGACAGCCTGCCCGATTCGGGAATAATAATCATAGAAAACGGCACGGATATCCCGCTTTCCCCGCAGAATTATGATGTTGTGGGAATAACGGATAACCACACGGTGCTGGCTTACGGCGACGGCGCAAGGGAATATGTAAAGTACAAGCGGAACAAGCAGTGACGCCGTTTCGGAGGGATTTTATGTGCCGACAGGCAGCTTTATCAACTGACAGCGGCTTTTCGCGCGGGGATATCTGTGCGGCGGTTTGCCTGTATTCTGTCACACTTGCGATACATATTCTCATATTGCAGTGTGCCACCCTGTTTAATCTTACGCCTGATGAGTACAGCGTTACCGCAGTGGCGGCGCTTGCAAACGGCTATGATTGGTCGTCTACGGTTTCAACGGGAGGTTATTACGGATATTTTCAGGGCTTGTTTTATATTCCAGTGTTTTGGCTGACTGATGACCCGTATTTGCGCTACAAGATAATGCTGACGATAAACGGCGCGCTGATAAGCTTTGTTCCTGTGATAGCGTATCTGCTTTTGCGCAGAAAATTCGGGGTGAAAAGGCTTGCTTCGGTTCTATTCTCCACAATATGCGGATTATATCCATGCTGCCTGCTGCTTACAAAATACACATGGAACGAAACAATGTGCTGCCTTATCCCGTGGGTGTTTATGCTGCTGATATTTTCGGCGGCGGATTGCAAAAGCGCTGTAAAAAAGCAGATTTTGTCCGCGCTTGGCGGGCTTACGCTTGCGGCGGGATATGCTTCGCATGGGCGAATGTTGGCGCTTGCGGCGGCGGGTGCATTGCTTGTGCCGATAGTGTACTTCACAATGAAGAAAAAGCGCGTGTTCTGCTTTGCGGGATTTTACTCGGCGCTTGCGGCGGGGCTTGTGTGCGATGGCTTTATCAAAGCCTATTTGCAGGAGAAGCTGTGGCTTGTAAGCGCGCAGGGCGCTCCCAACAATACCATAGAACGTATGCTTTCCGGAATTTTTTCCGGCGGCGGAACGGCGGGAGGCGGTGTATCGCTTGGAAAGCTGTTCAGCACGCTTGTGGGGCATTTGTTCTATTTTATCACCTCCACATGGGGCTTTGGCGCGATATGCATTGTGGCGGTTATCGCTTATCTGATTTCCTGCTTAAAATGCCGCGCAAGGACTGCTGCGCATATCGGCGCAGCGGACAACAGCGACAGCATGGCGGTGCTTTGCTGGTATGTACTTCTTGCCATGGGCGCGATTTTTGCGGTAAGCGTTGTGTTTAAGTCAACCTCCTCCCTGCTTGGTCAGCGTATGGATACCATAATGTATGGACGATATACCGAGGCGTTTTATCCGCTTGCGCTGTTTGCGGGTCTGGTTTTGATATATAAAGGGCGATTTTCGGTTATGCAGAGCCTTTCGGCGCTGCTGACGGGCGCGGGGATAAACTTGCTTACACAGCTTTTGGTTGTCCCTGTGGTGCTTGGCGGCGAGCGCTTTGTAAGCGCCATGGTGCTTGGGCTTGCTCCGCTGCGTTATAATGAAGGCATAAAATCCCTTTTTACTCAGCAGAGCTTTATTAAATTCTATATCACCACAACTGTTATATTGCTGGTCTGGCTTGTGATAATGCTGTTTTGCAGGACGGGAAAGCGGGCGTATATGTTTTTTGCGCTTCCGTTGGCGGCACTGCTTGCGTATTCGGATATTTATGGATATGTGTGCTACACAGTTCCCCAAAGCAAAAACGCCGCGGTAAGCGGCAGATATGTAGAGAGGGCGCTTGACCTGCTTAATGGGGAGTACAGTTCCGTTGCGGCGGTAAACCTTACGCGCGAGCGCTACACAAAATTGCAGTTTATCTATCCCGCGCTTGATGTGCAGCTTATATCGGACGCGACCGCGCTTGCGGCGCAGGAGGATATCGCAGAGATTTGCATATCCCCGCGAGATGATTGCCTTAGTCTGTGCGCTGATGATATTTACCTTATCGGCAGTCCCGCGAACAATATCTGCGTTTATGCGGCAACTGAGGAAGCGGCGCAGCGCGCAAGGGACAAAGGGCTGCGCGTGTCGGACGCGGGCAGCGTCTGCTACACGGCGGCGGATTTGCTTTCAAGCGCATACGCTTCAAGCGGCAGCGCGGATTATCAGAATGACGAGGAAACTTCCGTGCAGCTTGCGGGCGGCATTGAGGCATATACAAATTACTTTACCGCATACCTCGCGGGGACTTATTACATCACCGTAAAGGGCAGTGGCGTAAGCAGCGGCACGGTAACTGTTACGCGCGACAAAGGCGGCTCGGCGGTGGCGCTGAAAACCGTCAGCGCCTGCGAGGAGGAGCTTACCGTAAGCTTCACCGTAAACAGCAAGACCGAGGGCATACGCATGGCCGTTTCAAACGCTATGGCTGAGCCTATATCAGTAAGTAGCGTTACGGTTTCGCGCGCGGCTGCGGCAGATTGACAACGCGAATTTATTTATTAATATACAGTAATTTATTATTGAAAGGAATGATTTTTAATGGAAACCTTTGCTCTGGGCAAGCTTACAATGTATGTTTCGGACGACCACCGTTTCGGAACAGACGCTTTTCTTCTGGCGTATTATGCAGGTGTGCGCCCCGACAGCGTGGTGTGCGACCTTTGCACGGGCTGCGGAATAATCCCCATGATATTCTGCAAAAATGTTATGCCGCGCCTTATCTACGCCATTGATATTCAGGAGGAGGCAATTGAGCTGCTTAACAAATCGGTAGAGAAAAATGGGCTTCAGAATACCGTTGCCCCGATACTTACCGACCTGCGCGAATTGGACCAGAAATATCTTGCCTTTGAAAGTGTGGATATCGTAACGGCTAATCCCCCCTACATGACCAGCGGCAGCGGCTTTGAAAAAATATCGCGCCCGCAGGCCATTGCGCGGCATGAGCTTATGTGTACGGTTGACGATGTCTGTAAGGCGGCGGGCAAGCTGCTGAAATACGGCGGTCTGCTTAAAATGTGCCACCGTCCCGAACGTCTTGCAGATGTAATAAATTCCATGCGCGAGAATAAAATCGAGCCAAAGAGCATTACATTTGTGCATAACAGTATTCTTGACAAGCCGTGGCTTTTCCTTATCACGGGCAAGAAGGGCGCAAAATCGGGCATGATAGTGGAGAAGCCCATGATACTGCGCAATGACGATAAATCCTATACGGAGGAGTATTCCCGCCTTTATGAGTGATACAGGAAAGCTTTACGTTGTCGGCACGCCTATCGGAAATCTTTCGGATTTCAGCCCGCGCGGCATTGAAACGCTGGAGAACGTTGACTATATCGCGGCAGAGGATACAAGGGTATCGCTGCGCCTGCTTACGCACTTTGGGATAAAAAAGCCTATGCTTAGCTATTATAAGCCGCATGAGGCTGAAAAAAGCGCGAAGATACTGGAGCTGCTTGCCGAGGGAAGCACTGTTGCGCTTGTTTCGGACGCAGGTATGCCATGTATATCCGACCCTGGCGTTTATCTGGTTCAGCGCTGCTATGAGCAGGGCGTGGCGGTGGAGGTAATTCCCTGCTGCAACGCGGCGATTGCGGCGGTTGCCATAAGCGGAATTGATACAATGCGTTTTGCGTTTGAGGGATTTCTGCCCGTGCCTAAAAAGGAGCGCGCTCAGCGGCTTGACGAGATTAAGACTTTGCCGCACACGCTGATATTCTATGAAGCGCCGCATAAGCTTGTCAATACGCTTTCCGATTTGCGGGAAGCCTTGGGCGGCGGGCGGCAGTGCGCCCTGTGCAGGGAGCTTACCAAGCTGCACGAGGAGGTAATTCGCGGCACGCTTGACGAGCTTTGCGACTACTGCCAAAGCACCGAGCCGCGCGGCGAGTATGTGATAGTGGCGGCGGGCGCGGAGAAAAAGGCGGAGGAAAAGCTTACGCCTGAGCAGGCGGCACAGCTTGCTCGGCAGTTTATCCTTGGCGGCGAGAAAATGTCGGAAGCCTGCAAACGTGCGGCAAAGGAAACGGGCTGCCCAAAGCAGGAGATATACAGACTTGTGCTTGAAAGCGAGGATAAGTCATGATTAAAAAGGCGCTTATATGCGTACCCCTTGCGGCAGTTATGCTGACGGGCTGCGCGGGCGATTATGTTCCCGATAATCCTGTTTTTGGCGCGGGCGAAGAATACACGCTGGGCGAATTGTCATTCAGGACAGAACATCAAGTAACAGAATATTCCGCATATGAACTATGGGTTGAGGACGGCGATTATGTCATAAAAATGACATACAGCCCCTTGCAGCAGAACGAAACTGACGTATATGAAGATGTAAAACACATCATAGAATCCCGCGAAGCGTTATGGGACGCGCTTGTGCAAAGCACCCCCGAAGCAACGTGCAGCACAGAAACCCAGCGCAAGTCGGCACGCATTGACGGCTATAACGCTGATGCTGTAATGTATTTTATTCAAACGAATATGCCGCAGGGCTATGAATATTATGATTTTCAGCAGTTTTTTGAAAGCGCAAAGATAACCACCGACAAATATAGCTACACCATAACATATGTCGGCTATACAGAGGAGGATATTAAGCTTGATATGCAATATCTTAAGGAACGTGCGCAGAATATATACTACGGCATAGAAATAAATCCAGATGTCGGGTAAGACCATGTGCTAAATAGATTTTGGCAGATTTTGAAATGATTTTCGGAAAGGAAATAATCACCATGAACAACAAGAAAAATCCCTTTTTCTCGGTACTTTTGCCAATCCTCGGCGCGGTTGTGATAGTTGCGGGCGCGGTGGCTTATATCTGCTTTAAGCTTGCAGAGGAAATGCGCTACAATGAGAAGTGGAAGGACTATGACGAGTGCGGCTGGCACTGATATGAGTGCGGCTGGCACTGATATCTTAAATTAAAACCTTACGGAAAGGGGGAATTTCCCCATGCAGTGCGGACGGTGTGGACGCGAGTTTGATTATTCGGCGCAGGATTACTGCGGCTTCTGCAAAACTGTACACAACCCACAGGGCGAGCCTGTGCGCGATATTAACGGCATACTCGGCTATATTGCGGAGCGCTTCGGCAGGGAAACGCTGCTTGACCGCAAAAGAACAGACGCGCTTATTGCGGATATTTTCCCGAAAGAGAGCGCTGTGCGCAAGCTGGTTTATGTGGCGCTGTATGATGGCTGCGCCAAAAAGCTTTCGGGCGTGCGCGGAAAGCCGTTTGAAATGCGCTGCGCCGCTGCGGCGAAATGCGTAAAATCGCTTAGAGATGAGATAGGGCTTAAGGGCAAAAGCGCCGCCGCCGCTGTTGAAGCGATAGGTCAGGCGCTTGGCTGTGAGATTGCGTTCAGGCGACCCGCCGAAACTCCCATATCTGTTACGGAAAGCAAGAAGAATATAACGGACGCTGCCGAACAGTACAGCCTTGGCAGGCATTTTGACCGCCTTAAGGACTACAAGCGCGCCATGTATTGGTTTGAGCAGTCGGCGCTTCAGGATTTTGGCGAGGCGCAGTATTATGTCGGTTTTTACCGCCTTGAGGGGCGCGGCTGCACGCAGGACGTTGAACACGCGTGGGAATGGTTTCTGCGCGGCGCGGAAAACGGTGTTCCTGCGGCAATGTACATGACGGCGCAGTTCCTTGCGGAGGGACTTTTCTGTCAGCGTGACGAGGGCGCGGCGTTCAACTGGTTTATGGAAGCGGCGCGTTCGGGATATGAGGACGCGATAAACGTAATTGCGCTGTGCTATGAAAACGGCGTATATGTGGCGAAAAATCATACCATAGCGGACAAATGGAGAAAAGGCTTTATAGTCGAGGAATATATCCCTGAGGAAACCGAAGAACCGCAGCCGCTTTCCGATGACGGCGAGGAACTTTATCAGTCCGCAAGGCGCTGCCTTTCCCAGCAGGATTACGAGGGCGCGGCGGTGTTTTACAGGCGCGCTGCGGAGCTTGGTCATGCAAGGGCGCAGTGCAGTTACGGAAAGTGCCTGTACACAGGCAGCGGAGTGGAAAAAAGCGTTGCGGGCGCGTTTTCGTGGTTTTCAAAGGCGGCAGAACAAAATCTGGATATCGCCCAGTACAATCTTGGAATAATGTACTCCAAGGGCGTATATGTTGAGCAGAATTTCGGCGAAGCGAAAAAGTACTTCAAGCTTGCGGCGGAGAACGGTCACGCAGAGGCAAAGAAAATTCTTGCAAAGCTTGGTTAAGCGGCAAAGTCGTTTGCGCCAAAACTGCGGGAGGGTGAAAGATGATAAGACTTGCGACCGAGAATGACGCGCGGCGGCTTCTTGATATTTATGCGCATTATGTTGAAAAAACGGCGATAACCTTTGAATATGACGTTCCCTCCGAGGAGGAATTTCGCGGAAGAATACGCACAACGCTTGAAAATTACCCCTATTTTGCGGCGGTTCGCGGCGGTGATATAGTGGGATACGCATACGCGGGACGTTTTCATCAGCGCAGAGCGTATGAACGTGCCGCGGAGGTGTCGGTTTATGTCGCGGAAAACGCGCGCGGGCAAGGCATTGGCAGAGAGCTGTACACGGCGCTTGAACTTGCGTTGAAAATGCAGAATGTTATAAATCTTTATGCTTGCATTGCCTGTACCGACAAAGTGGACGAATATCTTTCCAACAACAGCATAGGTTTTCATGAACACATGGGATATCGGCTTGCGGGGGAATTTCACAGGTGCGGATACAAATTCGGAAGATGGTACGACATGGCTTATATGGAGAAATTTTTGTCGGCGCATTCCGATATTCCCGCCCCGTTTGCGCCGTTTCCACAGACAGAGGACGGCTTTTGGCAGGCTTACAAATCAGCAATATTGTGACAAAATAAGAGCCTTGTTTCAAGATGGGCTCTGAATACAATTTCAGGAGGAACAAACAATGCTTACAGCGGCAGTAATTCTTACAAAATGCAGACAGGAGCATAAGCTTTTCGGCATACGCACCGAGCAGCGCGAGGACGGCGCTTGGTATGCCACATGGGCTTTTAAGGTGTCCGAGGATACGGCGGTGCGCGAGGGCTTTGGCGACACCAAGATAAGCGGCAATATTTACGTTACGACGGAGTACCCTTGCTGCCCGTATTGCGGCGCAAAGGGATTTTTCCAGTGCGCAGACTGCGGAAAGACAAGCTGCTGGAACGGCGAAACCGAAACCGTCTGCGAGTGGTGCGGAAATACCGCCGAAACCGCAGCAGAGGAGCAGTTTGATGAGATAACCGGAGGCGGCTTCTGATGATAAATGTCGGAGATAAGATACCGCTGGAGCTTGGCGGCGAGGCGGAGATTACGGCGGTGCTTGGCGCGGGCGGTCAAGGAACTGTATACCGCGCGATGTATCGCGGCGGCGAATATGCGCTGAAGATGTATTTCAAAAACAAGCTGAAGCAGCCCGAATTGTTTAGGGAAAATCTTTCGCGCCTTACAGATGCCACAGAAATAAGCGAAAGCTTTGTTATGCCGCTTATGCTGACAGAGGAAACCGATGACGGCTTTGGTTTTATGATGGAGCTTATTTCCCCTGAATATAAGCCGTTTTCGGATATACTTAATGCAAGGGTGCGCTTTTCGGGACTTTATGCAATTGTAAACGCGGCTATCCGTATAACTTCGGCGTTCCGTGAGCTTCACAACAACGGCAAAAGCTATCAGGATTTGAATGACGGAGGATTTTTTATCCGCCCGACAGACGGCGATGTAAGAATATGCGACTGCGATAATATCGCCCCGTATGGCGAGCATCTGGGAATTGCGGGCAAGCCAGGATATATGGCGCCCGAAATTGTAAGGGGCGAAAAAGCGCCCGATAAGCTTACCGACCGCTATTCGCTGGCGGTGCTGCTGTTCAGACTGCTGCTGCGCGGCGACCCTCTGGAGGGCAGCCGTGTGCTGAAAAGCGTGTGCCTTACCGAGGAGGCGGAGCGCCGTCACTACGGTTATGAGCCTGTGTTTGTATATGACCCCAAGGACGACAGCAACCGTCCTGTGCGGGGAGTTCACAACAACATAATCAAATTCTGGAGCATTATGCCCGACTATATTCGGGAGGCTTTTGAGTTTTCGTTTACCGTGGGACTTCACCGTCCCGAAAAGCGCCTTATCGAAAAGCAGTGGCTTGACCTGCTGTTAAGACTGCGCGGGGATATATGCGCGTGCAGCTGCGGCAGCCAAAGCTTTTTGCAGGCGTTTGGCAGAGATGAGGACGGCAAGCTTATCTGCCCGTGCGGCGCGCATTTTTCCGAGCCGCTGCGCCTTACGGACGGCAAGAACGAGATACTTCTGTCGGACGGCGCAAAGCTGTTTTCGGACAGCCTTACGGTTATTGGCGAGGTTGTGCGCAACAAGCTTAATCCCTCCTTATGGGGACTAAAAAACCACTCTCACAGCGTATGGAACTGCACGCTTCCAAACGGGCAGGAAAAAGAAATCGCCGCAGACGGCGCAGCACCCATATTTGTGGGGACAAAGCTGGTAATCGGCGGGAAAGAATTTGAGATTAAATAAGTTTTATTCTAAAATAAAAAAATCGTCGGAGCAAAGCCGACGATTTTTTGTTATGTTTAGGAGTTTATAGGTTGTATAAATGTCTGTTTTTTATAAATAAGAGTAGGTTTAGCCTTTATATTAGGATTGTAATCCTAATCGAGATTTCCTCTTTGTTTAATGAACAAGTGAAACGATAGGGTTAGCTTCATATTAAAATTAAAGCCAATACAAGCTGTCAATATTAGAATAGGAGTATGTCTCGCCTTTGTATGTTGCTGCTTTAAGGTTTGTGCAATTTTCAAAAGCGGACAAGCCGATTGATGTTACGCTGTCGGGGATTGTTATACTCGTAAGACTCGTGCAATTCTCAAAGGCAAGCCAACCAATTGACGTTAAGCTATTAGGGAGTGATACATCTTTTAGATTTGAACATCCCGAAAACATAAAATCGCTAATTAACGTAGCACCATTTTCAAATGTTACGCTTGTAAGGCTTGTGCAATCACTAAAAGTATTCCAGCCTGGCTTAAGGCTACTGGGGATTGTTACACTTGTGAGGCTGGTGCAACCCCAGAAAGCCCCACTGTCCATTGATAAAATGCCGTTTTCTAATGTTAAGCTTTTAAGGTTTTTGCAAGATTGAAAAGCAGACATACCGATAGATTTAACGCTACCTGGAATTGTTATGCTCGCAAGGCTTTCACAAGCATAAAAAGCATATTCACCGATTGATGTAACGCTGTTGGGGATATTTATGCTTTTAAGACCTGTGCATCCGTTGAAAGCGCTTTCATTGATTGATGTTACACTATCTGGAATTGTTATGCTTGTAACCTTTGTGCACCAAAAGAAAGCATTGCTGTCAATCACTGTAACATCACTTGGAATAACCACATCTCCGCCTTCGCCTACATATTTTGTAAGAACTCTGTCTGTAATCTCAAAATCACTGGCTGGTTTTTCTTCAACTTCTGTCGGCTCTTCTTTTGGAGCAGTTGTAGTTTGTGCCTTAGTGGCAGTTGTTGCTTTTGTTGTAGCGATTGTAGTAACTTCTGCTGATGTTGCAGTAGTTTTTGCTGTAGATTGTTCGGTGGTGTGTGTTGTTGTTTGCGCTGTTGTTGCAGTTGTTGTTTGCGCTGTTGCAGTTGTCGTTTGCACCGGCTCATTTGTTGTTTCGCTCTCGATTGTGGCTGTTACAGGCTCATTGAGCTCGCTTGATGTTGTTTCTTTGGTTGTTTGTTTTTCTTCAGGCGTACTTGTTTCGGCATCTTCAATGTTACTTGAGGTGTTTTCTTGAACTGATACAGCTGAATTATCTTCGTTTGAGGTCGTAGTATTTGAACAAGCAGAAAAGCTACTCACCAACATTACTGCTACCAAAACCCAAACTATTCTTTTCATAATATTTTTCCTTTCGCAATAAATTTTTTTACAGTGATTATTATACTATATTTTTTATTTTTTTACTATATTTAAATTAGCCAAATAAAAAATAGTTAGTATATATATACTGCACAAAGAAACACCTACCCGAAATCGGATAGGTGTTGAAGATATTAAATAGATTTAAATTATCAGATACCCGCGGAGTAGTTAGGCGCTTCCTTGGTGATATAAATATCGTGGGGGTGGGACTCCTTGAGTCCTGCGCCTGTGATTTTAACAAACTCTGCGCGCGCCTGAAGCTCAGGGATAGTGGGGCAGCCGCAGTATCCCATACCTGCGCGGATACCGCCGACAAGCTGGAATATTGTATCGGCAACAGAGCCCTTGTAGGGAACTCTGCCCTCAACGCCCTCGGGAACAAGCTTCTGGTTCTTGGACTGGAAGTATCTGTCCGCAGAGCCTTTCTTCATTGCCGCAAGAGAGCCCATGCCGCGGTAAACCTTGAACTGGCGACCCTGATAAATTTCCACATCGCCGGGCGCTTCCTCGCAGCCTGCAAGGATAGAGCCGAGCATTACGGTGCTTGCGCCTGCCGCAAGCGCCTTAACGATATCGCCCGAATACTTGATACCACCGTCTGCGATTACGGGGATACCGTACTTTGCAGCGGCGCAAGCGCAGTCATAAACTGCTGTAATCTGCGGTACGCCGATACCAGCAACCACACGGGTGGTGCAGATAGAACCAGGGCCAATGCCCACTTTAACCGCGTCAGCACCCGCCTTGATAAGGTCTTCTGTTGCTGCGCCTGTTGCAACGTTTCCTGCGATAATAACGGCGTCGGGGAATGCGTTCTTTATATTGTCAAGAGCCTTGAGAATGTTGGAGCTGTGACCATGCGCGGAGTCGAGAACCAGAACGTCAGCCTGCGCCTTAAGCAGCGCGCCCGCTCTGTCAAGCACATCAGGAGTAATGCCGATAGCTGCGCCGCAGAGAAGTCTGCCGCCCTTGTCACGCGCAGTGTGAGGATACTGCACGCTCTTTTCGATATCCTTTATGGTGATAAGTCCCTTAAGGTTGCCGTTTTCGTCAACAATGGGAAGCTTTTCTATCTTATGCTTTCTAAGGATAAACTGCGCCTGCTCAAGCGTTGTGCCAACGGGAGCGGTTACGAGGTTTTCCTTTGTCATAACCTCGCCGACTTTCTGGGAAGCGTCGGATATAAAGCGCAGGTCGCGGTTTGTGAAGATACCAACAAGCTTTGTTCCCTCTACTATCGGAACGCCGGAGATTTTGTACTTGCCCATAAGCGCGTCAGCGTCCGCAACGGTATCCTCGGGAGAGAGGAAGAACGGATTTGTTATAACGCCGTTTTCGGAGCGCTTTACCTTATCCACCTCGTCAACCTGCATTTCGATAGGCATATTCTTGTGGATAATACCGATACCGCCCTCGCGCGCAATTGCGATAGCCATTTTGGATTCTGTAACGGTATCCATGGCAGAGGTCATGATTGGTGTGTTAAGTACGATGTCTTTGGTAAGATTGGTTCTAATATCAATCATGTTGGGGGTTACATCGCTTTTTGCGGGGATAAGCAGAACGTCGTCAAAGGTAAGACCTTCCTTTACGAACTTTTCGCTGTAATTGCAGTTTAGCATTTTGTTCTCCTCACTTCCTGTATTATGGTTGATTAAAAGGCGCAGCGTGACCGCTGTATACAAAAAAGCCGCAGCCGCTGCCGCGGACTGATGGCTTTGCTTGATGTATTGCGGCGGTGAAGTCCGCCGATATTATTAAATATTATATCACTTAGCGAAGTTTTTTTCAAGACGATTTTTCACAAAACCTCGGATAAAAATAACCAAATATCACGCTTCAAAAAACGATTATTTCGGAACTTTTCACGCTAATGCGATTTTTTGCAAAAAAATTCGCTCCGCCTATTGACTTGAAAAGATATTTATTATAGAATAATATTATATGGGTTTGTAATATCCTGTGATATAACGCACATATACCCCCGCAAAATTTTGCTGAAAAGGAAATGAAATATATGATTAAGACATCTGCTTCGCTGCTTGCCAGCAACCTTGCACAGATTGCGCTTGAGATAAGCCGCTGCAAAAAATCGGGCGTTGACTGGATACACGTTGATGTAATGGACGGCGTGTTTGTTGACCAGATTACATATGGCAGTCCTTTGCTTAAATGTGTAAGGGCTTCAACCGATATGTTTCTTGATGTACATCTGATGGTTGAGGATCCCACAAAGCAGATAAAGCTTTTCGCCGACGCGGGCGCAGACCTCATCACTATCCATGTGGAGAGCTTCTGCTCAATCGCCGAGGTTCTTCAGGAAATAAGAAGCCGCGGCAAAAAGGCGGCGCTCGCCGTAAAGCCGCAGACCCCGATAGAGTCGGTGTATCCTTATCTGCATCTTTGCGATATGGTGCTGGTGATGACTGTTGAGCCGGGCTACGGCGGACAGGCGTTTATTCCCGAAACGGTTGAAAAGATATCCGCGCTGCGCACAATGGCAGACCACCTTGGTCATAAGCAGCTTGACATTCAAGTTGACGGCGGTATCAGCGAGGAAACCGCGGCTGCCGTTAAAAAGGCGGGCGCAAATATCCTTGTTGCGGGAACTTCGCTGTTCAAGTCCGAAAATATGAAGCAGACCTGTGAGGAACTGAAGAAGCCCGTCTGATATTATCCCAGAATTTCCGCCAGAACGGAAGCGCTGCCTGAGGAGATTTCGGTAAGATACTCGCGCGTCTGCGCTTCAAACAGCGCGGATATTTCGCAGTAGTCCCCGAATTCCGCGCAGATACGCTCTGTTTCCTTGGCGGGGTCGGTGAAGATTATACGATACCTGTCGGGGCGGCTGCCGCAGAAAACGCTGCACCGTTCCCCGATTTGTGACAGCGCGGCGCACATCGGGCGCAGCGCGCTTATCCCCTCTATTTCGCAGGCATAGTATCTGGGCTGCGGCGCGCTTTTCTCGTTTTCAAGCGAGGATAGAAACAGCACGCAGCTTCCATCGGAGCGCACAAAGGCTTCCACAAGCAGTCTGCCGCAGGGCAGCGATATCCCCTGCTCTGCCTTTAGTTTATCTACAAGCGCGCAGATATATTGCCGCATCTCGCATGGTGTGCCGCTGCACGGCACGGATTCGGCTTCGCGCCTATCCAGCGTGATTTTATATGTGGCGTCTGTCAGAAGCTCTGCTTTCATATCGCACCTCTTTCTGCGGACATTGCCGCAATTAAAAGTGAAAGGATTTTAGATAATGAAGTCTATTATTGCACGCGACCCGTGCAAGATTTATCTTGAAAGATTTGTATTTATGGCAACGCTGCTTATCCCCGCGTGCTTTCTTAACGGAATGCGCGCGCTTGCCGTCAGCGCTGTCAGCATAGCCGTCAGCGTGCTTGCGGATTGGGTGTGCTGCCGCGTGCGGAAAATACCGTATGACCGCAAGGATTATAGTGTTATTTTCTGGGCGCTTGCCGCGTCGCTTGTTATGCCCGTAAGCGTTCCATACGCGCTGTCTGCGCTGTCCGCTGTGATATGCGTTGTTATAGGCAAGCATATTTTCGGCGGAAAGGAGAACATTGTGTTCTGCCCATGCGCGATAGCTGCGGCGTTTTTAATTATATGCTACCCCTCTGAAATGTTATACTTCCCCAAGGTCGGCGAAATATTGCCTGTTTTTGGCGATTACAGCGGCACATTGGTGCGCGACCTTGACAACACAATGAAGCTTGGCAATATCCCCTCATACTCCATGCTTGATATATCCATGGGCAGAGTGCCTGGGGCAATCGGCACTGTCAGCGTGCTTGTAATAGCGGTGTGCGGTATCTGCATGATAATACGGCACAGCACAAGTATATGCGTTATGCTGTCCTGCTTTGCAACGGTTGCGGCGCTTGCTTTTGTATATCCTAGAATTGATGTAGCGCCTGCCGAGTCTGTTTTTTATGAGCTTACAAGCGGTTATCTGCTTTTCGGTCTGGTTTTTCTGGCGGGCGAGCCTTATATCCTGCCAAAGCGCAGAGCGGCGCGCGTGATGTATGGTATTGTGCTTGGATACACAACCATGATGTTCAGGTATTTCGGACAGACCGAGGGCTGCTTCCTGTTTGCGCTGCTTATCGCAAACGCGCTTGCACCAGCGCTTGACACAATTGTGGATAATCTTCTGTACTGGAAAAAGTCCTACATCAGCTCTTACGAAAAGGGAAAGAACGCGGCAATGCGCGGCGATATAAAGCTTACCGATACGCAGGAGATACAGCTTCCTGAAAAATACAGATATAATACCCCGCCGATAAACGGCAGAATAAAAAAGCACAAAAGAACCAGACGTCCGAAAGGAGGCAGCGGAGATGAGCGGTAAAAAAACTTATCCTATCTGCTTTGATGGACTTTTCAGGCAGAATATAGTGCTTACAAGCGGTCTGGTGACAGCGCCTATTATTGTCGCCGCAACCACGGGCGAGCGCGCCGCCGTGCTTAGCTTTACGTTTTTTATGATATCCTACTGCACCATAATGATTGGCAGACTTATTCCGCGCAGACTGGTATATACCGTGCGCATTATAATATATGCTTTTATCGCGGCGGCGGTGTTTATACCTACGGCGGTGGCGGCAAATGCGCTGTTTCCGTCAACAGCGCCATCGGTTATGCTGTATATCGAGCTTATCGTTGTAAATTCGCTTGTGCTGGCTAAGACGGAAAGCCGCTTTTACCTTATCCCGTTTACTTCAATGGCGATAGACTCGCTGGTATACATTGCGGGATACGCGCTTGTGGCGTTTGTGGTGGGAATTTTGCGTGAGCTGTTGGCATACGGCACGTTTTTCGGGCTGCATATATGCGACACCCTGATGCCCGCGGCAAAATCGCCGTTTTTCGGATTTTTGCTTGTCGGCATTTTTGCGGCTGTCTGCCGTGCCTATTATAACAGACGCCGCAGCCGCGAACCCGAAGCGCCGGGGCTTGTTGTAAAGGGGGAGAATAACTGATGGCTGTGCTTACCGCGATTATTTCTGCCGCCATGGTTTCCACCTTTGTGCAGAATGCTATTTTTGAGCGCGCGTTCGGCGCTAATGTTACGATATACGCCTCCCGCAAGGAGTCGCACATTATCGGCTTCACCCTTGGCATAACGCTGATGACCACCGCCGCAAGCGCAGTGACGTATTTTCTGGACTCGCTGCTGCTGCCGCTTCGGTTTGGCTGGCTGTTTATGCCGCTTGTGTACATTGCGGTTATAAGCGTGTTGTATATCGGGTCGCTGCTTCTGATATGGCGGCTGTTTCCAAAGCTTTTTTCAAGGATAAAGAAATATGCGCATCTTGCAATATTCAACTGTACGGTTATCGGTGCGCTGTTTCTTAATTCCAACTACGGCAGCGATATCTGGTCATATATCGGCTACGGCATAGGCACGGGCGTGGGATTTTTCCTTGCGTGCCTGCTGCTTAACATAGCGCGGGAGAAACTGGACTCTGACAAGATACCCAAGGCATTCCGCGGTTATCCCATAATGATGGTTTATATTGGCGTTATTTCGCTGGCGTTTTATGCGCTGGTGGGATATACTGTGGATTTTTAATCATAATATAGCAATGCTGCACAAACGCATACGGAAGTTTTGCCGAAAGGGGAGCGCATGAGCAAGAAGGGCATAAAGATAAAGCATCGTAAATACAATCTTTATCACAAAAAGAAAAGTAAGGGCAAGCAGGCTTTGACCGTTATAATTATGATAGTTGCGGTGGTTGCACTGTGCGTTGTGGGATACGGTCTTGGAAAGCCGCTTATGGAGTATTTTGGCGGCGACAAGGCGGCGCAGTCCCAGACGTCGTCTGATACATCGCAATCTGAGGAAACATCTGAGCCACAGGCGGACAGCGGTTCAAGCGAGGCTTCTGACGATA
Source organism: uncultured Ruminococcus sp. (assembly GCA_964556595.1). GTDB lineage: Bacteria > Bacillota > Clostridia > Oscillospirales > Ruminococcaceae > CAG-115. The sequence continues at coordinate 12,495 of CAZKXB010000010.1, read as the reverse complement.
AGCAGGACGCTTCTGAGCCTGATGACGCGCAGCCTGTTGTTTGCGAAAAGGGCGTGTACAGCGTAAGCGTTTCAGCCATGAAAAATGCGCAGTCGCTGAGCGCGGCGCTTTCTGCGGCAAAGGCGCAGGGATATGAAAAGGTGCTGTTTACGCTTAAGACTGACGGCGGCGAGTTTATGTACAAAACCGAGAACTCGCGTTTGATATACGCAACGGACAACATTGTCGGCACGCTTACGGCGCGGGAGATTGTCAACATAGCAAAGGCGCAGGGAATGACCCCATATGCCGCTATAAGCACGCTGAAAGACCCGCTTACGGGCAACTATGCCGTTGATATCAGGTACAACACCGCCGATGGTTACGGTTGGCTTGACGCCGCTGCGGATAATGGCGGCAAATCGTGGCTTTCTCCGTTTGAGCAGGAAACTTCTGCGTTCCTTGCCGATATTACGGCGGAGCTTGCTTCTGCGGGCTTTGAGAAGATAGTGCTGCGCGATGTGATGTATCCCCAGTTTAAGGACGTGGATTACGGCGTGTACCTCAGCAACCTGCCGCAGCTTACAGACAGCGGTGCAAGAGTATCCGCGCTGTGGAGCGTGGTTTCCGCGTGCAGTGCGGCGGCAAAGAGCGGCGGCGCTTCGGTTATGCTTCAGATGGATTCACACGACCTTCTGGCTTCCGACCTGCTTGGCACTACCGCAGAGGCGGCGGGCAGCAAGGATATGCTTTCTTCGGTTGAAATTCTGGTGAACTATACCGTACAAAGCGGCACGGCATATATGGCGGCGAAGTCCGTTTACAGCAGGCTTGGCAGCGCTTACGGCACGCTTGATTACAGCGTGTATGTGGCGGATATATCCAACGCCGAGGAGATTGCAAGGGCGTTTAACGAGAACGGCATTACGGTGTTTTCTGAATAATTGATGAAAACTGCTTATCGGCACTTGATTTATTCCGATAAAAATAGTATAATTTATAGGAATAGACTGCAAAATATAAATGCAAAACATGGAGGACAACTATGAACATTTCTGAACTTATGACAATGGCGTCGTCTGGCGTCACAGCCGAGAGCGGCATGGCAAGTATGCTTTCCCTTATTCTGCCGCTTGGACTTATGGTGCTGTTTTTCTACTTTTTCCTTATCAGACCCGAAAAGAAGCGCAATAAGGAAATGCAGAATATGCTCAACAACATACAGGTTGCTGACGAGGTTGTTACAAACGGCGGCATAATAGGACGTGTGCTTTCCGTTAAGGAGGACACAGTTCTTATCGAAACTGGCAGCGACAGAACCAAAATCCGCGTGCTTAAAAGCTGCATTGCCAAGAACAACACCGTGCATGAAGCGCCCGCAGAGGTTGCCGCAGAGCCTAAGGCAAAGAAAAAGAAAAAGGGCGACAAGCCTACCGAAATCAAGTAATGCTTGCAGGCGCTTGCCAAAAGCTGTTGTAAAGCTTGAGCTGATTTATGATTGATACAAAGACCGCCCGTACAAAAAATGTTCGGGCGGTTCTTGCAGAGAGGGATAATAATGGTACTTGAAACAGCACGGTTAATATTAAGGGAGTATGCTTTGGAGGATTTTGAGGCACTGTTTGAAATTCTGTCTGATGCAGAAACCATGCAGCATTATCCAAAACCTTATGATGAAGAAATGACAAGACATTGGATTGAATGGAACATTCAGAACTATCAAAAATACGGCTTTGGTATATGGGCTGTAATATTAAAGGAAACAGGCGAATTTATAGGCGATTGCGGAATTACCATTCAAGATATAGATGGGGAGATGCTTCCCGAAATTGGTTATCATATTCATAAGAAACATTGGAGAAATGGGTATGCAAGCGAAGCGGCAAGAGCGGTCAGAGATTGGGCATTTGAAAATACAGAATATGATTGTTTGTATTCTTATATGAAATATACAAATATTGGTTCATATTCCACTGCTATTGCAAATGGAATGAAAAAAGTAAAAGAATATCCCGATGAAAAGAATAAGATTTCTTATGCGTATGCGATAACGCGGGAGAATTGGTGCTTGCTTAACAGATAAATCCCATGTTGTCGGGAAGTAACTAAAAAATGACCGCCCATCTGTCGCAATCTGCGAAAGGTTGGCGGTCTGTTTTTGTTGTCAGATTTGCACAAAATCGCAGGTATAAATCTTTGTAAGCTGTTGAAATTGCAAAAATCCACTAGACAATATCGCTGCGTGGTGGTATAATATACTTTATGAGAATACAGTTCTCACAATCGGCGAAAGCGTGCAGGCAGTTGCAGCCGCAGCCTTACTTGTGTTTGAAAAGGGGAGTTACGATGGAGCTGAAAAAGCTTATTTCCGATGGCGATAAGGTTCAGGTATACGAATATGAGGGTAATGCCGTAAAGGTGTTCAAAGACCCTGACGAGCCTAAAAGCGTGGTTTTGTATGAGGCGCTTGCACACACCCGCGTTGAAGAAGCGGGCTATCCCCGTATTCCATCGCTGGAGGGCATATATAAGGTTGACGGGAAATGGGCGATGGCGTATAAATTCATCAAGGGCAGCACTTTGGCGCAGCTTTTGCGCGAAAATCCCGACAAGGCGGACGAATATCTGTCGCTTATGGCGGATTTGCAGATAGAGGTAAATTGCTGCCGCAGCGCCAAGCTAAGCAAGCTAAAGGATTATCTTAAGCGCTCCATAGACAGCCTTGATATTATTGATGATGTAAAGAAGTATGAGCTGCTTAACCGCCTTGAAGCAATGCCGAAGCACGTTAAGCTTTGCCACGGCGATTTTACGCCCGATAACATAATAATCAGCAGCGAGGGCGCATATGTTGTGGACTGGCTTAAGGCAAAGCAGGGCAACGCCTCCGCAGATGTGGCAAAGACCTATCTCAGATTCTGCCTTAACCACAGCACCGAGTATGCGGAAAAATACCTTAAGCTGTATTGCCAAAAAACAGGCACAGCCGTAAAATATGTTTATGACTGGCTTCCCATTATTGCCGCAGCGCAGCTTAAATTCAAGCGCCCTGAGGAGCGCGAGCTGCTGCTTACATGGATAGATATTGCGGACTATAACCTTTAATTGCGTTTTTTGCAAATAACAATCCCGCCGAGGTCTGACTGCCTTGGCGGGATATTTTTGTTGGCTGGCATTAAAGTTCGTATTTGGGGTAATTTCCGCCGTAAATGCCCGTAATCATGACGGAAAGGAAGCGGAAATCCGTGCTTAGGTCTATTTCTTCCGCAGTACCCTCGCCCTGAATACGGATAACAGGGCGCAGTACGGTCTGGTTTGTCTGGATAACAACGCCGTGTCTGCCGTTGGAAAGGCTTACCATAGTGCCTACGGGATACGGGTTGAATGCGCGCATGAATGCCGAGGTTACATCAAAATCAAAATGCGTTCCGCATGAGCCGAGAATATACTCCTCCGCCTCTGCAACCGACCAAGGCTTTCTGTACGGACGGTTTGAGGTAAGCGCGTCAAACACATCACAAACGGCAAGTATCCTTGCGATAAGCGGGATATCGCGCCCTTTAAGCCCTGTGGGATAGCCGCTGCCATCGTATTTTTCGTGATGGAACAGCACGCCCGACATTATGTTGGCGTTGAATGAGTTCCCGCTGTTTTTAAGGACATTATAGCCCATAAACGGGTGACGTTTTATTTCCGCAAATTCCGCGTCGGTAAGCTTGCTTGGCTTAATTATTATATCGTGGTCTATGCCCGATTTGCCTATATCGTGCAGCAGCGCCGCTATGATAACGTCCTTGGTATCGTTTTTGGAAAGCTGAAGCTGGTATGCAACGCTTGTCGCAAGCATAGCAACGCGCAGGCAGTGCTTATAGGTATAGTCGTCATAGTTTTGCAGCGCTATCATCTGGTTGCCCAGATAGGTGGAGTCATTGCCGATATCCACAAGGATATCGTCCGCAATGCTGTTTACCTTTTTAACAGCCTGCGTTGAAAGTTCCTTAACGGCGGTATCTGTTTCAAAGATGGAATTAAGTTCATACAGCGCATTGCCGATGTGCTGGTTTTTAATTTCCTCAGAAATATCGCGCGGCGCTTCGGCAGCCTGCTGTGGCTGCTCCTGCGGCGGCTCTGCGGCGGGAATATCCGGCGGCGTTTCGTTATGCGCAACAGACTCCGATATCACGGCATGATGGTCGCCTATGATATTAACGGATTTTATGCCCTTTTTGCGCAGCATACCTATCATCTCTGCCGTAAGGAATGTTCCCCTTGTCAGCAGCGTGCGGTAATCTGTTGCAGAGGTAGTGGTAACGTCTTTTGCCAGCACCATGCCCTCTATCAGGTTATCAACAGGTACAATAATCATATTATCACTCCAACGTTATCAGGTTTGTACAGCAGCGCTTTATTACCAAAGAGGATTGCTGTATATCCCGCTTTTTACATTGTCAATCAGGGTAAGCTTTGCCTGCTCCACATCTTCGCCGTAGGTTATGCCGAACCATACGCTGTCGGTTGTAAGATTGCGCATTTTGAAGCCGTTTTTATGTATTTCCGCGTCAACCGCGTCCGCTATTGTAAGTTCCGCTTTTGGGTCGTCTGCGGCAATTGAGGTCAGAAATTCGCAGAAGCGCTGTTCCAGACGCGGCATAAAATCCGCGCCAAAGCCCCACATACTCATTGAAACGGTGTCATATTCGTCAAGCGTGCGGGTTTCGCCTTGGTATTGTCCTGTAATTACGCCGTTCGCGCTGCGCCGTATACCCCGCGTTTCCTGTACGCTTTGCAGCAGCCCGTCATCGTCTGCCGCGCATATGCCTCTGTTTACCGCGCCGAACTCTGACAGCGTGTTTTTCAGCATAAAGCCTACCGAGCAGCCATCGGCATTGAAGCTCGACAGAAATCCGCCCAACCGCATAAATGCGTCGCGACCGTAGAAATCGTCCGCATTTATTACGGCGAATGGGCCGTTTAGCACGTCCTTGCAGCACCACAGCGCATGAGCCGTACCCCACGGCTTTTCGCGCGAGGGGAAATCCCCGCAGCGGCAGGGCAGCTTATCCACGCTTTGTATAACGTAATCTACCTTGATATGCTGCGCGGTTCTTTCGCCTATGGTGCTTCTGAAAAGCTGCTCTATATCCTTGCGGATAATAAACACCACGCGGTTAAAGCCCGCTTTTATCGCGTCATATACGGAATAATCAATCAGCAACTCGCCTGAGGGACCAAGCGGTTCAAGCTGCTTTATCCTGCTGCCGAAGCGTGTTCCCATGCCTGCGGCAAGCACAACCAGTGTAAGGTCAGCCATATTTTCCCCTTTCGCGTATCGGGCGGATTGCAGCATTACAGTCCGCCCATTTTTCTGCAATTATTTCAAGCCTGCGATGGACTCGTTGATTTTTGCCATTTTCTCCTCTGCCTTGGCAAGCTTAGCGCGCTCGTTTTCAATCTGCTGTGCGGGCGCTTTGGCAAGGAAGCCCTCATTATTAAGCTTTTTGGAGAGGAATTCGATATCCTTTTCGACTGCTTTCTTTTCCTTTTCAAGGCGGGCAAGTTCCTTTTCCTTATCGACAAGTTCGCCCATGGGCATAAAGACTCTTGCGCTGTCGGAAACAACCGTCATCATTCCCTCGGTGTCGGAAACGCTCTCGCATACGGTAAATTCGCCCGCGCCCGCAAGCTTCTCAAAGAACGCCTTGCTGCCGCCGAAAAGGTCTGTATACTTAGTTTCTACTATCATAGTAACCTTTTTGGAGGGCGGAACGTTAAGCTCGTTGCGCTGTACGCGGATAGCCTTGATTACATCGACAATCTTGCCGAACTGCTCCTGCTCAGCGGTGAAATTAAGCTTTTCATCATACTCGCACCACTTGGAAATCATGATGCTTTCTGTTTCGGTACCCGGCATACTGCTCCAGATTTCCTCCGTGATATACGGCATAAAGGGGTGCAGCAGCTTAAGTATACCCTGCATGATAAATACAAGAACATTCTGAGCCGCAAGCGCGGTTTCTCCGCCCGCTGCAATTCTAGGCTTTGTAAGCTCGATATACCAGTCGCAGTAGATATCCCATATAAAGTCGGTGAGGTTCTGAACGGCGATACCAAGCTCATAGCTTTCAAGGTTTGCGGTAACGTTCTTTACAACGTCATTGTAGAGGGAAAGTACCCATTTATCCTCTATCGGCAGATTTTCGGGCAAAACAGCCTTGTCGAAATCCTCAGGCAAATTCATAAGGATATAGCGGGAAGCGTTCCACAGCTTGTTTGCAAAGTTTCTGGAGTTTGTGACTTTTGTTTCCGTCCAGCGCATATCGTTGCCGGGAGCGTTGCCTGTAACAAGCGTCAGACGAAGCGCGTCAGCGCCGTATTTGTCGATTATTTCAAGCGGGTCAACGCCGTTGCCGAGGGATTTCGACATCTTGCGTCCAAGTTCGTCACGAACAAGACCGTGGATAAGTACGTCCTTAAAGGGCTTTTCTCCTGTATGCTCAAGACCGCTGAAAATCATTCTCGCAACCCAGAACGGGATAATATCGTAGCCTGTTACAAGGGTGGTTGTGGGATAGAAATAATCCATTTCGGGGGTCTTTTCGGGCCAGCCAAGGGTAGAGAAAGGCCAGAGCGCCGAGGAGAACCATGTATCAAGCGTATCCTCGTCCTGCTTCATGGGTGCGCCGCACTTGGGGCATACGGAGATGCCGTCAAGGGTGATTTCGGTATGACCGCAGTCCTTATTCTGGCAGTAGTAAGCGGGAATACGGTGTCCCCACCAAAGCTGACGGGAAATGCACCAGTCGCGGATATTTTCCATCCAGTAGAGGTAGCCGTTTTCAAAGCGCTTGGGGATATATCTCAGCTCGCCGCTCTTAACAACGTCAATTGCGGGCTGCGCAAGTTCTTTCATGGACACAAACCACTGATAGCTTGCTCTCGGTTCAACGGTAGTGCCGCAGCGCTGGCAGCAGCCTACGTTGTGCTTGTGCGGCTCAACCTTTACAAGCAGACCAAGCTTATCCAAATCCTCAACCATAGCCTTTCTTGCGGCGTAGCGCTCCATACCTGCGTATTTGCCGCCGATATCCTCACGGATTGTGGCGTCATCGTTCATCATATGGATAAGGGGCAGATTGTGGCGCTTGCCAACCTCAAAGTCGTTGGGGTCATGCGCGGGGGTAATCTTTACGCAGCCTGTACCGAACTCTTTATCCACATATTCATCGGCGATAATGGGGATTTCGCGGTCTGTCAGCGGAAGCTTCAGCATTTTTCCCACAAGGTGCGTATAGCGCTCGTCATCAGGGTGAACCGCAACGGCGCTGTCGCCCAGAAGTGTTTCGGGACGGGTTGTTGCGATTTCAAGATATCCGCTGCCGTCTGCAAGCGGGTAATTGATATGCCAGAAAAAGCCGTCCTGCTCCTCGTATTCACACTCTATATCGGAAATAGAGGTCTTGCAGTTGGGACACCAGTTGATTATACGCTCGCCGTGGTAGATAAGTCCCTTGTTATACAGGTCGATAAACACCTTCTGAACCGCTTTGGAGCAGCCCTCGTCAAGAGTAAATCTCTCGCGCTGCCAGTCGCAGGATGAGCCGAGTTTTTTAAGCTGCTCAACAATTCTGCCGCCGTAAACGCGCTTCCACTCCCACGCTCTTTCAAGGAAGCCATCTCTGCCGATATCGTCCTTGGTAACGCCCTCGGCTTTCATAGCGGTAACGATTTTAGCTTCGGTAGCAATGGAAGCGTGGTCTGTACCGGGCAGCCACAGTGCGGAATAGCCCTGCATTCTTCTCCAGCGGATAAGAATATCCTGAAGCGTGTTGTCGAGAGCGTGACCCATGTGAAGCTGACCTGTGATGTTGGGCGGGGGGATAACGATGGTGTAGGGCTTTTTCTTGGGGTCTATCTCTGCATGAAAGTAGCCTTTTTCCTCCCAGTTTTTATAAATCCTGTCCTCAAACTCCTTCGGAGCGTAGGTCTTTGCAAGTTCTTTTCTCATTGGATTTTATGTCCTTTCGTTTTGTGGTATATGTTCTGCTGTTTTCTCCGCTTTAAGGGAGTTTATAAGTTCCTCCTGCGGGGTAACATACATTGTTCTGTTATTTGTGAAGATAACCATTCCTGGCTTTGCACCTGCGGGCTTTTTGACGAATTTTACTGCGGTGCAGTCAACGGGAACTTGTGAGGATTCGCGCGCTTTAGAGTGATAAGCGGCAATCTGTGCGGCTTCTGATATGGTCTGCTGCGGAACTTCGCCGCCCTCTGTCCTTATTATAACGTGAGAGCCTGCAATATCCTTTGTGTGCAGCCATATATCGGTTGCTTTTGCCGTTTTCAGCGTAAGCAGGTCATTCTGGCGGTTGTTTTTTCCCACAAGGATTTCATATCCGTCTGATGAGCGGAATTTCAGCGGCTCGGAAAGTTTTTTCGCCTTTTCCTCCGCCTTGTTTCCTCCGCGAAGATATCCCTGTTCTCTCAGTTCACGGCGGATTTCGTTAAGCTCCAGTTCGCTCTCTGTGCGGCTTACCGCGTCAAACACGCTGTCGATATACAAAAGTTCCTGCTTGCCCTTTGCGATAAGCTGCGTAAGCATTTTTTCGGCGGTGTCAAGCTTTCTGTACTCATTGTAGTATTTCTGCGCATTTTGCGCGGGCGTAAGGCGTGCGTCAAGGGAGATTTCGCGTGGCTCGCCCGTTGTAAAATCCTCAAGCGTGCATTTTGTCATGCCCTTTTCAAGCTGCCATATATTTGCATTTATAAGGTCGCCGCAGACTCGGAAAACCTCGCGCTCGGAGCAGTCCGAAAGCTCTTTTTTCTGAAGCTCCAGCTTGCGGGAAACACGCTCATAAGCGTTCACCAGCAGCTTAAGCAGGTCGTGCGCGCGCTGTTTGGTGCGCTCGGTTTTTCCCGCGGCGGCAAAGAACGCATCAAGCAGCGCGTTTGCGCTGTCGCAGTGCGAAACAAGCATCGCCGTTGAATACTGCTCGATATTTATAAAGCAGAAGTCCTTTTTTCTGCCGTTAAGGTCGGAGATTATTGTAAAATCCGCATTGCCGTCAAGCGCTTTTTTGGCTTTGTTCAGTATAAATTTCAGTCGGTCGCGCGCGCTGTCGGTAAGTTCGCTGCAAACCGCGTCAATGTCCTTGGCGGCGTAGTAGGCACATTCCCTCGCAAAGATGGGGGAAATTCCCTCCAGCACTGCGGTAAGCTTTTTAGCGAGTCTGTCGCTGCTGCCGTCAATGGCTGAAATAACCTCGTCCGCGCTGCATTCTGTCAGGCAAAGCCTGTTTTCGCGGGGCGGCGTTTCATATATGATATTCGGAAGCACGCGGCGCACGGAGGAAATATCGTCCGTAATGCGTTTTATGCTGTCAACAACTTTGCCGTCACGCACAAGGATAATATTGCTGTGTCTGCCCATAATCTCGGCGATAAGCGTGTTTGTTACGGTGTCGCCGATTTCGTTCACGCACTCAAAATCGAAATAAAGTATGCGCTCAAGACCGTCCTGACGTATATCGGTAAGTCTGCCGCCGCCCAGATGCTTGCGCATAAGCATACAAAGCATGGGCGGCTGTTGCGGATTTTCAAATGCCGCCTGCGTAAGGCAGACGCGCGCGCTCATGCTGTTAGCGGAGAACAAAAGCTTTTTTGTGCCGTCACGGAACGTGCGCAGGGAGATAACAAGCTCCTCGCGCGAGGGCTGGTACACCTTATCCACGCGGCTGCCGATAAGCGGCATAAGCTCGCTTTTAACGATATGAAGAAATGCGCCGTCAAGGGACATTGGTATCAGCTCCTTTCAATAATCAGCCTATTTTATGGAATTATACATAATCGCAGGGTTCTTTTTCACACTCGGCGGAGAATACGGCAATTTCGGCGAACGCGCGGCTAAGCAGCGCCGCAAGCCTGTGCGAGGCGCACTTTTCCGTGCCGTAATGTCCCGCGTCAATCAGAACAAAGCCGCTGTTCTGCGCTTCGACCCAGAGGTTATGCTTTATATCGCCCGTTATCAGCGCCTGACAGCCCTTTTCGATGGCTGCCTGCATAAAGCTTCCGCCCGAACCCGAACAAACCGCAACGCGGTGGATTTCGTTCTTGCTTGCGGAGGAATATTTGACGCTTTCAAGGAAAAGCGCGTTTTTGCAATGCTCCGCAAGACCCTTTGCCGTAAAGCCGAAGCTTAAATCGCACACAGCGCCGAAGCCCAGTCCGTTAGGGCTTACCGCCTCCAGTACGCCGCAGCTTTCAAAGCCGAGCAGCTCTATAAGCGCGTCATTAACGCCGCCCTCGCACATATCAAAGTTTGTGTGGATACAGATTGCGCTAATTCCGTTTCTAATAAGGTTGTATACGGGCGTGCCTGCCGCCACCCTTTTCAGCGGGTCGAATATTACGGGGTGGTGCGATACGATAAGGTTGGCGTTTTTCTTGGCAGCCTCGTCGATTATCTCGTTTGTTATGTCAAGGCAGGTGCATACGCCCGTAACCTCGTCCGCACCGCTGCCGACAAGAAGCCCCACGTTGTCATAGCTTTCCGCCGTATTCATCGGGGCGATTGTTCCCAGAAATTTAAGCACCTGTTCAACCGTTATTGCCATGCTGCACCTCTGTCAATGTAAAATCCTCTGCGCGCTCGTCAATTTGCCGCGCAAGGTTGCGAAGCTGCTGCGCGCGCTGCGGAAAAGCGTCCGAATGTTCCATGCCCGCGGCGTTCTTTTTCAGCTTCGCCGCAATGCTTCTTAGCATTTCGGGGTCGGTTATTTTCCCGCAAAGGCAGAAAAGCTCGTCAGTTTCGCGGCTTACGCCAGTGTATTTCACCAACATAACGGTATACAGGCGCTCGCCCTCTTTGGCGGTGCGCTCCTCCGTTATTTCAAAGCCGTCTGCGTAAAGCTCGCGCCGCAGCAGTTCCGCTTTTGTCATTGGTTGGAGAATAAACCTCGTGTCCTGTGAAAGAAAGCGGCAGCCGCGGATTATCTGAATTATGAGTTCGCCGCCCATGCCGCAGATAACCACATCGTCCGCGTAGTCGATTTTTTCCAGTCCGTCCGAAAGGACAGCCGTAACGTTTTGCACCTGACAGCCCGCGATTGTGCGGCGGGCGGCTTCAAGCGGGCCCTCGCGCACATCAGAGGCTATAACCCTCTCTGCGCCGTTTTGCGCCAGAAAGCAGGCAAGCTGCGCATGGTCGGTGCCCACATCGCAGACAACCGTACCCCTGCGGCACATTGCCGCAGCCGCCGCAAGCCTTGGGGACAGCGTTATCATCAGTTGCCCATTGCCTCGTTAAGCTTTGCTACTATCTCGTCAGCGTCAACGCCGTGAACCATGCACGCCTGTTCAACGCTTTCACCTCTTGCAGAGGGGCAGCCAAGGCAGTGCATTCCCATGCCGAGGAAGATGGGCGCAGCCGCTTCGGGATTGGTGTCAAGAATATCGCCGATGATAGTGTCTTTTGTGATAAGCATAGTTTTAATTTCCTTTCTTTTTCGGCTTCGGATATACCTCGCCATTGTACAAATATACATATTATATTATATCATAAAACCCGTGGTTTGTCCAGTAGTATAAACCGAAAAACCGCGGTTTATAAGTCGCTGCCGCCGCCTTACTCGCAAAATGCCCAAGAAAATATTTCAACTATTGTTACAATGCACAAAAATTAGCGATATAGGTAAAAAATCTTGTGAAATGTGGTGACAAATCCGAAAAAATATGCTATACTGAAATCACCGAAAACACATTGGAGGTGCGTTTTATGTCAAGAAAAATAATAACCATTACCAGACAATACGGCAGCGGCGGTCGAGAGATAGGCGAAAAGCTTGCGGAGAAGTTGGGCATAGAGTTTTATGACAACAAGCTGCTTGAGCTTGCTTCCGAAAGCAGCGGTATCCACAAAAATCATTTCCACGAGAATGATGAGAAGCGCACCAACAGCTTTTTGTATCTGCTGTCCACAACCTACGGACAGGGCGGTATTCCGTTTGATGACACGCTGTTTTTCGCGCAGCTTAACACCATTCAGAAGATTGCGTCGGAGCAGGACTGCCTTATCATGGGCAGATGCTCGGATTATGCCCTGCGCGACTTCAGCGGGGTAATCAACATCTATATCGGCGCGCCGCTTGAGTGCCGCGTAAAGCGCGCCGCAGAGGTTTACGGCATCGAGGAAAAGCACGCCGAGAACTATGTAAAGCGTATAGATAAGCAGCGTATTTCCTATTATAATTACTATACCGACAAGCGCTGGGGTCAGCCGCAGAATTATCAGCTTTGCCTTGACAGTTCCGCGCTCGGCATTGACGGCAGCATAAAGCTTATCGAGGACTTTGTAAAAATGTACTACAAAGACTGATTTGCCTGATGTGCGTTGAAATAAAATAATAATCCCCCGCAAATCGCACAAAGCGTTTGCGGGGGATTTTCTGGCACCCCTTGTAGGAATCGAACCTACAACTGCCCCTTAGGAGGGGGCTGTTATATCCATTTAACTAAAGAGGC
>CAZKXB010000009.1:0-54777 GCA_964556595.1 uncultured Ruminococcus sp. | reverse complement strand
CCCGATTTAGCGAGCAGATAAATCACCTCATAATTTATTGTATCATATATTGCCAATTTTGTCAACCGCTTTTCCAATAAGGTGTGAACAAAAAGTGTAGTGCTACAATAGATATTGGACAAAAAGAAAAGGTAAAGCTGGGAAGTAAGTGGATTGATTACGACAGGTTATTTGTAAAGTACGATGGACGACCTATGAACAACAACACACCGTATTTCTGGTTTACGGAGTTCTGCAAGGAAAATAATTTCCGTTTCTGTGACGTTCATAGTATGCGGCATTTTTATGCCTCGGCTCTAATCAATGAGGGCGTTGACGCTGCTGCGGTTTCAAGTGCGTTAGGTCACTCGGTTGTAAGTACGACGACTTCAATTTACTGCCACACATTTCAGCAGGCACAGGCAAGAGCCGGCGATGCAATCGCTTCCGTCCTCGACTTTTCTTCAAAGAGCAAACAGGGCGCGTAAGCTACACCAAAGGACAGGAACGCGGAATAAAGGACAGATAAAGGACAAAATTGATTTGCGGACAAAAAAGAAAACTCCCAAACGGCTTTATAAAGCCATTTAGGAGCTTCGCGTGTTGGTGACCCGTACGGGAATTGAAAGTCTTTTCGCGCTTTCCGTATCTCTCTGCAAATTGCAGAGTTTCGCATAATAGAGCCATTTACGACAACTTATGAAAAACACGTTTTTCGCAACTTTTTGTATGTTTTTGCGGGAATAATGATCAAGATCACTCGCTGGGAAGCTGCTCAAAATCTTCAAGCCGAAGCTCTTTTTTGAATTCATCTTCAGTTGGAATATAGGTCATATACTTTGACGCATATATCTGCTTGTTGTCCTCAGGCAGAGTGTACTTAACAATTGCATCGCTCTTGTCAGCGCACAGAACTATTCCAATTGGTGGATTATCACCCTCGTTCATCAGCTCACGTGTATAGTAATTCACATACATTTGCATTTGACCAAGATCCTGATGAGTTAAATCACCAAGTTTCAGATCAATAAGAACGAAACATTTCAGAATGTAATTATAGAACACCAAATCTATATAAAAATGACGTCCGTCAAAGGTGATTTTCTTCTGCCTCGCAACAAAGCTGAAACCTCTGCCAAGCTCAAGCAAAAATTTCTGAAGATGGTCAATAATAGCCTGTTCCAGATCCTTTTCATAAAAGTGAGGATTCTCAGGAAGGTCAAGAAACTCAAGCACATAAGGATCGCGAATAATCTTTTCGTACTCCGGCTTAGATTCTTTGGTCTGAATTTCGTTCCTAACAGAGCCCTTATCCTTACTTGCAAGCAGTCTTTCATAGAACATTGTGCTTATCTGCCGCTCAAGCTGGCGTACACTCCAACCAGACTTTGCACATTCTTCGGTATACCACTCTCTGCGTTTTTCGTCTGAGATACGCATGAGTATACGGTAATGAGACCAACTCAATTCGCTACACAGTGTGTAGCGTTTTTGATACATCATATAAAACTGCCGCATATTGCGAAGATTTGCAACGGTAAATCCCTTGCCGAACTCTGCTGTAAGATGGTCGGAAAAATATTTTAAAAGTCCCTTTCCATATTCCGCACGATCATTTTCACCGCAAGCAATGTAAATTTGCTCGCCAATTTCCCAGTATGCCTGTACCATGGCGGAATTGACAGCCGTGTATATTCTCTTTTGTGCGGCGATAATGCTATTTCTGATTTTAGAATATGTTTCGCTTGCATTTTCAGATGAAATCTTAGTATCATTTGCAGCAATGTTATTATCCTCTGACATAGCGCACCTCTTTACTATTGTTATAGCTAACCATATTATTAGCTGAACCTTCTTATTAAATTATAGCACATTTTGTCTGGATAATCAAGATATTTAAATGTTCTATGAAGGCACTTTTGAATTATTGGGTGATAAATTGCCATATCAAAAGTAGCATAGCTGAAAGGCTAATTGAATACGTCGCCCTAAAACATGCTGTTAAGTGGTACAAGCGGTGTAGTATTAATGTAGAGTGCGTTCAAACCGATAACGGTCTTGAGCTCACAACGCGCTTTATTCAAGGCTTAAAGGACAAGCCAACCTTGTTCCAGACAACTGCCGAAAGGCTCGGTATTCGCCACAAACTTATAAAACCATATGCCGCTCGGCACAACGGCAAGGTTGAACGCAACCACCGTGAGGATCACAACAAATTCTATTCTTGCCAAAGTTTTTATTTATGTGATGACCTTAACAAGCTGCTTAAAGACCATTTGCGGCATTCTATTAATCGTCCCATATGCCCTTTGTGCTGGTTATCTCATGTTGAATTCCTTTCTGAATATCGTGTACAACATCATTGACAAACCTAAATTTTTCTCGCTTTGTTGCTTTTTTCTATTTCCGTATTCCATATTGCTGAATATTATCTGTTTCATTTTATTCTCCTGTTCTGCTTTTTCCTTGTTTCTATTATACCATATTTTTCGCTTTTCAGGTACATAAAATCAGCGTTTCCTTAGTTTATTATTTTGAGTGTGATCTGTCAAGTTTTATTATACAACTTCAGTGCAGCATTGCCATAAAATCAGCGCGGAACCGACAAATATCTGTCAGCTCTGCGCTTTTTTCAGTAAGAATATTGCCACAAATTACTTTTTCCTGAACAAGCCGAAAAATCCACCCTTATGTGAGCGCTTCTCATGTTGTGAGGAATCGTCATCAGCCATGTATACATTCTGCTCGGCAGGCGGCTGAATTGGCGGGAGAATATCGTCGCTTCTGTTAGCAGGCGATACGGTTGACATTCCGCCCGAGGTGCGATTCGGGGCGTTATATGGTCTTGATACACCCTGTGAGTCTACTCTCGCCATGACTTCTTCAAAGGATTCAATATGGACTGCCTGTGGGATTGGCTTTCCCGACTGATACGCCATACTCCTATACGAAACTGCCTGTATAGCTTTCTCCATCTGCTGAAACAATGCCTCGAACGATATCATGCCGCCCTGCGCTTCAATCATGCGAGATGTCTCATTATCAACGGGAACATAGTATTTATTGCTGTAATTAAAATACCACACATACTCAAGCGAATCATCAGCGTTTTCGATCTCTTTCATCATCTCTTTCTGATACTGCTTGTGGCAAAGAGCTTTTATTTCGCCCTTTCGCAGCTCTCTGAACCGCTTCGCGGACGAGCGGCATAATCTGATTTGCATTATTTCCGTATTGGTGGAGATCGTTTTTTAAATTAGCCGCGGCAACAGCTTCGGGGTCAAATACAATAACAGAAGTCATGCTGTCGGAGATATCCTCGTCAAGCTGCGGGGCAAGGTTCTCAAAGCTGCCGGGAATCATTGAGGCGGGCAGCCGCGTTGATGAAAAGCTGAACGGTGTGCCGTGCGTTCTCACCTTTCTGATTACTTCATCGGCGCACGCCAGTTCAGATGAGCTTAATTCCGAAATGCTGTTAAGGGCGCCGGTGCGCAGTTCTTCAAAGTTCAGCCGCACAGCCTCGTTCAGAGCACACTTGCCAACACTCATCAGGTAGATAAAGTACGGAATATACAGCTTCCATGCGGTTTTGAGGTCACTTTTGGCAATATAGAAGCCCCGCATTGATACAGCAGCCTTGTCAGATAAAAATGAGAACATTGCCGCTCCGCTCTCCAGACAGCAGAAGAACAGGTTTCCGGCAAGTCTCTTGTTCAGCTGCTTTTTTGCGCCGCTGGAAACATATTTCTCGTTAATTCTGCCATGAATATCCGTGAGAATTCGCTGTTCATTATCGGTTATTCCGGCACTGCTGTCAATATACAGTTTGCCGTCAAGCGTCCGAATCGGGTAAACAATTATACCAAATCCGTTATTTTCAGCCAATGTTATCCCTCCTTAAAGTATCTGTATGGGTTGTTCGGGTCAAGCTCCCATAGCATTTGCTTTGCAAAATGCTGCACAGATTTCGCCTTTGCCAGAATATCGCTCATTCGCATTCCGCTTTCAGCCGAAAACGGCTCGGGTTGACTGTAAAGCTCATATTGGGAGTTTTGCGGTGAGATGCTGCGTATTCTCCACACAAACGAGTCGCTTTCTTTGTCGGATTGTATTCCGCACTCCAGCGCAAGTTCATCGCGCTGCGTTTGATGAGATCTGCTGATTTCAAGCGGCTTGTATCCACCGAAAAAGTTGTCGACAGGCTCTTTGTCGGCGTTGTAAAACAGGCTGAACGATACCTCTGTTTTGTACATATCCTTTACCATAGCAAGATACGGTCCTGCCAGCGAGCCGTAGGTGAACGAATACGGTTCTTCAGAGCAATAGATTGAGTTGGTAAGATTCTGAAAAAGCTTCTGCTCCGCTTCATCGTCAGATATCATGCGAAGCGGCAGGTCTGCATAGGCATTATACAGCAGGTCGTCGGGTATGAGGTACTTCTCTGCCCCGTTAAGAAAATGCGTATGAAGAATATCTTTATCCCGTTTCAGAGCCAAAATTAGCGACGGAAGCACCGCAAAGAACTCGTACCGCTGCTTATAGGGACAGCATACTCCCTCCAGCGACCATAGTGGTCTGCCCTGAAAGTCGCACTTCTGCACTCCGTCGGACGAGCAGATCTTTACCGTTCTCATAAGTATGCAGCTTTTTGCTCTTTCAACATTGATATATACAAAAGAATCGTTTCGCGCATTGGGAATCATTTTCAGAATATTGCTTCCGCTTTCGTTCCAAATTGTGCTGTCGCTGTCGGTCAGTGCCTTATCCATAAATGCTATGCACGCTTTCAGCGGCAGGTAACCGGGACCTATTCTTAATGCATAGCCGTCGGTTCTGTCAACGCCTCTGGAATAAACAAAATAATCCCATTCCATAATTATCCTCCTGTTACAACGGTTTTGCAGCAAATGTTTTTACTTTAATGCTTTCGACAATAAGCCTGCTGTAATCTATATATCGGTCAAGCTGATATCTGCACTTGATTAGCTCGGCGAGTTTTTCACGCGAGTACTGCGTTTCTACAAAGCTTCTGAACGAATCGGAGTTATATACACCCCTGTTCTCTTTTATGGCATCCAGGTGTGCCGCGCATTCTCTGATGTAGTACGAGCGCAGCATGGGCAGCGCGTTTGAAATGATATACAAACCAACCGTGTCTATGTTCCATGGCTCATAATCTGGGTTGTCTACCACCTCTCCTGCGGGGTCGAACACCTTTGAGGTTATTCTGCTTGCGGCAGAAAACGCCGCAAACCGATAAGGGATATTCTCTTGAAGGCAATACTCGATCATATCCTTGCAGCAGCTACATCTGTACTCGAAAAAGTCCTGCGACTGCGTATTCTCAACACCGAATAAATCAGCCTTGCTGACTGCAAAAAGCACGCTGAACAAGTATCCATGCGGGCGACATTCCGCGAGCTTTTTCAGCTTGCCAAACACCTCGCTCATGTCAATATTGGAGTCTGAATCCGTCAGTTTTTTTCCGTCAAGCATGATAACCGCCATGCTAATGCCGTAGTCCGATACTATCGAGCGGTAATAGTCGGTTTGACCAAGCAAATTCAAAAAGCAGATTCTTCCGCACAGCTCTGAATCAATTATTATCTGGAACTCGAAACAATCGTCAAAGTTCTGCGTGTTATGCGAAAGCACATTATCCAAAGACATAATGTTGTTGGCATAATATGCCGTTTCAGCCTGTGCCGTAATTCTCTCGGAGCTATCCATCATGGGGGCGTCGCGACCTACCTTGCTGATAAACAGCTGCTTCTTATCCACAAAAACAGATTGTGCAAATGTACTGATAAACGAACTTACAAATGATTTTACTCCGGAACAAGGCTCGCCCAGAAACACAACTTTGCTTACGCCATCATATTTCATAACGCGCGCCCCTTTTATATCATTGTAGGCAGGGCGCTTTTGGGAAGCCTTTGGTGAATTACCCCGTTAAGATTTGAAAAGGTATGATTTTTCAAAACAGCGTGACAGCTTTTCAGGCGGTCTATCTTGGATTGACACTCGGCAATTTTTCTTTCCCATTCAGCTTTTTTATAGCCTGCGGGGTGAGAAAACGGCTTTGTTTCGCGGGTAAGGCAAGCCATCACGCTTTCGAGATACTCTATCATATCCTCAATGTGATTATACAGCGAATAAAGTATAGCTATATCAATGTTCTCCTGCTTTGGGTCGGCGTCTTGGGCTACCTCGTCCTTGTGGGTGACAGAGCCGTCGTCGTTTTTGATACTCTGTGTAACAACATTGTTTTCGCCCACGCAGGATACGGGTATTATTCCAAAATTCCAGCCGTTGTTCTCGCAGGTCGCATGAATGTTGGAATATACGCTCGACGCGAGCATCTCGCTTATGTCCTCGAAATTATCCTGCTTGAACTGCTTTGCAATCTGCGGAGAATCAGCTTTTGTGATTGCAATAATCACATCGATTTTCTTGTTCAAATTCTGCACTCTTGCGGCGATCATCGGAAACAGAATATTAAACGAATCTGCGCCGAGCGACTTGCGGGTGTTGGTTGTATTGCCGAAGTTTTTGCTGATCTCAACGCCGTCAGCCATTACTATGATCACATCGCATTTTGCGAGCCTTTCGGCAAGCTTGGGGTATTCGTCAATATGCTCGCCGAACGAGGAAATGTACTCGCCCGGATAGTCTGCGATAATCATTCTGCAGCTTTCGCAGCCGTTTATCTCCAGCGAGAACTCGTATTCATCAACGCCGCCCGTCCGTGTCGCGTCCTTGAACCTGTTGCTGATCGAGTACTTGTCCAGCAGCCTGTTTGCAACTTTTGCGCCCTCGACAATGTACTCGGTAAGCTCGTTGCTGTCGTCAAAGATATCCTCGCCCTCATACGAAATGGATACCTCCGGTCTTAGCATTACATTGCAGCTTTCACCCTGCGTGCCGTACCTTTGCGCATTTACAATCAGCGACTGGACCAATCCGCCCATAAACGAGGTCTTGCCGCTGCCTGAACCTCCCATTATAGATATTCTCACAGTATTGTCTTTCATAGCCTGTTCCTTTCAGTATCAGTGATTAAATGCAAGCGCCGCAGTCGCCGCAAGGCATATCAAATAAACCGCGATTTTGACTGCAAGCGTTATCCGTCTGCCAGTGTCAAGTCCGCGCAGCAGACCTCTCAAAAATGAAATTACCGCATATATCAAATCCACGGCTGTAAAGCACGAATAAATAATCAGCGCAAGCCGCATATAAAGCGGCTTTGGCGCTATAAACCCTGTCGGATACGACAAGTAGAACAGCCCGCACACCGCCCATATCATCACGCCGATTATCGGCCACAGAATTATATCGCCGATAAGCGAGCTTTTGTAGATATGCCTGAGCATATATCTGTCCGAATGTATCCTTGCGGGGCGGATGTTTACTGGCACGGATGTTTCGGCTTTTTCTACCTCCCTGAAGTACGCGCTGTAGCAGCTGTCGCACACGAACGGAATCGAGCTGCTGTATAAATCAACGACCTTACCTCTGGCGGCTTTCCGCTTACAGATTTCGCAGCGCTGTTCAGTCAAGTATTTAACGTTTCTGCGAAACGCCATGTTTATTCACCCTATTCATATAATTTTTTGCCATGATTTCGCATCATCTCGTCGAAAAATTCCTCCGGAACGTCAGACGACTCGAAAACGTATGCGTCCCTCGGCACAGAAAGCTTGCCCATTGACCTCATAACGGCAGCCTCGCTTGGGGATATTCCCATTTGTTCGCTGATGCTGTTCTGAATGCGGCGGTAACGGTTTCTTCGCATTTCATCAATCAGCTTGCGCACAATTCTGGCATTTCCGTTTTTGGAAAAGCGGCTGTCGTACAGCCGTTTCAGCAGCGCAGAAACGGTTTCACCCGCAGCAGTGCTGTACTCGTCCTTGTTCTTTCGGCACATTAGCGCAAAGATATCGAAAAGCTGCTCTGCGGTGTAATCCTTGAACTCATAGCGCTGAAGTCTTGATTCAAGCCCGGGGTTGCAGTTCAAAAACTGCTCTACCCTGTCCGAATATACAATGAAAACCACGTTGAAATCCTTACGGTTTGATTCCATTTTGTTCAGCATAGCATCAATCACTCGCTTGCCGAACTCACTTTCGGCAAGCTGATAAGCCTCCTCAACAACCAGAATGGTGTGGTGCTGTATTGCCTCGTCCATTTTGTCGCTGATATTTTTTTCGCTGTGACCGACATACTGCCCCACAAGGTTTGAAGCGTCTATGTATATCGGCTTGTCGCTGCCCAAAATGCCAAGAGAATGATACAGTTCTGCGGTAAGCTGCGCCGCCGTAGATTTACCCGTTCCGGGATTGCCCGCCCATATCATGTGGGATGGTCCGGGATATTCAAGCTGTTTTTCTTCGTACTCAACCTTAAGCGAAATTTGGTCGCTGAACATATCCTTAAGAAAATCCAAACCGACGTATTCGTCCAACTTGGCGTATATTTCCGTTGTGGAAAATCCGCGCTTTTCAAACAGCTTCGCCTTGTCGCCGAAATCTGCGCGCTCAACCGTTATCACGCTGTCGTGCAGTTGGCGTATTCCCGCTCTGCGCTTGACTGTGTCGGCAAGATTGTTCATGTCCCTTGCGTTTCCAAAATTCACCATGTCCCTGTCGCTGTACAAATTCTTGAAGAACTCAGGCAGACCCGCCCTGACATCTTCTGAAATTTCAACCTGTCTGCAGATTTCATCGCTGCGCGTAAGGCAGCCTTCAAAGATTTTCTGAAGCAGCGGCGGCTTGTACTCATCAATGGTTATTACATTTGCTTCTCCAAAGCGGGAGAACAGACCCTCGTTCATTTTCCAGACCTCGTCCATTCTGTTGGCATATCCCGCAAAAATCACGCAGAAATGATAATTCTTGTTCGTCATTGCGGCAACAAGCGTGTTGATCGCCTCGCTGCAAAAGCTCGAGCCGCCTTCTTCGGCGTTTTCGGCAAGAGTATAAACCTCGTCAATCAGCAGGACGCCCTCCTGCGCCTGCTCGATAAGCGCGGCGGTCTGAACAGCCGTAGAGCCTACATACTGCCCCACAAGCCTGTCGCGCGTTCCGACCACCGTATGGCCGGATTTCAGAATTCCCTCTCTTTGCAGTATTCTGCCGATGAGGTTTGCGATTTCTGTTTTGCCAACACCGGGATTTCCCTGCAAAACAAAGTTTGGCACCCTGACCCTGCCGGATTTCAACTTGCTCTGCGGCTCAAATCTTTCGATATACGAGCCATCCCCGCGTTCTTCGGTGTCGCTGCCGGTTTTGTAATTAGCCCTGTAATTGTCGATATAGCCGCCGATGACCTCGCCTGCGGTCTCCCAGCCCTCGCGGGTTTTCAAAAGCTTGAGCGGGTCGTTGTCGTCATTGAAGCTGCCGCGCTTCTGACCGTATATCACGGGTATATCCTCGGGAGTTATGCAGACCCTGTCACCTGCGCTTTCGCGCATAAACGCCTCGATAGACTCCTTCATGGTTTTAAGCTCGCTGAAATCAGCCTCGCGGTTGAAAAAGCTGAGCGCCCTTAATATGCTGTCAAGGTGATTTTTGCAGAAAGACAGCTTTTTGGTTATTGTGATGTCGTCGTTATTCTCGTTGCGATAGGTGTAGGTATACCCCTTTATCCGCAGGTACTCTAGCAGGTTGAGTATCTCGTCGTTCAGCGGCGAGCCGATAATCAGGCTTGAGTTGTGGTTAAATTCAGCCGTACCCGACGACAATCCCTTAATAAACAGCGAGCGCAGAGCCATCGCGCCCTGGCCCTCAAACACTGTCTGAAGGTTCTGCGAATTTATGCTTTTGGATACAAAAATGCAGATATTGCCGTTTTCGTTCGGCAGGCTTTTCCAGTCCTCGAAGTAAGCGTAAAAAGCTCTGCGAAGCTGCTCGGAACTGTTCAGAAAATCGTCCAGGCTGGTAAATACCAGAGCTTTCTTGCCGCCGGCAGTATTAAGCATAAGCCGATTGGCCATGCTTGCGGCATTATTATCGGACGCACGAATATGAAACACCTTGTTTTTCTGCTTGGAGCTGTCAGCCTTTTTCGGTCTGACCGACCTTTGCGGCACTCCTGCGATCTGCACGACCGTGTTTGCGGGAGTATCCTCCTGCTCAGACGGCTTTGGCGGCTCCGCAGCACTGTCTGCGGAGCGTTTTCCAGTCAGTTCTTCGAGTTTTCTGCCGCACTCGCCGTCTATAGCGAACATTCGCTGCTTTGCACCCGAATAGAATACCACATATTGATATCCCAGTAATTTCAGCTTTTCATTCAGCAGTTCCTCAAACGAGTAAATACGCAAATCGGAGGTGCAGTAGATATCGTTCAGCGCGCCCGATATACAGAACATTCGCGTAGAAACCTTTTCAAAAATTGATGACATTTTTTCCTCCGTCAAAAACCGTTTTTGCCTATTGTTCCGCCCTTGCACTTCTGTGAAGCTACAAGACCCTTTCTCTTGCCAAAGTCGCTGTTCATAATCGCCGAGCAGATTTTCTCGCGCTGCTCGCTGCGGTGCTGCTCGGTCGAGGCGTTAAGCGTTTCGCAGTGCGACAGAATATCGATCCCCGTGGAAACGTGCGACTGCTCGTCCTCGGTCAGATTCAGATATATCATCATGACCTCTCCCGTGGAAGGCTCGACCATTTTTACGGCAAGCGATTCAAGCGGCGACGCGGCTTCGTCGGGCTCAACCTCTTCAAAGCCAAGCTCCTCGTATGCAGACGATATAATATCGGCATACTGCATACGCTCAAGGTAGTTGCGCAGCCGTTCAAACGCTGTCGCGGTATTCTTGATATACTGAATATTTAGATTATCCGCCACTGTTATCAGGTCTGTCAGCTCCTCGGGCGTAAAGCCGAATTTATCATTTGACGAAAGCTTAGCCTTGATCTGCTCAAGCTGCTGACGCACGGCTTCTCTTGTGCCAAAATAGTACGGCGTCATGTCAAGATTGGCGTAGGTTACGGGTTCGCCGTCCGCCGTGTCGGTAAATTCATAATCGGCAAAGTGCGTGCTGTCAAGATGCTGCTCCAGCTCGGAAACAGCCGCCATGCATCTTTCATACAGGAACTCCGTTTTGGTATCCTCGGCAAGCAGGGATTCTACCGTTGTAACGCACTTCGAATATGTATCATACGCGTCGATTATCGCCGCCTCATACTGTCCGCTGTTGTATCTGTCAACCGCGGTATTCAGCGCCTTTGTCAGTGCCGCGGAATAATCCGCAGCGTGGCTGTTGTCCTTGTGGCTCTCGCAGAACTCGTCGATAACCGTTTTGGCTTTATTGATGATTTCTCCCGCGACAGCCCTGCTTTTTTCGTCACGCACGGCAATATCACCCTTGATCGCTTCGATCGAAGAAAGCACCTCGGCGCGCTCTTTTTCAAGCTGCGACACGGTTTTGTTGAACGCCGCTTCCATGGGCAGGGCAAACTTCCTTTCAACCGCAGCCAGGCTTTCATCAAAATCAGCCGAAAATGCCCGCCTTGATTTCTCATAGCACTCAACAAACGCGGATGTATCGGGCTTGGTGCTGAATGCCTCGTTAAGACCGCCTACCGCTTTTGTATACTCCTCGCAGACGGAATTTGACGCCTGCGCCATGGCCGCGCTGATATCGTTTTGAATATCGGCTGTTTCGGCAAGCAGCCCCGCCGCCTTTGAGTAGGTGGAATTTATCCTGCGTCTGACGCTTTCCGCGTGAGCAATCTTCGCGGCACCTACTGCACCCTTGCCTGCGGCTGTCAGCCCCTTGACCGCCAACACCGTACCCGCAATCATTGCGCCGCCGACCACAATTGGAATAAGCGCCGCTCCAATCACTGCCGATCCGATAATTCCCGGAATAATTGTCGCTTCTCCGCTCATAATATTACCTCCAATCAGCCATGCCCGTTGATGGCACTTGTGAACCTTTGTTTTAGTCTGCCGGAAATCTGCTCGGGCGAAAGCCCGCCCGCCTGCTCCTCATACAAAGAATTTGCGTTCGCAAACTCGCTGAAAAGCATATCGCCGATCTGTTGGCTCAACTGATAATCATCAATAAACATTGAGTAACCAATATTGTTATACCACTTGTTGTTCAGCTCCGAATACACCGGAATAACAAACACATAAACCGGCTGATTTTCCTTGTAAGCATTTTCGTAGCACAATATCAGCATTTCGCGCGCGTCGTCGTTCTCGCACCGATTGAGGGTGTTTATGAAATCTATCTCCTCAAACAGATCGTCAAGCTGCGCCTTTATGTTGCAGCGCTCGTCATAGCAGGCTATCCGAGAGCGCATGGAGCAAAGATATTTCGCCTCGTAAGACAATCGAACAGAGGCTGTCGCGGCAATGCTGTACATACTTTCGGCGCTGCTGCCCGCTGTGTATTTTGCGGCGCGCATAAGCTGCTTCAGCCGCCTTTTGCTGCCATTTGACAAGTCTGAAACCGCTCCGTCAAAAGTCGTGATCTGCTTGTCAGCCAGTTTCTCAAACGCTTTGGTATACTTAAAATACTCGCCGTTTATCCACTGCGCGATAACCTCGTCCGGCAGACGATCCGACAAAGTCCACTCGTGCAGCAGGGCATCGCTTATGAGGTCTGTTCTTCGCGAATCCTGCTGAATAAGCTTTTTTTCGGAGTCAAGAATTGTTCTCATGGCGAGGTAGTTCTTTATCCACCTGTCAAGAAGATGATCTATCCTGCTGCGCTCGATTTCGATCGAAAGAACAAGCGAATCCGCTACGCCGATCGCCGCTTGATATATTCCACTGTTATACAGCTGCACAGCCGTTTCAAAATGCTCATAAAAGAAATTCCTGTTATTTGGTGGAAACCACTCGCATGGCTCTGTCAAATCGAAATCATTCAGCGCCGCACGCGCCTTTTTTATCTGTTCTTCGGCCTGTTGGCGCGAAAGCTCGATCGACGCTTCATACTCCCTTTGAAAATCGCGCTGAATATTATTCAGTCTTTGCGATTCTTCACGCTGTCTGCGCAGTTCTTCGTCAAGAACCATTTTGAGTGCGAAATAGCGCTGCTCGGTTTGCTTTAATTTATCCTCGGCTTCATTGCGGATATCCTGCACGGCATCTGTCAGAAGCCCCTGATACACAGCGTCGGTGGCTTCTCTGTCGCGGGCGAGCATTTGCTCGCACTCGCCTTTCAGCCGCTGAAATTTCATTTGGCTCTCCTGCGATATTTGCTCTGCTTCACGCACGGCATCCTGCCGCAGCATTGATATCTCCTTTTCCAAGGCCCGAACCTGCGCGTTGAATTGGTCAATATCCGCCATACCTCTACCCCCATACCATGCGGTCAGTCATTATCGGTTTTGTATCTGTGCAGCAATTCTATATCCGCTGAAATGAACCCGGCCAGCTTTTCCTCAGCCTCATACACGGTCTGCGGCGATACGCTTTCACCCAGTTCAAGCTGTTCAGCCGCGGATTTAAGGCACTGAAAAACGCTGCTGTCCGCGTCATGAGCGGCATAGTATTCCAGGACCTCAAGGTCGGCGTAAATATCGCGCAGCAAATCGGCGTCAGCGTCTGCCGATTTATCCCCCGAGATATTCTGCGGTGATAAATCCGGAATTGTCGGAACTTCTTTTTCAAGCGCGGCATCATCGGGCTTCTTTTCCGCCGGAACAGCAGGTTTGCTAAGAGAATACTCTATGCTGACCATGCCATTGTCCACGGTGAACAGGATGCAGTTCTGCCGCAAATTTTCTATAGATTGAACGGATCTGCAGTCATACGAAATTCCGCAGGTTACGCCTGCATCCTCAAACGAGCGCGTCTTTGCGGCAAAGGTGAGTTTTACATATCCGCAGTTCAGTTTTTTCGGCACTCCGCCGCCGTTTACAGCCATTGAAATCCACAGATAATTATTGCGCGGTATCATAAACGGAAAATCGTATTTTTGGCTTAAGTCTATGTTCTCAATAACATTTCTGATGTCGGAATCTTTATCATAGCACTCAACCGACATACTAACAACGGCAGGCTCAAAGCTGACGCAAAATACTGCGCTGTGGTCATTTCTTTTGTCATAATTACTCCTCCGTTTTTCCGCTGATTTTTCTCGCGGCAATCAATCCGGCCGCGTTGTTTATTTGGGCTATCGCCTTTTTCGTAGCCTGCGAGGGTACTCCAACCATTTGAATGCAGTTATTCTCCCGCAGGAAGAAATCCGCCTGCCTTGCCGTTCCTTCGCCCAGCCTGCTTTCAAACAGCGCGTAACGCTCGGTCAGAAAAACAAACCGTTGGTTTGCCGAGCCTCTTATGCCGTAATCGTCATCAAGAGCCTGCACATACTCGCCGTCAATCAGCAGGTCTGTATGCCGCGCAAGCAGCTCGCCAACGGCTTGCTCTGCGCTGTTGATCAGCTGATCATAGGTAAACCCGCTGTAAATTATCACTCCGTAATCGCCCCTTTTGCTCTTGACGATATTCAGCAGGGCAAGCAGCTTATCCGCCTGATAGAACGGTTCGCCGCCGCTTATCGTAACGCCCTCGGTATCAGAGTTTATCATCAGCTCGGCAAGGTGATCTATATCTGCCTCCCTGCCGCAGTCAAGCGGCTGCATATCCGGAGAAATACAGCCCGCGCAGTTTCGCAGGCAGCCTTGAACCCACAGTGCAAATCTGTTGTGCGGTCCAAGGCGCGCCGTGCGTTCAACGCACCACGCTATGCGGATTTTGCCGCTGTCTGCAAGCGGACGAATGATCGTATCAGTCATCATGTCCTTTCGGTATAAACATGGCTGTGTAAAGCCCTATTCTTACCTCATTAACCTCTTTCCCGCCGAACAGCCCGCTTTCCTGATCTGGCATGAAAAACGCGATATTCGCAGAAATGCACTCCTGCGAGCTGAGCGACAGCGTAAAATGAACGCGCCCCTTTTCGGGGTCGAACTCCTCGGGGAAACTGCCGACAAACAGCGTGCCTATCGGACGGATAACATCGCCGTCATGCTCGAGCGGACTTGTGACGGTTTCAAATCCCCTCGGACGGCGATACAGTACAAGCCTGCAGTATCGCTCGGCTTTCTCCTCCGGGGTGAGATTACAGTGAGCGTGCGTGTTGATCACACCCTCGACGAACTTTGTGCCCGCGCTGATAAGCGGCAGGAACGCTGTATGCGAATCGAACCTGCCGCTGACAAGCAAGCCGATATCGTAATCAGTTTCGGGCAGGACCTGCGCCGAGTGATTGTTTGTTTCAAGATTGTTGGCATATATCGCCGCGCCCTTTGATATTGCGGAGAAGTGGTCGATGTAATTTATGCGGCAGCTGCAATCTCTGAAAAAGTCGGTCAGCATCCTCATCACCATCGGAGTTTGAGCCGCGCCGCCTGTGATTATCAGCTCATCAATATCGCTTGGCGAATAGCCGCATTCTGTAATTGCCCTGCCGACTGAATTTCTCATCCGCTGAATAAAGTCGGTCGAGTCGATAACATTTATCTCGTAGTCATCTCTGTCGCACGAAATTTTAATCAGGGATTTTGACATTTTCCCTGCGCTGAACAGCTCAACGTTTTTTTCAAACCTGTCGCACCTCGTCAGTGCGCACTTGATTTTTTCTGCGGTTTCGAGCATGACGCGCCTGTTATACTCATGCTGGCGCGGGTCAAGACCCGTGCCCTCGCAGCTGTCGGATTCTATGTTGATGCCGTATTTTTTGTATACCTTTTTGCACAGATAGCCGCACAGGGCTTTGGTAAAATCAACGCCGCCAAGCTTCTCCTCGCCGCTTCTGCGCTTGATGCTGTACGAAACAGCCCCGTCTTTGATCTTGCTTACCAAAATCGACACGTCAAGCGTGCCTCCGCCAAGGTCAAAGACCATAATTCTGCGGTTAAGCTCGCCCGCCGCGCCAAAATATATCGCCGCAGCTTCAGGCTCGTTAAGAATATCAGGCTCTATGCCCGCCCTTTGGGCGCAGGCGCGCAGCGCCGTCTTTTGACCTGCGTCGCAGCACGCGGGTACGGTTAAAACATAACGCGCATCGCGCGTTCTTCCGAGCGTTCGTTCAATGCGGGACTTTAAGTACGCGAAATACTGCGAAACCACTTCGGACGAGGGCGTTTTTATCGCCGAACCCGATTTATGCTCAACGGCTTCGATTGGCTTTCCCGCACAGAAATCACGCTTTATCTCTGTGGAAAGGCATTCAGGGTATATCATGCCCATTTTTACCGCCTCGGCGCCGAACAGAAGGTCGTGTTGAGAATTAAAGAATACCGCCGAGGGAGTATAATCCGTGCCGTCAAAATCAATGCTCTCGGTTCTGCCGTTGGAGTTTATGAAAGAAGCCGAGCTTGAAAAAGTGCCGAAATCAACGCCGATACACAAACGGTCGGATTTACAGCTGACGGTCATATTTTCAGGATTGGGTCTGTCAAGCTCAACATAAAACGGCACGCGCTGCGGATAGACAGAGTAGAATACCGTCACATAGCCGCTGCTCGGCATAGCTAAAGGAATATACCTGCGGCAGTTGATTTCGTACATATTCTGCGGTGCGTAGTGATACTCGGCGTCATTCAGCCTGCACGGAATGCTTTCTAGCTCTTCGCCCGTGCTGTAATCAACAATCGCAATACGCGCTTCGCCGTCCTGCATTTTCGCGAGCGCTTTTAGGCATTCAAGCATAGACGGTCGGGTCGCAGGGTTTAGGTCGGTCATTCGGGATATCAGCAGCGAAAACTCATCGGATTTGTTTATCGGCTCGCAGAGATACAGCGGCTTGCCCTCTTCAACGTTCAGCATAAGCAGCTGCGCCTCGGAAAGGTCAAACTCCTCGCCCCTCATATACGCCGCAGTTACGCCCAGACAAAACACGTCGTTTTTCTCATCGGAGGGGCAAGCGGGCACGGGGTAAATCCAACCGGAATAACCCTTTTTTTCGCCAAACGAGATTACGCCTATGCTTTCAGATTTAGGGCCGGCATTTTCGCTGACCATTATATTTTCGGGGAATATTGAGCCGCGCCCGATTTCTGTATGCAGATAAATAGTCATTATCTGTACAAGAATATCAGCCAGCTGCTTTTGCGATATGCTTTTTTTGTCGTACTCGGATAGTAACACAACCGAATCTCCTTTCGGTTATAATCTTACGCTGAATTGAGTAACCGTGCCGTCAGCCTGCTGCGCGTTTATGATGAACAGCTTATCCTCGTTAAAAATGTAGTTAATGGTTATAACCTGCTTGTTTCTTTTCATCGGACGGTTAAGCTCAATCTCAACCTCGTAAAAGGGGTTGCTTTTGCTGCTGTCGAACCTACCCTTATACTCGATAAAGCTCAGCTGAAGATATTTTGCGTTGTCCACATTCGGCATATATTTTCTGCACACCGAAAAATCATCGTAGATTGTCATTCCCTCGGAAACTATCACGTCAAGCGTGCGGCTCTTGCCGTCGGGCGCAGCGACAACAACGGCTATCGAAGAGTAAGCCTTGTTATCCACGTGAACTCTGAACCGACTGTTGCAGATTGCCGCGCCGCGCGCCACAAGATACAGCGAATCATCGGGAATAACCAGCTTTTCCGCGCCGAAGATATCGGTCAGCATATCAATCAGACACAGCTCGTGCGCCATGCCGCCGACAACAAGCACCTTGTCGGTTATCTCGAGCATGACTGAAAACGAGTTGTACATATCATCAATGCTCTTACGCATTTTTTCCGCGAGCGGCTGCATTTTCTGCCTGTACTGCTCGGCGGATATCGTCATTTTAAGCGTGTAATTGTCAAACAGCTCTGAAATATACACGGTTTCTTCGGGGTTTCTTCGGCTAAACAGCTTGCTTTTTATGCCATCGGAGCTTTGCACGTAATTGCACACCGTCACCGCCGCCGCAAGTGCCTCGGGTCTGCATTTTGTCAGCGCCTGCGGATTGCCGAAATCAATTTTTATATCAAGACCCCTGTCGGCATACACCTTGTCGGCGATTATTTCAAACAGCATGTCGTCAACGTCGTTTCCGCCAAGCTGTTTATCTCCGCCCCACGCGATAGACTCAAGACGCTCCGCCGACACAGCTTGACCAACCATGGAAGATTTAAGCAGCGATAGGTCGAAAGTGCCTCCGCCAAAATCAACCACAAGAACGTTCTCCGCGTCTTGAAGCTCCTTGCTGTAAGCTATAGCTGCGGCTATCGGTTCATCGGTCAGCGTATTATTCTCATTGGCAGGAAGAAACCCCGCCTTTTTCAGCGCCGATTTTGTGGCAAGCCTTGGCTCCTGCGTTTCAAATCTTGCGGGTACGGTCACAAACGCAGTGAACTCTTTTTCCTCGGGGAACTGTGACTTCAGCTCGCGCATGACCTCTTTAAGTATTTCAACCGCAACTCCCTCGGCGTCGAAAGACCGCCTGCCAATATTCCAAACTTTGCCTTCATCGCCCATAGAGTATTTGGAATTTCTTATTATGCGGCGTGCGCCAATCGGATTATCCTGTTCAAAATCAAGAGCCGCCTGTCCGACAAGTATCGCGTCCTTTTCGCCGTCGTATGCAATACACGAGGGCAACAGGAAGCGGTTATCCGATTTGCCGTTGCTAAAATCAAGCTTTTTTACATTGCCAAATTCATCAACAAAAGCAGCAAGAGTATTTGTTGTACCCAAATCAATGCCTATATTCATGGTCGTTCCTCACAGTCATTTATTGAAAAGACCGACAACAGCCTTTAATATTTCTACGTGGATATTCAGCGCGCCCGGAGTTAGCACAGACCAAATCAGCGCCACAGAGGTAAGGACCTCAAACATCAGCGGATACAGCTTCGGTGATGAACGCCACAAATACTTGCGGCAGCCGCAGGCGGTGCTGCTGAGCTTTCCGTCCTTTTCGATTTCCCAATCGATATAGCTTACCCTGTCAATGTGATATCCAGAGGTAGTGTTTACGGGCGATACGGCTTCGACATCCCGAATATAGTTATACCGGGCGGGACTAAGCACGCTTACGTCATACTTTACGTTATCCGCGCTGAATGTCATACTACCAAGATTTACCATATTCGCATCAAAATTACCCGCAAAATATGTGCTTATTATTGTGCCAACGCGCTTTTCGGGTACGCTCGGCTCGAACATATTATAGATTTCATGACCGAACATCTCCTGCCCTGTCGGCGTTCTATGAAACCTGCCCTCGGGAGTTATACAAAAATATCTGATTTGCCTGCGGCTGCTACGATAGCCTGCAATAAATAGCACCGTCAAAAACAGCGCCGCACCCGAAAGGGTCCACGGAACACGGTAATTCACCATGCCGAAAAATTTTCTGACTCCGACAGGCAGAATATTTCCGAGAAAACCGCCCATAATCGCAAACAACAGCGCTCCCGCCGCAGGAACCAAAACAAATCTCATCCTGACGCGGCACCTGTGGTTGATCTTGTCGCCCCTGCGCTCATTATAAACGTTTTTTAACACCTTTACGGTAACGATATGCTGAATTACCTCTATCGGAAAAGCAACAAGCGGAAAAGCCAGTGAAAACACAATCCAAAGCGCTCTGTTAAGCGTTTTTGAGAATAAAGTCGCGTAAATCAGCGCCGCCGCCAGCAAGCCGAAATATACCCGCAAAAACCATGTCGGGCAGGAAGCAAGCAGCTCGAAATACTCATTGAAGCGAGCCGATACTATTTCATTAAAAAAATCGAACATCTCAATACCACCAAGGCCATCAAACTAATTTCAAAGGACAATAAATTCAGTATAATTATACCACATTTTTCGGTAATTGTGAACAAATCCTTCACTTAATGCAGTTGAAAGCTCACACCAGCATATTTCGCAGGCGAAAACTCAAATTATCCGAATTGCCCGACGCGTAATTAAAGTCAACAATTGTTTCGGATACCGTGCCGAAGCCGCCCGAAGCGGCAATCTGCTTCTCGTGATTATCCGCGAATAGCATCAGCCCCTTGAGCATATACCCCGCCAGCGCGTAGGTCTTGCCGCTTTCGGCTCTGCTTTGCGCGAAGGACATTGCCGCCGATGAAAAATCCGACAAAATTCGTTCGGGTGCGGGCAAATTATATTCATCAAGAATAAGCATAGTCGAAAGCAAATTCTCGCTCTCATATCCGATTATTTCCGCAGTAACCTCGGGCAGTTTTTCGGGTTCAGCACACTTTAGCGCATACCCATACAATGACCGCAACCTTATCATAATCTGCTCTGAGGGTATGCAGCCAAATGCTTCTTCACCGATTTGCCCGAGAATATCTTCAATTTGGTTCATTTGCGATATTCCTCCTTATTTCGTGCGTACTCGCCGAGTATTTTTTCAGCCTCTCGGCGCATAACATCAGCCGAGCCAAAATCGCGGTTTTGCTCCGCAAAGTGCATTCTGTCCATCATTCGGCAAAACTCGTCGAACCTGCCGTTATCCGTATACCTGTCAAAATCTTCTTTCAGCGGAGCAGTTCCGCCGAACATATATGCGTCATGCAGCATTTCGCCGCCGACTACCCGCTCGTACTGCTGCATTACCTCAACCTCTCTGACATAGCTGCCCTCCTGCCTGTTGGGAAGCAGCTCCGACATATCGCGCGAAGCATACATCTCCGTAACTCCCTCGTTCATACCCACATTGCGTCTGCTTTGCGGAAGGTCGCTGCGCTTTAATCCGGTCATGCCGGCTATGGGTTTATCCTGCCCGTCATAGCGCTGCGCTATCATGTGAAGCGCCTCATGTGTTATGGTTACAAGCGTTTCTGATGTTTCGGAGCCGTACGCGTCTGTGTTGATCCTCATGCCTGAACTCGGAGAATAATACCCCTGTATTCTTTTGGCATAATCTGCATCAACGCCGTTTTCAGCCGCGACCTCATCAAGGTTTGCAAAGTGAATCCTACCGCGGTAATTTTCCGCCATGTCAAGCGTAAGTCCTGGGTCATGCTCCATTGCCTTCGCTACCGCAACGTTTATAACCGCCGCGCGTTCCCCCTCGGAAAGCTTGCTGAGCGGTCTGTCCTCTTTGAGCAGTTCATTCACTGTGTAGGTATCAGCCTCGAGGCGCTGCCGCTCTCGTGCGATAACCGATTCTTTATCCTCGGGGCGAAAGTCCTCGCTCTGCGATTCTTCGGGCATTTGGAGTATCTGATTTTCCGCAGCTTCTTCGGTTTTTTCGGCGGAATTTTCCTGCCTTCCGAAAGCAGATCTCACTGTGTCGGCAAGCGAGAACCTGTTCTCTGCCTGCCCGATATCGGATTCGTCTGATTCATCGGAAGATTGTGCGGCTTCGCCCGCTTCTGCGTGCAGGACCAAGCCTGTATCAATATGCATGATCGTATTCATGAGGTCATCCGAATAATACGGAAGAACATTCATTACGGCATTGTTTTTCTCAAGCACTTTGCCAAGCCGCTCCTTATCCTGCGCCGAAAGCCTGTTGACATCCGCAGTAACAAACAGCATTCGGTGCGAATCCTCTGGCATACCCTCAAGCTGCCTGTCGATATGGTTGATCTGCGATGAGAGATAGCTTTCACTGCCTACCTTTGATTCAATAGCGAGCATATCACCCTCGTGAATAACCACACCCTCGCCTATTTCCACATCGTGCTTTGCCTGCGCCTGAATATCCGTGTAAGTATAAGAGCCGTCCTCATGCACAGACTTCACGGTGATAGAGGATACCTCAAAATCACTGTTGAGCGTGCTTTTTATCATTTCCTCCTGCAAAAAGCCCTTTGCCCTTGTCATATCAAGATACTGCGAGCGCATATCACTCTCGGAAGAAACGGTGGTATCGCGCTCAATTCTGTCATAAAGCGACTGCTTATCTATGGATTCAAGTGCTTTATTGGGATTGCCCCTGACTTCGGAAAGGCTGTCATTTATGTACAGCTGCTCGTTGTACTGCCGCAAATACTCGTTGTTTTCTGCGGAGTTGGCAAACGGTCGAATTACATTCTGCTTTTCGGCGGGGAGTTCGACGTTTTCTTCGACGGGGAGTTCGACGCGTTCTTCGACTGGGAATTCGACGTTTTCAAATGCATCTTCAAGCTGGGAATCGGTCGATTCAAAAGCCGCCGTATTTTCGGATTTATCAAAATCATACGCACTGTCAAGCTGACTGTCCGTGGAAGAAAAAGCCGAACATTCTGCGTCCGATTCTCCACCGAAATCGTCCGTCATCTCCAGCGGAGAATCCGAACGCTCCAAAGAAGGACCCGAACTTTCAGAGCCGCTGTCGAAAGACTCCGAGCCGCCGCCAAAATCTCTTGAAGAACCGCCGGATGCCTCTCCGCCCTCGCTGCCGTCATCAAATGCCATATCGGTACTCCTTTCTGTCGAAATTAACGAAATATTTTCTTTATCATATAATCAAGTGTTCGGGCGTAGTCGCCATACTTCACGCTGCCTGCTTCGTTTGCCTTAAACCATGCCGCAAACGCGCACTTTCTCATTATGTCGGACTGCGAAAATGTGCCGTTTATTATTTTCGCCGCCTCATGCACCTTTAGCGGATAAGTTTTTCTTACTGCATCAAGCGCTGCGGGGGTCGGCACCAGTTTTTGCTCGGGATTCTGCCGGCACCCGCACATACGGCAGTGCCGACAGATCGGATTTATGATGCTTTGGTTGATGTAATCCAACGGATCGGCGAAGCTGCCGAGGCAGTTCTTCGCGGTTTTTTGAAGAATTTCACTTCTGCCAAAAGAATACTCTGTAAAATCGCCCACATACGGCAGCTTTACAACCTTGGGACGGTTGTCACCCTCGGAATACACCGCCGCGCAGCCCTGCTTAAGGCACGACAGATAGTCTTCCTGGGACTCCGTCATATTCATT
Source organism: uncultured Ruminococcus sp. (assembly GCA_964556595.1). GTDB lineage: Bacteria > Bacillota > Clostridia > Oscillospirales > Ruminococcaceae > CAG-115. Next base: position 31,959 of record CAZKXB010000009.1, on the reverse strand, counting down.
GCGCTGCCGACAAGGCGCCTGTCGTCGCCTGCTACGGTTCTGTGAATCAGCTTCAGATTGGTGTTCTTGATAAGGTCCGGGGCGAGCTTTGTGGGGCTTTGGTCTATCACAAGAAATCCCTGCCCCTTGCTTCGCAGCTCAGCAAGCATATTGCAGAAAAACTCAACGGCATTGCCGCGCGGGTCGGCGTTCTCGCCCGTACCCGAAGAAACATTCTTCAGCAAGCGGTGAGCCTCCTCAATCAAAAGAATATGCCGAACCTTCAGCTGGGCGGTATCCTGCACCTTTCTGCACTCCTGTATCTGCAAAAGCAAAAGGCTGATGATAAACGCCTTGGCGTCCTCATCATTGAGGTCATCAAGCTCTATTATCACATTGCCATTAAGAAGCTCCTCCATTTTCACGGAGCGTGCGACATTCAGCACACTGCCCTTTGAGCCTACGCGAAACGAGTTTATTCTAGCCTTAAGCGAGCCGATCAGATCGTTCTGCATCTTTGAATCATAGCCCATTTCGCGCACCACAGGCTCAATATTGTAATACAAATCCTCGATGGTCGGGTAGTCGGTCCTGCCAAAGCAGTTTGCGCCGCTTGCAGGGTCCCAGCCGTAATCGCGGTAGATTGCATAAATCGCATTTTCAAGCACATAAGGCATGGGGGTATACATGATAAAACTCGCCTTGAACGCCGCAAATACTGCGTCAATATGCGACTGCAGCGAAACCCGCCTGCCTTGCGCGCATACCACCTCGAACGGATTTATGTACAGCGGAGTTCCCTCCGAGGAGCCGACAGAATAAATCCGAATATCCGTCATGCCCATGTTGTAAATCTCGTAATACTCTTTTTTGGCAGGCTCTATTACCATAAACGGGCAGTTAAGGCGCTTAAAGCTGTGTAGCAAGCTCTTGACAGTGTTGGTCTTGCCGCCGCCCGTAAGCCCTATTATCAGTCCGTGGCGGTTGAGGGAATCAAGGTCAATGCAATACTCTGCGTCTGTGATTTGCCTGCCGTTTACGATTTTTCCTATCGGAAGATTGCCCTCGCTTGACCTGTACATATCAAAATCCACGCGCTCGGCAACACTGAACCCGCAGGTATCTCTTGCCGGCAGCGCGCACAGCATCGAAAGTTCGCACGTTGTCAGCAGCGTTGTGCCCAAACCGTGCGGAAATTGCAGCGAAGCATTGAACCGCATGAACTTATTGATCCTGTAATCAAACGGGAACGGCCGCTCAATGCTCTCGGAGCCGTTTTTCATGTGGGCAGAGAACATACCTCCGAAAATGTTTCTCGCGTCATCATCGCCTGCCGCGCAGAACACGCCTACATTCCACTGCCCGAACTTTGCCGCCTCGTCATACTCACAGCAGTTTTTCTTTGCGAACTCGTTATACAAGCCCGTCCACGGGTACTGCTCCTGAACGTTCATCGAGCGGTTGTTGCCGACAACGCTGTACCCAAAGCTGACGCTTGCAAAACGGTTGCTTTCTGCAAGGGCGGAGTACCACCCGGTGCGCATTTTCAGCGTATCGCTTTTTTTAACAGGCTCGGCAGTTATGCATAATATCCACTCCCGCCCCTCGCTGCCGGAGATTATCTCGTCCATAGCCGACAGATTTCTCCCGCTCTCGGGCAAATCCCCCACAATGGGATTTCCGACAAAAAAACCAACGCTTTTATCCCTGAATTCTTTTAAGAAAAGGTCAAACTCGTATGTGCGCGTCATGCCGGATTCCGGATCCGCATCGTACTCAACACCCGAAACAGTGCCGGAAAAAATATCCCGCAGGGAAAACAGCGCGGCGCTGTTTTTGCCATAGCAGACCGTCCCGACATATACCTCGGTCGTTGAGCCGCAGTGACGAATTATCATGTTGAACCGCATATCCACAGCTGACAGCGCCATTAGCGCTTTCTGCATCTGCTCTCTTGCCGCAAGCGCATGGTTGGCTTCAACCGTTTTTTCAACGGATAAAATTCTTATGTAGCGGACAGGATTGTTGATAACGTCAAACTGCTCAATTGAATAGCGCTTATTTTCAAAGGATTTTAGCGCTTCATTGTATTTTATTTCATATTCCCGCTCGGCTTCGGTCAATCTGCTTTCGGTAATATTTTCAGACATACAGCTACCTCCTTCCGGCAGTGACAATCAGAATTATCGCATAGATCATCAGACCGAGCATAAGCGCCACGGTGATGATTTCGGTCAGCGCGCTGCCAAGCCACGCCGAAATTCCGCCGACATTGTACGAGAAAGCCGTGAACACCGCGCCGACGATCACGGCAATAACCGCGATTGTTCTGAATCTTATTCTTCGTGAGAGAAAGATCATGCCGAGAACAAGGCACACCGCCGCAGAAATAACAAAGGTCTGAAAAGCTTCGCCGACCAAGCCGATACCGCCGTTCATAACCAGATCAACCGCAAAGAACAACACAAGCAGAACTATTGCAATTATGATTATCGGCAGGGCATTTCTGCGTTCCATGCGCGGCTGCTGATTTTTTACCACAATTCTGCGCCCGCCGTTTTCACCGATGTAGACATTCTCGGAATAAAACGTGTTGCCGCTCGGTCTGCCGCCTATGTAGATATGCTCCCCTATCTGCGGGATTGCCGAACCGACAGCGCTGAACTCACCGTAGAAGCATACACGGTAGGTCTGATTATCGCCCTCGTCCACGAAGGTAATTACATGGCGGGTATTGCCGTGATGCAGCCCACGAAAGAACAGCGAGGCGCTCTCAAAGAAATTCTGCCCGCCGACCTCCGAACGCTCGTAGTTGTTTATAATTCCGGCATAAGCCCTTCTTGAACGCGCGCTTTCCGCAGCGGTCCTGCCCGCCGGGTAAACCGAAGATTTCGGCTGTTTGACAGTAACCGAGGATCTCGGCGGCTCGTGCGAATGATTGGAGAACATTGTCGGCGCGGACGAGCTGCGTGAGGGCGGCGTGCCGAGGCTACTGCCTGCGGATCCGCCCGAATCGGAAAGCGGCTGCCTGCCGCTTACGCTGCGTTTTTCGCGGCTTTCAGCTATCGGTAAGATTTCAGCCGTTCGTGAATTTAAGAAATACGCCGAGTACTTCTTGTTATCATCAATTTCTGTGAGCGGGTCGCCGCAAATCGGACACGACGCTAAATTATGATTATTCGGAAAATATTTTCGGCAGCGGCAGCATACGTTTTTCATAATATTGTACTCCTGCAAGAAGTTTATCAACCGATATCGGCGGTTCAAGTGAAAGTTAGGCAGAATAAATTTGCATTATTTCGCAAACGTGATTTTTCATTAGCGGATATGATTTCTCATAATTCTATTTTTCCGTATAATTAAAGTGCAGCACCCGAAAAATCAATGCTGCATAAGGCAGCTCGTGTTATAACGAGAGTATCCACACAATCCAAAATAGGAAACAATATGTGTCATTATGACCATTTTACCATAGAAGAGCATAGTTGTCAGGAGTTTTGCAAGCCTGGGAATTGAAGTTATATAATAAAACTTGACAGATCACACTCAAAATGATAAACTAAAATTAGGATGGTGAAGTAAATGCCGGCACAGAAGTAAAGCCAAAAACGGTATAAGGCATTATAATTTCGCAAAAAGTGTTGTGATACCTCTCTATTGCATTGTTATGCCATACCAATCACGCGCCTGGCGTTTGCTTTCATCATTTCACCCGCATTGAACTAGCACCAAACTCTCGAACGGCAATCTTATTTGTGATGATTCAAGTCACACTGCCGTCCATAATTCGGTTTGTAAAGCTGTCCTCAACCCCAAAGCAGTATTTATCCAGTACCTGTTGAAAAACCGAATTGCCTCCGGATATTCTATTAAACAAAGTCATACCGGCTCTGAGTTTAAATGCGTCGATCATGCTGAACACGGATGCAAGGTCAAAGGCATCGGCTTCAAGCAGAGCCTTTGTAATTTCCGTCAGCCGCGCCCCAAGAACCGGGTGTTCAAGAAAAGCTTTAGCTTCCTCCAAAGTCACTGCATAATATTCTGTCACTGAATCCGAGGTAAGCCCCTTTATCTGTGGGAACACATACCATATCCAGTGGGTCTGCTTATGTCCGGATTGTATCTCCCTCAGAACCGTGTCATAACTGGAGCAATTAGGCATGACCCCGGTCTGACCCACCAGGAAACGCTGCAACGGCTCCGATTCAAGCTCTATCCCGACAACGCCGTATTCTGCCTGCTCCTCCGGTGGGTAATACTTGTTCATGTCCTCCGCACTAGCATACGGCAGGGTAAATGGAGTGTATCCGCACGAAAGCAGCGGCAGGTTCTTATAGAGTTCCTCAAATAACGAGAACCTGTGAAGTGCTTTAATCTCTTTACTTACTGTCATGCCGGAATCACTCACGCAGGTAAACTCAATGGAATCTCCAACGTTAAGTGCCTGACGTTTCTTATCATTAAGACGAAGCTCGATAGTCTTATAACCCGATACAACCGCATTAAAAGGTGTCTTTGCAAGTTTCATGTGATGAGTCATTTTCTGTACCCCATTTCAGTTTCATACATTGGCAACTTCGTCAAGCAGTATGTTCATTTTACCATCATCAAACGAACGGTTAATATGCCAGTGTCCCGCAAACCATTGACGAAAAGATAATTTGTCAAGATACAGCCAGTCAAGGAATCCTGTCAATTCGCGGTCGTGCGGATCAAGATTGCATTGTAAGGCTCCAATAATATGCAGAGGGATCTGATGCGTCAAAACATAATCAACATGATTTCCAACACTCTCAAGATTTAATACTGCCTCTTTGTATTCCTCATTAGTAGGGAGCTCTTCTTCCCACCAGGATACATTTTTGCGCCTCATATATTTGTCACGGCTATAAGCCCCGCCAAAGGCAAAGAAGGATTTTCCCTCAATATCATAAATCTGCCCGCGCATAAGATGTATTACATTGCGCTCAACACGGTGTATCCTGCCACCGTTCCAGTTTTCCTCAACAGGATGCATATTCAGAAACTCAAAGTTCTCGTGATTACCGTCAACAAAGCATATTGTGAAATCTTTTCCGAAAAGCTCCTTCAGCATTGCATTATGATATGGATCTCCCCATACGAATCCGAAATCACCACATACAATGACCATGTCGTCTGATGATAATTCGTATTTATCAAGCCTCTTCAGGAATGGATTCAATTCTCCATGAGTATCTCCGGTAATGTAAATCATAAGTTACACTTTCCTTTACTTCGGTTTTATAGCAAAACAGTTAAAGCCTGGTTCACCTGAAATTATAATAACATTTATCCGCCGAAAAATCAATCACATATCCGGCAGGACTTTTCCGGAATAATCCTGTCGTTCAGACAGCCGCAAAAAACAGTTCCATTGTTCAGCAAAATATGGTATAATAAAAAAGCCGAATCCGGACGCACATCCTATTCAGTCAGACAATGAGGAAAGAAAACGCTTGTAATTACGATCGCACTTTTTATAGCTCTTATAATAAATACTTTACAACTTATCAGCGTTTACCAGAATAATTATGTTGTGCCAAAGTCCAACACACAGATAACAGATGTGCAGGAAACCGACAGCCCCGAGCTGTCTTGCCCCGTCAACAACTGGGAAGACTGGGACAACACCAAGCGCACGGAATGGCTCCAGCAGTTGGCGGACAAGGAAATGGAGCATCTGGGTCTTGAACATACGAATGTGGTATGTCGGGAACTTAACAAGAACGTTGCTGGTAACTACAAAACATCCAATCACCTGATATCAATTGACAGTGACTACTTATCAAAAGCCAGTGTAACGAAAGCCATGAGGGTCATTCTTCACGAATGCTACCACTGCTACTCCCAGAAGCTGATAGACCTGTACAATATCACGCCTGAAGAATATCACAGTCTTGCATTCTTTGACGAGGTGAAGGTATATAAAGAAGAATTTTCGCATTATGAAAACGTCGAGGACGACTCGGATGAATATGCCCGTCAGCAGGTAGAGCGTGACGCCAAAGAATACGCAGAGAGCATGGTCTCGGAAATATATTATTCTCTGCTGCCGGAGGATGTTTTCGAGGGTCCGGTGTCCATTCCATGACAGCTCATCGCTGTCCGCAGGTCAGGTCAGTTACAGGTATTCCGGAAAAGTGTCATCAAACAAACCATTGAACATCAACAGCTCACGTGGTATAATTAAGACATAAAGGAATTGTCCTTTATGTGCCGATGATATATCAGCGGCGCTGGAATACATGTTCACACAGGAGGTTTATTATGGCACGTTGTCCCTATCTCGATTACGAATCAACCCACTATATCTTCCGCTCCGGCGACAAGTATGTCTGTCAGCTCAGCGGTGAAAAGATGGACGTTGACGATCCCAAAGTCGAATACGTATGCAATGCAAACTATGGCTGCAAGTATCAGGATTGCCCCTATTACCAGAGCAAGGGCTGAACAAAACGTGCAGGCATCGGGAACGATGCCTGCATTGTTTGATTCAGGGATAAATGCCGAATTTATTCCGGAAATCCAACCCAAAGCTCTGCTCCTTCGGGAATCTCGGAAAAGGTAACGGATTCCTCAAAGTGGAATGCTCCGGTACCGCTAACCTCAAGGTTCTCCGAATCGATGACCTTTCCATCTCCGCCTTCAAAAAGCAGAACAGGCACAGTGATCTTACTGTCATCGACTAAAGCATGATAATACTGAACGATCTCGCCGTCGCTATTATGCACGGGCATTGATACAGTGTTGAAGCCCTCGCGCTCCTTCACGTCCCCCTCAAATGTGACCGTAAGCGTGTTACCTGTCACCTCATAAGACCATGCCGTAACAGAAACGAAATCAGCTTCAAAGGGGATATTCTTTCCCTGTGCTGTGGTTTCTTTCTGAGTGCTGCATGCTGTGAGAGCCAAAGTTGCAAGTGCAAGTGCCAAAATGCCTGATACTGTCTTTCTCATTGTTATTTCCTCCTGTTATAATATATTTACCGGCAAAACCCTGCAAGCCACGCAGGGATAGACCAGGCTCAAAGTTTAAGCTATAATGGAAGCAGTAGTTGGACTGACGTTCACCTCCTTGGGCGAAACGCCCGTAACACAGACCGTCATCCACGCTTCCATTACAGCGTTCGGTTCAGCAGGTTGAGCTGCCACAAAGGCACGTTCGCATCACCCAACAGATTGAATAAGCGCAGCGTTTCGTGGAATAGGCAATGGGCAAAAGCGTGACGCCAATTACGCAAATCCAAAATGAGGAGAGATGTTAATGAATGCGGTTGGAATTGATGTTTCCAAAGGCAAAAGTATGGTTGCAGTCATGCAGCCACTAGGTGTTGTAGCAGCTTCACCTTTTGAGGTAGTTCACACCGAAAGCGAACTCAGGGAACTGGCAGAATTCCTGAAAAGACTTCCGGGTGAGGCCAAGGTTGTCATGGAGTACACAGGCAGCTATTATGAACCAATTGCCCGGTTCCTCCACAGCGAGGGCATCTATGTTTCCGTAGTTAATGCTATCCTGATACATAACTACAGCGGAAACTCTGTTCGTAAGGCTAAGACGGACAAGAAAGATTCTGTACGGATCGCTCAGTATGCGCTTGACCGTTGGCTTGACCTGAGGGAGTATACTCCCGACGATGAATTACGAAGTACCTTGAAGTTGCTCAATAGGCAATACACAGCTGCCTGCAAACAAAAAACAAGGCTAAAAAACAGTTTCATTTCATTGATGGATCAGTCCTTTCCCAATGTAAACAAGTTGTTTACACCATCCTCCAGATTATGCGATGGTCACGAAAAGTGGATAGATTTCGTTATTAAACTTCCTCATCGCGATTGTGTTACGGGAATCCCGCGCTCGGCATTCAAGGACAAGTATAGCCGATGGTGTAAAAAACAAGGCTATAATTATTCCGAATCCAAAGCTGATAGGATCTATGATTTCGCAAGCACGATCATCACAACTCTGCGCAACAGCGAAAGTGTACACACTTTAATCACACAGTCCGCGCTTCAGCTTAACTGTGCCTTTGAAACAGTCGCAGCACTTCGCAAGTGTATGACCAAAACTGCAGAACAGTTGCCGGAATACAATACCGTAATGGAAATGTATGGAGTTGGAGAAGTGCTCGCTCCACAGCTAATAGCTGAGATTGGTGACACGCGCAGGTTTCATAATCGCAAAGCTATAACCGCTTTCGCCGGATTGGATGCATCACCCTACCAATCGGGAACAGTCGACATTAAATCCCGCAGCATTTCTAAACGTGGTTCTCCGCACCTGCGCAGAACTCTGTTTTTGGTAGTTGAAACTTACCTCAAGAGGAAACCAGCTGATGAACCTGTTTACCAATTTCTTGACAAGAAACGCTCTGAAGGAAAGCTCTACAAGGTGTACATGATTGCTGCCGCAAACAAGTTCCTGCGTATTTATTACGCCAAAGTGAACGAGGTGCTTAACGCTTGATACCGCCTGTTCAATCTTCCCGACCGTCGAAAAATTATTTCCTCGGCGGTCTGCTTTGCTATGCCTTCTTGATTCCGATGGAAAGCTTTCCGCAGCGCAGCGGAGGAATTCTTTCCATCGGAATTTTCTTTTCAAAAATTCCGTTTTAGGGCTTGACTTTTCTTAGCAGGTCTGTGTTGGTGTCAATGCCCTTTCCGAACATATGTTTAAACTATGCTAAAAATAAATGCTGACGAAGTCTGGTTCAAGTTTTCTCAGAAACCTATGCTCTTTCTGCTGCTTGTAATTGTGTGTTCCAGTGCCGAGCTGATATCTTTATCAGAAACTTGCTGCGTCCGTTCCTCGCACACAGCACGAACATATGCCGAGGAGATCACGTTCTCAAACATCGACTGGTATATACGTATAGAAACCGCGCCGCTGCGATAAACCATGTCCACTGCCTCCTCAACGGAACGTTTGCTTAGCTTCACCATATCGGCGCAGCCAAGCTTTTTCATCAGTGCTGGAACAATGAATCTCTGAGAAACAAGATTTATGTGTTCCGCAGTAGGGACTGGGAAATCTATAAGCTCGCACCGATCGATAAGCGGCGCCGAGATGTCGTCCACCTCGTTTGCGGTAAATATCACAGGCGAATGAGACACATCAACAGGGCACTGGAAATAGTTGTCCACGAATTCCCCGGAGGCTTCATCGATAAGATTAAGCGCCTCATTCTGGATATCGCATGAACCACGCGATTTTGCCGCGCCAGCCTTGTCGATTTCGTCCAGCACGAACACTGACAGTCCAGTCTTGCTTCTGATTATAGCCTCGACTATTGCTCCGCAGCTGCTTTCCTGATACGTTGGAGCATCTCCGTAAAGTCCGCGTGAGGTTGCCATTCTGGGGCAAGCTATAAATGCCGTGTACAGCCCAAGTATTTCACCATAAACACGTGCCGCCATGAATTTACCGCTCCCGGGCACTCCGACAAAAAGCAAGGGTCTGGTAGTTCCACTTTTAATGTAACTCACAATGTGAAGGATCATTTTCCTGTAGATACTGTCAAGCCCCTCTACGGATTTTTCCCATATCTCACGGCCTTGTTTAAGCGTCTTAGCTATATCGTCTTGAGGAAGCACTGCAAACTCTGGAATCTTATTCAAAATTGCACGTTTCTGCGGCGAAGTCGTCGTAAGATCCAGATCAAAGGTACGCGGGTTGAAAATACGGACGCGACGGCGACCATCAGGATAAACCTTATGGCATTCCATATTTTCAACACTCTTGTGGTAGAACTCTTCTAGAAGTATGGGTTCTTCAAGTGAAAGAGTGTGCATGTAATCCAGAATTGCTTCTTTTCTCTGAAGCTACTCAATCTGAATAGCGATCTCTGAAATCTGCTCTGACCCGCCCTTGCTTCTTCTTGCCATATCTTTGCATCTCCTTTCTTTTCAGTAAATCAATGATATCACATTCCACGCAGAAAGGGAAGCGCAATTCTAAGCGAGCTTTTCCGGAATAATCAACCTCTTGAAAAATGGCGGCAGTTCAGGGATAACAATGTCGAGGTTATATCGAAATACCCTATCCATCAAGGAGCGCCTTTGACTTTGCCTTATATTCATCAGACATATTGGGATAGTTATCATCCAGCAGCCGGACTCCGTACTGCATATAAATTGCTTTCGAATCTGGCTCCTTTATGGACTTCTTTACAATATAGAGCCAGGCAAGATCGTATGCCGCGTCATAGCAGCGGAAAGATATTGCCTTTTCAAGATACCTTTCTCCCTCTTCCGTTTTCATCGCGGAGATGTATGCTTTTCCGATACTATGACACGCATGACGGTCATTTTTGTCAGCGGCAGTTTTAAGGAGAGCGCATGCTTCATCAAACCTGTTTTCGGTAAGGAGTATCTCCCCGAGGCAGTGCTGGGCTTCGCTTTCTTCGAGCGCTACAGCTTTCTCGAAATATTTTCTCATCTCATCAAGCTCAAGCTTGCTCACACTGGACTTGTTGTACTTGCTCGTTCTGTAATAGTATACAGCAAGGTTCACCATCGCATTTGTGTTTCCGAGTCTGACTGCAATTTTAAGGTATTTTTTCGCAGTTGCGAGTCTATTGGGATCAATTTTCTGCGAAGGGTATTCTGCCTTTGGGTCAAGGTAATCTCCGAGAATTATCTTGCCTATACTGTTGAAAGCTTTCGGGAAAGTGAGATCGGTCATGGTGATATAGATGTACAGCCTGAGAGCATATTCAACAGCTTTGTTGTCTGTGTAACTCAGTATCGTTTTGTATTCGTCGTCAGTATATTTATATCCGTCGTACATGTATTCGTTGATTAACTCTATATTTTTATCTTTATAGCTATTTATCTGCTGTTCTACCCGAGCCTCAATACCTATATATCTCTCGATATAGTCTATCTGCGATTCGGGAATTGCATGTGTTTCAAGCATAAATCCTATCTCCCACAGCGCATTCGACTGCGACGGCATCTGTCTGGGCTTTCCTGTCGAAAATTTGTTGGCATCATCTTTGAATCCGCCGGCAATAAGGAAATAATCAAGAGCCGCATTTTCATTATATATCGAATTAGCATACATCAGGGCTGCATAGCCGTTCTGATTATCAGCTGCGCACTTGAGCAGCTTCAAGCGCATAGGATTCCCGTCAGAAAGCGTCAGCGCCTCATGGAATATACGGCGTGAAACATAATATGGCAGATTATATGACACGCACTTTAACGCATGATAAAACAGATTTCCGATAATATTGTTGCTAGCACTGACCTCTTTTGCGTCATAAGCGAGTTCCAGGTCATTATATTCCTCATCGGTAAAATAAATCGAATCAACTTCTTCCACCAAATCTCCCAGGAACATCAGTCCATTACGAGTTTCTTCACCTTTATTAGTTGCATGCCTTATTGAAGATTCCAGCCCTGAACATGTGTGCATGATTCTAGACCTGAAATTATCAGATCCGCTTTTACGCAGCTTTTCATACAACCAGTCCAATGAGGAAACAGCCACATTGCCGGAAGAAAGCTTCTTCAGATTGTTGATTTTGCCATCGTTTATCCCTTTGAGCAGGAAATCAAGTATTCCGTTGTAGGAAGTGCAATTGTTGATAGCCGGAAATTCTTTATCGGCACTATGTGTCTTTGCAAAGCTGACAATCTTTGCCGAAAGATCAACAAGATTGATACGGTCATATGTGTAGATGCTCATAGTTTGTCCTCCTGTTAAATAAACATTTTGTGAATGCTATTTCCTTGGAATTTGTATTATAACACTTAAAGAATCAAAAGTCAAGCGTCTTCTGTAATTAAAAAAACAAAAACCTCAAAAGTATTCCGGAAAACTAAGGTGGAAAATAGAATTGAAATTCATCGCACTTAATGCTATAATTACCCATAGACCCTGGAACACAGGCGAAAGGTTTCGGAATCAATGAGAAAGGACACTGTTATGGACAATAGGTTTGAAGAATTCAACAGCGAGCAAAAAGAGCAGTTAAAAAAACTTATCGCAATGGAAGAATCCGACTGCGATCTGGGAGAAATGATAAATGCCTGTTTCAAATCAGATCCGGAGGTTGCCGACATTTTTTCTGATATTCTTCTGGAAAAAATCGACCAGAAGATCGAAGAGCTCACTGCTTCAGAGGAAGAGGAAAATGCCATTTTCAGAAAAGAGCCAGACGATAACACCCCGGACGATACATTTAAGAAAGTAATCGGGTGTATACACGATTCCGGTTGGACAATATCGGAGATAGACGAGGAAAAGCAGACCCTTTTCACAATGTTCAAAGCCCTCAGGACTGTTGTTCCGGTTTACATCACCGTGGAATCGGAGCATAAGAGCATTTATTTCAGCGTACCTTACTCATTCCAGTGCAAAAAATCCCACTATATCTTTCTGGCAGATGAAATCACACATATAAACAGCGGAATACGCTTCGGCGGGTTTCAGCTGAACTATAACAGCGGAACAGTCTCCTAATTACGCATACAACTATATCAAAGATCACTTCTCAAAGGACATATTCCTTGAAACCATGAAAATGAACATCCTGTCCGGCGACATATTCTACGAAGGTCTCAGAAAACTGGCAGAGGAAAATATACCCTCTGAGCGGATAAAGCAGCTTCACGAGAATCTCCTGGAAGTGCTTGAAGAACAGAAATAAAAGCAATTCCCCGACCCGGAATGTAATTTCGGACCGGGGATACGTCAGTATTCAAATCAGCTGTCAGAGCGACAGGTCGCCTTTCACAAAGTACTTCCCTATCCTTTCAACCTCTTCCATGACCCTCTTTGCGGTATCGGGATCTTTAAACCAACCGTCCGGCTCGATCCTCTTTCCACTGACAGTGCCGAAGAAATCCATTCTGTCCTCCGCCGGGTAGCCGCAGCTCAAAGCGCACATCTTTGCCCGCCGCGTTAGGAAAGCCTTGCAAACGACAAGTATTCTCTTGAAAGACGACAATGGCTTTGTTCTCTCTATTAGTGGCAGTGAATTCGAGAAATTCTCCAGAGTATTACCCGCCTTGTTCTCAACTATCAGAGTCTGAGTATATCCGCTTTTGTGCTCAACAAAATAGCGATGCATACGTTCCCCCTCAGGCACAGTGCCAGGGTTCACACAGCCGTTCCTGCCGCTGAACACAATAACAGCGTTGCTCTTTACATGATCCATAAGCCTGATGAGATCGGCGCAGGTTTCGTCTGTCTGTTCGTTTCCACAGACAATAACAAGATCGTAGACCGACAGTTCCTCTTCTTCCTTTCCTATGAAAAGGAAGTCGGTAATAGCATCCGATGTTTCCGTTGGCACTGGTGATGTTGAAATGCTCATCTATACCCTCCTCAAAGCCTGCCTGTAAATCTCTAAGTCCAATTTTTCTATTCATCATATAATATCTTACAGCAAAAAGACTTAATTGTCAAGCGATCCTGAGAGAGTATATGATGATGTTGTATAATAAAACTTGACAAAACTCACTCAAAATGATAAACTAAAATTAGGAGAGTAAAGGAAATATCAGAAGCAAAGAAATACGACAGAAGTTGCAAGGAGCAGTCAGTGAAGCTGGAGCTTGAAGTGGGCGTAAGCGAGGAATTGAATCTCCCATACGGAACACTGTACGGTTTGGTTCAGGAGGCAAAGAACGGAGACCTCGGCATAGAGGAACGAACATACGAAAATGCCATGAGCCCGGCTGAGGAGATATGTCAGCTGAGAAGCTAACCAATGTACTTTTCAGAATTAAAACTGGCAGAAAAAATAGGCAAAGTGCTCTATATCGCAGTGACCGAAAACAAATACAACCGCTATGAGCTTATTCACAAATGGCTTGCTTCTGACACATACGACGAGACCGTCAACTTTTACGTTCGTCTGTGCTCGCAGGCTAAAACATATATTCTCGCTTCGTTTGAAAGAGAATTTGAGAACGATCTGCCCTCAATTGACGAAGAAAGCCCTCTGTAGGAGCCTTAATTCATACGGTGCTCTTCACACGGTCAGCGTTAAACGAGCAATTGAGGAAATCAAGGAGAACGATGTGTTCACAACTGATCCTACCAATACTGAATAAAAATGCGCAAGCAATTTATCAGGTGTATATTTATGATAGATTTTACTAATGCTCCGCATCGCAACAAATTGTATTCCGGTGCGAAAAGAACAAAATTATCGATCATCTACAACAACGAACAATATATGCTGAAGTTCCCCACTAAAGAGAATGATATCAGCTGCCTCACAGAATACATAAGCGGTATGATTTATAAGAGTATCGGCATTCCTGTTCAGGATGCTCTTCTAGGAACTTACACCAAGCGTTCAGGTAAAGTTGTGACAGTTGTAGCCTGCAAGGACTTTGCAGCATACGAATATAAATATCAGGATTTTGCATCATTAAAGAATTTAAATATCTACTCTAAGCGCAATTGTTACGACACAGATCTGGACAGCATTTTATCTGATATTGAATACCAGAATGCGATTGACAGCAGAGTCGTGTCTGAATGGTTCTGGGATATGTTTATTGTAGACGCGCTGATTTGCAACCCGAATCGTAATAATACGAACTGGGGATTTCTTTAAGCAAGGACGAATTACTTCTTGCGCCTGTTTGCAGCTGCGGAGCGAGTCTTTTTCCTGAAATGAGTGAGGAAAAGATACGAGATATTTTATCTAATCAAGATGAGTTTTACAATACGGTGATCAGAGCTCCGACTTCCGCCATAAAACGAAATGGCAAACGAATAAATTACCTTGATTTCATTACTTCATGTGAAAACAATGACTGCTGTAAGGCTCTGAAACGCATTCAGCCAAGAATCAAAATAAACGAAATTTATGAGATCATCGACGCTTCACCGATGATAACAGAGGTGCGAAAGCAATTTCTGAAAGAAGTAATCAAAGTAAGAAATGAAATAATTTTCAATCACTCTTGCATTTAGCTAAACGCTTTAATATTTTTGTCAGATAATTGCAAATTCAATTGACCCAGTCAGCGGGTCAAAGAAAACAGATTTTGACCACGATTTCAAGTCGTGGTCAATTCTTTTATGTGTGACAAAACACCATATTTTTCACGATTAAGATGCGCAGATTTTCGCACACATCTTGTAAGTGTCTCAGCGACATAGACTCACAATCTGACAAAAACAGGAACAATTTTCGAGCCGATATGGGAACTATGTATCTGCCCAGATGACTTGGACAACATTCGGGAGATGCAGAGGAACTGACTGCCCCGAGAACTTGGAACAGTAATTCGGCGGACAGTCAGGCACGGCAAAAGCGACATTCGGGACATGATTTTGCCTAGAGTGTACAATTTGTACACGTGTGACACTGCGGCATAAAAAGTGTACAAAATCCCGCATTGAATGCCGCATAACAGAGCCATTTGTAGCACCTAGTATACAAAATGTACAAATTGTACACTGCTTTGAACTAGGCTTTGTACACTGCGTGTACACTCAATAATCCGCATTAAAATGCGGGGCCACGCCGTTTACCTCAACTGACGTTGCGGAATACGGCTAAAATTGGGGAAGAGCATAAGAGGCGGTGACACACAGCCCCATTAAGGGTCTGCGTGGTCGGCATAGCCGACACCGCTGACTTTCGCGAACGAAAGTCACTTTCTGCGAGGCAGAAAGCTCTTACTGACTGTCGGAACAGTCAGGTTTCTGGCAATTATATGGAATTGTTGAAACTGCTCTTTGAAGTCCGCTTCCGCAGAAATTTTGCAATAATATGGTGCGCGTACGCTCTGTTAATGCTGTCGCAAAATATGAGCTTAGTGTGACACTTCCCCTGGTTCGCGGTATAGGGAAAATGACACACTCATTTTTTTGCTCTATAAGAAACGATAATAACCAGATTATGGAATGGTTTTCCCCGCTGCTTGCGCAGCGGCGGATTTTTTAAAAGTCCTTCAAGACTGAAATTTAACTAAAGGTTTGTCGTCGCAGGGCGCCGACCGGTGTGTTATTAAAGGTCTTATAAGACCGGAAAATTTTAAGAAAGACAGGTAAAATCAACATGAAAATCTCAGACATCAAGTTCAGAAAATCGCTTGAAAGTGGCAATTTGAAAGCAATCACTTCACTGACAATTGACGGCTGCATTGCCATTCACGAACTCAAAGTAATCGAAACCGATCACCTCTTTGTAGCTATGCCGAGCCGCAAGGACGAAGCCGGGAACTACCACGACATCGTTCACCCAATCAACGAGAACGCACGCATTCTCATTGAAAGCGCCGTACTTGCCGCTTACAAAATCTACGCAGACAGTCAGGCACTCATCACTGAAATCAACATCAACTCTTAAAACAGAAAGGACACATTCACATGAACATCACCGAAATAATATTCAGAAAGACATTCGACAGCGGAAAGCTCCGCGCAGTAGTATCAATTACGATTGACGGTTGCATTGCAATTCACGAAATCAAGCTTATCCAGACCGACCACTTGTTCGTTACTATGCCCTATCGCACGGATTCCTACGGAATCAGCCACGACATCGCTCACCCCATAGGCGAAGCAACACGTCATGAACTTGAAAGTGCAATCATCAATGCCTACAAGGATTATGTGGCGACTCACGAAAATCTTGAAAACGCTGATTATACAGCGTAACAATCACCCCGGACTTCCTCAGGAGTTCGGGGAATTTTCATCATAGCATTATGAATATATGCTATATTATCCCTCGTAGAGCCACACTTGATTTGTGCATTTTTAACAAAAACATAAAATTCCACAATATGGGTGTGACACCGATTTGAGTTTTAATAAAGGGTTTTCAAGCAGCCGTGTGACACCACTTGCTGAATGTCAGCCAAAAATTACTTTCATGTATTGACTTATCTATGTAAAAGTGATATAATCTTCCCAAACCGCTAGTAGAAGATTCTGGATTTTTCTAAATTCAGAATCTTTATGTGGCTCTACGGGTGGTTATAGGTCTGGTTTGACCGATTTCTTACAATATCACTTTATATAAATATAACTTTCTCATCATTTACATGAAAGGAGTTCTTAATGACAGCAAGGGACGAAGTCATCATTCAGCAGCTGAAAAATCTCATTGCGCTTGTTTCAAATCAGCCTTGCGAGCCGATTGCTAAAGCGGTTTCACATGGCGTTGAACATATCGAAATGCTCACAATTCAGAAGTGCGCAGCGGAATTCAAGGGGCTTACCCAGAACACAATAAGGCAGTTGGTTCGTCAGGGAAAAATTAAGTATATCCGCACCGGCGAGGGCAGGAACGGAAAAATTCTTGTAAATAAAACTTCGCTTGCAGATTATCTGAAGAGCAATTCATAAATGGCTCTGTTAAGCCATACATTACAAACAATCCCGCTCTGGCAACAGGGCGGGAATTATCTGAGAAAGGACATTTCATTGGCAAATATCGTAAAGAGAGGCAATAGCTATATGTTCCGTGTATCATGCGGTTATGACACGAATGGTAAGCAGATCATACGGCAGAAGAAAACATGGGTTCCCGACAAGAATATGACTCCAAAACAGATTGAAAAAGAGGTCAATCGTCAGGCGGTGCTTTTCGAGGAAGAATGCAAGAACGGCTACCAGTCGAAAGCAATAAAGTTCGAGATGTTCGCCGAGGAATGGTTTGCTGAATACGCAAAGCCTAATCTCCGCAATACTACATACGAGCGCTTGCTTCAACTCCGTAAGCGCATTTACGGAGCAATAGGACATCTCCGCATGGATAAAATTACACCTCGGCAGATTCAGTTTTTCGTGAATTCACTTTCTAAAGAGGGCGCAAACGAGCGCACCGGAAAACCGCTTGCGCCTAAAACGATCTGCCATAATTTAAGCTTGATTTCTGACATTTTCAGTTATGCAATGAAAATGGGAGTTGTATCGAGCAATCCCTGTTCAAAGGTCACAATTCCTAAGGGAAAAGCCAAGGAAAAGATGATCTATACGATTGAAGAAGTCACAGAATTCTTAAAACTGCTTGAATCGGAGCCTCTTAAATATAGAGTGTTCTTCAATCTGGCAGTTTTCAGCGGATTTCGTAGGGGCGAGCTGCTCGGTCTGGAGTGGAAAGATGTGGACTTTGAGAACAACCTTATTAGCGTTCGGCGTACCTCCTGCTACACGGCAAAACAGGGAATTTACACCGACACAACAAAAACCAAGCGTTCGCAGAGGACGATAAAGTTCCCTGCTTCCGTAATGGAACTTCTGAAAAAATTCAAAGCTGAGCAGGACGAACTTGCGCGACAGCTCGACAGCAGGTGGATAGATTCCGACCGTCTGTTCGTAAGGTGGAATGGCGAGCCGATGAACAACAACACGCCGTATTTCTGGTTCACGGAGTTCTGCAAGGAAAATAATTTCCGTTTCTGTGACGTTCATAGTATGCGGCATTTTTATGCCTCGGCTCTAATCAATGAGGGCGTTGACGCTGCTGCGGTTTCAAGTGCGTTAGGTCACTCGGTTGTAAGTACGACGACTTCAATTTACTGCCACACATTTCAGCAGGCACAGGCAAGAGCCGGCGATGCAATCGCTTCCGTCCTCGACTTTTCTTCAAAGAGCAAACAGGGCGCGTAAGCTACACCAAAGGACAGGAACGCGGAATAAAGGACAGATAAAGGACAAAATTGATTTGCGGACAAAAAAGAAAACTCCCAAACGGCTTTGTAAAGCCATTTAGGAGCTTTGTGTGTTGGTGACCCGTACGGGAATTGAACCCATGATTCCGCCGTGAAAGGGCGATGTCTTAACCTCTTGACCAACGGGCCGATGGTAGCGGCAATCGGATTCGAACCAATGACACCCTGGGTATGAACCAAGTGCTCTAGCCAACTGAGCTATGCCGCCAAATATGCTGTCGGAAGAACCTCTGTCCCAACGACTTATTAATTATATCACATACTTTCAATTTTGTCAAGCACTTTTTTTAATTTTTTTGAAATTTATTTAATTTCCAGAATACAGAAAAAACTAAGCTGCCGAGAATAGTCTTTTCTTTGATTCTTATAAGTAATAGTTGAGTCGGGACAGCGGCAGAATTCCCTTTCAATGACGGGGCTTGCCTCGTCATTTACTGTGTCCGCAGCGAACAAGTTCGCTACTAGGTTGGCTTTGCAGTGCCGAACTTATTCGGCACGACCTACCATTCAGTAGACGTATTGAACTTCGTTCAACACTATTGTATAGCATTGAACTTGTTCAATGCGCCTACTGAATGGTAAATGAAACCCTGCCGCCGAGTTGAACTTTGTTCAACGCTAGGCAGGGGGACATCTTGCCTAAGTTATATCCCTGCTCACGCGCGGCTTGATTTATTTTTCGTGCAGCTATTGACTTTATCGGCAGATTATTATATAATAGTAATTAGTGTGTATTTAACGGCAGGGCGCGCGCATGGCGGGCGGCTGCGATTTATTACTTTGGGAGAGGTTGAAATGTCAGTAGAAAAAACTACCGCCAAGGGCGGATTTTCATCAAAAATAGGCTTTATACTTGCAGCGGCAGGCTCGGCAGTGGGTCTGGGAAATATATGGAGATTTCCCTATCTCGCCGCTAAATATGGCGGAGGAATGTTCCTGCTTGTGTACATAGTGCTTTCGGTAACGTTCGGATTTTCGCTGCTTGTAACCGAAATTGCCCTTGGACGCAAAACGGGAAAAAGCGTAATCGGCGCATACAGCGCGGCTAACCCTAAATTCAAGCCGCTTGGCTGGGTGGCTTCGGTTGTGCCATGTATAATCTTCCCGTATTACTGCGTAATAGGCGGCTGGGTGTTCAAATATCTTACAATGTATCTGACAGGCGGCTCGGCGCAGCTTGCCACAGACGGCTTTTTCGACAGCTATATCGGCTCGGCAGGTCAGCCTACGCTGTTTCTTGCCATCTATATGGGAATTACCGCGCTGATTGTAATGCTTGGTGTTGAAAAGGGCATAGAAAAATTCAGCAAGGTGCTTATGCCCGTGCTTGTAATTATTTCGCTTGGCATAGGCATTTACGCGCTTACGCTTGAAGGCGCGGGCGAAGGATTTATGTACTACATCACGCCCAATATTGAGGACTTTTCCGTTATGACCGTAGTAGCCGCCATGGGACAGCTTTTCTACTCCATGTCAATCGCTATGGGAATTATGGTAACCTACGGCTCGTATATGCGCAAAAATGACAGCATAGAAACCTCGGTACATTATATCGAGATATTCGACACGGGCGTTGCTTTCCTTGCGGGCATGATGATTATTCCCGCCGTGTTTGCGTTTTCAAACGGCGACCCCGCAGCGCTCGGAAAAGGCCCCGGTCTGATGTTTGTAACGCTGCCCAAGGTATTTGAGAATATCCCCGGCGGCTTCGGCTGGGTAATCGGCATTGTATTTTTCCTGCTTGTCAGCCTTGCGGCGCTTACTTCCTCAATTTCGCTGATGGAAACCATCGTTTCCATTGTGGTGGAAAAGACAAAGCTCAAGCGTATTCCCGTCTGCCTTATAGTTGTTGCGGCTTCGTTTGTTATAGGTCTGCTTTCGGTATTCGGCTCAAGCATATGGGCAGATGTAACCATTTTCGGTATGCAGTTTCTTGATTTCTTTGACTTTATCAGCAACAACGTTATCATGCCGCTTGTGGCGCTGTTCACCTGTATCCTTATCGGCTATGTTGTCAAAACCAAATATATTGAGGAGGAAGTTGAAATCGGCACAAAATTCCGCCTTAAGGGACTTTACCGCGTTATGATAAAGTTCGTCTGCCCCGTATTTATGGTGGTAATTTTCTTCTCCTCCATATTCATGACCATCTGAGAATTAAAGTCACGCACAATATTAACCCCTCCCGCACATGGGAGGGGTTTTCAATTTATCAATGCCGCACGGATTATGTCGTGCTGCCGAAGCCGCCGTTGCGTATGCCGTCCGCTTCGTCGTCAAGGGTAATTCCGTACTCCACAAAAATTCCCTGCGCAAAAGCAGAGCCTGCGGGAATTTCCACGGTTTTGCCCTCGTTTGTGTCATTGGTGATTTTTATGAAAATATGTCCCTCATTATCGGAATTATAATAATCGCTGTCGATTATGCCCACCGTGTTGTTAAGCTGAAGCCTGAACTTAAATCCCAGCCCGCTTCTGGGGTAGATTTTAAGCACCCAGCCGTCCTCTATCCACGCCCTTATGCCCGTAGCGACCTTTACGGTCTGCCCAGGCGCAAGCGTAATATCGCAGGGCGCGAATATATCATACCCCGCAGAACCCGAAGTAGCGCGGCGAGGAAGCTTTATCCCCTCGTAAATTTCATCGGCACATTCTCCGTAACCCTCGAAAAACTGAGCCTTGCTTACCTTTTCAAATTTTGCAATTCTTTTCATGTTGTTTCTCTCAATCCCATAATACTATTTTTCCGTGCTGAAGCGTTTCCTGCACGTCAATAACGCGCTGATTGGCGCTGCCCTTCCAGTGAAGCTTTGCGTCAAACAGGCTTTTTTCAAATCTGCCGTCAACCAGCACATCACACAGCTTCACCGCTTCAAAGTCTGAAATTTCCTCCCACAGATAACCCGTGTAAAGCCAAATTGTCTTATCGGGAAATTCGCTTCTTACGCGCGCCGCAAGATGCGCCACCTCCTCCCTGCTCTGAGGGTGAAGCGGGTCGCCGCCGCTGAACGTAATTCCGCTGATGTGGTCTGCCGAAAGCTTCTCAAAAAGCTCCTGCTCTGCCGCCGCGTCAAATGGAAGTCCGCCCTCGCAGTCCCACGTTATGGGATTATGGCAGCCCTTGCAGCGGTGAGCGCAGCCCGCAGTCCACAGCACCGTGCGCAGTCCATCACCGTTAAGCATATCGTCCGTTGTTATGTTATGATAACGCATATCGTTCTCCCGTTTTATCAGGTATCAAGCCTTTTTATTTCAGCAAGCGCCCTGTTTCTGTACACAAGCCGAATTTCCATCACATACTTTTCCTATCCTTTATTTCCGCCATTTTTGCGGCATTAAGACGGGTATCGCCCTTTACTCTCGAATAGCTGAGATAGCCGTTCATGCGGTCTATTTTGGTGAGATTTGTGCTGCCGCATTTGGGACATACGTCCATTTCAAGCTGCTGATGACCACAATCATCACAGTAAGCAAGCGACAGATTTACTCCCTCGTAGAAGCCCATCTTCATTGCGCGGCGAACCAAGGTCTTGACCGCCTCGCGGTTGTAGTCGATAGGATAGCGGACATACTGTATCTTGCCGCCGTTGAACAAATCCCAGAAGCGCTTTTCAAGGTCTTGCTTCTGAATGGGGCTGATATCCTCCGAAACATGGCAATGGAAGCTGTTGGAAACATACTCGCGGTCGGAAACATTCTCCACAATGCCGTATTTCTTGCGGAACTGCTGAATTTGCAGACCGCAGAGATTCTCCGCGGGAGTGCCGTAAATCGCGTAAAGACAGCCGTCCTCTTTCTTGAAATCCTGTATGCGCTTGTTGATATACTCCATTGTTTTAAGCGCAAACTCGCCGCCCGCCGCAATGGACTTGCCCGCAGCAAGCTGCTCAAGCTCATTAAGCGCGGTTATGCCGAACGAGGCGGTCGCGGATTTAAGCAGCGGCTTTATCTTGTCATGTATGCCGAGGTGACCGCCAAGGAAGCCGCCCTCGCAGTAAGCAAGCGGGTTTGTGCTTGCCTTAAGCTCACCGAGGTATGCGTAGGTTC
Organism: uncultured Ruminococcus sp.; assembly: GCA_964556595.1. Lineage (GTDB taxonomy): Bacteria > Bacillota > Clostridia > Oscillospirales > Ruminococcaceae > CAG-115. The sequence goes on along the minus strand of CAZKXB010000009.1, from coordinate 9,260 downwards.
TAAGATGTATGCGGCGGATAAGATTGAGATAATAGTCCAGCACCTCAAAGAAATCCTTGCTTTCCTGCTGCGCCTTGGCGTAAATCATGGGCAGGTGCAGCGACACCGCGCCTATATTGAAACGTCCCACAAAAACGGGCTTGTCGTTTTCATCCGCAGGCTCCATTCCCCCGCGCTCATACCACGGCGAAAGAAACGCGCGGCAGCCCATGGGGCTTATAATTCTGCCGTATTTCTTGTATATGGAAGCCACATAGCCCTCGCCAGTAAGGCTGAGCCAGTCGGGATACATCGCTTTCTGGGAGCAGTCAATTCCCGCCTCAAAAACGTCCTCAAGCTCGCCGCCCTCGCCATGCAGCTTTTCATCATATAAGAACACGATTTTCGGGAAAAGCACAGGCTTTTTGCAGGTTTTCTTGCCCTGTCCCTTGCGGCGCACCTCAAGCATGATTATACTCGCCATTTTGGCAAATTTACTTGTGCCTGTTCCCGCGGTCATGGTGATAAACGGGTAGTCGCCACGGCTGGAGGAAACGGAATTAAACTTGTACTCCCAACCCTGAAAGCCCTGCTCAAAATCCACGCGGACGTCCGCCATAGCCTCGCGGTCGGCAACCTCGTCCGACACGCCAAGCGACTTGTAGCGCTCGAACTGCTTTTTATAGGTTTTCTCGGCATAGGGCGCAAGCAGCTCGTCCACGCTAGGAACGGTAAAGCCGCCGTACTGCTGACTTGCAGCGGACAGCGTGATGTCGCCGATAACGTCAAACGCAACGGCAAGGGTTTTCGGCTCGTTATACCAGAGATTTCCCATCTCAAAGCCGCCCTCCATAACGCTTTTCATATCGAAAAGGCAGCAGTTCATGGTATCGCGGCGGGCGCTCATATCATGCACATAAATATAGCCCTCGCGGCAAGCCTGAAGCTCCTCGGTGGTCATAAAAAACTTCTGGTAAAGCTCTTTATTAAGCTGATTGAAGATAAGGCTGCGCTTGGTGGAAACAAGCGCGCTGTCGGTGTTGGAGTTCTCCTTGTCGCCGATATACATTATGGACTGGCTTTTTTTGTAAACCTCGTCCAGCATGGAAACAAAATCCTGCTTATAATTGCGGTAGTCCTTATAGCTTTTGGCAACAGCGGGATTGGTGGCTTCAAGCGCGCCCTCTACAATATAGTGCATTTCCGCAATGGAAATATCGTCCTTGCCCAGCGCCCTCGCCTTATCCGTGACATAATCGCAGATATACTGTATCTCGTCCTCGGTGAATTTGTACATAACGCGCGTTGCGGATTTATTTACCGCGTTTATAACCTTCTGTACATTAAATTCTTCCTTGGTATTGTCCTTTTTAACTACCCTTATCATCTGAAACTCGCCTTCCTCAATCGTCAATATGTTGTACGAACATTATTATGATATCACAATTCATTGTAGATGTCAATAACCCCTTGAGCGCAAAGTCGCAAAAAAACTATACAAATCCTCATGGCTATTTTTATACAATTTACCGCTTGACACTACAAAACCCGTCAGGAATTTGGTTATCACGCACAAAAGCAAAATGCGCCGCTCCCCTGCCCTACGCAAAGAAGCGGGCGCGCCGCCGCAAAACAATATTTACCTGCCGCCAAGGAACAGAATAACCTCGTTAAGCGAGGGCAGAATTTTAACCGCAAGCCGCCGCATTTCCTCGTCAGGCTCAGCCATATCGGGAACCATAATCGGCTTCATGCCTGCGGCGTGCGCGGCACGGATACCGTTATAGCTGTCCTCAATGGCAACTGCGTCAGCGGGAAGCACCGAAAGCTCCTCGCAGGCTTTAAGAAAAATTTCGGGGTGCGGCTTGCTGTGGCTTACCATATCGCCGCAGATTACCTTGCCGAAATACGGCAGAATACCCGCGTCCCTAAGCTGATTTTCCACCACCTCGCGCCTTGTGGAGCTTGCAAGGGCGATTTTAATTCCATTATCCTTAAGGTATTGCAGAAGCTCCCTCACGCCAGATTTCATGGGCAGTCTGCCGCCGTCATATCGCGAATGGTAAAGGTCGCTCATCTCCTTTTTGCGCTCGTCATAGGGGAAATCCGCGCCGTAAAATTCCAGTGCAATTCTGCGGGTTTCCGCGTAGTTTGTTCCAAGGCACATACGGCAAAGCTTTTCTATATCCCTTATGCCGTATTTATCCGCAACCTCTTTCCAACATTCCACAACCTTTTTCTCGGAGTCAAATATAACTCCGTCCATGTCAAAAACCACCGCTTTAATATTGTTCATGTCAATGCTCCTTGCTATTGGTATACTGATATTGTATCACAAAATCCCCTTTTTTTCAACCGCGGCAGAATAATTCCGCCCTTTTTATGAGATATTAAGCATAAAAATCCCCCAAAGTCAGCAGAGGAGTTATAAAATGTCAGAAAAGGTAAACACAAGGCTTCCGTCCGAAACGCCGATAAGCGCGAGCCTTGAAAAAAATCTGGAAAATATCCGAACAATGACGGGCGGCACTTCCGACCTGATAATAAAGCGCGGCAGGGTCTGCGGAAATGACCTTGCGGTTATCCTGTGCGAGGGAATGACCAGCGCTTCCACACTTGCCGCGCTTGTGTATGAGAAGCTCAACGACCTTGAGGGCGCGGGAAATCTCCCGCCAAACGAGTTTATGGAGCGGATATTCACCGCCTATCTTGTTGCGGAGGAGCAGCTTGAAATAAAAAATCTCGGCGACCTTTGCCTTAAGATGGAGTCGGGCTTCGCGATAATCCTTGCGGACGGCTGTACGCGCTGCACCGCCATAGGCGTACAGGGCTACAAGTCGCGCGGAATTGACCAGCCCGATACCGAAAACGACCTGCGCGGCTCACGCGAGGGCTTTGTGGAGGTTATCCGCACCAACATGGCAATGATACGCAGGCGCATAAAATCTCCCACGCTGGTATTTGAACTGTCACAGCTTGGCGAGCGCAGCAACACCGATATCTGCCTGTGCTATTTCAGCGACAAAGTATCGCCAAAGCTGCTGCAAAGCGTAAAAGCGCGCCTTAAAACGGTAAAGCTGAACACGATACTTGAAAGCGGCTATATTCAGCCCTATCTTGAGGGCAAGGGCGGCTGGTTTTTCTCGGAATGCGGCACCTGCGAGCGCCCCGACAGCCTTGCGGCAAAGCTGTACGAGGGCAGAGTGGGTATCCTTGTGGACGGAACGCCCTTTGCGCTTGTTGTGCCGCACCTGTTTATAGAAAGCTTTCAGACCCTTGACGACTACACGCAGAAGCCGTTTTACGCCACATTTATACGCATTGTGCGGCTGACGGCGTATTTTATCACGCTGTTTCTGCCGGGCGCTTATGTTGCGATTGCCTCGTTCAGCCCCGAACTGCTGCCCTCGGCGCTGATATTAAATCTTGCCGCCGCTGAGCAGACCGCGCCGTTTTCGCTTATGGTGGAGTGCCTGTTTATCCATTTTATGTATGAAATCCTGCGTGAGGCGGGGCTGCGGCTTCCGCGCCCTATCGGCCACGCTATCGGAGTTGTGGGCGGTATTGTTATCGGCGATATCACCGTAAACGCGGGACTTGTCGGCGCGCCCATGGTGCTTGTGGTTGCGCTTTCGGGACTGTGCAGCTTTGTAGTTCCCGCAATGTATGAGCGCACGGTGATACTTCGGTTTTTATATATTATCGCGGGCGGAGTTTTCGGCTTGTTCGGACTTGCGGTGACTGCGGGCGCGGTTATCATCAAGATGTGTTCGCTTAACACCTACGGAACGCCCTATATGGCGCCGATATCGCCGTTTACTCCCCGCGCGGGCAGGGATATGCTGGTTCGCGCAGGCTGGCGCAGACTTGCCAAGACAGATGTGGAGCTTCAGAACCTGAACGGCTCGGAATAGCGTTCCGCGCCGAATTCCCTGAGTTCCTGCAAAGCAAGCGGCTTTGCGCGCGGGGAGCGACTGAAATCCCCCCAAAGCAAACGGCTTTGCGCGCGGGAAGCGACCGAAATTCCACAAAAACAGCGCCGCCAAGGGCGAAAGGAGAGCCATGATAAGTAAATACCAGCTTTTTTGCATATTGCTGCTGTCAAGACTTGCGTCCGCGTTTGCGTTTCCGCAAACGGGCGGCTTCAGCGGAACGGAGTTCGCCGCGCTTCTTGTCGCCGAGGGAATACGCCTGCTGCTTGCGCTTCCCGTGATTATATACTCCGCCAAGGGCAGAAATCTGTATGGCGCGGCGGTGCGCAAAAACCGCTTTGCGGGACTTGCAATGGCGGCAGTGACAGGCGCAGCGGCGGTTTTTCTTGCCGCAAAAACGGTAATTTCGGCGGCGGAATACGCCCGCAGCACAATAGCCGTGGGAATTTCCGCGGTGGTCATCGCGCTGCTCATCACCGCGTTTGCCATTTATGCGGCGGCAAAGGGCGTTGAAGCCATTGCGCGCGCGGGAGTGCTGTTTCTGGTGGCGGCAGCGGCGGTTACAGCCGCGGTGGTGCTTGCGGATATTCCGTATATGCGGCTTAGGGAAATAGGCGGCGCAGAGCTTTCGGACGGCTTTGTTTACCAAGTGGCGGGACAGCTTCTGCGCGGCGGCGAATATCTGATTTTTTCCGCGCTGCTGCCGTTTGTGAAGCAAGGCGGCGCAGGCACAATGCTGACGTTCGCGGTATGCTCGGTTTCGGCGGTAATTCTTGTGGGAATTTTTTCAATGTCGGTGCTTGGCGAATTTTTCGCGCTGACGGAGTATCCCTTTACTTCGGCTGCGCAGCTTGCTGATGTGATACTGTTCAAGCGGTTGGACGGCTTTGCCGCTGCCGTGTGGACGCTTGGCGCGGCGTTCAGAGCGGGCTTGCTGCTGCTTTCGGCATATGTGGCAATCTCCGCTGCCGTTACAGCGGAGCGCCCGTCCGAAAAAACGCGCGCATAAACTAAAATCGGAGCGTGATTAAAATTCCCCAAAAGCGCGGGAAATCCGAAAATCCCAAAACGAAAGGCGCATAACATGAAAAAACTGATAATTATAGCCGCGATAGCCCTTTTTTGCTGCGGCTGCACCGACAGCACTGAACTTGGCGAAAAAGCCATAGTGCAGCTTGCCGCGATAGATTACAGCGGCGGCAGCTATACCCTTAACGCGCTTCTGTTCAGCAGCGGCGGCGAAATAGACGCGGCACAGTCCAACGTAATAAAGGTGACAGGCAGCGGAAGCACCCTCGGCGAAGCGGTTGAACAGCTTTCGCTTGCAGACGGCAAAGAGGTATATATGAGCGAAGCAAAGCTGCTGGTGCTTGGCGGCGGATTTCGGCAAAAAGACGCGGCTTCCGCACTTGCCGTGCTTAACCGCGATATGCGGTGCAGCCTTAATACTCCCGTGTGCTTCTGTGAAAGCGCCGAACTGCTTGCCGACCTTGAATTTACCGAGGGCATAACCTCCGCACAAAAGCCGGTTGATATGATTGAAAACGCTTATCTTTCGGGCGTTTCCCCAAAAGCCACGGTGCTGGATATTCTGTCCGATAATGAGGGCGGCAGGGCTACGCTTATCCCAAGCTTTACGGAAGCGGAAAACGGACGCGGAATAACCTCCTCCGAGGACGGAAAAACCGCCATTCTCAACGGCGGAATATTTATAAGCGGCGGCAAGCTTTCGCAGCAGCTTAATTCCACCGAAACAGCGGGATATATGCTGCTTTCGGGAAAGGCTGACAGCATAAGGCTTGATATCACGCTGAACGGCGAGGAATACGCCTGCGAAGCGTATAATATCCGCGTTTACAAGCAGGACGGAAAGCCTGTGATATCCGCAAACTTCCGCAGCAGAACAGGCGGAAGCCTTTCCTCACAGCAGCTTGAATCTTGCAATAAGCGCCTTGCCGCCATCGTCCGCAAAGGCATGGCTTATTTGCCGTAGCGGATTTTTCTGTCACGGCGGTTTTGTGGAATTTTGCATGAAACGCGCTTTCAACTTGCGGAAATACAGAAAAATCCGCCCCTATACGGCAAACTTTGGCAGCCATATCTGTGATATTCTGGATTTTTGCACAGAGAAACTTTCATTTTATCGGAATTTTTTTCAAATTATCTGCGAATAATACTTGATATTTGATTAAAAATATGCTATACTTATTCCTGTAATTCGGATATACCAGCGCGTGTTTATTTCAATAGAATATTGAATATCCGCCGCCGTATTGCAGTATTGGTATATATCGGTATCCCCACACTGATACCGTAACATAAGGAGGACAATATGGACGCAAACAAAAGACCGGAAACAATGGAACGCATTACCACTCCCGCGCTTGCCGAAGCATTTATCAGCGAGCAGGTTGACGCTCTGCGCAAGCAGATTGGCAGCAAAAAGGTGCTGCTGGCACTGTCGGGCGGCGTAGACAGCTCGGTTGTTGCAGCGCTGCTTATTAAAGCAATCGGCAAGCAGCTTGTATGTGTACACGTTAATCACGGACTGATGAGAAAGGGCGAAAGCGAGCAGGTTATCGAGGTATTCAAAAATCAGCTTGACGCTAACCTCATTTATATCGACGCTACCGACCGTTTCCTTGACCTGCTGGCAGGCGTTTCCGAGCCTGAAAAGAAGCGCAAGATTATCGGCGGCGAGTTTATCAAGGTATTTGATGAAGAAGCACGCAAGCTTGAGGGCATTGAACTGCTTGCACAGGGTACTATTTACCCCGATATTCTTGAAAGCGACGGCGTAAAGGCTCACCACAATGTCGGCGGTCTGCCCGAAAATATGAAGTTTGAGCTTGTAGAGCCTGTAAAGCTTCTGTTTAAGGACGAAGTCAGAGTTGTCGGCAAGGCGCTTGGTCTGCCTGCTTCCATGGTTGACCGTCAGCCCTTCCCCGTCCCCGGTCTTGGCGTAAGATGTCTTGGCTCACTCACCCGCTGCCGTCTGCACGCTCTGCGCGAGGCTGACGCTATCCTCCGCGAGGAATTTGAAAATGCAGGTCTTAACAAGTCCGTATGGCAGTATTTTATCGCGGTTCCCGATATGAAGAGCGTTGGCGTGAAGGACGGCAAGCGTTATGAGGGCTGGCCCGCAATTATCCGCGCAGTCAACACAACCGACGCCATGAGCGCGACTATCGAGGAAATCCCCTACGCGCTGCTGCACAAAATCACCGACAGAATTACCGCCGAGGTGGACGGCATCAACCGCGTGCTCTACGATTTGACGCCTAAGCCTATCGGTACTATTGAGTGGGAATAATCCTCCCCCGACTTCCCCAGACACAAACAACCCCCGTTCTCATGAACGGGGGTTAAGTAATATCATAGATTATTTGAACTTCTGTGTAATATTGATTATAAAGCCGACAAGCGCCGCAAGTCCCGCGCTGAGTACAAGCGGAAACCACACGTTTGCAAGCGGCAGACCCGCCGCGTTCTCGTTAAGGTTCATGCCATAAAAGCTGAACACGATAGTCGGCACGGCTATGATAATCGTCAGCGTTGTCATGCGCTTCATGACTATGTTAAGGTTGTTGGAAATAATGCTTGCCGTGGTGTCCATTGTTCCCTTAAGAATATTTGTGTAAATGCTAGTCATCTCAATCGCCTGCTTAACCTCGATAATTACATCATCAAGCAAGTCCTGGTCTTCCTCATAAAGCTTCAGAAAGCGCCCGCGCATAAGCTTATTAAGTATAGTTTCATTAGATTTAAGCGAGGTAGAAAAATATACCAGTGACTTTTCAAGACCCAGAAGCTGCAAAAGACCCTTATTCTGCATGGATTTATGAAGCGTGCCCTCCACAAAATTGGAAAGCTTGTCAATCTGCTTAAGATATTGCAGATATCTTGCCGCAATGCGCAGCAGAATAGTAAGCACAAAGCGCGTTCTGAAATGCGGATAAACTCCCTTAACAACGCCCTTTGCCATATCATCAACAATAGGATTTTCCTTGGCGCTTACGGTAATTACATTGGAAGCCGTAATAATAATGCCCATAGGCGTGGTAAAATACTGCAAGGTGCGCTCCGCATTGTTTTCGGCGCTGTCGGCAACAGGATAGTCCACAACAATAAGCGTTACACCATCGTCCGACTCAATACGGGAAGGCTCCTCCTCGTCCAGTGCGGCGCGGATATAGTCGCGCTCTATATGCATATCTTCTTCAAGCTGGGAAATCTCGGTTTCGGTGGGATTTATAACGTGCAGCCACGAACCTGCCTCTGCCGCCTCAATTTCGCACAGACGACCATCTATGCTTTTATAATGCTTTATCAATTTGCTACACTCCTTTGTTTTTACGCAAAGAAGCCCGCCGCAGAAGCCGAATACACGCCCGCAGCAGTTTTCTTTGCAGTTATTGCAATTTTTACAGACAGTCTACTTCGCGCCTGCCCGGGGTCTGCGTTCATGCACTCACTTCCCTTTTCGTTTAATATAAGTATAATTTGATTTTAACACATTTCCGCGCAGATTACAAGGGTTTTTCAAAATTTTTTGAATTTTTTTCGTTTCGGTACTTGACAAAGTAAAAAAGATATGGTATAATTATTAAGCACTCAGGAAATACTTAAGTGCAGATATCGCGGGATGGAGCAGTTCGGTAGCTCGTCGGGCTCATAACCCGAAGGTCGTAGGTTCAAATCCTGCTCCCGCAACCAGCGTTCCGCTGAACTTGTTTAAGCGCAAGTTCAGCGGATTTTTTATTTTGCGAGCAATGAAAAAAATCCCGCTGAGCCTATATCGGAATAGGTCAAGCGGGACGCTGCAAAATCGTTGCCGAAAAGATTTCCTCAAAACACGGGATAAACAAAAAAAATCCCGCTGAGCCTATATCGGAATAAGTCCAGCGGGACGCTGGCAACAAACGCATATTTTGATACAAGTTGCATCGGATTGCATTTTTGTTCTATGGTTGCAATTTTAAACTTTTTCAGGAAACATAAAAAGCAATTCCGCTAATAATACTATAAAAAAGTATTAGACAATCTTACTTTACAAGAAATTGATGGGTTTTTAGGGAGTTTCTATATGCCATCACTAATATGGTAAAATTGAACTTGTTTGTCACTTGATTTTTGTGGACTATATTGCAATTTATACATACAATTTTCTTGTATTGAAAAGTTGACAAAATAGGGTGAGTATGATACAATAGTATGAGCAGTCAGCGCCTTTTCGCGACAGGTTCTGATTGTGTGAATATTTACGAAAAAAGGAGAACAAAAGATGAGAAGATTAGTTGGACTTGCAGTTATGTCTGCGCTGATTTTGGCGAGTATGACAGGCTGTGG
>CAZKXB010000008.1:0-56379 GCA_964556595.1 uncultured Ruminococcus sp. | reverse complement strand
GCTGAGGCAAAAAACGGATTTCAAAAGCCCGCTACGCGGGCAAAATGGACTTTGTATACAGTCTGACGCGGTGAATATAAATCACCGCGTTTTTGATTTCTCTATAACCTCCGCCAATTTCTGCGGATTATCAACATTAACCTCATGCCCTGCATTTTCAACTATGCTGAATTCGGCGTTGGGCAGCATTTGCGCAAGCTTTACAGCAGCCTTTCTATTGGCGCTGTCCTTTTCCCCGCAAAGCACAAGCGCGGGGCAGGCTACCTTATCCAGACTGCTTGTGAAATCCATATCCGCCATCGAATTGGTAAGCGTAATAAAATCCCTTTTTGTAAATCCGATATCCCTGAACTGCTTTTCGGGCATAAATCTGAACAGCACATTCTGCACCTTAAGCAGGAATTTGGGCATATTATACTGCGGCGCAATAAGGATAAGGGAGTTTACCCTCTGCGGGAAATCAACCGCATAATTAAGCGCCAGAACCGCTCCCAGAGAAAGTCCGCACAGATTAAGCGGCTCGGAAAAATTATTGCAGTAATCGCAGAAAGCGGAGTATATTTGGTTGTAACGGCAGCCGCCCTCGGTGAAAAATTCGCTCAATTCGGGACAGACCGCCTGCACTCCGTCTGGCAGCAAGGATATTGTTTTATCCCAGCTTGAAGCGGATTGCCCCATTCCGTGAAGAAAAATCAGTTTCATAATGTCACCCTTAAGCTTGAATTTCTTTTGTGTAGCTGCTGTTTTCAAAATCCCAATATTCAATAAACGGTTTATCGTCCTCGTAAATCCACGATGAAATAAGCTTTGGCGTTATTTCAAGCACACATTCCGTTGGCAGGCTTGACCAGCGCGAAATGGCATCGGGAAAGCACTCTTTCATTTTCTCCAAGAAAAAACGGTTTTCCAAAGGCTTGCCGATAATGCGGCATTTGCCCTCAATTGAGAAATTATTCACGCACAGGGAAACATTGGGATTAGCCTTAATCTGCCTGCATTTGAGGTATCGCTCATCGGTCTGGCAATAAAACTTTCCGTCAATAACAACTACGCTTATCGCCCTTGATGTAACACGGTTATCGGCGCAGGTTGAGAGTATCATAACCCCCGAAGTTCCGATTTTGTTCCACAAGCTTTGTTCTTCTGTCATTAAAATTCTCCTTACGCTTTGAGATATAGCCCATATTCATATTTATCGCCTTGATATTCCTCGCTTATTTTTCCAATCAACTGCGTAAATCCAAGTTTTGAGTAAATATGCAAAGCGGCTTTGTTATTATCTTCAACGCCTATTGTGAATTCACAATAGCCTTTTTCGGACAGCTTTGAAATTACATCGTTAATCAGGTATTGCCCGTATCCCTCGCCTTGAAAATCCTTGTGAATACGGAAAGCGAATAAATAAGCGCGCTTATTTATTACAGCAAACCGCTCATCTTTGTTAGTATAAGCTGCATGAATTTCGCCTATAAGTCTGCCGTTTTGAAACAAACCGAATATATCAATTTTTCCATCGTTAATATCTCTTGCGTTTTCGGCAAGCATTTCTTCGGGATTGTTGTAATCAAAAAGCGGAAGCAGCAGGTGAAGTTCGCCTGCGTCAAGAGCCTTAACACAGCATTTTAACGGCTTTGCGCTGTCAATTTTTTTCGCCCCTATAATCTGCATAAATCGGCTGTTTTTTTGCAGCACAAATTTGAACAGCGGGCAGCCGATTGCGGTTATCACGATAAGCTCCCCAACGCCAACGGTCAGCATACTAAGCCACAAAGGCCACGAATACGCAAGGTGCAGTTCTATTCCGATAATCACCGCATTGCTGATTACGGGCAGAAGCGAAGCCGCCCAGATGTTTTTAACAGAGAACATAGGCACTGCCGCAATTAGCGTGGCAAGCGTACCGAAAGTCATATCCATAAGCGCCATAGGACTGAAGCAGTTGGCGATAAAGCAGCCAAGCGCAAGGGCGATACTGTAATCCCTGCGGTAAAAGCACATCAGCACCATAATTTCGGATACTCGCAGATTTACAAGCCCGAATGAAATGGGCTGCAAAACGATTGTAAGCGCCGCGTAAAGCGCGGCTGTTGCAGCAAGTCGCGCAACGGTCTGGGTTGTAAGCTTGTTTTTAGGCATAAAAAAACTCCTTGTTTTTTAACGGTGGTTAAGCAAAGAAAACACCGTATTAAATTTTACAGACTGCCTATTATGTCAGTCATTGCAGATACAGTATATCACGAAACAGCATAAAAGTCAAGCAGTTCGGCGATTTTCGCGGTCAGTGAAACGTTTGATTTCTGTATGCGGTGGGAGTTATGCCGTTTCGTTTTTTGAACTGGCGCATAAAATGCACATCGTTGTCGAAGCCGCACAATTCCGCAATCTGTCTGATTGAAAGCGAGGTGCTGCTAAGATAATGCCGTGCCATTTCGTGCCGCGCGTTGAGTATATCCTCATAGCAGCTTACGCCGAATTGCTTGGCGTACAAATGCTGAAAGCGCGAGGGGCTAAGCGACAGCGCGGTGGCAAGCACGTTTATCGTCCTTTTTTCAGCGGGACTGCGGTAAATTGCCGCGCGAAGCTCTCTAAGCGCGCCGCAGTATGGCGAATTCTCGGCTTTTCCGCCGCCATCGGCAAGCTTTGTGAGAAGCAGGCGAAGCAAAAGGTCGGTACTTTCTGCGGAGTTTTGTGCCGCAGATACCGATTCAATGCTGAGCAGCTCCAGCACGCGCTCTGCTGCGCTTATGTCGGGCGGGGTTATAAGGGTATTCGGCACAAGTCCTATGCGGCGCAGAAACGCGCTGTCGCTTTCGTGGTCAAAATGCACCCAGTGGTTTATATACTCATGCCCGCAGGCGCCGTAATGCTGGTGATAATCTGAGGAGAAAATCACCGCGCTGTCAGCGGGAGCGCTTAAAGCATTATTGTTCAGTTTTATCATGGCGGGCGTTTTGAATATAATAATCAGGCTGTCCCCCGAACCGTTGGGACGGTCTATAAGGAAATTCGCGTCATGCCGCGTGCCTATTCCAAGCGCGTGAAGCTTCATATTATTCCCCTTTCATAGCAGAATATATCAGTTTATACAATATGATACATCATTGAAATAATTCTGTCAAGTGGTAAAATAATAATATCACACACGGAAAGGAATTTTTATATGAAAGCACTAAAGCTTACCTTTAACCACCTTGATAAAAAAAGCAGAATAAACCGTGAAATTTACGGCAATTTCTCTGAGCATCTCGGTCGCTGCATATATGACGGAATTTATGTAGGCGAAAACAGCGATATTCCCAATATTGAGGGTTTCCGCAAGGACGTTGTTGAAGCGTTCAGGCAGATAAAGCTTCCCGTGCTGCGCTGGCCGGGCGGATGCTTTGCGGACGAATATCACTGGCGTGACGGTATCGGAGAAAAGTCGCTGCGCAAGAAGATGATTAACACCCATTGGGGCGGAGTTGTTGAGGATAACAGCTTCGGCACGCATGAGTTTATGCGCCTGTGCGAGCTTGTCGGCTGCGAGCCTTACATAAGCGGCAACGTGGGCAGCGGCACGGTTGAGGAGCTTTCGCAGTGGGTTGAGTATATGACCTTTGACGGCGTTTCCCCTATGGCGGAGCTTCGAAAGCAAAACGGCAGAAGCGAGCCGTGGCGGCTGAAATATCTGGGCGTTGGCAACGAAAGCTGGGGCTGCGGCGGAAATATGCGCCCCGAATATTACAGCGACCTTTATCGCAGATATGCGACCTACTGTCGTAATTACAGCGGCAACAGCCTGTACAGGATAGCCAGCGGCGCTAACGCCAATGATTACAACTGGACGGAAACCTGCATGAAGAACATTCCTCTGTGGCTGATGGACGGAATTTCCATGCACTATTATACCGTACCCACGGGCGACTGGAGCAAAAAGGGCAGCGCAACGGAATTCAGCGATAAGGAGTATTACGATACAATCGCGTCTACCCTGGCGATAGAGCCAATGATAATGCGCCACGGCGAGATAATGAACCGTTATGACCCCGAAAAGAGGATAGGTCTTATTGTTGACGAATGGGGCTGTTGGTATGATGTGGAGGAGGGAACAAACCCCGGCTTCCTTTATCAGCAGAATACAATGCGCGATGCGGTTGTTGCGGCGATAAATCTCAACATATTCAACATTCATTCCGACCGTGTACACATGGCGAACATTGCGCAGGCGGTAAACGTGCTTCAGGCGGTGCTGCTTACCGAGGGCGAGGTTACGGTAAAAACTCCCACATACCATGTTTTTGACCTTTACAAGCAGCATCAGGGCGCAGAGCTTATTTACAGCCATATTGAAAATGAGAATGTCGCCTGTGAGAAGAATGTCCCCTGTATAAGCCAGTCTGCTTCTGTTAGGGAAAACGGCGATATACTGCTTACGCTGTGCAACTGCGCGCTTGACAAGGCGTTTGAGATTGAGTGCGCTGGCGCGTTTGGGGCGGTTAAGTCTGCCGAAGCGCGGCTGCTTACAGGCGAAGCGCATGAGCATAATACCTTTGACGATACTGATAGGGTGCATATTGTTTCGCTTGAGGTTCGCTGCGAGGGCGGCAAGGCGTTTGTGCAGCTTCCCGCGTGTAGCGTTGCGGCGGTTACACTTAAGCTGTCATGACGGCGGCAAAGCCCTGCACCCGCTGTCTGCTTGAGGAAGCGGGCAAAGGCGATATTTACGCCATGGTTCAGCGCTGTATTGCAAAGCTGCCCGAAAATCAGCGCACTGCTCCGCAGGAGTATGAACGCAGGCTTAAGCTTTGTGGCGAGTGTGAGCATATCAGCGGCGGAACCTGCCTTAAATGCGGCTGTTATGTGCAGCTTCGCGCAGCTAAAGCGGAAGCGCACTGTCCGCTGAAAAAACGCGCTTGGTAGAATAATACTAATAACCGTGCAGGACTGCTTCCCGCGCGGGTTGTGCGAATAAAACGAAAAGCGGCTTTCGGATTATCGAAAGCCGCTTAATTTGCTGCAAATTAAAGTTCAATCTTGCCGTAAAGCGTTGCGCTTCTCTCGGCTTCCACTGTTTCCTTTGAAAACTCGCCAGCACCTGCGCCTGCGGTTTCGTCAGGCTCATAGGTTCTGCGCTTGTACTCGCGCTCAAAGCTTGTCGAGAAGCCGCCAGAGGACTTGTAGTTTCTTATCGACCTTGCGTCGCCGTGTTCGCCCCTGTCGCGTCTGCCGCCGCGGCGGTTGTCATACTTCGGCTTGTCAGCATAGATAACAACCTTTCTGTATGGCTCAACGCCTGTGGAGTGGCTGGAAACGCCCTCTATCTCAGCAACGCAGCTATGGATAATGCGGCGCTCATAAGGATTCATAGGCTCAAGGGCAATCTTTCTGCCCTGCTTGATAACCTTTGCGGAAGTCCTCTTTGCGAGCGATTCAAGCGTTTCTCTGCGCTTGTCGCGATAGCCGTTGCAGTCAACGGATATGCGGCAGTAGTTCTCCTCGGTGCGGTTGCTTGCAAGGATTGTCAGATATTGCAGGCTGTCGAGAGTTTCGCCGCGCCTGCCGATAACAACGCCGAGCTTTTCGCCAGTGATATCCAGAACGATGTTGTTGTCCTTTCTGACAGCGTTTATTTCAAAGTTTTCAAGCTTAAGCGCATGAAGCACGTCTGTCAGATACTGCTTTGCAGCCTTTACCTTTGCGCTGTTTTCAATATCGAAATCTGCGGGCAGTGCGGATTCTTCGCTCTCCTCTGCTTCAGCTTCCTCGCTGATTACGGCAGATTCTGCGGCGGGAGCAGCTTCAGTCTTTTCCTCATAAAAAGCCTTAACCCTTGCTTCGCCCCTTGTGCCGAAAAGACCTTTGCGCGGCTGTTCCAGTATCTCAAATTCAATATCGTCAACGGAAACACCAAACTCCTGTGCGGCAAGAGCCTTGGCTTCGTCAACGGTTTTTGCGGTAAATTCCTTTTCCATTGTCGTTTTCCTTTCCGGACTTAATCCTCATCGTCCTCAATATATTCTTCGCCGTATTTTATAGCGTCCTGACGGCGCGCTTCGGCAAGCTTTCTGCGGTTTATTTCCTTTTGCGTAAGCTTTTCGCCGTTGTATTCGGAAACTGCGCTGTCATTATCGGCGCTGCGAACCTGCTTTGCCTGTACTTCGATACGCTTCATGCGCTCGTTGTATTCCGCTTCTGCCTGCTCTCTCAGCTTTGCAGGATTGTACAGCTTGTTGAGAATGAGCGTCTGGGCGATGCCGAACACATAGCTTATCGTCCAGTAGAAGCCCGCGCCCGCGGGTACGGAGAATACCAGTATCAGCGAGAAAACAGGCAGAATATACATGGTAAGCTTCATGCCGCCGCCCATCTGACCAGGGTTGTTTTTCTCCATCTGCTTGTTGGAAATAAAGGATTGCAGCAGCGAGAATATAAACGCGGCAATAGGGATAAACAGCATGGGGAATCCCATATGCTCTCCGGGGATTTCGCTGAGCTTTATGCCAAGGAAGTCGAGGTTATCGTAAAGCTCCTTAATGCTGTCGGTAGAGTTGAGCGAATACAAATCCTTGAAAGCAACCGTTGTGCCGTTGTTGTATTCCTTTTCTGTGCCGAATGTTCCGAGGATATACAGCTCTCTTTGCAGCGAACTTGAAGCCTTGAAGCTTATTGTACCGTTTGCGGTGATGTAATAGTAGCCAAACTGCGTCTGCGCTGTATTGAACGCGGACTTAACGGTTTCGCTGAAAGCGTGCTGCGCAAGGTATTCTTTCTTTTCGGTTTCGTCCTTGATGGCGTTGTAGGTTTCCTTTTCGTTTTCGGGATTGCCTGCGGCGTTGCCATCGGTGGTGGAGTAATCTGTAATTGCGTAGAGGTTGGTATTGGAGAATGCTACCTCCTTACCCGTTCCGTTGTTTGCGGCCTTAAGGTCCTCATAGCTGTTTTCAAGCGCGGATTTCATTGCGCTTTCAACAACGCGAAGCGAGTCTGCGGAAACTGTTTCCCATACGGCTTCAGTATATTCGGGGTCATTTTCGCTGCGGTTTGCGTTATAGTAAGCAAGTATTTTTTCCGCGTCGCGGACAATTTCATCATGCTTTGTGAGAGCGTCGCCCTCAAGCGCGGAAACATCAGCGATGTTGTACTCATCGACAAAAAGCGAGGCAATCTTCATGTTGTAGGATTCCTCAACCATTGTTTCAATCTCGCTTGACGCCGTGTGTGTGATATGGGTCATGGGCTTGTATACAACGTCCAGCACGCCGAACAGGATAAGGAATGTAAGTAACATAGTGCCGCAGCCGCCCATGGGGCTGTAACCCTGCTGCTGAAGCTTTTGAAGCTCCTCCTGCTGCTTTTGCTGGTTATTCTTGTATTTCTGCTGAATTTCCCTTACCTTGGGAGCAAAGATAGCGGATTTTGCGGTGTTTTTCTGCTGCTTTATGGAAAGCGGCAGCATGGCAAGCTTTACGATAAACGTAAACAGAATAATTGCAATGCCGATATTGGTAATGCCAATCTGGTAGATGAAATAAAGGATATAGCCAAGCGGCGTTCCTATAAGACTGTATATGAAATCTATTTCTTCCACGTCCTTTCAGCGAGATTTCAGGCAAGCGCCGATATAAAGCGCTCAATGCGGTTTATTTTAATGCAGCTTTGTGCAATTGCTTTCGGTATCATTTTTGCAGCGGTGAGTATGTGGTAGGTTGTGCTGCACCTTTTCCGGACGAAAGCAGAATTTTTCCGGAACAGGGTCGTACCCGCCGCGCGAATATGGGTTGCAGCGGATAATTCTCCATAACGCCAAATAACCGCCCCTAACCGCACCAAAACGCCGAATTGCAATTGTTGCATACTCGGAGCAGCTTGGTATGAAGCGGCAGCACGGCGGCAGGATTTTTGACAGCGTAAGTCTGTATAGCTTTATAATGCCCAAAAACAAATACTTCATGATAGCTTTGACAGAACGTTCTTTTTCATCAGGGAGAGTATTTTTCCGGACTTTAGCTCCGGCGTTTTACTTCTTGCGACGAAAACGAAATCATAACGCTTTTGTGTCTTTTCCTTCAAAATCGGCTCAAAAAGGCGGAAGGCTTCCCTTATAACCCGCCTTGCCCGATTTCTTTTCACCGCGTTTCCGACCTTCTTGCCCGTCACTATGCCAAGACGGTTGGCTGTGCCGCGCCGCTCTTTAACATAGCAGACGAAGGCATAGGTCACAATGCTTTCTCCTCTTTTGAAAAGAAAGCTGAAATCGCGGTTTTTCTTGATTACAATATACCTTTTTCTGAGGTCAGACATTGGCTCTGCAATCAAATCAGTAGGTCAGCTTTTTTCTGCCCTTTGCACGGCGGCGTGCGAGAACCTTGCGGCCGTTCTTGGTAGCCATTCTCTTCATAAATCCGTGCTCGCGCTTTCTCTGAAGCTTCTTAGGCTGGTAAGTTCTTTTCATCTTCAAAAACCCCCTTTTTGTTTTTCGGTTAAATCTGCGTGAGGATACAGTACGTCCGCACACAACTGTCAACAATAATTTATTATACATGATTACAAAAGTATTGTCAAGTGTTTTTTGCAAATTTTCTTCCGTATGGCGTTCATTTTCTCAACCATTTGTTATAAATTTTGATATTATACAGAAATCATGCTTGTAAACGGTTAAAAAATATGGTACAATAAAGGCGTATCGTAAAAAAGTCGAAATTTGGAGAGATATAATTCAGGCAAATATTTTTTCTGAGTTATGCAATATTTGATTGGAGGGTTAAGGTTGCTGAAACACGGCAGAATAAAAACGCTGCTGCCGATAAAACCCGCAGCGGAGCTTTCGGGCGGACGCAGGCTTCGCCACGAGCTGAAATACATGATAGACGAGGGTACATACCGCATATTGCTGGCAAGGCTTTCGCCGATGATGTACCGCGACTTAAACGCGGCGGGCAATGGCGAATACCGCGTTACAAGTCTTTATTTTGACGATATTTACAGCAGCGGTTATAATGACAAGATAAGCGGAATAGCCACAAGGCGCAAATTCCGCATACGCAGCTACAATCTTGACCCCTCGTTTATTTCACTCGAAGCAAAGCATAAGGACGACGAGTATGTTTCAAAGCTGTCCTGCCGTCTTACGCAGCAGCAGTATAGGGCGCTGCTGTGCGGCGACTGCTCGTTTATGGCTGACAGGGACTGGGACGAGAGCGCATTTGGCGAGTTCTACCGCGCAAATCTTGTGTCGGCGCTTAAACCGCGGGTTATCGTGGATTATGTACGCGAGGCGCTGATATATCCCCACGGAAATGTGCGAATAACATTTGACAAAAAGCTTTCCGCTTGCTATAATACAATAGATATGTTTGCGGAGAATGCGCTTTATTCCCGCATTTATGACAGGGAGATAATACTGGAAGTAAAATATGATGGCTATTTGCCGTCAAGTATTTATGCGGCGCTTCAGGGACTTAACGCCCCGCAGCAGTCCGTATCAAAATATATATTATGCAGCGACAAGCTGCTGGAGGTAAAATCGCATGGTATCTGAAAATCTTCTCAACGGCTCAAAGCTTAGCGATATTTTATCGACATTTGGCGACAGCTTTAATGTTTCGGAGCAGTTTGCCAATCTTTCGATAACGACTATAATCTGTACGCTTCTCACTGCAACGCTGTGCGGGGCTATAATCTATCTGATTTACCGCTTCTTTTACAGGGGCGTTGTGTACAGCGACAATTTTAATATTCTGCTGCTGCTTACAACGGTTGTAACCTCGTTTATCATAATGACCATCAGCGCGAACGTTGTTCTGTCGCTTGGTATGGTGGGTGCGCTTTCCATTGTGCGCTTCCGTGCGGCGGTAAAAGACCCGCTTGATATCGGTTTTCTGTTCTGGGGCATTGCCGCAGGAATTACGGCGGGCGCGCAGCTTTACATGGTTGCGGTTATGGGAACGGTTATAATCGGCGTGATATACATACTGCTCACCATTTTCAAGAAGGAGCGCAAGAGCTACCTCCTTATTGTGCGGTATAATGCCGAAACAGAGGTAAACGTAAACGGCATACTGGGCGCGATAAAATACAAGCTGAAAAACAAAACCCAGACGGGAAACAGTATAGAGCTTACCGTTGAGGTTAAAATAAAGAACAACGATACAAGCTACATTAGCCGCTTCAATGCAATTGACGGCGTTGAGAGCGTAACCCTGCTGGAATACAGCGGCGAATACATGAACTGATATTGTTTTTAAGAGGTAATGCAGATGATACTTACAATTGATGTTGGCAACACAAATACCGTTATAGGCGGATTTGATGAGTGTGACAAGCTGATGTTTGAATCAAGGATAGATACCGACCGCTATCGCATGGCAGACCAGTACGCGATTATTCTTAATGATATTTTCGGGCTGTATAAGCATCTGCCCTCTGATTTTTCGGGTGCGGTGATATCTTCTGTTGTGCCGCCTGTTACAGAGCAGCTTAAGGGCGCTGTTGAAAAGCTTTGCGGCTGCCGCGCGCTTACCGTTGGGCCTGGACTTAAAACGGGACTTAATATCAAAATAGACGAGCCTGCCTCGCTTGGCGCGGATATGGCGGCGGTTGCGGTTGCGGCAAAGGAGCATTACCCGCTTCCCGCGGTTGTGATAGACCTTGGCACGGCGACAAAGGTGCTTGCGGTTGACAAAAGCGGCGCGTTTGTGGGCGGAATTATCGCCCCTGGAGTAAAAATCTCGATAGAAGCGCTTGCGAACCGCACGGCAAGCCTGCCGCTTATCAGCATAAGCAGCGACCCGCCGCTTAAGAGCGTTATCGGCACAAACACGGTGGATTGTATGCGCTCAGGTCTGCTTTACGGCACAGCGTTTATGGTGGACGGCATGATTGAAAGCTTTGAAAAGGAGCTTGGCGAAAAATGCACCGTTGTTGCAACGGGAGGTTTTTCCTCCGTTATTCAGCCGCTGTGCAAGCATGAGTTTATTCTTGACCGCAGCCTTATAATGACGGGTCTGCTGGATATCTACAAAAAGAATGTGAAATGAGCAGGATTTGTTAAATTCATCTGACTTTATACAGAGAGTTATGTAAAATCCGTTCACAAAAGCAAGGGGTCTGCGGGATT
Source organism: uncultured Ruminococcus sp. (assembly GCA_964556595.1). Classification (GTDB taxonomy): domain Bacteria; phylum Bacillota; class Clostridia; order Oscillospirales; family Ruminococcaceae; genus CAG-115. Next base: position 45,284 of record CAZKXB010000008.1, on the reverse strand, counting down.
TTTCCCGTAAATATATACCCGCGGCATATCGGGGTTAAGGACCGAATGCCAGCAAGGAGTTCTTATGAACGCAAACACAAAGAAAATTGATGTGAAGAAGCTTACGGGACTGGCGCTTTTAACGGCGGTGGTTGCGGTGCTTCAGGTGCTTACGACGTTGGTCGCAAGGGCGGGAATGTTCTCGTTTACGATAGCGCTTGTGCCTATCGTTGTCGGGGCGGCGCTGTATGGCTGGAAAGCGGGCGCGTGGCTTGGCTTTGTATTCGGCGCGGTTACGTTGATGGACGCAGCGGCGTTTTTCGCCATAAACATTCCTGGCACAATCATTACCTGTATTGTAAAGGGTACAATGGCGGGACTTATGGCGGGCGTTGTGTATAAACTGCTTGAAAAGAAAAGCAGGTTTGCGGCGGTGCTTGCCGCAGCGGTTATTGCGCCGATAATGAACACGGGCTTTTTCATTCTTGGCTGCCTTGTATTTTTCCTTCAGACCATAACGGAATGGGCAGGCGGCGGAGATGTTTTCCTGTATATTCTGGCAGGTCTTGTGGGGGTCAATTTCTTTATAGAGATAGGGGTAAACCTTGTTTTAAGTCCTACAATAGTCAAGCTTATCAAGCTTGGCAAGCGAAGCAATTAAAAAATACATACCCCTTGTGGGTATCCATAAAACAGTTTATCCGACCTATGGTTACAATCATAGGTCGGATTTTCATATCTATTGTAAAATGGATTTTTGCAGCATTTTCAATAAGGGGCTTGCCCCGTCATTTAACGTGGCAAGGGTTGGCTTCGCCAACCTGCCATTCAGTGGGGGATTGTATCCCCCACTGAATGGCAAATGGAACCCGCCGCCTAAGAGGCGGGGGACATCTTGCCTAAGTTATATTACTCGACATGATGAAAAATTTTTAATCTTTGTGCCTCGTTCGACTTAAATCCAAACTTCTCGTAAAAAGGAATCTTATCTGGAGCTGCACATAACTCCACAAAAATATCTGTTCCTTTTACTCCATTGTTATTTATAAACTTTATTAACTCATTTATTAACATTTTTCCAATACCATTTCCTTGATATTCCGGTCTGACAACAACATCTTTGATATAGTAATTAAGCCCCATATCACCATTCATTCTTGCCATAGCAACGATACAATCTCCGTCCCATACAGAAACTCTGAATAAGGTATGTTCCATCGCCAGCTTTGTTTGTTCAAGAGATGGTCCAGCTCCCCATACTGTTTCCCATAATTCAATAAATTGCTCTGCTGTTAGTTCGTTCTGTTTGACTACTAAATCTAACATATAGTAATTCCTTTCTGGCACTTATGGCAATAGCACACAAAATCCCAAAGAAGTTTTTTGTGTGCTATTGTCTTATTCACGCCGTATGCTTTGTCAACCTCATGCAGCGGCAAATGCTTTTATACCTGCTGATTTTTTACAAGCTCCTCAAAGTCCTTTGCGGGCATTGGCTTGTAGTAGTAATAGCCTTGAATCATATCGCAGCCTATCCTGCGCAGAAATTCCACCTGCTCGTCTGTTTCAACGCCCTCGGATACGGTGGAGCAGTTAAGCCCCTTGGCAAGCTCCACGATTGAGGAGATGACCTTTTTATTCTTCTCCGTAAGCTCATTTCTTAGAAAGAACCCGCCGTCTATCTTCAGCGTATGGAACGGCAGAACCGTAATCAGATTAAGCGAGGAATATCCCGAACCGAAATCGTCCACCGATATCCTGAAGCCCGCGTCTTTCAGCGTTTTCATGGTATCAATCAGCTTGTTCATGTTTTCGGTGAGCATACTCTCGGTTATTTCAAGTTCGATTTTATCGCGCGGCACGCCCAGATTATCCACAAGCGCGCAAATTTTTTCGGGGAAGTTTTCATCGCGCATATGGTGGCGCGAAACATTAAGCGATATCAGCGGAATTTTTACCCCATCGCGCAGCCAGCGTCTTATATCCGCAACGGCGCTGCGGTATACCGCAAAGTCCATATCTGCGATAAAGCCGTTCTGCTCAAACAGCGGCACAAATTTGGAGGGCGGTATTATTTCGCCGCTTGGTCTTATCCAGCGCACAAGCGCTTCCGCGCCCTCAATCTCGCCTGTTTCGGTGTTTACTTTTGGCTGATAGAATACCTTAAACTCGTTATTCTCCAGTGCTTCCACCATGTGCGCTTCCACATACTGCCGCATCTGAAGCTCATCGCCGAGGGCGCTGTCATATACGGCAATCATATTTTCCGTGTAGTAAGCCCTGTCCTTGACGGTTTTTTGTGCAAGAATTGCCCTGTCAAGCGAAGCCATAATGCCAAGGTGGTCCATGCCCAGTTCATAAACGCCCGCCACAAGGAATATGTGTATGCCGCATTTTTCGGCAACCTGCCGCTGTGCGCTGACAAGCATTTGCTTAAGGCGCGCGCGGTATTCCGTCATGCTGTTTGCTTTGTGAAGCAGAACAAATCTTGCGCCCTCGGAGCGGCAAAGCATCTCGCTTTTGCCCGTAGAGCCTGACAGGATATCCGCCACCGCGATAAGCACGGAATTTCCGAACTCGTATCCGCTGTTTTCATTAAGGCGGCGGAAATTGGCAATGTTCACAACGGTGATAAAATAGCCGTCAGAGTCCTGCGCTGTAATCCTCATAGAGTCAACCGCAAAGCGGTCAAAGCCCATAACTCCCGTAAGCGTATCCCGCGTCTGTATATTGGAAATGCAGCCTGTGATATCCGCTGTGCCCACCGCATAGCGCTTGCCGTTTTCTGTTTCTATGGCGGAGGCTGCCACGTTTATCCAGCGGCTGTCGCTTTCGCGGTAATATGCGCAGGAGGCGGTAAGCTGTCCCGCTTTAAGCTGCTGAATTGGGCAGTCTGCGCACGGCTCGTCATAGCCGCGTATCTTTTTGTAGCACAGGTCGCCGCTTTTTATTCCGTAGTGGTTGGCTGCGCGCTCGCCCACATAATCCAGTTCAAGAGTTTGTGGAACAACGGTAAAGCCCTCAAGCCCCATGCTGTCCATAACAGCGCCCGAAAAAACTTTTTTGCTGTCATGCTTAAGACGCTTATTGTATGCTGTGAACATAAAGTTAAGCGTATCGCTCAGCGTTTTGATAATTGCATTGTCTTCGGGTGACCATTCTGCTGCGGTTTTGCGCACAAGGGTAAAATATCCCGCCGCAATTTCGCCCGCATATATCGGACAAAGCACCGCCGCTTCTGCGCCGTTTGCAAGGCGGAAGCCGTATGCGGCACATTCATCGGCATTTTCGGCGGTGGCATAAATAATATCCCTGCCCGAAAGAAGCTGCGCTGTTTTGACGCTGTCATAAATCTGACTAAAAGCAGGCAGAGCGGGATTGTATTCCACGCTGCCGTCACAGCCCCACGGCATACGCACATCATCACTGCCGTTATCTCCAAATCGGCAGAAGTAAACATAGTCAGCCGAGCTGTAACGCCCTGCCTCGCGCAGCGCACCGGCGATGGCGTCGCTGCTTAATTCCTCATTTATAAGCGCCGTGTTGATAAGCTGATATATATTTTCTGCGCAGGCTGCGCCCTCAGCGCTAAGCGCGGGATTAAAGCTGCCGCAGAAGCCGCGTTTTTCCGCGTCCATGGAGGTGCTGTACAGCAGATAGCCATTGCCGCCCTTTGCGGCGGCACATTCCAGCGCGGTATACGCTTCTTTATACGCGATATCATAGGTCTTTCCGCTTCTTAGCAGCGAAACGCCCGCGCTTATGGTGATATGCTTTCCTGCGTTATCTGTGCAGCGGCGGTCATAGAATTTGAAAATCAGCCTTGAAGCTATTGCGCCCAGTGAAGGCAGACCGCTGAATTTAACGTAAAACGCAAAAACTCCGTCCTCTGTTCGGCTGATAAGGCTGCCCTGTTCCACTGCGCCCTGTGCGTCAAGCACTTCTGCAAGCGCGCATTGAAGCTGCTGCGGGTCGCATTTGCGGGTGCGGCATATTTCGGCATAATTGTCTATCCCGATTATTATAAGGGCGGAGCTTTTGAAGCTTTCCGTGCGCAGGTGCTGCTGTATGCTTTCAGCGAAGCTTTCGGGGGTAAGCACGCCCGTAAGCGGGTCGCACTTTTCGTCTGAGGTTGTGCCGGTGCCGCCTTTTTCCTCGGTTACGTCAAGCGTTCTGCCCACAACGCGCAGCGGCTTTCCGCTTTCGTCGCACACGGTTTTGCCCTCATACCTGTGCCATACTATGTCGCTGTCCTCGCCCACGATACGGATATCGCACTGCATTTCCTTATCGCCGCGCTGCATAGCGTCGCACAGCTTGTTGAATACGGGTATATCGTCCGCATAGACAATTCCCCTGCTAAGTACGGTATCCCTGTAATGCACAATAGGTTCTACAATTGATTTATAGTTCCCGTTAAGCTTTTTGTACTGGTAGCAGATATCATCGGCAATATCATATTCCCACAGACCGAAGTCTGTGTATTCCGACGCAATTCTGACCTTCAGGCTTTCCGCGCGCACCGCAAGCCTTAGAGAATTTATTTCCTTTTTTGCGGCGCCAAGCTGCTTTTCAAGCTCCTCTATTTTTATGTTCTGCTTATCGCTCACCTGATGTCACCTCCTGGAAGTTGGCGGGTACTATTTTGATACAGCTTAATTATAACAAATATCCAACCTATTGTCAATAAATTAAGCCGATTTTGTGCAAAAAAGAAAAAATCCCCTATCGTTTTTTACGGTTTGATTGGGGATTTGTGTAATTTGTGGCGGATTTATGTCAGCCACAAAGAAAATCCGCGGCGGCTGTAAGCGCCTGTGAAAGCTGATTTCCCTCCGTCATACGGTGTCCCGCGCCTTTAATGCAAAGCGAGGATATCTGCGGATTAAGCCTGAGGAACTCTTTCGTGGCTTTGGGGCTTACAAGCTCATCATGTTCTGCGTATACCACAAAAATTCTGTCGCTGTTGTGGCGCGGATTATACTTAATACAGTCGCACAGCAAAAGCTGCTCGTAAAAGCTGAACGGAATATGGTACTCCAACCCCATTTTTATCACAAAGCCGTGTTCTTTTGCCTTTTCCATGGAGAAATTTTCATCTGTTGCGGCGGCTATTGCAAGAAGCGACTGCGCCATATCAACCGCAGGAACGCGCAGCACGATTTTTTTGAAGCTGTCCGCTTCCCTTTCAAGCCTTTTCAGCAGGCATAAGCCGCCGAAGCTTGTGGCAAACGCGAACATTGCGCCGCCGATATTCTGTGCGATATAGCGCTCTGCGGTCAGAATTTCGTCTATACACCGCTCCAGCGAAAGCTGCGCGGCGGCTTCATTGCGCACACCGTGCGCGGGAAAGTCAAAGCAAAGCACATTAAGCCCGCGCGGGCATACAAGTTCCGCCAGTCCCTCTACCGCGCCGCTTTCCTTGCTGCCGCCGAAGCCATGCAGGGCAAGTATTGTTCCGATGGAGTGTTCCGCGCGGTAAAGCTTTGCGGGAATGTCCGATATATCAAAATATTCTGTTTTCATTTTTCCTCCATAAAATATTGTGCGCGGCAGGCAAGCCGCGCACGCTGTGTTTAATTATTGCTTTCCTCAAGCTCTTTGTTCCAGAGTTCCTCAAATGCCTGCATTGGCATAGGCTTTGCGAAGTAGTAACCCTGCACCATGTTGCAGTTGATTTCGGTAAGGAACTCCACCTGCTCGATGGTTTCAACGCCCTCCGAAATAACCTGCATATCCAGATTTTTGGCGAGGTCTACCACGGTGGAGATTACCGCACGCCCCTTTTCGGAGTTTACCGTGCCGTTAAAGAACTCGCGGTCGATTTTAACAACGTCCACGGGAATATCCTTAAGCATATTAAGCGAGGAATAACCGCTGCCGAAATCGTCCAGCGAAAGCTTGAAGCCTATATCGTGCAGCTTCTGCACCACGGTGAGCAGCTTTTCCGTATCCTCCATGAAAACGCTTTCGGTTATTTCAAGCTCGATATACTCATAAGGCACTTCGTATTTATCCACAATTTCTCTCAGCCGCCAGATATAATTGTCGTAGTTCAGGTGCAGCTTTGACTGGTTCACGGATATAACAACGGGCGTTTTACCCTCGTCAAGCCAGCGGCGTATTGCCTTGCACACTTCCTCAAGGATAAAGAAGTCAAGCTCGACAACAAAGCCGTTTTTCTCGCTTATCGGGATAAACTCGTTGGGAAATACAAAGCCGAACTCCTTGCTGTTCCAGCGGATAAGCGCTTCCGCGCCCTCAATTCGGCGGGATTTAAGACCGTATTTCGGCTGAAGATAGCACTGAAACTCATGATGGGCAAGCGCTGTGGGCATTATATTTTCATAATCCTTTTCGCGCAGAGCCTTGTCGCGTATTTTTCCGTCATAGAATGCTATTGAGGAGTAGTGCAGACCCTTTAAGGTCTTTTTGGCGATTGTGCAGCGGTCAAGCGCGGTGTTTACGTCCGCCTCACCTGCCGAGGTTCTGCATTGATAAAGTCTGCAAACGCCCGTGCTGAATATAACGGAGTATTTCACAAACATATTGTTTCTGCGCTCAAATTCCTCAAAAATGCTGTTAAGCCGCGCGGTGATGTCGGAGTCCTGCTGCGCGCGTATGGTGCAGGCAAAATTATCATCGGATATTCTTGCGCAGACTTCGTCATCGTTCATGGCGTCGGAAATAGTTCTGTAAAGACGCTCAAGCATTCGGTCGCCTTCCTCATAGCCAAGGCGGTCATTGATAAATTTGAACTTGTTTATATCCAGAAGCGCGATTGCCCATTTGTCGGTGGGGTCTTTTTTGAAAAGCTTCTTGGTGTCCTCGATAAATTTCTGCTTGTTTCTGCCGCCTGTCAGCGGGTCGATATCGCCGAGCCGCCTTGCCTTGCTGTGCGCTATCAGCGCCGCAAGAACAACTGCCACAGCAAGCACCGCCAGAACCGCAGCGGCGGTGTAAATAATCTCGACAGGAACCGTGCCCTTGCCCGACAGGTCATTTATAGCGGCAATAGACTCCTGATACGTTTCGCCGTATTCTGTGGAGGTAAGGCTTGCTATGCACTTTCCGAATATTGAACGAAGCTCGGTGGCAGACGCAGAGTATACAAAACATTCGTCATGTCTTGTGGTGCTTGTTTTGATTATTGTCAGCCCGTTGGATTTCGTGCCAAGCACATATACGGCCTCGTAAAGGTCGGTGCAGGCGATGTCCGCCGTTCCGTTTTCCACGGCAAGTATACATTCCTCGGTGCTGTCATATGGAAGCAGCGCGGCGCTGCTGTATGCGGAGGCTGCGTACTCGTTGATGACGGTGTTGCTGAACGGTATTGCTATTTTAAGGCTGCCGTTAAGCGCGGTATCGCTTCTGCCTACGGTGACTATCGGAACGGAAGCAAACGGGAACGATACGCTGAAGCTGCCGTATTCCGCCACATTTGCGCTGTTTGCGCCGCCGCATATAACGTCCGCTTCGCCGTTTGCCAGCAGTGCGGCGCAGTCCGAAAGACTATGGCAGGGGCGTATTTTCAGCGTAAGCCCTGTCATTTCGGATATTTGCTGAAGCACTTCGCCCGTGTAGCCCGTGATGGTGTTGGTGGCGCTGTCATAATTTTCAATGGAACTTGCGCTTTCGTTGTATGCTATGGTTATAGTGGGATTGCTTTCGATAAAGGACTTTTCGGCGCTGCTGAAAGCAAAGCCCTGTGAGCCGTATTTTTCCACATGGCGCGCATATGCGTTAGCGGCAAAGCTGCTGTCTGCCATCAGCGTAGCGTTTACGGCAACATCAAGCTCGCTTTTAAGCTGCGGGTCGCTGCCGGAAATCAGCATATAGCAGTCCTGTGTCGAATATTGGTATACTATTTTTTCATCTTCCCACGGGCAGAAGCAGCATTTAAGCACCGCGTCAATCTTGCCCGAATTGAAATCGTTCTTCATCTGGGCTTCGGTTTCGTATTCCACAAAGTTTGCCCTGTCGATTTCGCCGCGTACAAACGTTCCACTCGCGAAATGTCTTCCCGCGCTTTCGGAGTGATAGCCGATTGTCGCCTGATTAAGCGCGTCAAGGTCAAAAAAGCTGATGTCGCTGTTTTCCTTGACGTATATGGCGGTATATTTTTTCATAAGCGCCGCGCCGCAAAGCTGGGGCGACACATTGTCGCTGATGGAACGGCTGCTGCTGTTGAAATAAATTTCCGACCAGTATTCGTATTCTTCCTTTGTCACGCACGGAATAACGTCTATAAGTCCCTCTGACAGCATCTGCATAAGCTCATCGGGAGAAGCCTCTACAAAGACATAGCGATGTCCCGTGTTTACCTGCATGGCGTTCAGATAATCATACGCGAAGCCCGTATATTTGTTGTTTTCCTTGTATATTCCAAAAAGCTCGCTTACGCCTATGCGCAGGGTATCGCCCTTTGTGGCTGAAACCGTTATGCCTGGCAGCATACAGCAAAGCGCCGCGAGCGCCAGTATGGCAGCCAATATCCGCTTTAGACAGTGTGTGCGCAAAAAAATCACCCCGAATGTTAAGATTGCTATAAGCGGCAAAATCCGCTTTATATTCTGCGCTGAAAGTGCGGCTGACGCCGCTGTTTTTATCGGCACATTTTACTACAATAAAGTATATCATTTATTTACTCATATTTCAATAGCTTAAAGCCAAAATTTCAATTATTTGCAAAAACCAAGCACTGTCTTTGGCTATTTTTCACAAAAAACTTGACAAAAAGAATTAAGTGATGTATAATTATAGCAATGCTGCCAGATTTCTGTGCGGTATCGCCTTAAATATCTTTAGGAGAGTAATTATTTTATGAAATGGTATGAAAACGCTGTATTTTATCACATCTATCCAATCGGCTACTTCGGCTGTGAGCGCGTGAATGACAAACAGTCCGAGCCTACTCACGCAATTCTCAGGCTTATTGACGATATTCCGCATATAAAGTCGCTTGGCTGCAACGCTGTTTATTTCGGGCCTGTGTTTGAGTCTGTGGCGCACGGCTATGATACTATCGACTATACAAAAATCGACCGCCGCCTTGGTACAAACGAGGACTTCAAGCGCGTATGCGACGCTCTGCACGAGAACGGCATAAAGGTTGTGCTTGACGGCGTGTTTAATCATGTGGGCAGGGATTTCGGCGCGTTCTGCGATGTCCGCGAGCATAAGCTTGGCAGCGCCAAAAGGGACTGGTTTCATGTGCGCGAGGGCAATTCCCCCTACAACGACGGCTTCTATTACGAGGGCTGGGAGGGTCATTACGAGCTTGTAAAGCTTAACCTGTACAATCCCGACGTAAAGAACTACATCAAGGAGTGCATTACGGGCTGGAAAAACGAGTTCGGCATTGATGGTCTGCGTCTTGATGTTGCATACTGCCTTGAGGAAAATTTCCTGCGCGAGCTGCACGGTCACTGCAAATGGCTTTCGGAGGACTTCTTCCTGCTTGGCGAAACGCTGCATGGCGATTACAACAAGTGGTGCAACCCCGATATGCTTGACAGCGTGACAAACTATGAGTGCTACAAGGGTCTGTTCTCCAGCTTCAACGATATGAATATGTTTGAGATAGCGCACTCCATAAACCGCCAGTTTGGCAGCGAGCAGTGGTGCATTTACCGCGGCAAGCATCTGTATACCTTTGTTGACAATCATGATGTTACAAGAATTGCTTCCATGCTTAACGTGAAGGAGCAGCTTCCCGCAATATACACGCTTATGTTTATGATGCCAGGTATTCCCGCGGTGTATTACGGAAGCGAGTTTGGCGTTCTCGGCGACAAGCGCGGCAACAGTGATGATATCCTCCGCCCCGAATTTAACCTTGAAAAAATGAAGAACGAGGGCGTGTGCGACCTTACAAAGCACATTGCGGCTTTGGCGGAGATACAGAAAAATCACCCCGCCGCTTCAATGGGAGATTACAGGCAGGTTCAGCTTACCAACAGACAGTATGCGTTTACGCGCAGCGCTGAGGGCGAAACTCTGCTTACGGTAATAAACGCGGACTCAAATCCCTTTACGTTCAATCTGAATATGGGCGGCGCAAAGGAAAATCTTCTTAATGGAGAAACCATGGAGCTTGGCGGGCTTACGCTTCCAGCTTTTGCAAGCGCTGTGTTTGTGCTTTAAGGAAGTAGAATTGTATCCTGCGGTGCGGGCAGGCGGCGTTCGTAAACGTTGGCAGTAAGAGGTGACAGTATGGATAAATCTCCCGTTGAAATATGGCTGTGGCTGCTGCTTGTGCTGCTGCCGCACAATGCGCGCACGTCTGAAATTCTGCACACCTACGGCGGCTCTGCGCTTAATGCGGCAAAGGCTATGCGTGATGGCGAGTGCCAGCTTTCCGCCGCTGAAAAGCAGCGTGTTGAGCGCACCCGCACAAGGGAGGTACGCGCGCTTATCAACGAGTGCGAACGTCTTGGCATACGCATAATAACGCTTGACGACGAGGAGTATCCTGCAAAGCTGCGGGATATTTCCGACCCGCCTATTGTGCTGTTTGTCAGGGGCAGCCTTATGCCGCTTAAAACCTTGCCCGCGCTTGCCGTTGTGGGACCGCGCCAGCCATCGGAATACGGCAGAAAGGTCTGCGAAAGATTTTGCGCCGAAGCGGCGGGGGACGGTGTTGCCATAATCAGCGGAATTGCGGTAGGCATAGACGCCTGCGCCCATCGCTGCGCGGTAAATAATGGCGGCTATACCGCGGCTGTGCTTGGCTGCGGTTTGATGGTGAATTATCCGGGTGAGAATGAAGAACTTAAGGAAACCATATTGCAGTCTGGCGGCGCACTTATCTCGGAACTGCTGCCCTACGCTTCTGTATCGCAGGCTTATTTTAAGCACCGCAACAGGATTATTTCGGGTCTTGCGGGGGCAACGCTTATAGTGGAGGCTTCCTCGCGCAGCGGCGCTCTGCTTACGGCGGCGCACGCGGCAAAACAGAAACGCGCGCTTTTGTGTATACCGCCGCAGGATATTTTTGCCGAACGTTTCAGCGGACTTTCGCAGCTTTTGTCGCAGGGCGCAATGCCCGTGTGCAGTATATGCGACCTTTATTCCGCACTGATTGGGGCGGACGGACAAGCCGCCGCCCTTAAAAGGCTGCTGCCGCAAAAGGAGAAGCAATGGCTTGGCGGACTTTCCACAGCAAGACCTGTGCAGATTTCAAAGCCAAGCAAACCGCAGGAAATCGCAGACGCTCCGCATCGGGAAATCCCCGACCGCACACAGCTGCCCGCCGCAAAAGCCACGCCCGATATATCGCAGCTAAGTCCTGAGGAGGGGGAGGTAATCTCCCTTATCGCGGAGGGCGCCATGACTATGGACGAGCTTATAGAAAAAACGGGCATACAAAGCGACAAGCTTTGCGCGGTTATACTCGGTCTGGAAATAAATGATGTAATTGTTCGCACGCGCGAGGGTACGTTTCTGCTTTGCTGATTACAGTTCGGCGAAGCTGTCCTCAATTACGTCATAGACGTGCAGAGGCGATACCTCGTTTTTGTTTAGTATCGCCAGCATACGTTCGGCTTCCTCGCGCACGGAGGAAAAATCGCTGACGCAGCATTCGCCGCAGCTAAAGCCGTAAGCCGTGTAGGAAACGCCGTCCTCATTTACTTCATGGGTTGTTTGTAATTGCCACATAGTTTTTTTACCGTCCTTGTCGACCGCAGCTTTTTGCTGCGGTTTATTTTTTTGTAATACCTCGAAAGGCTTACAAATATATTATAGCAGAAAATATCCGATTTGTCCGTTAAGATTCCGTTAAGAATTTATTCTTAACGAAATCTTAACATCTTTGCATAATGCACAAATACCAACAGGATAATAACACTATATTTATACTGCGCGTTATTTCGGCTTGCCCGCGCTGTGGATTCGTTGGCATGAATTACAGATGGAGCATTGAAAAACAGTATAAAGTTTTTCCACGGATTTAACATAGTTTTCAACAGGGGAAAATGAAAATTTCGTGATAATAAAGCGCTTTCTGTCATGCTGTGTTGAAAACTCGCCCTAAATACTCAACAAATCAACATTTTCAACGCAGTTTTCAACTGTTTTCAACGTTGAAAATTGAGAAAAATTTATGCGGGGAATGGCGCTGCTTACTTGCATTTTTTCGCGCTGTTTTGCCATTTCCCCGCATTATTCCATTGTGAAAATGCAACAAATTATTTTCGGGCTGCACTTAATTCCTTGCCACAAAATGTCAAAAAATATCAGCCGCTCCGCAAAAAACGGAACGGCTGAATTTTCAATAAAACCACATTTTTGTCGAAATAAGTCTGTTGCTGTCAGACATTTCCCGATGCTCGACTTATGATATCGGCGATTTTTTTCATTCGCGACATGGAAAGCACCTCGCCGCCGTGATATTCGCCAAGGAAGCCGATAAGCTCCGCCTCGCTTGCGCACACATAGTCATTTTCGCGCAGGTTAAGCCGCAGCCTTGCGTTGGGCGAGGAGAAAAACAGCACCGTATCAATCCACACGTCCTCGCCTGCGGCGTTAAGGATACTTTTTACAATATCGCGCTGGCGGCGCATTTGTTTTATAGGATTTTCCATCTCCTGCTGAGTGGATTTGCCATCACGGTAGTATTTGCGCTGAATCCATTTATCGGATTTCCAGCCGCCGATAATCGTGCCTGAGTGGTTTTTGACCTCCACGATGATAACGCCGCTGTGGCTGATAATCAGCAAATCCAGCTCGGAGCGCCCGCGCTTGTATCTTACGGGCAGATTGCGGAAGATGATGTTGTTGCCGTTAAGCCTTTTTACGGCGCGATAAAGCCGCTTCTCGCCGCGCACGCCAGAGCTTAGCACGTTATATCTTCTGCCAAGCACCATGTACGCCACGTTGCAGGAAAAAATCAGCAGAATAAACACAATCGCCACCGCAGGATTTTGATAAAGCCGCATGGATACGAAAATAATCAGCAGAACAACAGGCATAACCCCTGCCACAACCTGGCTTACAAAAAGCGCCGCCGCCTTTTTCTTGTTTGCGTTTCTGCCGTTGATTACCTTGTTCATTATTTGCCCTTAAACGTTAAAGCGGAACAGCGTTACATCGCCGTCCTTCATTACATATTCCTTGCCCTCAAGGCGCACAAGACCCTTTTCCTTTGCGGCTGCCATGCTTCCGCAGGATACAAGGTCGTCAAAAGCGACAATTTCCGCGCGGATAAAGCCTTTTTCAAAATCGGTGTGGATTTTGCCCGCTGCCTGCGGCGCTTTTGTGCCGTTTGTGATAGTCCATGCGCGCACTTCCTGCGGACCTGCGGTAAGGTAGGAGATAAGTCCAAGCAGGCGGTAGCCCGTCTTGATTATTCTTGCAAGACCCGACTGTTCAAGATTAAGGTCGGAAAGGAACATCGCCTTGTCCTCGTCGCTCATATCGGATATTTCGGCTTCAATCTGGGCACATATCGGAAGCACCTCAGCGTGCTCCTCGGCGGCGATTTCGCAGACAGCCTTGTACTGCTCGTTGTTGTTTATGTCGCCTGTAAAATCCGCTTCGGAAAGGTTTGCGGCGTAGATTACGGGCTTGTTTGAAAGCAGAGGCGTTGTTTTGATAATTTCGCGCTCCTCCTCGGAGAAATCAAAGCTTCTTGCGGATTTTCCGTTGGTCAGATGTTCCAGCAGCGCTTCAAGGAAGTCCACCTCTTTTTGCAGACTTTTGTCGCCCTTCATCAGCTTTTTGGTGCGGTCAAGGCGGCGCTCCAGAATTTCTATGTCGGAGAAGATAAGCTCCAGATTTATGGTTTCAATATCTCTTGCCGCGCCTATGCAGCCGTCCACATGGATAATGTTGTCGTCATTGAAGCAGCGCACCACATGAACGATAGCGTCCACCTCGCGGATATTTGACAGAAACTTGTTTCCAAGACCCTCGCCCTTGCTTGCGCCCTTTACAAGTCCCGCGATATCCACAAATTCCAGCGTTGCGGGGGTGAATTTTTCGGGATTGTACATTTTTGCAAGCACGTCAAGCCGCTCATCGGGAACGGAAACAATGCCCACATTAGGCTCTATTGTGCAGAAAGGATAGTTCGCGGACTCTGCGCCCGCGTTTGTAAGCGCGTTGAAAAGGGTACTTTTGCCGACATTCGGCAGACCCACCATACCTAATTTCATGATAAAAAACCTCTTTTCGTGGTTATGTGTATTTCAATTATCTATTGTACCATCTTTTTGATATTTTTGCAAGAGGTTAAGGCAATTTGCTTTTACGCAAAAATGAAAACCATTCTAAGCTTAATAGTATTGCTTAATTTAAGTAAATTAACTATACAAATGTGTGCGATATTGCACTAAAACGGCGCAGAAATACTGTATAAAACAACTATTGAAATCGGGTGAAATTTGCGGTATAATAAATGTATCATTAAGGGCAGGGCTGTGCCCGCGTCCTTAAAAAATGCAGCGGTTTTCCGCATGGCGGAAAATCGGATTACTTATGGAGGTATAATAATGAAAAAGCTAAAGGCTACACTTGCGGTTCTGCTTGCGGCTGCTTCTGTGCTGTCGCTTTCGGGCTGTGCGGAAGATGTTGCGCCCACCGGCGGCGGAAGCACTGGCGGCGATACCATTTCAGCGGCGGGTTCTTCTGCTCCCTCGACAAGCGCAACCACAACCACTTTTGCCGAGGACGAGAAGGTTAATGAAGCGGTTCACAATATGGACGTTACCACGCTTGACAACCCCGACCTTGAGGTTACACAGAGAATTGAGTGGATGGCTACCACCGGTTGGGTGCAAGATGAAACAATACCTGCCGCAATCCTTTTCAAAGAGGTTTACGGCATACCCGAAACAGGTAAGTACGAAAGCTGCGAGGGCAAGATTTTTGACTTTACAGAGGTTGCTTACGCAGAGCGTTTTGACGCGCTTGGTAAGGCTATTGCGGCAGACCAGTCGCCCGACCTGTTCCCGTTCTACATTGACGATTTCCCCTCTGGCATTGCGCGCGGAAGATATAACCCCGTTGACGACATAATCGACCTTGACGGTCCTAAGTGGGATATTTACAGAGATTGGATTGAGCAGTTCGCTGTGGGCGATGACCACTACTGCGCAATCTGGTACGCTAACCTGCGCGACCTTATGTACTATAAAAAGAGCAATATCGAGTCCATCAACGCTGAAGACCCCAGAGAGCTGTTTGAAAAGGGCGAGTGGACATGGGATAAGTTCCTTGAGATTGCCCGCGCATGGCAGGACAGCGGCGACGGCAAGTATGCCCTTGACGGCTGGAACGGTCCCGACCTGTTTACGGTTACCACAGGCGTGCCTATGGTTAGCTGGGACGGCACACACCTTGTAAACAACCTGCACAACTCTGCTGTTGAGCGCGTAGAGGAGCTTATGGAAACAATCCAGAAGGAAAATCTGCGTTACCCCGTTCACGAGAATGGTTGGTCCGTCAACCCCAAGCTTTGGGCAACCGATTACACCCTGTTCTACTGCGATGGCGGTACATGGGTTTGGGAAACCCTGTGTAACTATGCTAGGACGCTTGGCTGGTCTGAGGACGAAGTCATTATAGTTCCTGTTCCCAAAGACCCGCAGGCAGATAAGCACTATGCTTATGCAAAGCAGGATTCGTATATGTGGGTTAAAGGCTCTGACAACGCAAATGGCGTAGCTGCATGGCTTGACTGCAACGCTACTGTACAGCAGGATGCCGAAATTCAGGCTGCGGCTGCGCAGCAGCTGAAGGATAAATTCAGCTGGTCTGATTACAACCTTGACGCTTACTATGAGTGGAGCGATATCACCAAGACCCCCCTTACCCTTATCTTTGACTATAAGACAGGTGTAGGTCTTGACAGCTTCCAGGCTGAGGATCCTATCGCTGCACTTACCAGCAACATTTGGTGGGAAGGTCTGCAGACCTTTACACAGATTCGCGCAGAAAATGAGGGCGCTATTCAGGCGGCAATTGACGAGATGAACGAATTCCTTGACTCTATGTAATTGCGCAAAATTGCATAATCTATCCCCCGTCCGAAAGGCGGGGGATATTTCTGTGCAGACAGCGCAAAAAAATTCCCCGCGCCATGTGCAGCGCGGGGAGAAGCGAGAGGTGTTACAGCCGCCGAAAAATGCGGAGGGGAAACGGCGGCCTTCAAATTTTAGAATCTGTCGTTATGGAGATATATTATAAACGCCTTATCGGCTGTGATTAAATGATACATTATTATTGTGAAGCCGCAGTTTTCAATTTGTGAAAATTATAAGAATATTTATTTCATCGCCGCTTTACATTGGGGGAATTTTGTGGTATACTGTATATTGATATCTGATAATCGGAGGTTTAATAATTATGTATAAAGAATTTTCGGATAAGGTTTCGGGCGTTCAGCCGTCCGCGATAAGAGAGATACTTAAGTTCACCGCCGACCCCGAAGTTATAAGCTTCGCCGCAGGCAACCCCGCGCCCGAAGCTTTTCCCACCGAGGTTATAGCAAAGCTTTCCGCCGATATTTTCGCGGAAGAACCTGTAAACGCTCTGCAATACTCCATAACCGAGGGCTATCCCAAGCTGCGCGAGTGGCTTAAGACCGATTTGACAAAGCAGGGTCTGTTTAAGGACGGCGACAACGTTATCATCACATCGGGCGCACAGCAGGCTATCGAAACCGTGGCAAAAATTCTGTGCAACGAGGGCGATGTTATTATATGTGAAGACCCCGCGTTTATTGGCTCGCTTAACGCGTTCCGCTCCTACGGCGTTAAGCTTGTGGACGTCCCCATGGATAAGGACGGCATGATAGCGGAGCAGCTTGAAGCGGCGCTTAAGGCAAATCCCAGAACAAAGTTTATCTACACAATCCCCAACTTCCAGAACCCCACGGGCAAAACCACTACCCTTGCCCGCAGAAAGGAAATACTCGCCCTTGCCGAAAAGTACGGCGTGTATATTCTGGAGGACAACCCTTACGGCGCGCTTCGCTTTGCGGGCGAGGACGTTGAAAACATCAAGAGCCTTGATAAAAACGGTCATGTGCTGTATTGCGGAAGCTTTTCCAAGGTGCTTGCGCCGGGACTTCGCGTTGGCTATCTGCTTGGCGCAAGCGAAATTCTGGCAAAGGCGACTGTGGGCTTGCAGACAAGCACGGTACATACAAACATCTGGGCGCAGATGCTTACCTATCGCTTCCTTACAACGGTGGATTTTTCGCAGCATATCGCAGGGCTGCGCGATATCTACCGCCACAAGTGCGCACTTATGCTGGACGGCTTGAAGTCCGCGCTGCCCGATTTTGTGCAGCTTACAAATCCCGAGGGCGGCTTGTTTATCTGGGGCACTCTCCCCGATAAGTACGATATGAACGCGTTCTGCACGGAGGTTGTTCACCGCAAGGTGGCGCTTGTGCCGGGAAATGCGTTCTCCGCAGACGAAAGCGCGGTTTCGCACAGCTTCCGTATGAATTTCTCCACCCCCACCGACGAGCAGATTGTAAAGGGCGTGGAAATTCTGGGCAAGGCAGCCGCAGAGCTTCTTAAGTAACAAAGCGTTGAAAGGAATATATCATGGAAGAACAGAAAAAAAATATGCTGAGCCTTATTCAGCCGACTAATACCCCGCATCTGGGAAATTATCTCGGCGCAATGATAAACTGGGTAAAGCTTCAGAACGATTATAACTGCTTTTTCGGCATTGCGGATTTGCACTCCATCACCGTAAGGCAGGACCCCGTAAAGCTGCGCGCGCAGATTAAGGAGAGTTATGCCCTGCTTATAGCCGCAGGTCTTGACCCCGAAAAATCCACGCTTTTTGTTCAGGGACACAATCCCAATCATGCGGAGTTGTCATGGGTGCTTTCCTGCTATACCCAGTTCGGCGAGCTTTCCAGAATGACGCAGTTTAAGGATAAATCCGCAAAGCACCCCGATAATATAAATGCAGGTCTGTTTACCTATCCTGTGCTTATGGCGGCGGATATTCTGCTGTATCAGGCGGACCTTGTTCCCGTTGGCATAGACCAGAAGCAGCATCTGGAGCTTGCAAGAAACATCGCGCAGCGCTTCAACGGCGTTTATGGCGATACTTTCACAATGCCCGAACCGTATATAACCAAGACAACCGCAAAGGTTATGTCGCTTCAGGAGCCTGAAAAGAAGATGTCCAAATCCGATGAAAACCCCAACGCAAGCGTGTGGATTCTTGACGATAAGGACACGATAATCCGCAAGTTCAAGCGCGCCGTAACCGACAGCGAAACCGAGGTCTGCGCACGCGAGGGCAAGGACGGCATTATAAATCTTATGTCGATATATTCCGCCGTAAGCGGCAAGAGCTTTGATGAGATAGAAGCCGAGTTCAAGGGCAAGGGCTACGGCGATTTCAAGCTTGCGGTAGGCGAAGCTGTGGCTGATATGCTTGCGCCCATGCAGGCGGAGTTCAAGCGCGTTTCCGCGGACAAGGCTTACCTTGAAGCCTGCATGAAGCAGGGCGCTGAAAAGGCGTTCAAGGCTTCCAGAAAAACCATGCAGAAGGTGCATAAAAAGGTAGGATTTGTGGTGCTTTGATGTAAAATATACACGCAGTATATCTTTGTTTGACGTTATACTTTAAGTTTCGTTAAAAATCACGAAATTGCCCTCGGCTTGCAGGTGTTAAGCTGTGATAATCTACAAAAATGTTAGGTTTTTGCGATTTGTACTTGCATTTTAGGGCGGTTTCTGATAAAATAATATACGTTACTGAAAAATATCCACTAGAGAGGTAGGTGCTTATAAATGGCAAAGTGCGAAATCTGCGGCAAGGGCGTAACATTCGGTATTAAGGTATCTCACTCCCACAGACGCAGCAACAGAACATTCAAGCCCAATGTTAAGAAGGTTAAGGCTATCGTAAACGGTACTCCTTGCAGAGTAAACGCTTGCACACGCTGCCTGCGTTCGGGTCTTGTACAGAGAGCAATCTGATAAACTTTATAAAGAAGTTTTTTCGACAGAAATTTATTCCCCTGTCCGCAATAGCGGGCGGGGGTTTTCTGTTTTGGCTTGACAAATCCGCTTTATGGAAGTATACTTATATGTAATCAAGTTTGAAAGCGAGGCTCTGCAATTGGTTACTATACGTTATCTCAAAAAGAATTATGACCGCTTCCCTGTGCTGCGCGGTCTTAATATGAATATTGCCGCAGGCGAGGTTTACGGCTTTCTGGGGCGCAACGGCAGCGGAAAGACCACAACCATGAATATTATCGCCGATATAATTCCAAAGGACAGCGGCGATATTATCCTTGGCGACGGGCAGCCTGTAAAAATCGGATATCTGCCCGAAACTCCCACGATATTCGGATATATGACCGCGCGGGAGTATCTGGAATATATCGCGGGCTGCTGCGGATATCAGGGTGATATAGCGGCGCGCGTGAACGAGGTGCTTGATATTATAGGGCTTACGCCGTCTGCTGACAGGCGCGCTAAGGGTTATTCACGCGGAATGACCCAGCGGCTTGGCATGGGCGCGGCTATAATAGGCAGACCACAGCTTCTGCTGTTTGACGAGCCGACCTCGGCGCTTGACCCGCAGGGACGCGCGGAGGTTATCGAGATAATAAAGCGGCTTAAGGGCGATGGCACAACGATAATCCTGTCAACCCATATTCTCCCCGATGTAGAGCGCGTTGCCGACAAAATCGGCATAATGAACAACGGCGTTATAGCCGAGGAAGGCAGCCTTTGCGAGCTTATGAGAAAGTACAGCTCTGACCGCGTTACGCTGTCGGTTCGCGGCATGACTATGGACGATAAGGCGCGGCTGCTTTCGGTGGATTTTGCCAAGGTATCGTTTGATGATATGACGGAGCAGTTTACATTCCGCGCGGAGGATATTGACGGCTGCGCGAAAAGGCTGCTGCGGCTTATGGCGGATAATTCCATTATCCCCGACAGCTTTTCAATCGGCGCTTCCTCGCTTGAGGAGCTTTTCAGAAAGGTGGTGGGCGAAAATGCAGATTAAGTACGGCTTCAAAAAGGAATGGCTGCATTTTCTGCGCACATTCCGCTTTGGCGGTATGCTGATATGTATATTCTCGTTTGCTGTGGCAAATCCGATGCTTTACAAGGCGCTGTATGCGCTGGCGAGGTATATGGCGGATAACGGACTTTCGCAGGAGGCTGCTTCTGCGGGCGTTGATGTCGAGGTGCTGGCGGAAGCTTCTGCGAATGCAGGTGTTGTATTCTGCGGAACGCTGCTGGAGCTTTGCGCAACCTCGTTTCTGGTTATAATGCTGCTGCTTATGCAGCCGTTCGGCGGCGAGCAGAAAAAGCGCGCCACGGTTATACCGTTTTGCAGCGGGTTGCAGTATAAAAGCTACCTTATTCCCAAGTTTGTGCTGTATCCGTCTGTGATGTTTGCGGGAAATTTCCTTGGCGGCTGTGCTGCGGGTATGCTGTGCAATGCCATTTTTACGGAAGGAACGGTCGCTGGTGGAACTATAATATTCGGTTCGCTGATAGCGGCGGTTTATTCAGTTTTCGCGTTAAGCATTTATATGACTTTGGGACTTTGTACAGGTCGCCCCGGAATTATGGTTATCGTGGTGTATCTGGGTCAGACGCTTTTGCAGCAGCTTCTTATGTATATGGGACTTATAAGCTACAATCCGTTTACGCTGTACTTTGCTGTTTCAAGCGGCGTTATTCTGGCGGAGGATTTCAGTCAAAGTGACTTGACAAGCATAATTGTCGGCGCAGTGCTTGCGATGATTATAGCGTTTGTGATGTACTGGATTTCGCTTGGCTCTCTGAAATCCAAGGTTATCAATAACCGCGAGAACAAGCCAGAGTTTTAATATTGAAAACGGTTCGTGAGAAAATACTCACGAACCGCTTTTTTATGCAGTTTTTGCTGTCACATAACCATTATCAGCGTTCCCGCGCCTATTAGGATACAGCCAATCAGCGATTTTGCCGTAAACTCCTCATGCAGGAATATAAACGCCAGAACCAGCGTAAATATTACGCTAAGCTTGTCAATCGGCACAACCTTTGACGCCTCGCCCGTTTGCAGCGCTCTGTAATAGCACAGCCACGAAGCGCCCGTTGCAAGACCCGACAAAATCAGAAACACCCAGCTTTTGCGGCTGATTTCCGAAAGACCGCTCTGCGCATGGGTCAGAAATACCATGCCCCATGCCATTATAACAACAACCACGGTTCTTATCGCGGTTGCCAGATGAGAGTTCACTCCGTCTATGCCGACCTTTGCCAGTATAGAAGTAAGCGCCGCAAACACAGCGGACAGCAATGCAAATATCAGCCACATATAAATTCCTCCAAACAAAAGGCGCTCTTGCTTTTGTCAAGTGCGCCTTTGGTAATATCAGTATTGTATTTCAAAGCTGTTTATTTCCAACTCTGTTTTCTGTTGGATAAATGTGTCAAGGCTGTTGTCAACGCCCAGAACATACCAGTCCATTACATATATCTCGGCAGGCTCAAGGAATTTTGACTGCTGCACTATGATATTGCCCGCGGTGTTTTTAAGTTCTCCGCTGAAGATATATCCATCGCCTGCTGCAAGCTTTGGCAAAAGCGCGTCTATAATATCCTGCGTGCCGTCCTTAGCGCAGCTTTGCGCCGCGGATACAGCCACAACGCCGTTTGCGACCGTGCCGACATAAGCGTCGGGCTCCCATGTTTCAAGCGCCATTTGCTTGAACTGCGCCAGATAGAAGCTGCTGTGGTTCGGGTAATAATACATCAGCAGATTTTTGTAGCTGTCCGCGCTGTCGCTGTAATCATGGTTGCCGATAACCTTTATTCCGCGCTGCTCGCAGTATTCCACGGTTTCTGAGGACTCTGTGTAACTTATAATAACATCACAGCCCTTGGCTTTCAGCGCGTCAACCGCGTTGTGTATCTCGCCGCCTTCCGTTGCAAATGCCGTGTACAGCGTGGCATCGCTGTATACAAGCTGCGTGCCGAGTGCGGCGGCGTTGATTACGGCGGTGGTGTATATCATGCGCGGGTCTGCCACAATGCCGATTTTTTCGCTTGTTGAGTTATAGGCGGCTGCCATGCCCGCGGCATAAGCGCCCTCGTACATCTGGTCGGTGTAGGCGTACACGTTTACCGTGCGCACCCTTGCGCCATAGCTTATGAAGTTTATGTTCATATTCTTTCCCGCTGTTTCGGTAAGAATATTGGTGTAGCGCGAGTTTGCGGATACTATGTAGGTGCAGCCGCTTTCCACCAGCTTGTCCACGGCCTGCGGGAAATCTGTTATTGTAACGTTGTCTATGTAGCAGGAAAGCACATCTGTATGCATTACCGCTGCCAGCCGCTGCTCGTTGAACTCCATAGTAGAGCCGGGCTTGTCGCAGTCGCCCATAAATATGTAACCTACCTTGACAGCTTCCTTTTCCTCTGCTTCAGAAGTGCCTGCCTCGCTTGTTTCGGCAGCGCTTTGGCTGCTTTCGCCGCCATCGCAGCCCGCAAAGCACCCAAGCATAACGCACACTGCCAGTGCGGCGGATATTCTTTTTAACCAGCTTGTTGCCATATCCAAAAACCTCCGATAAAATATACTTAAGCCGCGCTTAAAATCGGCGCGCAGCCAATGCACACAATTACTTATTATCTATTATAGCACACTTCGGAGAAAAAAACATCACTTTTTCAGAAATATTTCATAATAAATTCAATTTTAACGGTTTATTTTTTTTGAGATATATGGTATAATGATAGATGTATAATTGGGTAAGTGCGTTTGGCGCAGTTATTTTCCCAAAAAATATTCACCAAAGCAAGGAAAGGATAAAAATGAAAATCACAAGAATACTCAGTGCGGCTGCCGCGTGTGCGGTTGCTTTATCGCTGGCGGGCTGCTCTGTAAAAACCGGCACAAGCAGGTTTGACTCTATTATAGCGTCAATAAATTTAAGCGATGATACCGTTCTGGCTTCGCCAAAGGGCGAGGGCATAGAAAATGCCGACAGCTTTGCCATAACGTATGAGCAGTTCAAGAAGGAATACCTGTACAATCTGAAATATTACTCGGTTTCTTACGGCGTAGAGTCCGATACCGATGAATCATATGCAGAGAGCTTTACGGAGCTGAGAAGCAGTATCCTCAGCTACCTTATAGAGGAAGCGATAATTCTGGACAAAGCGCCCGAATACGGCGCAGACCAGTTTACACAGGAGGAGCTTGACGAGCTTGAAGCAGAATATCAGGAACTGCTTCAGCAGCAGTATCAGGGCTTTGGCGAGGCGGAGGATTACAGCGACCTTGAAAGCGGCGAAAGTCCCTCAACCGAGGAGGTGCTTCAGCGCGGCGAGGAAGCGTTTACCGCGTATCTTGCGGACTGCGGGCTTACACAGGACGATTTACTGGTATGGCAGCGCAACGCGCTTATCGCAAATAAGCTGAAAGAAGCGATTGTAAAGGATATTACCATAGACCGCAGCGAGGCGGAGGACGTGTTTAACAGCTATGCCGAAACCGTTAAGGGAATTTACGAGTCCAGTCCCTCGCAGTATGAGTCGGGTTCGTACTCGGCTTTCTGGATTCCAGAGGGTACGCGCAATATAAAGCATATTCTTATAGCGTTTGATGACGCGGACTGTGATGAAATACTTGCGCTGCGCGAGGAAGAAAAGGATACCGAAGCCGATGCACTGCGCGAGCAGTATCTTGAGCCGCTTAAGGAAAAGGCAGACGAGGTTCTCGCCCTGCTTGACGGCGGCGCGGATTTTGACGAGCTTATAAAAGAATACAGCGCTGACGCAGTTGCTTCCGACTACTATCCCGACGGTTATCAGGTGATACCCGACAGCACATCATTTGTAAGCGAGTTTGTGCAGGCTGCGTTTGAGCTTGAAAACATAGGCGACTATAAGCTTGCTTATACCGATTACGGCTGGCATATTGTGCTTTACGCAAGTGATGCGGAGATTACGCAGGAAGAACGTGACGAATATGTCGATTATATCCACGAAAACCTGATAAGCACCGCGCAGGAGCAGGCGTATACCAATACCATAGAGCAGTGGCTTGAGGAGTATGACTTTGAAATAAATTACAGCGCGCTGAATATCCCCGAGCCGGAGCAGAATGAGGAATCCGAGAGCGCAAGCGGCGCTTCCGACAGCGCGGCAGAATAAGAACCAAATCCCACAATGCAATCGCACAATAACCAAGAAGCGGCAGATATCGTCCCCAACGGCGGTATTTGTCAGGACGACAATGTGAATGGAGTAATTGTATGAACACACCTATTGCTGATTTTCTGGAAAAGTACACAACAGGCGGCGCGCTTCGCCTGCATATGCCCGGTCACAATGGCGCAAATCCCCATGACATTACCGAGATAGAGGGCGCGGACAGCCTGTATGAAACCGACCGCACCAAGAGCATTATCGGTGAAAGTGAAAAAAACGCGGCAGAGCTTTTCGGCGCAGACAGAACCTGTTATTCCTGCGGCGGCAGCACGCTCGCCATACAAACGGCGCTTGCGCTGCTTAAAGCGCAGGGCTGCAAGACTATCGCAGCTTCGCGTTATTCGCACAAAAGCCTTGTTTCGGCGGCTTCGCTTTTGCACATGAACATTAAATGGCTGTATCCAGAGGAGTATCTGTGCGCTGATGTGGATTACAGCGGCGAGGCGCTTGACGGCGCGGACGCCGTATTTATGACCAATATCGACTACCTTGGCGGAAGCTGCCGTGTTCCGCAGACCAATCTTCCCATTATCTGTGACAACGCGCACGGCGCTTACCTGCGGTTTGTGGATAAGGAGAAATTCGGCAGGGATTATATGCACCCGTCCGAGTTCGGCATACCTGTTGTCAGCGCGGAGTCCGCTCATAAGACGCTTCCCGTGCTTACAGGCGGCGCGTATCTGCATTTCTATGGCGGCGTGGATTGTACCCGCGCCAAGGAGCTTATGTCCGCGTTCGGCTCGTCAAGCCCGTCTTACCTTATGCTGGAGAGCCTTGACAAGTTCAACGAGTTTATCACAAAGCGCCCCGATGTAGTAAACAATGCGTGCGAATCGGTACAGTATCTTAAAAATAAGCTGATGGATTATGATATTCCGATTAAAAAATCCGACCCGCTGCGTGTGGTTGTAAAGGCATATGAGTACGGCTACAACGGCTTCAACTATGCCGACAAGCTGCGCCAGAACGGTGTGGAGTGCGAGTATTCCGACCGCAATTATACCGTGCTGCTGTTCTCTGCTGCTTCTACGCACAGGGACTGCCAGCGCGCGCTTACAGCGATGTCGCTTATCCCCAAGAAAAATCCTATACCCATGGCGAAGTATCCCACGCTTGTGCCGAAAGTGGCGCTGCCCGCGTGTGACGCGCTGTTTATGCCGCAGAAAAGAGTTCCTCTTGCAAAGGCTATCGGCTTTGTGTGCGGCGGAATTTTCACCCCCTGCCCGCCCTGCGTTCCTCCCGTAATGCCGGGTGAGATAATCAGCGACGATGCGGCAGAGGTTCTGCGCCTTTACAATGTGAAAGAGGTTTCGGTTATCACAAAAGTTCGCTGATCTTTACATAGCTTACGCTTTTAAGCCGCAGACGCGCCCTGCCGCAGCAGAATACGCTGATATCGCATAAGCCTGACAACCGCTGAAATGGATTTACGGCAACGCAGAAGCGCTGCGGAATGTGCGGTATAATAAGAGTGTAAAGCGCCGTGCCGCGGCGCGCTGAAAGCAGCGTGCCGTTTTTCCCGCGCAGAAATATGCAGCGGCGCATATACATAAGGTACAGCAGACAATACCACAGGCTTAGGCTCAGCCCTCCCCACAGCAGTGTGAGAAGCGCGGGGTCTGAGCCTGTAATGCGATATGCAGTCAGCGCGGCGGCGTTTCCTATGAACCACCACAGCGGCGCGCCGATATGCCCCATGGCTGATTTGATGGTCGGCTTCACGCATTTGCCGCTTGGTATCTCAGCGCCGATAAGCGCCTTTAGAATTATATTGCGCTTTTCCTTTTTCAGCGGCGGGGCAAGCATTGCGCCGAAGCAGTACACAGGCGCAGCGCCGAACAGAAGCGCGCTTGCGGTTTCACGTATTTCGGCAGCGCCAAGGTTGTCGGATATTGTCCACTGTCGGTATAGCGTGATTACTCCGTGGGAGGCAGCAGCGCCGCCCCTGAAAAGCTTTATCTTGAAGCGGCTGAAGCGCAGCAGATTAAGGATAAACGCAAATATCCATGCCGCCGCCGCGAAAACCGCGATTGTTGCAGTGAAGCGCGGAACGGTTATTTTAAGGCGGCTGAGAATATCCGAAAGCCCGCCTGCGGTTTGTTCTATCGCGGAGATAATTCCGTCATAATAGCCGCTGCCGAATATTCTGCCCGTCCTTGCAATGGCGGTGCTGAATACAATAGTTCCCGCAAGCATTTTTGTGGAGCAAAGCGCCGCAAGCACGGTGCAGCCGAAGCTTGTTCTGACAGAGCCTTTACAGCGGCGCTGCGGCAGCCGAAGGCGCTCCCCTCTTTTCAGATAAAATGTCACCTTGCCCGACAGCGTGTGCAGCGTAATTTTTCTGCCGCGCAGCAGCCTTAAGAGCAGCGTCTGCTTTGATGAAACCATCGTAAGCGCGCTTATCGGGATATCAAAGCAGCGGCGAAATATAATTCCCTTGCGGAGAAGTATTCGTCCGTCTGCGACATTCAGCGATATAAAAAATCTTCTTAATACATAATATAATATAAAATCCATAATGAAAGGTCGGTAGTCTATATGAAAACAGGTTGTATTATTTTAGCGGGCGGCGCAGGAAAGCGCATGAAGTCCGATAAGCCTAAGGTGCTGTGCGAGGTGCTTAAAAAGCCGATGCTTGGCTGGGTGCTTGACGCGGCGGAGAAATTCGGGTTCGACAGAATTGCGGTAGTCACGGGCTATAAGCGCGAGCAGACCGAGGAATACATAAAATCCCGCGGCGGCAATATCGAGGTGTTTGTGCAGCATGAGCAGAAAGGCACGGGCGACGCTGCCGCCTGCGCTATGGACTTGATTAAGGGTACAGATTACGTCTGCGTGCTTAACGGCGATGCGCCGTTTGTTGACGCGGATACTATTTCCGAGGCGCTTACCTGTATGAATACCCGCCGTGCCAATGCGGTTGTAATCTCGGCGGAAATTTCCGACCCGACAGGCTACGGCAGAATTATCCGCGAAAAAGGCGGCTTCAGGGCGATACGCGAACAAAAGGATTGTTCCCCTGAGGAGGAAAAAATATGCGAGGTAAACAGCGGCGCATACTGGTTTTTGTCAAACCTGCTTGCCGAGGCATTGCCTAAACTCAGCACAAATAATGCCGCAGGCGAGTATTATCTCACCGACTGCATCGAACTGCTGGGCAATGCGGCGGCTTATCCGAGCGAGAACCCTGATATCGTGCTTGGCGCAAACTCCCGCCGTGCGCTGTATGAACTGAACGAAAAGGCGCGCACAAACACCCTTTACCGCCTTATGGACGAGGGCGTGGAATTTATCAGCCTTGACGGAATAATCATAAGCCCCGATGTTAAAATAGGAACGGACACGCTGATTTTGCCGAATACAATTATTCTGGGAAACACGGTTATAGGCAAGGGCTGCACAATCGGCGCAAACAGCCGTATAGAGAACTGTACAATTGGCGATAATGTAACGCTTGACAATGTAAAAGCAACTTCTTCTGTTGTAGAGGATAATGTATCCATAGGTCCGTTTGCGCAGCTTCGTCCCGGAACTACGATAAGAAAGGGCGTTAAAATCGGCGATTTTGTGGAGATAAAGAACAGCGATATCGGCGAAAATACAGCGGTGGCACATCTTACCTATCTTGGCGACAGCAGTGTTGGCAGAGGGGTTAATTTCGGCTGCGGCTGCGTTACGGCAAATTATGACGGCATAAACAAATACCGCACGGAAATAGGCGACCATGCCTTTATCGGCTGCAACACAAATCTCATTGCGCCTGTAAGCGTGGGCGAAAACGCGACAACCGCGGCAGGTTCGACAATAACAAAGAATGTTCCCGCAAATTCCCTTGCGGTGGAGCGCGGACAGGTTCGCGTTATAGAAAACTGGGGCAAGAACGCTCTACGGAAGAAAAAGTGATGGAGAAACGCTATGAAAGCTTTGGTGGTTGTTGATTATCAGGTTGATTTTGTGAATGGAGCATTAGGCTTTGAGGGAGCGGAAAGGCTTGAACCTGTTATCCTGCAAAAAATAGAGAAATGCCGCGCAGACGGTGGACAGGTGATATTTACACTTGATACGCACGGAGAAAATTACCTCGAAACTGCTGAGGGCAAAAAGCTGCCTGTTGTTCACTGCATTGACGGAACAGAGGGGCACAAGCTTTACGACAAGGTTCGTGATGCGGTCAAGGACAGCGACATAGTTATTAAAAAGCCCGCGTTCGGCTCGTTGCAGCTTGGCGATTATCTTAAGCGCGGCGGCTTTGACGAGGTTGAGTTGTGCGGATTGGTGACGGATATCTGCGTTATCTCAAATGCAATTATCGCAAAGGCGGCGCTGCCCGAAAGCCGTATAGTTGTTGACAGTCGCGCGTGTCTTACGGCAGACCCTGCCGCGCAGCAACGTGCGCTTGATACCATGCGCGGGGTGCAGATAGACATTTTGTGAGGAATGAAAAGGGATTTGGTATGAACGAAATGAATTATTCCATGCTGTGCGATTTTTATCAGCTTACCATGGGCAACGGCTACTATAAAACAAAAAATGCAGAGAAAACGGCGTATTTTGATATGTTTTTTCGCCGTGTTCCCGATGGCGGCGGCTACGCTGTTGCGGCGGGACTTCAGCAGGTGGTGGAGTATATCAACAGCCTGCATTTCGGTGATGAGGATATAGAATTTCTGCGCGGCAAAGGGATTTTTGATGAGGATTTTCTGCGCTATCTGCGCAATTTCAGGTTTACGGGCGATATATGGGCAGTTCCCGAAGGAACGCCCGTATTTCCTAATGAGCCGCTGCTGACGGTTCGCGCGCCCGCGATACAGGCGCAGCTTATCGAAACAATGGTGCTGCTGCTTATAAATCACCAGTCGCTTATCGCCACAAAAGCAAGCAGAATTGTGAGAGCGGCGGACGGCAGGGCGGTTTCGGAGTTTGGCTCTCGCCGAGCGCACGGAACAAGCGGCGCGCTTCTTGGCGCAAGAGCCGCTTATATCGGCGGCTGCGTGGGAACGGCTTGCGTTATGGCGGACGAGCTTTACAATGTTCCCGCCATGGGAACTATGGCGCACTCCTGGGTGCAGATGTTTGATACGGAGCTTGAGGCGTTTGAGGAATACTGCCGCGTTTATCCGCACAGCGCAACGCTGCTTGTGGATACTTACAATGTGCTTAAAAGCGGCGTTCCAAATGCGATAAAGGCGTTTGACAGCGTGCTTAAGCCGCTTGGCGCGCGTCCCTGCGGCATACGCATTGATTCGGGAGATATCGCGTATCTTTCGGTGGAAGCAAGAAAAATGCTTGACGCGGCGGGATATCCCGACTGCAAAATAGTTGCATCTAACAGCCTTGACGAGTATATTATTTCTGATTTGCTTAAGCAGGGCGCGAAAATAGACCTGTTCGGCGTGGGCGAGCGGCTTATAACCGCAAGAAGTGAGCCTGTTTTCGGCGGGGTTTATAAGCTTGCCGCAACAGAAGAAAACGGCGTCATTACCCCCAAAATTAAAATTAGCGAAAATGTCGCAAAGATAACAAATCCCCACTACAAAAAGCTTTACAGACTGTATGACCGCGCAACGGGCAAGGCGATAGCCGACCAGCTTTGCGTTTATGACGAGATTATAGACGATACAAAGCCGCTGACGATATTCGACCCCGACTTTACATGGAAGAAAAAGCGGGTTGAAAATTTTATCGCCGAGGAGCTTCAGGTTCCCGTATTTCTTGGCGGAAAGCAGGTGTACGCCCTGCCCGATATCGAAGTAATAAAAGGTCGCTGCCGCGCGGGGCTTGATACGCTGTGGGACGAAATAAAGCGCTTTGAAAATCCGCATAAATATTATGTGGATTTGTCGCAAAAGCTGTGGAAAATCAAGAACGGTCTGCTTGACGGAAAGGGTGAAGCATAATGCTTGAAACCATAAACGATTTCGGCAGAAAGGTTACGGCGCTGTATGAAGCGGGGCAGTACTGCACCTTTGCGCCGCCCGAAGAAACGCTTGGCTTTATAGATACCTCGCCTACGCATGACGGCAGCCGCGGCATTGCTTTCCTGTGTGATGAGATAAGGACGGATTTCGGCGGGATTATTTCGCGCGTGGGTTACAGGCAGATATGCTCCGTAAGCATAGTGAAAAGCTATGAAACCACTTTTGATGATGAGCTTGAGATAGAAGCGCCGGGCTGCTGCATAAGGATAACGGACTGCTCGCTTAACAAGTTTTTTTTGAAGCAGCTTATAAATTCCATGTGCCGTCTTTATTACACAATGACGGAGGAACAGCGCAATGAAATGCACAGCGCCTGCACCGCTGCGGCGGCGGAGCATTTTGCGGGAGAAATCCCTACGGTTGATGTGCATATTCCCGCTGTACCTGTAAGCCTGCCCGCGCCGCCGCGTAACGAAGAACCCGTACCCGCCGCAATACCCGAGGGAAGAATACACTGGCTTTCGGGCGGCGATGGGGAGGATTATTCCCAAGCGGCTGATATGCACGAAGCGCAGCAAGCGTCGGACGATGACCTGCTTTCGGTCGATAATGAGCTGCCGCAGGATATGAGCCGCGACGAGGCACTGTCATATCTTGTAAACACGATAAGCGAAATAAATTCGGACGGCGAGCAGGAAAGCGGCGAAAATCCCCATACGGCAGAAAATTCGCCGCAAGCCGATACAGAACCTGTCGCAGAAGAAGAACCCGCTTTGCGGCTTACGGAAGAACCGCAGTCGGACGATATCTACATAAAAGCAAGCCGCAGGCTGCGCGGATTTTGCGAGCAGAAGCTGCTTACAATGGAGCAGATTGAAGCGGAGGTAAAGCAAAGCATGGTTAGCGCCGCCGAAAGCTATTCCGCACTGTGCGCGGGGGGAGGTATTCCTGCCGCGATTGAGCAGCGGGTGCAGACGCTTAAAGCAGCTTCCGAACGGCTTACGGACTATTTCGCGCTTGGCGAGGATATAGCGGCAAGGGTGATGTTTTTTATGCTTTATCAAATGCTCTCCTATTCCGACAGGATAGCGGAGCAGCCGCAGACAAAGGAGCGGCTTAACGACTTTTTCCGCCGCTATGGTTCGGCGGGAATGGCGCTGTCATTACTGGACAGCGGAATTTGAAGATTGAGGTGAAAATATGCTGCCAAGGCTGATTATAGTAATTCCCTGCTATAACGAGCAGGAGGTGCTGCCTGTTACTGCGCCCATGTTTCTGGACAAGCTTTCCGCGCTTATCCGCGCAGAGAAAATATCCCCCGACAGCCGCATTATGTTTGTGAATGACGGAAGCAAGGATAAGACGTGGGATATAATTTCCGAGCTTTCGCGGCAGAACGAGCATTATATCGGAATTTGTCAAAGCCGCAACCGCGGTCATCAGAACGCGGTGCTTGCGGGGCTTATGGAGGCTAAAGATATCTGCGATATCACCATAAGTATAGACTGCGACGGGCAGGACGATATCAACGCCATGGACAAAATGGTTGACGAGTATCTGGACGGCTGCGAGATAGTCTACGGCGTGCGGTCAAGCCGCAAGAAAGACAGCTTTTTCAAGCGCACAACGGCGCAGGGCTTTTACAAGCTGCTTAACGCCATGGGTGCGGAGGTTGTATATAACCATGCGGATTACCGCCTTGTAAGCAGCAGGGCGCTCCAGGAGTTTGCTAATTTTAAGGAGGTAAACTTGTTTTTGCGCGGAATGTTCCCGCTGGTGGGCTTCAAAAGCACTTGCGTTTACTATGAGCGCAGCGAACGCCTTGCGGGCAAAAGCCACTATCCCTTGGGGAAAATGCTTGGTCTTGCCTTTGACGGCATAACCAGTCTTTCCATAAAGCCGATAAAGCTTATTTTCGCGCTTGGCATGGTGATATCTGTTTTAAGCTTTATAGGCGTTGTCTGGGCGATAATAGAAGCGCTGCTTGGCAACACGGTTGGCGGCTGGGCTTCGACGGTCTGCATAATCTGCTTTTTCAGCGGCATACAGCTTATCTCAATCGGCGTTATCGGTCAGTATATCGGCAAGATTTACATGGAGGTAAAACAGCGCCCGCGCTACATCATAAGCGAGCGCACTTACGATAAAAAGGAATAAAACAAATCCCCTTGTGTGCTGACACAAGGGGATATTTTTATCAAGCTGTGACTCCATCGGTAAGCCGAGTTCTGTCGCGTATGACCATCTATCTAGCCCTATTGTCGCCAATAGGGTCAAGCCACCTTACAACGGGGCGCGCCGAGCAGACGCGTTATCCCCCGCACCAATCGGTGTTGCATCGGATAGGGTTTACATGGCGGCACAGTTACCTGTACCCCGGTGAGCTTTTACCTCGCCTTTCCACCCTTACAGGAACCGTGAAAATTCCTGCGGTATATTTCTGTTGCACTAGCCCTAAGGTCGCCCTCGGCTGACGTTATCAGCTACCCTGCTCTGTGATGCTCGGACTTTCCTCATTGCACTTTCGTGCCCCGCGGTCATATAATGAAGTCACGGTGCTTAGTATAACACAAATTTATAAAAAAATCAAGTCCATTGCGCAAAACAGTTGTATTTCGCTTGACAAAAACCTTTATCGGTTGTATAATTTAATATGTATGATTATAGCCAATAATCGGCTGACCTTTTGTTTTTGTCAAAAACAGGGCGTTTCAGCCGCGAAAGGAATGGATACTATGACCTATAATATAAAAGAGGTTTCCGACAGACTGCGCGCGTCGCGTGAGGCTCTTGATGTAACGCCCGAATATATGGCGAAGCGCACGGGCATTTCCGTGGAGGAATATATATCGTTTGAAAACGGCGAACGCGACCTGCCGCTTTCGTTTATGAATAACTGTGCCGAGGCGCTTGGCATTGAGCTTATCGCGCTGCTTACGGGACAGTCCCCCAAGCTTACTAAATACTCCGTCGTCAGAAAGGGCGAGGGTCTGCGTATCGAGCGCCGTGAGCGGTTTGAGTATTACCATCTGGCATATATGTTCAAGAACAAGTGCCTTGAACCTAT
Source organism: uncultured Ruminococcus sp. (assembly GCA_964556595.1). GTDB lineage: Bacteria > Bacillota > Clostridia > Oscillospirales > Ruminococcaceae > CAG-115. The sequence goes on along the minus strand of CAZKXB010000008.1, from coordinate 12,111 downwards.
GCTTGTCACCGCCCCGTATCTTGAGGAACAGCAGAACGCGCCCATAAAAATGTCAACGCACGAGGGTCAGGAGTTCGATTATATCATTTCCGGCAAGATGAAGTTTATAATAAATGACCGCATTGAGATACTCGGCCCTGGCGACAGCCTTTATCTTGACAGCAAAAATCCTCACGGCATGATTGCAATAGACGGCGAGGACTGCGTATTTATCGCTATTCTGGTATCCTGATACATACATATATAGGCAAGAAAGGAAGCACAATTAAATGGACATACGTTCTTATCACCTTAATTTCGTTAAAGAGGGATATGACGAAAATGGCATACTGAATAAATTTGAGGTAAACTGTCCCGATGATTTCAACTTCAGCTACGATATTATAGACAAATACGCCGAGCTTGAGCCTAATCGCCGCGCCCTTCTGTGGGTAGACCTTGAGGGCAACGAGCGGCTGTTTACCTTTGGCGATTTGTCAAGGCTCTCCACCAAGACGGCAAATATGTTTGCGGCAATGGGAATAAAAAAGGGTGACCATGTAATGCTGGTGCTGAAAAGAAATTACCAGTTCTGGTATGTTATGATGGCGCTTATGAAGCTTGGCGCTATCGGTATCCCCGCAACCCATCTGCTTACCACTAAGGATTTTGTTTACCGTTTTGAAGCTGCCGATGTAAAGGCTGTTGTTGCAACAAGCCATGCGGAGGTTTCGCATTATGTGGAGGAAGCCGACGAGAAGCTTGGCGGCTGCCTTACGGCAAAGTATATCGTAAACGGCACGCGCGATGGCTGGACAAACCTTGATGAGGAGATAGAAAAATATCCCGATACAATGCAGCGCGTTCCCACAAAGGCAGATGAGATATTCCTGCTTTATTTTACATCGGGAACTACGGGTTATCCCAAAATGGTAATACATGACCACACCTACGCGCTTGCGCATATACAGACCGCAAAGCACTGGCATAATGTAGACCCTGACGGTATACACCTTACAATTGCCGATACGGGCTGGGCAAAGGCGGCGTGGGGCAAGATGTACGGTCAGCTTGCAATGGGCACTTGCGTTTTTGTTTACGATTTTGATAAATTCATTCCCGAAAATATGCTTGCGGTTATGGAGAAGTACAAGATAACTACATTCTGCGCGCCGCCCACAATGTTCCGCTTTTTCATCAAAACGGGTCTTGGCGGCTACGACCTTTCAAGCCTTAAATACTGCACCATTGCGGGAGAGGCTCTTAATCCCGAGGTTTACAACAAGTGGCTTGAATATACCGGCATAAAGCTTATGGAGGGCTTTGGTCAGACGGAGTCCACCCTTATGCTCGCCAACACTATCGGCATGACGCCAAAGCCCGGCTCTATGGGCAAGCCTACCCCGCTTTACGATATAGTGCTTGTTGACGCTGATGGGCAGGAAGTTCCCGTGGGCGAAACGGGCGAGATATGCGTAAGGTGCGATTATACCCACAAACTTGGACTTTTCCGCGGATATTATCGCAACAAGGAGATTACGGACGAGTGCTGGCATGACGGTCTTTATCACACAGGCGATACCGCATGGCGGGACGAGGATGGATATTATTGGTATGTTGGCAGAAATGACGATGTTATCAAGGCAAGCGGCTACCGCATAGGCCCGTTTGAGATTGAAAGCGTGCTGATTGCGCACCCTGCCGTGCTGGAATGTGCGGTAACGGGCGCTCCGCACCCGATAAGGGGCATGGTGGTTAAGGCTACAATTGTCCTTGCCAAAGGCTACGAGCCAAGCGAAGAACTGGTTAAGGAGCTTCAGAACCACGTTAAGAAGAATACCGCCCCGTATAAGTATCCGCGAATGATTGAGTTTGTTTCCGAACTTCCCAAAACGATAAGCGGCAAGATAAAGCGCGGCGAGATAAGACGGCGCGATATAGAAAAATACAACGCGGAGAATCCGCTGTAATTTCACATAATAAGGAGATACACAAAATGGTAGTAATTGAACTTGAAAACGGCAAAAAAATAAAGCTGGAGCTTTGCCCCGACAAAGCCCCCATTACGGTAGAGAATTTTCTTAAGCTTGTCGGCGAGGGCTTTTATGACGGGCTTATTTTCCACCGCGTTATAAAGGATTTTATGATACAGGGCGGCGACCCCACAGGCACAGGTATGGGCGGCGCAAAGGATAAGATTAAGGGCGAGTTCCTTATGAACGGCGTGCCCAACAGCATTTCGCATGAGCGCGGCGTTATATCTATGGCAAGGGCGCAGAACCCCAACTCTGCAAGTTCGCAGTTCTTTATTGTACACAAAGACTCACTGTTCCTTGACGGACAGTATGCGGCGTTCGGCAAGGTGGTTGAGGGTATGGACGCAGTTGATGAAATTGCGGAAACCGCAACAGATATGAACGATCGTCCGAGAAGTGATATCCGCATGAAAAGAGTTTATATTGAAGAATGATGCAAAACGCAGGTCGGCTGACCTGCGTTTTGATGTTTTGTGTAACGCCTTGGTGAAATTCAACAAAAACAGACATTGGTTTTGATTGAATTGTGTCCATTTTCTGATGGAAATACGGCAATTATTGCTCGGCGCTATTGACAAAAGCGCTTTTTTATAGTATCATATAAGAATAGGAGTATAGGGCGAAGTGTGCCTTTCCCTTATTACTGTAAAAGAGGTTTAACAATGCGATTTGGAAGTGTGGCATTTTTCAAAGTGCTTATAAAGACTGTCCTCTGCATAGCCTTTTTTGTTCCGCTTGTGCTTTGCGTTGTGTTCGCAGTGCTTTTGTGGAACAGAAGTGCCGAGCTGAAGGAGGTAAAGTTTGAAAACGAAAAGCTGACATATTATTCCGAAATAGTAAGCGGAGCGCAGCCTCTTACGGTTGAGGGTTTTTATGAGCTTTATTCGGGAAGCGGTCTTTCGGACGAGGCGCTGATAGCCTATATAAACGGCGACAGCAAGCCCGATGTGCAGCCGCAGCCGACCGAGCCGTCAGACTCGCAGCCCTCTGTCGAGGACGGTCAGCCCGTTACATCGGAGGATAACTCCTCTGACACTTCGGACAGCAGTGCGGACGAGCCGCCTGAGGAGGATATTCCTGCGGTGCTGCCCGTAAATAAATATGAAACAATGTATGAGGATATGACTGTTCCCGTTCCGACACAGTATGTGCGCGAGGAGGGCGTTGTCTACCTCACCTTTGACGATGGTCCGTCCCAGAACACATATTCCATACTGCATTACCTTGACGAGTATAATATAAAAGCCACATTTTTCGTAGTTCCGCGCCGCACGGAGGAGTGCTACGCGCTTATGAAGCTTATTGTGGACAGCGGACATTCAATCGGCGTTCACAGCGCTTCGCATGAGTATGATAAGATTTATGCCTCTGTTGAAGCGTTTCTGGACGATTTTTATGAGGCGTGGCAGATGGTTTATGAGGCTACGGGCGTAAAAACCCAGATATTCCGCTTCCCTGGCGGCAGCCTTAATGACTTTAACGGCGATACTCGTGACGCAATTATAGAAGAAATGACGCGGCGCGGCTTCCGCTATTTTGACTGGAACGTTGACAGCAACGACGCGGGCGGCGCAACATGGACGGAGATGTACAATTCCGTTCCTGCGGATATTTCGGGAAATTACCGCTCCGTAGTACTTATGCACGATTCCTCACCCCGCGAAAACACGGTTTATGTGCTTGAGGATATACTTAATGTTCTTGTAAACGAAGGATATAAATTTGATAAAATCAACAATGATACGCAGCCTGTACAGTTTATTGGACCGTATGCGTAAGAATTGAAAGAAAGGATTAATCAATATGGGTATTAAGGATAACTTTTCACAGGCGGTAAAGGAACTGTGGAAAAAGGACGGAATGGAGGAAGGCGCAGAAGTTCCCGCAGCGCGAGAGGGCGTTCCTACCCAGCTTGACCAGTACCTTAACCATACAGAGCCGCAGACGGTTCAGCCTGCCGCTCCCGCGCAGACGGCAGCGCCCGCACCGCAGGAGCCTGTTGTTCAGCAGCCTGCTCCCGCGCAGAATGTTCAGCCTGCCGCACAGCAGCCACAGACAGCTCAGCCTGTGCAGCCGCAGCAGCCCGCAGCGCCTCAGCCGCAGGCGGGAGTTAGCGGCGTTCCGCTGGAAACTCCGTATTATCGCGCAGCGCCCGCGCAGAACGCTCAGCCTGCCGCAGCGCAGCAGCCGCAGACCGCGAATACCACTACTACATACGCGCAGAATAATGCGTTTGCCGCAGCACCCAATAACGGCTTTGCGCAGCAGAATAACAATTTTGCCGCCGCGCCCGATAACGGCTTTGCTGCAGCGCCTGTGAATGCAAACGTCAATCGTGCCGCAGGCGTAAGCGACGAGGTTACGGTTATCTCCAAAAATACCGTTATTGACGGAAATGTGCGCTCCCTCGCCAATATGCAGGTGGACGGCAGCGTAAAGGGCAACGTAGAAACCACCCGCGACATTGATATGACGGGCAAGGTTATCGGCGACATGAAGTGCAACAATGCCACCATGAATTCCGCCGCTATGCAGGGCAATATGACCATCAAGGGTAAAATGCGCATGGACAGGGATACTATACTTATCGGCGACCTTACTTCTCAGTATGCGGACGTAAACGGTCGCATTAGGGGCAAGCTGGAGATTGCGGGCAAGGCGGAGCTTAAGCGTGACGCGATTGTGTTCGGCGACATCAACGCTTCCACTATTGCCGTAACAGACGGCGCTATAATTCAGGGCTATGTAAATACCACCTTCCTCTCCAAGGAGGACAGCCGCAACGCGTTCCCCGACGCTATTTCTCTTGACGCGGCGAAGGTTGAAAACGCTAAGTAATTTCAGACAGCGCCAGACCGTCTTTGCGGGCGCGGCGCGAAAGGTTTTGTAAATCAATGAGCAAACAAAATAATTCTCTTATACCACTTATATCCACTATCGTGGTTGCTGTGCTTGCGATTGTGGTGGTGATTGTTGCGATATTTGTTATCGCGGGCGATAACAGCGGCGCTTCCCATGTTGATGGAAGCAGCGTCGCATCTTCGCAGCCGTTCGAGCCTACACAGGAGCTTGTGGACGAATGTACCTACGCCGCCCATGATTTGGTTGCGGACAGCTACCGTGTTCTAAGGCTTTTTGTGACCGAGGGTCTGCCCCATGAGGACGAGCCTTATGGCAATCTCCCCGAGGACGGTCTTTACACCGTAAGCAGCAGCGAATACAAGACGCTTGACCAGATAGAGGAACTTGTACACTCCGTGTTTGTGGAGGAAGAAGCAGTTCGCGTGCTTGGCAATATAGACGGCAAGGGGCTTGCGGTTTATCAGAACCGAGAGAAGCTTGTGAAGGTCGAAAGCGCCAATGATGGCACGGAAGAAGCTTCTGAGGAAGCTTCGGGTATCCGCTACGAAAAAGAGTATGTGCTTGGCATAAGCGCAGACTTCGCGCCCAATGAGAGTTACGCAAAGGATTGGTCTAGCTGCCGCATTGCTATAATTCCGCGCTCCGAAACGCTGTGCAGCCTTACGGTATATCTTGACGGACTGGACGAAACCACCGCTTCTGCAAATTCCGAAAGCGTGCTTAGTATGACTATGGTAAAGGTAGAGCAGGACTGGCGGCTTGAGCAATTCGTCTACTGATATGGCAAAGAAAAGCAGAAATTTTGCCGCATACGCCGTGGCGAGCCAGTTTGCCTTTTCAGTGCTTGCGCCGTTGCTGGTATTCATTGTGGGCGGGTATTATGCCACGCAGACGTTCGGCTGGGACGATTGGGCAATGGGAGTATGCGTTGTGCTGGGCATAGTATTCATGCTTAGCGGCGGTATCTCGCAGCTTTGCAAGATAATCCGTATGTACGGCAAGGAGGACAAAAATGTCCCCAAAAGCTTTTCAAGTACGGAGGACAACGACTATTTCGACAACTATCGGTGAGGAAGTATGGCAGCGAAAAAAACCGAGATAATAATTCAGGAAATGCGGTCGCTGCTGCCGTATTATCTTGTCATAAACGCAGTGTATTTCGCCGTTGTGCTTGTGATTTTTTTTACGGCGGATTATAATTTCACGCTTATAACAGGCGCGGTTTACGGCAATATTATCGGCGTGCTTAATTTCTATATCCTTGGCAGGACGGCGCAGCGGGCGGTGAGAAAATCCCCCAAATCGGCGCAGACCTATATGAACGCTATGTACTGCATACGTTATCTGGGACTGTTTGCGGCAATGACCATAGCCGCGCTTGCGCCTTTTATAGAGCTGCTTACGGCGGTTATTCCGCTGATGTTTGTAAAATTCGCGATAACCGTAAGGGCTTTGCGCGAAAAAAATAAAGACTGAAATTCTCTAATTCAATCGAACGCGGCGCGTTCAATAAAGGAGGAAGATATTATGTTAAGCGCTATGCTTATGGCGTCCGAGGCTGCTGTTGAACAGGCGGCAGAGAATAGCTTTGAAATCAGCGGTCCACTCGTGGTTGCAAGCTGGGAGATGTTCGGAATAACATGGAACCTCACCGAGTCTGTAATCGTTCAGTGGATTGTAATGGCGATTATTTTCGTCTTATGTCTGATACTCAGCACGGGGCTTAAGGTTGTTCCCACAACGCGCAGGCAGGCTCTTGCCGAAATGCTTGTAAGCTTTGTAAACAACACCGTTGATGAAAGTATGGGTACAAAGTACAAGGTGTACAGACCGTACATCGGCGTGCTGCTTATTTACCTTATTTTCTGCAACCTTATGAGCCTTTTAGGTCTGCGCACCCCTACCGCCGATGTGTCGGTGACAGGCACGCTTGCGATTATCACCTTTATGATGACGCAGTACAACCGCGCTAAGACGGGCAAGCTTAAGGGCTACCTTAAAAACTTTGTTGACCCGCTGCCGTTTATGCTGCCATTTAACATTATCGGCGAGGTTGCAAACCCCGTTTCAATGGCGCTGCGTCTTTTCGGCAATATGGTTGCGGGCATGGTTATCAGCGGACTTATCTACTGGGCGCTGGGCTGCTTTGCTATCCTTATTCCTGCGGTGGCTTCGCTGTACTTTGATATCTTCACGGCGGTTATTCAGTCCTATATTTTCGTAATGCTCACGATGTCCTATATTTCCAGTGCGGAGTGTGAGTAAAACAGGATATTTTCTCCCAACGGAGAATGATATACAAGCAAAACAATATTCATGGAGGATATGACTATGACAGACATGGAAACTTTGGCAAATGCTATCGTACTCGGCGCGTCTGCGCTTGGAGCAGGCACGGCAATGATTGCCGGTATCGGACCTGGTATCGGTGAGGGTTACTGCGGCGGCAAGGCAGTTGAGGCTATCGCAAGACAGCCCGAGGCTTCCGGTACTATTACCAGAACAATGATTATCGGTGACGCTATCGCCGAAACAACAGGTATCTACGCGCTGGTAATTGCACTGCTGCTCCTTTATGCTAACCCCATCTTCGGCTCTCTCCAGAGCGCACTTGGCGCGTAAGCCAAAAGATAAAAAGCATAAAAGGAGGAGTTGGGCATAATGCTGAATTTAATCAGCGAGGCGGCTGCTGCTGAGCAGCCTAAGCTTGCACTGGTTTCGATAGACCCTGGAACCATTGTGTTTACCCTTATCAATACGTTCATCATCTTCCTTATCTTCAGAATTTTCCTGTACAAGCCTGTGTGCAACATACTTGATAAGCGCAAGGAGCTTGCCGCAAAGGAAATTTCCGAGGCGCAGGCGGCAAAGGAAGCAGCCGAAAAAACCGAGCAGGAATACCTTGCAAGGCTTGCTGACGCAAAAGCGGAAGCTGCCGAACTTGTTAAGCAGGCAACCGCAAGAGCGCAGGCGCGTGAGGAAGAAATTATCTCGGACGCTAACAGAAGCGCCGCAGAGATAAGAGCAAAGGCGGAGGAAGCAATAGAGCGCGACAAGAAGCGCGCAATGAACGAAATAAAGGACGAGATATCCGATATAGTAGTTCTTGCCGCATCAAAGGTCGTTGGAAAGGAAATCTCTGCAAAGGATAACGAGAGACTTATTTCCGAGTTCCTTGTAAACGTCGGCACTGAGGAATAATCGCCCGCCCAGACTAATTCAAAACGGGAGAAAAACATGAACGACAAGGCTGAAAAGGTGTACGGCGAGGCTTTTTTCGAGCTGTGCCTTGAGGAGTGTCCCGATAAGCTTACAGCTATATCGGAGGAGCTTTCGGCGCTTGCGGATATTTTTGGCGCAAACCCTGAGTTTGTAAAGCTTATGGGAACGCCCACAATATCTGCGGAAGAGAAGCTGGCGCTTGTCAGGGATATCATCGCAGACGGAAAAGTCAGCGAATATTGCGGAAATCTACTTTGCATACTGGCAGAGCGCAGCAGGTTTGGCTGCTTTGGCGGCATAGTGAAGCGCTTCCGCGAAATGTATAACGAGCATTTCAAAATTGCCGAGATAACTGTCACAACCAGCGAGCCGCTCAGTGATGAGCTTCGCGGCAGGATAACCGAAAAAATGTCCAAGGTTACGGGCAAGACGGTTACGCTGCGCGAAAGAATTGACCCCGCCATTATCGGCGGCGTGGTCATTGATTACGGCAGCGCGCGCTATGACGGCAGCGTCAAGGCAAGACTTAACGCGATTAAGGGCGAGCTTGACTCGATAATCGCGTGACAAATAAACTTTAGAAAGGGAAGTAGTAATGGATTTACGCCCCGATGAAATTACGGGTCTTATAAAAGACCGCATTAAAAACTACAATGCAAAAATCCAGCTTGGCGACATTGGTACGGTTGTTACTGTCGGCGATGGTATCGTGCGTATTCACGGGCTGGAGAAGTGCATGATAAACGAGCTTCTTGAGTTTGAGAACGGCGTACAGTGCATGGCGCTTAATCTTGAGCAGGACTTTGTCGGCGCAGTAATGCTTGGCTCTGACGCGGGCATCAAGGAAGGCGACACAGTTAAGCGCACGGGCAATATTGTATCCGTTCCCGTGGGCGAGGAGCTTCTGGGCAGAGTGGTAAATTCCCTCGGTCAGCCTATTGACGGCAAGGGTCCCATTCTTGCAAAGGAAACCCGTCCCATCGAGAAAATCGCTTCCGGTATCATTACAAGAGAGCCTGTAAACGTGCCGCTTCAGACAGGCATAAAGGCTATCGACAGTATGATTCCGATAGGCAGAGGTCAGCGTGAGCTGATAATCGGCGACAGGCAGACGGGCAAAACCGCCATCGCAATCGACACCATCATCAATCAGAACGGCAAGGACGTAATTTGTATCTATGTCGCAATAGGTCAGAAAAACTCCACCGTTGCAGGCGTGGTTGAAACCCTGCGCGCAAACAACGCGCTTGACTATACCATCGTTGTTTCCGCAACAGCTTCTGAGCTTGCCCCGCTTCAGTACATTGCGCCCTATTCGGGCTGCACCATGGGTGAATACTTTATGGATAAGGGCAAGGATGTTCTGGTGGTATATGATGACCTCTCAAAGCACGCAGTAGCTTACAGAACACTTTCTCTGCTGCTTAAAAGACCGCCCGGACGTGAAGCGTTCCCCGGCGATGTATTCTATCTGCATTCAAGACTTCTTGAGCGCGCTGCACGTCTTAACAAGGATTACGGCGGCGGCTCGCTGACGGCGCTGCCTATCATTGAAACACAGGCGGGCGACGTTTCGGCATATATCCCCACAAACGTTATCTCCATCACTGATGGACAGATTTACCTTGAAACAGAGCTGTTCAATGCGGGCGTGCGCCCTGCCGTAAACCCCGGTATCTCGGTATCCCGTGTAGGCGGCAATGCGCAGATAAAGGCAATGAAAAAGGTTTCGGGTACGCTTAAGCTGGACTATTCTCAGTACAGAGAGCTTCAGTCCTTTGCGCAGTTCGGTTCCGACCTCGACCAGGATACCAAAAACCGTCTTGCCAAGGGCGAGCGTATCGTTGAAGTGCTTAAGCAGGACCAGAACTCTCCCCTCGCGGTAGAGGAGCAGGTTATCGTTATCTATGCGGTAATCAACAATTACCTTGCTTCTATCGAGCTTGAGCAGATTAAGCAGTACCAGAAGGATTTGCTTGCCCACATAAAGGAGAGCAGACCTGAGATACTTGAAAGCATAAGAACCGAAAAGGTTATGACCCCTGAGAACGAGGAAGCAGTCAAGGAAGTGCTTACAAGCTTTGCGGCTTCCTATGCAGGATAAACGAAAGGAGTGCCGCTATGAAACAGGCAGCTTTTGTACTCAGCATAATCGCAACAGCGCTCAGCGTTTTCGCCGCGCTTGCGGTCGGTTGGCTGTACCTTGAAAAAAAGGTAAAGTATATCACATCAGAGGATAATATCCAGTAATCAATAATACTAAGGGCAATGCCGTGCAGGTTTTGCGTCTGCGCGGCGCGCCCTGACACCAATCCAAAATATGGAGGTGATATATCATAGCAAACGGAAATATGAAGGACATCAAGCGCCGCATTAAATCGGTAGGTTCTACCCGCCAGATTACAAAGGCTATGGAGCTTGTTGCCTCTAGCAAGCTGCGCAAGGCTAAGCAGCGCGCAGAGCAGGCGCGTCCGTATTTCACCGAGCTTTACCGCTCCATGTGCGAAATAGCTTCGGCAAACACAGATTTTTCCACCGTTTTTACTCAGAAGCGCGAGGTTAAAAATCGTCTTTTCATAGTTGTTGCAGGTGACAGAGGACTTGCGGGCGGCTATAATTCCAATGTGCTGAAGCTTGCGGCAGCGGCTCACGAAAATGACGCCGAAAAGCCGAAGATAATCGCTGTGGGCAAAAAATCCATAGAGTATTTTTCAAAGCGCGGTTATGATATTGTCGGCAGCTTTCCTAATGCCGCAGAGGATATAAAGCCTGCAATGGCTTATGATATTGCAAATATTGCGATAGATATGTTCAGAAAAGGAGAAGTTGACGATGTTCAGCTTTTCTACACAATGTTTGTTTCCTCGCTGACGCAGGAGCCGCAGCAGATGGCTGTGCTGCCCATGGCAACACAGAAGCTGGAAAACTACGGAACAATGGATTACGACCCCTCGCCCGAGGCGGTGTTTGACCGTATAGTTCCGCGCTTTACGGCAAGCCTTTTGCAGTGCGCTATTGTAGAGTCCTATGCTTCGGAGCAGGGCGCGCGCAGAACGGCGATGGAATCGGCAACGGATAACGCCGATGAGATGATTGCCAGCCTGTCGCTGCTGTATAACAGAGCAAGACAGGCAAGCATTACGCAGGAGCTGACCGAGATTGTCGGCGGCGCAAACGCTTTGGAATAAAGCGCTTATGAATTTCCAACCAACGGAAAGGAAAAGTTAGAAAATGACAAATCAGAACATAGGCACGATTGTTCAGGTAATCGGCGCGGTGCTTGATATCAGGTTCAGCTCCGATAACCTTCCTAATCTGCTTAATGCCATTGAGATTGACAACCACGGTCAAAAGCTTGTGGTGGAGGTTGCCCAGCATATCGGCGATGATATCGTCCGCTGCATAGCTATGGGTTCAACTGACGGTCTTGTCAGAGGTATGCAGGCAGTGGACACCGGTGCTTCCATAAAGGTGCCTGTTGGCGAGGAAACACTGGGACGTATATTCAATCTGCTGGGCGAGGCGGTTGACAACAAGCCGCAGCCGCAGACAGCAGAAAAGTGGGAAATTCACCGTCCCGCTCCTTCGTTTGAGGAGCAGGAGGCTTCCAATGAGGTTCTTGAAACCGGTATCAAGGTAGTTGACCTTATCGCGCCTTACCTTAAGGGCGGTAAGATTGGTCTGTTCGGCGGTGCGGGCGTTGGCAAGACGGTTCTTATTATGGAGCTTATCAACAACGTTGCAAAGCAGCACGGCGGCATCTCGGTATTTACGGGCGTCGGCGAGCGTACCCGTGAGGGTAACGACCTCTACCTTGAAATGACGGAGTCGGGAGTTATCAACAAGACCGCGCTTGTTTACGGTCAGATGAACGAGCCTCCGGGAGCAAGAATGAGAGTAGCGCTCTCTGGTCTTACCATGGCAGAATACTTCCGGGATACAGCGGGACAGGTCGTGCTGCTGTTTATCGAGTATATGTGCCTTTTCACTCAGACATACGCTTAGGTTTCGT